>JBEKRP010000024.1:0-41365 GCA_049518595.1 Steroidobacteraceae bacterium
GCCGACGCTCGTGGTCTCACCGGGGCTGCTGCGCCACCGTCCCGCCCTGCCTGCTCAGGTCTGCTGCGGCTACCCGCTGGGCAAGAGCGAGGAGTATCGGATCCTCGAGCGTGCGGGTATCCCGGTGCCAAAGTGGGTCGTGCTGGAGGATGGGGTTCAGCCCGATTTGTCGGGCTTTGGAGCCTATGTCGTGCGCAAGCCGGATTACGGCGCCAAGGGCGCCGAAATCCGCATCGTCCGCCGCGAGCGGGTCCGGTGGAAGCCCGTGGTAACCTCGGCGGCCGGCCCGAGTCCGCGCCTGCTGGTGCAGGAGTTCGTGTACACGGGACCGTGGCCAGTGAGCTATCGAGTCAATACCCTGTTCGGCCGGGTTCTCTATAGTCTGGTCATCACGGGCAACGAGGCGCGCCAGCCGCTGAGGGGACCCGAGGATTTCGACGCGCGGGGCGACGCCCGTGAGTCGGTATCCATCGTCTCGAACGCGCGCGATTCCACTGCCGCCTTCTGCACGGACGAAGACATCATCGCTTTCGGCGAGCGCGCAGCCCGTGCATTCCCCGATGTCCCGTTACTGGGCGTGGATGTCCTCAAGAGCGCCCTGACCGATCAACTCGTGGTGACTGAGGTGAATTCCATTGGCCACAACTGGAATTTCGGTCCGGAGTTCGCCGCCGCGCTTCGCATCGACGTCGAGCGGCAGTTCGACGGCGTGCGCAGGGCAGCGTTGATCCTGGCGCAGGAGACGCACCTAAGGGTCGGTCCCTCTGAAGTTCGATAAATCTGATATCGCGGGCTGTCGTGGCTCGCGGAATTGGAGAAAGAGCGTACCGCTTTGAGGCTGCCCATCACAGTGAAAGCTCGGCGTGTTACACGCGATGAATTTGCTTGCGCGTATCGCGGCGCCGTCGCAAAACGTCTTAATGTCCTGACAAAGCGCGAGAACGCAGCGACGGCACGCGAGGGTCTGCGTCGACTACTCGCGAGCGGTCGCATCGTGCGCGACCGAATCTCGATATAAAGATGGTAGCGGGGGCAGGATTTGAACCTGCGACCTTCGGGTTATGAGCCCGACGAGCTGCCAGACTGCTCCACCCCGCACCAGGAGGCCGCGCATTCTACACCACGCATGCCGGATAACAGCTCGCATCAACCCGCCTATGCGAACTGCAGCCGCCGCCCCACGGCACGCATCTCCGCTCTCCCCATGGCTCATCCCAAGACAATAATTGTTATTGTTCAGGTACTTACAAAAACTAAACAACCCTCGCCTATAAGGCGACGGGTTATCCCTCGTCGATTGGAAATCGACTGTCGTCAGCCACTTGCTCACCTTCCTGCTCATCGATGTACCGCTTGATCATTTCGTCCGTAATCGTGCCGGAGCTGAGCACCTGATTGCCCCTCGCCCACAGGTGCCGACCCCAGAACTTCTTCCTCAAATGCGAATACTCCTGCAGCAGCATTCTCGAGCTCGTCCCTTGAGCCACTGCGTGATCTGGCTCACCCTCTGGGTTAGGCGGTAGCTCACAAAGACGTGAACGTGGTCTCGTGCGACCTTGCCGGAGATAATTTCCAGCTCATGCTCCATGGCGATCTGCCGAATCAGGTCGCGCGCACGAATCGCGACCTCCCCGTTCAGCACCTGTTTCCTGTATTTTGGGACCCACACGAGATGCACCTTCAGGTCGCTTTTCGTGTGCGCTCCCAGCCTGTAATGTCGCACTCCGCCACGTTTACGCGATCCTTTCCTTCGCCTGAAGGCGAGGGGTTTCCACCATCCCCGAAGGGGACACCAATTACGGGATCACACGCTCGCACACGCGGAGCAGCGCATTGGGCAACAGTCCCATGATCGTGACGGCCGCGGTATTGAGCAGCAGGATGAAACGCATCCGTGGCCGCGCTTCCGGCACGGGCCGATCACCGGCGGCCTCGAAGTACATGTACCACACTACCCGCAGGTAGTAGAACGCGCCGACCACCGAGACCAGGACCACGAAGGTCGCGAGCCACACATGGTTGCCGCCGAGCAGCGCCTGGATGATCCACAGCTTGGCCCAGAAGCCGATGAACGGTGGCACGCCGGCGGTGGAGAACATCAGCACCAGCATCATCGCCGCGAGCAGTGGATCGCGGGTCGCAAGGCCCTTGAAGTCGGCGATCTCGTCGTGCTCGAAGCCCCGGCGGCTCAGCATCAGGATGATGCCGAAAGTCGCCAGTGTCGTAATCACGTAGGCCACCGTGAAATTCAGCGCCGCCTGATAGCCAGCGCTATTGCCGGTGGCGAAGCCGAGCAGCACGAAGCCGGCGTTGGCGATGGCCGAATACGCCAGCATGCGTTTGAGATTGGTTTGCGCGATCGCGCCCAGGTTGCCGATCAGCAGCGACAGCACCGCCGTCGCCACCAGCATCTGCGTCCAGATCGCGGGCGTACCGGCCAGCCCATGCGCGAGCAGCCGCAGGATCAGCGCGAACGAGCCGAAAGTCGAGACCGTGGCGATGTACAGGGTCACGCTGGTCGGGGCGCCTTCATAGACGTCAGGCACCCACATGTGGAACGGTACGGCCCCGAACTTGAAAGCGATGGCAGCCACCACGAACGCCACGCCGATGACCAGTGCGGCGTCGGGGCCGCGGCGCACAATATTGCTGAGCTGATCGAGATCGAGCGTTCCGGTCAGGCCGTAGAGCATCGACATACCGTAGAGCAACACCCCCGAGGCAATGGCTCCGAGCACGAAATATTTGACCGCCGCCTCGGCTGCGATCCCCGAATCGCGATCGAAGGCTACCAGCGCGTATAGCGACAGCGACAGCAGTTCGATGCCGAGATAGACGGTCAGCAGGCTGTTGGCCGAGATCAGTACGAAGATCCCGAGCAGGGCCGTGAGGCACAGCACGTAGTACTCCCCTCCCCGCATGCCGCGCTGTTCCAGGTAGTCCTCGGAATAAAACACCGCCGTCGCCATCGTGACGAAGCCGGCCAATTTCAGAAATCCCGCCAGCGGATCGTCGACATACAGGCCATTGAACAGCAGGATCCGCTGCATGCTCAGGCCGTACTGGCTAGTCAGCGCCACGCCGACGGTCAGTGCCACCATCGTCAGCGTTGCGGTCAGGCCGCGCCGGTGGTCGGCGCGGAAGTAGACGTCGCACAGCAGGATCAGGCAGGCTGAGGCCGCCAGCCACATTTCCGGGATGGCCGGCAACAGCGGACCACCCGTCAGCGTACCGACCGTCATAGCGCCCCCGGAATCTTGCTGGTCAGGATCTGCTGCAGCAGATGCTGCACCGACGCTTCCATCATGTTCAGCATCGGCGCCGGCCAGACACCGAGCAGCAGCACCGCCAGCGCCAGTACGCCAAGCACCAGAGTCTCGCGCGGATTGAGATCCTTCATCTTCGCAACCTGCTCGTTCGCGACCGGGCCGAAGATCACGCGCTTGACCAGCCAGAGATTGTAGGCGGCCCCGACCACCAGGATGCTGGCCGCCAGCAGCGCAAACCAGAAGCTGGCCTTGAAGCTCGCGAGGATCACGAGGAACTCACCGACGAAACCCGAAGTGCCAGGCAAGCCGGAGTTCGCGAGCGCGAACAGCACCATGAAAGCGCCGAACTTCGGCATGACGTTGACCACGCCGCCATAGGCATCGATATCGCGGGTATGCAGGCGATCGTACATCACGCCAATGCAGAGGAACAAGGCGCCGGAGATCAGCCCGTGCGAGATCATCTGCACCACGGCGCCATCGAGGCCGTTGATCGCACCCTTGGTCGAGCCGGTAGCCGCCATGATATAGAACACCAGGAACGCGCCCAGCGTCACGAAGCCCATGTGCGTGATCGAGGAATATGCCACCAGTTTCTTCATGTCCTGCTGTACCAGCGCGACGAAAGCGATGTAGACGATCGCAATCAGCGACAGCGTGACGATCAGCCAGTCGAGCTCGCGGCTGGCGTCTGGCGTCATCGGCAGGCTGAAGCGCAGCAAACCGTAACCGCCCATCTTCAGCATGATCGCCGCCAGTATCACCGAACCTCCCGTAGGGGCCTCGACATGCGCATCCGGTAGCCAGGTGTGCACCGGCCACATCGGCACCTTGACTGCGAACGCCAGCAGAAATGCCAGGAAGATCCAGCGCTGTTCCGCCAGTGTCAGCGGCAGCTGCTGCATGGCCGCGATGCTGTAATCGCCCGCCTTCAGGTACAGGTAGATCAGCGCCACCAGCATCAGCACCGAGCCCAGGAAGGTGTAGAGGAAGAACTTCAGCGTCGCATATACACGCCGCGGCCCACCCCAGACGCCGATGATCACGAACATCGGGATCAGCATCGCCTCCCAGAAAAAATAGAACAGCAGCGAATCGAGCGCGACGAACACGCCGATCATGAGACCTTCCATGATCAGGAACGCCGCGTAGTACTGCGCCGAACGCTTCTCGACCACCGACCAGCCGGCGATGATGACCGGCACGGTCATGAACGCGGTCAGCAGAACCAGCGGCAGCGAGATGCCGTCAACGCCGAGGTAATACTGTGAATTGAGCGCCGGAATCCACGACATCCGCTCGATGAACTGGAAGTTCGCGGTGCCATTGGCAAAGCCGGCATACAGGGGCACACACACGGCGAGCGTCAGCAGCGAGCTCAGCAGCGCGGCCCAGCGCGCCGCGCGCGCGCGCTGCTCACCGAACGCCAGCGTTACCAGGCCGCCCGCGATCGGCAGCCAGATCACGACCGAGAGCAAGCCGAATTGCTGCATGCCTTGGGGACCTTCGCCTTATATGTGGATGAGGAGCCAGCCCAGCGATACCGCCAGGCCGATGATCATCCAGAAGGCATACGAGTACAGAAATCCGCTCTGCAGCAGCCGCGTAACACCGGCGAGCCGGCCCACTGCCTCGGCTGAGCCGTTGACCAACGCCCCATCGATCACCGCCTGATCGCCCCCGCGCCACAGCACGAGGCCAAATCCGCGTGCCATCGGTGCCAGCACGTTTTCATTGAACCAGTCGAAATAGTACTTGTTGATCAGCACCCGATAGACCCCGCTGAAGCGCTCGCGCGTGGCATCAGCCCACTGCGGCCGCTTGAGCACATACCACCAGGCGGTGAAGACGCCGAGCGCGGCCAGCCAGGCCGGCGCCGATATCAGCGCGTGCAGCGCGAACGCCGTCGGCCCCTGCCATTCGCTCTTGAGTTCTCCGACCACGTCGTGGCCCTCGAGCACTTTGATCGCACTGCCGAAATAGTCGCCAAACAGGATCGGTTCGACGGTGAGGTAACCGATGATTACCGATGGGATCGCCAGCGCAACCAGCGGCGCCTTCATATCCCAGCCGACATCGTGGAAGTGCTCGCGCGCATGATGGTCCAGGCGCTCCGGACCATGGAAGGTCATGAAAATCATGCGGAACGTATAGAGCGCGGTCACGAACACGCCGAGCAGCACGCACCAGTAGGCGTAACCGGCGCCATAGCGCTGCGAGGCGTGCACCGCGTCGATCAGCGCGTCCTTGGAATAAAATCCCGAAAAGAACGGCGTGCCGATCAGGGCCAGCGCCCCGATCAGCGCCGTCCAGTAGGTCACCGGCATGCGGCGGCGAAGTCCGCCCATCTTGCGCATGTCCTGCTCGTGGTGCATCGCAATGATGACCGCGCCGGCGGCGAGGAACAGCAGCGCCTTAAAGAAGGCATGCGTCATCAGATGAAAGATCGCGACGCTGTAACCGGACACGCCGAGCGCGACGGTCATGTAGCCGAGCTGTGACAGCGTCGAATAGGCGATCACGCGCTTGATGTCGTTGTTGACGATGCCGAGAAAGCCCATGAACAACGCCGTCGTCGCGCCGATCACCAGCACGAACGACAGTGCGGCCGGCGAGTACTCGAACAACGGCGACATGCGCGCCACCATGAAAACGCCCGCGGTCACCATGGTAGCCGCATGGATCAGCGCCGAGATCGGCGTCGGGCCTTCCATGGAGTCCGGCAGCCAGACATGCAGCGGTATCTGCGCCGACTTGCCCATGGCGCCGACGAACAGACAGATGCAGACCACCGTGAGTGCCGACCAGCCATGACCCTGGAACAGCATCACGCTCCTGGCGGCCATGGCCGGCGCGGCGGCGAACACCTCCTGGTAGTCGAGCGAGCCGGTGTAATACAACACCCCGGCTATGCCGAGCACGAAACCGAAGTCGCCGACCCGATTGACCAGGAAGGCCTTGAGGCTCGCGAAGATCGCGGTCGGCCGCGTATACCAGAACCCGATCAGCAGGTAGGACACCAAGCCGACCGCTTCCCAGCCGAAGAACAGCTGCATGAAGTTGTTCGCCATCACCAGCATCAGCATCGAGAAGGTGAACAGCGAGATATAGGCAAAGAAGCGCTGATATCCCGGGTCGTCGCGCATGTAGCCGATGGTGTAGACGTGCACGCACAGCGACACGAACGTGACCACGACCATCATCAGCGCGGTCAGGCGATCGATCAGGAACCCCACCTGCATGCGCACACCGTCGCTGACCAGCCAGGTGTAGACGGTGCCGTCGTAGGTCGGAACCTGGTCCACGAGCATCTGCTTGAGCACCAGGCACGACAGAGCGCAGGAGATCGCCACCGCGCCGATCGTGACCGCCGCGGCGGCGCCGCGGCCGATCGCCTTCCCGGCCAGACCCGCGAGCACTGCGGCGACCAGCGGCAGCATCGGGATGGCAAGCAGCAAATTGTGGTTCATGTTCTCGGTATAGTTATCAGTATCAGTATCAGCAGCAGCGGTCTCAACCCTGCAGCTGGTCGAGCTCCTCGACGTTGATGCTGCGCCGCTCACGGAACAGCACCACCAGGATTGCCAGCCCGATAGCCGACTCCGCGGCCGCCACCGTCAGCACGAAAAACACGAAGATCTGACCATCGAGCTGCCCCAGATAGCGCGAGAAGGCCACGAAATTGAAGTTCGCGGCCAGCAGCAGCAGCTCGATGCACATGAGCAGCAGCAGCACGTTCTTGCGATTCAGAAAGATGCCGGCGACCGATAGCGCGAACAGCACCGCCGACAGCGTCAGCATATGGGCGAGGGTGATCATTTGCGCTGCTCCGCATCCATCTTGACCAGGCGCACGCGCTCGCTGGCCCGCGCCGCCACCTGTCGGGCGATGTTCTGCACCTTCAGCCCCGGACGATGGCGCAGCGTCAGCGCGATCGCCGCGACGATGGCGACCAGCAGCACCATCGCCGCAATCTCGAACGGATAGGCGTATTTGCTATAGAGCAACGCGCCGAGCTCCTGGGTATTGCTGTAGTTGGCCGGCAGCGGCGCCGCGCCGCGCGTCACATCGATGCCCAACCGTTTGGTCAGCACCACGCCCGCGATCTCGAGCACGATGACGCCGGCCACGATCCATCCCAGCCAGGCGAAGCGGGTGAAGCCGGCGCGCAGCTCCTCCAGATCGATGTCGATCATCATGACCACGAACAGGAACAGCACCATGACCGCGCCGACGTACACCAGCACCAGCACGATGGCGAGGAATTCAGCCTCGATCAGCAGCCACAACGCCGCGCTGGTCACAAAGCACAGCACCAGGCTCAGCGCCGAGTACACCGGATTGCGCGATACGATCACGGCCACGGCCGCCATCACCAGCACGGTCGCAAAGACGTAGAACAGGATCAGCGGCAGCACGGGTTCCCCTAGCCTTCTTTCCAGATCATCAGCGGTAGCGCCTGTCCGCGCTCTTGTCGGCGCTGATCATCGCCTCGTAGCGGTCCCCGACCGCGAGCAGCTTGTCCTTGTTCATGATGTTCTCGCCCCGATGCTCCATGTGATATTCATGGATGCGCGTCTCGACGATCGCGTCGACCGGGCAGGCCTCTTCGCAGAAGCCGCAGTAGATGCATTTGAACAGATCGATGTCGTAACGGGTGGTGCGGCGGGTGCCATCGGCGGCAACATCGGAATCGATCGTGATCGCGAGCGCCGGGCACACCACCTCGCACAGCTTGCAGGCGATGCAGCGCTCCTCGCCGTTCGCATAGCGGCGCAGTGCATGCAAGCCCCGAAAGCGCACCGACTGCGGCGTCTTCTCCTCCGGGTATTGCACCGTGATCTTGCGCCGAAACAGCGAGCGCGCGGTGACCGACAGGCCCGACAGCAGCTCGGTCAGCATGAAGGTCTTGATCGGATTGGCCATGGCCATGTTAGAGCTTCCAGGGACCGAGGTGATACCAGCTCATCAGCGCCTCGACCGCGATCCACACCAGTGTCACCGGAATGAGGAACTTCCAGCCCAGACGCATGATCTGGTCGTAGCGATAGCGCGGAAAGGTCGCGCGAAACCACAAGAACAGGAACAGCAACACGAACACCTTGATGGCCAGCCAATGGGTGCCCGGTATCGCCAGGATGCTGTTGCCGCCAAGCCACGATGGGTAGCCGTCCAGCGGGCTGAGCCAGCCGCCGAAGAAAAATACCGCGGTCAGGCCCGCGATCAGGATCATGTTGGCGTATTCGGCCAGGAAGAACAGCGCGAACGCCATCCCGGAGTACTCGACGTGAAAGCCGGCGACGATCTCCGATTCGCCCTCGGCAACGTCGAACGGCGCGCGGTTGGTCTCGGCGATACCGGAAATGAAATACACCATCAGCAGCGGCAGCAGCCAGAACCAGTTCCAGGTGAGCGGCCCGCCGTGCTGCTGCGTCACGATGGTGCCGAGATTCAGGCTGCCGGCCGCCATTAGTACGCCGACCAGCGCAAAACCCATCGCGATCTCGTAGGCGACCATTTGGGCTGCCGCGCGCATAGCGCCGAGAAAAGCGTACTTTGAATTCGACGACCAGCCGGCGAGGATCACGCCGTAGACGCCCATGGAGGTCAACGACAGCACGTACAGCAGGCCGGCATCGACGTTGGCGATCGCATAGTTCGGCGCGATCGGCACCACCGCCCAGGCAGCGAACGCGGGAATCAGCGCGATGGCGGGTGCGATCTGGAACAGGATCTTGTTGGCGCGCGCCGGGATTACGATCTCTTTGATCAGCAGCTTGATGACGTCAGCAAACGGTTGGCCCATCCCCGGCAGGAAGCCGAAGATCCCCACGCGGTTCGGACCGATACGAAGCTGCATCCAGCCGATGACCTTGCGCTCCCACAGCGTCAGGTAGGCGACTGCTAGAATCAGCACCACGGTGAGCACCAGGGTGAACACCGTCGAGTGCACGTAGGGCGGCAGCTGCCCCCAGAGATTGGCCAGCGAGTTCAAGCCGTCCCTCCGTAGAGCTGCATGCTCGCCCGCCCGTCGCGCGTACGCAGCAGCGGCGCCGAACGGCGCACTACCGGATCGATCTGGTACATCGGCAGATCCATCACGGCTTCCGTGGCCGCGGCCTGCAGCGCCACCGCAGTGCGAAATAAGGGGTGCGGCGCGGCTTCGAGCCGCGACCTGAGCTCATCGCGCACTGCTTCCGAGGACTGGTAGTCGAAGGCAGCCAGCTCGAGCAGATTGCCGAGCACGCGCAGGATCTTCCAGGCCGGGCGCGATACGCCGAGCGGTTTCGCGGCCCCGCCCTGGCTCTGCCAGCGGCCCTCCAGGTTCACATAAGTGCCCGAGGTCTCAGCAAAGGTTGCCGCCGGCAGCAATATGTGCGCCGCGCGCTTCATCTCCTCATTCGCATACGGGCTGACCGCGACCACGCAGCGCGCGCGCGACAAGGTTTCGAGCGCGCTCGGCAGCGCGGCGTCCGCCCAGGGCTCGGCGTTGAGCAGCAGATAGCCGGGCAAGGTCTGCTCGAGCATCTGCCGCGCCGTGCGCCCCGGGGTCGCGCGCGCGGCCCCGCCGGCGCTGCGGTGAGGAACCGCACCGGCCAGGTAGGCCCCGGCCGCATTACCGCCTTCGGCGAGTTCGCCGAGACTTGCGCCGGTCGCCGCCGCCAGTGCGCGCGCCAGTGCCCGCAATTCGCTGTAGCGGCTGCCGCGCGCGGCCAGCGCGCCGAGCCAGATCGCACGGCGCTCGCCGCTCTTGAGCGTGTCGGCGATCGCGCGATGTTGCGACTTGAGCTCGACGCCCGCCAGCAGCGCAGCGAGTTCCGGCGGCGAGGGCGCACCGTCGAGCGCGGCGAGCAGCACCGCGGCCAGATCCGCGACCTGCTCGGCCGGCGACGAGAGCACAATGTGCGCCACGGCGAAAAAGTAGTCGAACCGCGTCGGGTTGATGAAGCTGATGCGCGCGCCGCGCAGGCTGGCCTTGCGCACGCGGTGCGCGAGGATCGGTAGTTCGTGGCGCAGGTTCGAGCCCACCACCAGCAGCGCATCGAGCCGGTCGATCTCGGCAATCGGCAGTCCCAGGCTGGGCGTGAGCGCATCGGCCGCCTGGTCGCGAAAATCACGCTGCCGCAGCCGATGGTCGATATTGGCGCTGCCCAGTCCTTCGGCCAGCCGCGCCAGCAGATACAGCTCCTCGAGCGTGCTCGAGGGATGCGCCAGCAGGCCGACGCCGCCGGGCTCGGCCGCGGCGGCCTTCAAGCCCTGCCCGGCCGCGCTCAGCGCCGCATCCCATTCGACTTCACGCCAGCTGCCATCGACTTGCCGCAATTGCGGCGCCAGCAGCCGATCCTCGCTGTAGACGCCCTCGTAGCTGAAGCGATCCCGGTCGGCGATCCAGGTCTCGTTGATCTCCTCGCACGGCCGCGGCACCACGCGCATCAGCCGCCCGCGCAGCACATGGCCATAGAGCTGGGTGCCGACGCCATCGTGCGGCGAGATCAGCGGCACCTGCGTCATTTCCCAGCCGCGGCCGCGGTAGCGGAACGGCTTGCTGTTGAGCGCGCCGACCGGACACAGATCGATGATGTTGCCCGACAGCTCGTGATCGACGCTGTGCTCGATGAAGGTGCCGATCTCCATGTTCTCGCCGCGCCCGGTGGCGCCCATCTCCTGAATACCGGCGATGTCCTGACCGAAACGCACACAGCGCGTGCAGTGTATGCAGCGGGTCATGTCGGTGGACACCAGCGGCCCGAGATTCTTGTCCTTGACCGAGCGCTTGCGCTCGACGAAGCGCGAGATGTCGCGACCGAAGCCCACCGCCAGATCCTGCAGCTCGCACTCCCCGCCCTGATCGCAGATCGGGCAGTCGAGCGGATGGTTGATCAGCAGGAATTCCATGACCGAGCGCTGCGCGCCGATGGCCTTGACCGAGTGGGTGTAGATCTTCATGCCCTCGGCGACCGGCGTGGCACAGGCCGGCAACGGCTTGGGCGCCTTCTCGATTTCGACCAGGCACATGCGGCAGTTGGCCGCCACCGGCAGCTTGTCGTGATAACAAAATCGCGGCACATAGACACCCTCGCGATCGGTCGCGCGAATGATGATCTCGCCCTTGCGCGCCTTCATCGGCACGCCGTTGACTTCGATATTGACGAGTTCTTCGCTCATGCGGCCTGCCGCGCGGTATCGACGATGCTGCGTCCGCCGTGATCGACCATGTACTCGAACTCATGGCGGAAATGCTTGAGGAAACTCTGCACCGGCCAGGCCGCGGCGTCGCCGAGCCCGCAGATGGTGTGACCTTCGATGCGATTGGCCAAGTCGAGCAGCAGATCCAGCTCCTCGCGCCGTGCCTCCCCGTCGAGAATGCGCTTGAGCGTGCGGTTGAGCCAGCCGGTGCCCTCGCGGCAGGGCGTGCACTGGCCGCAGGACTCCGACATATAGAAGCGCGACAGGCGCTCGAGTGTCCTGACCATGCAGGTGGTCTCGTCCATCACGATCACCGCGGCCGAACCGATGCTCGAGCCCGCGGCCTTGAGCGAGTCGAAATCCATATTGGTCTTGAGCATGATCTGGCCCGGCACCACCGGTACCGAGGAGCCTCCCGGGATCACGGCTTTGATCTGGCGGCCTTTCCAGATGCCCCCCGCCAGCGCCAGCAGATCCGCAAATGGAATGCCCATCGGCACCTCGAAGTTGCCGGGCTTGCTCACGTGGCCTGAGACCGAAAAGATGGCCGTGCCGCCCGAGTTCTCCGGCCCTAGATCGGCGAACCACTGCGGCCCGTTGCGTAGGATCGTCGGCACCGAGGCGAAGCTCTGGGTGTTGTTGACGGTGGTCGGCATGCCATACAGACCGAAGGCGGCTGGGAACGGCGGCTTGAAGCGCGGCTTGCCGGTCTTGCCCTCGAGCGAATCGAGCAGCGCCGTCTCTTCGCCGCAGATGTAGGCACCGGCGCCGACGAAGGAATGCAGATCGAAGTCGATGCCCGAGCCGAGAATGTTCCTTCCCAGCAGGCCGGCATCGTAGGCTTCCTTCAGCGCCGCCTCGAAGCGCGGCACCGGCTCGCCGAGGAATTCACCGCGAATATAGTTGTAGCCCACCGTGGCATTCATGCAATAGCCGCCGATGGCCATGCCCTCGATCAGCGCGTGCGGGTTATAGCGCAGGATGTCTCGATCGTGACAGGTACCGGGCTCGCTCTCGTCCGAATTACAGACCACGTACTTCTGCATCGTGGCGTTGCGCGGCATGAAGCTCCATTTCACGCCCACCGGGAACGCGGCGCCACCGCGGCCACGCAGCCCCGAGTCCTTGACCTGCTCGATCACCTGCTCGCGCGGCGGCTTCTCGGCCAGCATCTTCCTCCACACCTCGTAGCCGCCGATCCGGCCGTAGGTCTCGAGCGTCCAGGAGCGCTCGTACCGCAGTGGCTCGAAGCAGGTGAGATTCAGCTTATCGTCCCAGGCGCCCATACCGGCTCCGCACTCACTTCAGCGCATCGAGGATCTGATCGACCGTTTCGGGCGTCAGATGCTCGTAGTACACGTGATCGACCATCATCATCGGCGCGCCGGTGCACGCCGCCAGGCACTCCTCTTCGCGCTTGAGAAAGATGCGGCCATCCGGCGTGCTCTGGCCGCTACTTATGCCGAGCTTGCGCTCGACATGGGCCTCGATTTCCTCGCCGCCGCACAGCATGCAGGAGATGTTGGTGCACACGCTGACATGATGCCGGCCGCAGGGATGGGTCTCGAACATCGAGTAGAAGCTCGCGACCTCATAGATCTGGATCGGCGGCAGCTGCAGGTAGTCCGCCACCGCGTCCATGAGCTCCAGGCTCAGAAAGCCGTGATTCTGCTCCTGCGCCGCGCGCAGCGCCGACAGCACCGCCGAGCGCTGCCGCCCCGGCGGAAATTTCGCCACCCAGTGATCGATTTCCTCGCGTGTGTGCCCGGACAGCAGCCCCGCTTTGCGCTCTACCTGGCTCATCAGCGATCGACCTCCCCGAATACGATGTCCTGTGTGCCGATCACGGCCACCACGTCCGCGAGCATGTGTCCGCGCACCATCTCGCCGAGCGAGGCCAGATGTACGAAGCCCGGTGCGCGGCACTTGACGCGGTAGGGCTTGTTGGCCCCGTCCGAGATCAGGAAAATCCCGAATTCACCCTTTGGCGCCTCGACCGCGGCGTAGGTCTCGCCTTCCGGCACGCAGTAGCCTTCGGTCATGAATTTGAAATGATGAATCAGCGACTCCATGTCGCCCTTCATGTGCTCGCGGCTGGGCGCACGCACTTTGCGGTCATCGACCATGACCGGGCCCGGATTGGCGCGCAGCCAGTCCACGCACTGCCGGACGATGCGATTGGACTGCCGCATCTCGGCCACACGTACCAGATAGCGGTCGTAGCAATCGCCGTTTACGCCGACCGGAATATCGAATTCGAGCGCCGAATACACCGCGTACGGCCGCTTGCGGCGCAGATCCCACTCGACGCCTGAACCGCGCAGCATCGGCCCGGAGAAGCCGAGCTGCAGCGCGCGCTCGGGCGAGACCACGCCGATATTCACGGTGCGCTGCTTCCAGATGCGGTTGTCGGTCAGCAGCGTCTCGTACTCATCGACCCGCCCGGGGAACTTTTCGGTGAAGGTCTCGATGAAATCAAGCAGCGAGCCGGTGCGCGCCGCGTTCAGCCGATCGATGTCCTTCTGGCTGCGCCAGCGCGAGGGCTGGTGCTTGGGCATCGTCTCGGGCAGATCGCGGTAGACGCCACCCGGACGGTAATAGGTCGCGTGCATGCGCGTGCCCGATACCGCCTCGTAGCAGTCCATCAGGTCTTCGCGCTCGCGAAAGCAGAACAGGAACACGGTCATGGCACCGATATCCAGTCCATGCGCGCCGAGCCACATCAGGTGATTCAGGATGCGCGTGATCTCGTCGAACATGACGCGGATGTACTGCGCGCGCGGCGGCGCCGTGATGCCCAGCAGCCGCTCGATCGCCGCCACATAGGCGTGCTCATTGCACATCATCGAGACGTAATCGAGCCGATCCATGTAGCCGATCGACTGATTGAAGGGCTTGGACTCGGCGAGCTTCTCGGTGCCACGATGCAGCAGTCCGATGTGCGGGTCGGCCTTCACGATGGTCTCGCCGTCCATCTCGAGCACCAGTCGCAGCACGCCGTGCGCCGCCGGATGCTGCGGGCCGAAGTTGAGCGTCAGATTGCGGATCTCAGGCACGATCCACCCCGGGCGGGTGATCGTGCAGCGCTGGGTCGTAGCGGTTGTCGTGACGGATCACACGCGGCACCAGCGTGCGCGGCTCGATGCTGACCGGCTCGTAGACCACGCGCTGGAGCTGCGGGTCGTAACGCACCTCGACATTACCGATGAGGGGGAAATCCTTGCGGAACGGATGACCGATGAAACCGTAGTCGGTCAGAATGCGGCGCAGATCCGGATGGCCGCGGAACAGAATGCCGAACAGATCGAAGGCCTCGCGCTCGAACCACTCGGCGCTGGCCCACACGCCGGTCAGCGAATCCACCATCGGATCCTCGACGTCCTCGGCCCAGACACGCAGCCGCAGCCGCTGGTTATATGTGAGCGACAGCAGCTGCGACACCACCGCGTAGCGCTTGTTGCCGGCGAGCGTGTGCGGCGCGGTGCGATTCACGCCGCGGCTGAATCCGGTGGCGGTGGCCGAGTTGGTGCGCCACTCGGCGCGGCCATAGTCGAGGTAATCGACCCCTGCCAGATCCATCAGCAACTCAAAGCGCAGCTGCGGGTCGTCGCGCAGCATGCCCGCGACCTCGAGCAGCTTATCGCTGGCGACCTCGATCGCGAGCTCATCGGGCAGCGACGTATAAAGGCAAGCGCGATCGCCCAAGGCAGCCGTGACCCGTGCGGCGAGATCTTCGATGTACGCTGGCACTACTCTCGATTCCTTTTAATGCCTTCCGCGGATCAGGCGCTCGCCGCGGTTTGCCGCTCGATCTTGCGCTGCAGCTGGATTACGCCATAGAGCAGCGCCTCCGCCGTCGGCGGACATCCGGGCACATAGACATCGACCGGTACGATTCGATCGCAGCCGCGCACCACCGCATAGGAGTAGTGGTAATAGCCACCGCCGTTGGCGCACGAGCCCATCGAGATGACCCAGCGCGGCTCGGGCATCTGGTCATAGACCTTGCGCAGCGCGGGCGCCATCTTGTTGACCAATGTGCCGGCCACGATCATGACGTCGGATTGACGCGGACTGGGACGAAACACGACGCCGAAACGGTCCAGATCGTAGCGCGAAGCTCCGGCGTGCATCATTTCCACCGCGCAGCAGGCCAGTCCGAAAGTCATCGGCCACAGCGAACCGGTGCGCGCCCAGCTCACCAGGCTATCGACCTGAGTGGTCAGGAAGCCGCGTTGCGCGAAGCCTTCGGTGTCCGCCGCCGCTAATCCCACTCGAGCGCTCCCTTCTTCCACTCGTAGGCAAAGCCGATCACAAGTATGAACAGAAATACGCCCATGGCCACAAGGCCGAAACCGCCGGTGCGGCCGAGCGATACTGCCCACGGAAACAGAAACGCAATCTCGAGGTCGAAGATAATGAACAGTATCGCGACCAGGTAGTAGCGCACGTCGAATTTCATCCGATTGTCTTCGAACGGTTCGAAGCCGCACTCGTAAGGCGACAACTTTTCCGGATCGCCGCGATGTCGGGCGGAAAGACGTCCGAGCACCAATCCCAAGCCAAGCAGCACGGCCGCGAGCACCGAGGCTATGGTAAGGAAAATCAATACCGGCAGGTAATTCGTCAGCATTTGCGCACCAAAAGGGGCGGCATGTTGCGCTTGCGCGTACATTGATCCGCCCCTTCGTCGGGGCATTGTAACAGGGGACACAGACTTATGGTGCCGACGGGGAGATTCGAACTCCCACACCTTGCGGCGCTAGCCCCTCAAGCTAGTGTGTCTACCAATTCCACCACGTCGGCGTTGATTACTTCCGGGCGCGAGCCCCTATTCGTGCCGGGCCCGCTTACCTAAGGGCTTACATGGGCGCCTTACCGCTGTCCGCCGGATTCGTTGCCGGTGTACTCGGTGCCGTCGCCGCCCCGCCCGGCTGGGGAGTAGTCGTCGGCGCCGCCGGCGCAATGCCACCGCCGACGCCGCCCTCGGCACCAGGGGCACCGGCGGCACCAGGGGCACCGGCGGCACCAGGGGCACCGGCGGCACCAGGAGCACCACCGACGGGGCCGGGTGCCCTGTTTGCCGGCGCACTCGGTGTCGCCAGCTGGTCGAGCAGACTGCTCGCCGGAGCGCTGCTCTTGCGGGCACCCACGTAGGCCAGAGACAGGCTGGTCACCATGAAGATCGCCGCCAGGATGGCGGTCGCGCGCGACAACGCCGTGCTCGCGCCCCGGGCGCCGAACACGGTGCCCGAGGCGCCGGCGCCGAAACCTGCACCCGCCTCCGCGCCCTTGCCGCGCTGGAGCAGCACCAGCGCCACGATCGCGGCGGCGCAAAAGAAGTGGATGATCATCAGCAAGGTATGCAACATCTAGGTCCCGCTCTCAGCCGCGTGCCGCGGCCACGATGCTCAGAAATTCCTCTGCCTGCAGCGAGGCGCCCCCGATCAGACCGCCGTCGACGTCGGTCTGCAAAAACAGCTCGCGGGCGTTGCCCGCCTTGACGCTGCCGCCGTAAAGAATCTGCAAATCGGCGGCGATTTTAGCATCCCGCTCCGCCAGCCGCTGACGGATGAAGGCGTGCACATCCTGCGCCTGCTGCGGCGATGCGGTGCGCCCGGTGCCGATCGCCCATACCGGCTCGTACGCTACCACCGCATGTGCAAAGCTGCCGATGCCGGTCAGCGCCACCACGGCTTCCAGCTGCCGTCCAACCCGCTCGTGCGTGCGGCCGGCCTCGCGGTCTGCGAGCAGCTCGCCGACACACAGAATCGGCAGCAGGCCGCGCGACTGCGCCGCGGCGAACTTACGGGCCACCAGTACATCATCTTCGCCGTACAAGGCGCGCCGTTCGGAGTGGCCGACGATCACGTAGGTGCAGCCGACGTCTTTGAGCATCGCCGCCGAGACTTCCCCGGTATAGGCGCCCTGCGCCTCGGCGCAGACATTCTGCGCCCCGAGCTTGACGGCGGCGCCTCGCAGCAAGCGCGCCAACTCCATCAGGTACACCAGCGGCGGACAGACCACGCAATCGACGCTCTCGAGGTTCGGGGCCGCCAGAATCGCCTCGATCAGCGGCGCGTTGTCGGCGCGCGATCCATGCATCTTCCAGTTGCCGGCTACGAGTTTGCGTCGCATGACTTACGATGAGTCCCGTTGCTTGATCCTGGCGTGCTTCAGAGGCCGGCGCCTCAAGAGCCGGCACCTCAAGGGCCGGCGTCTCAAAACGGTGCCGTCCCGGTTTTGGGCGCGCGGATGATAGCCACGCAGCCTGCCCCCCGCAATGGCCAGATGTCGCGAACTCAGGTCGGCGCGGTTTCCGGCAAGGCGGCCGCTCTGACCGCGGCGGCCAGCTCATCGGCACAGCCGCGCACGTCGGCCGCATCGCGGCCTTCGACCATCACGCGGATCACCGGCTCGGTGCCTGAAGCGCGCAGCACCACGCGCCCCTCTCCCTGCAGGTGCTTCTCGATCCGCCGCACCGCGGCGGCGATCGCGGGCACCGCCGTCGGATCGAAACGGCGCGCGACTTCGACGTTGAGCAGCACCTGCGGCAGCTTGTCCATGCCGGCCGCAAGCTCCGCCAGAGAACGGCCGGTCTGCTTCATGATGCTAAGCACCTGCAGCGCCGTGATCAGCCCGTCACCGGTGGTGGTGCGATCCAGAGTCAGGATATGACCCGAAGTCTCGCCACCGAGCATGCCGCCGCTTTCCTTGAGCTTGGCAAGTACGTGCCGATCGCCTACCGGCGCGCGTATAAAGTCGATTCCGAGGCGCCGCAGCGCCAGCTCCAGCCCGAGGTTGCTCATCACCGTTCCGACCACCGGTCCACGCAACCGGCCGGAGCTCTTCGCCGCCGCGGCGATCACGAACAGCAGCTGATCGCCGTCGACCAGCCGCCCCAGATGATCGACCATCACTACGCGATCACCGTCACCGTCAACGGCGACGCCAACGTGCGCATGCACTCCCGGAACCGTGAGCTGCAGCAGTTCCGGCGACGTGGAGCCGCAGCCATCGTTGATGTTGCGGCCATTGGGCGAGCATCCGATCGGGACGATGTCGGCATCGAGGTCGGCGAGAATGCGCGGCGCGACCTTGTAGGCAGCGCCGTTGGCGCAGTCGATCACGATCTTGAACCCCGACAAATTGATGCCGCCGGCCAGCACCCCGGCGCAGAACTCCTGGTAGTGCAACAGTGCGCTGTCTACGCGGCGTGCACGCCCGAGTTCGCGCGAGGCGCGCGTCAGCGGCACCGTCGACAGCTGCGCCTCGATGCGCTCCTCGAGCTGATCCGACAGCTTGGCGCCCTCGCCGTCGAAGAACTTGATGCCGTTGTCCTCGTAAGGATTGTGCGAGGCGCTGATCACCACGCCCAGCCGGCATTGCAGGTGGCGCGTCATGTAGGCGACCGCCGGCGTCGGTAACGGGCCGGTCAGCAGCACGTTGGCGCCGGCGGCGACGAAGCCGGCCTCGAGCGCGGCCTCGAACATATAGCCCGAGACCCTGGTGTCCTTGCCGATCAGCACCGTGCCGCCGTCCCCGAGCACCACGCGGGCCGCCGCGCTCGCAAGCCGCAGGGCAAAATCGACAGTCATCGGATCGGTGCCCACACGGCCACGAATGCCGTCGGTTCCAAAATACGCTCTACCCACCTCAACTCCCTTGTCTGACTGCGCTGGCAATGCGCACGACATCCACCGTTGCCGCCACATCGTGGGCGCGCACGATCCGCGCGCCGTTCAACACCGCGATCGTCGCCAGCGCCAGGCTGCCGGCCAGTCGCTCCTCGGCCCGTCCGCCCAGCGCCGCCACCATCGATTTGCGCGATAGACCTACGGCCAGCGGCAGCCCGAGGCGCTGGAATTGCGCCAGTCCGCGCAGCAGTTGCAGATTATGCGCCAGTAGCTTGCCGAAGCCGAACCCGGGATCGATGCACAGCCGCTCGCGCGCCATGCCCGCGGCGATGCAGGTCTGCACGCGCTCAGCCAGAAAATCCTGCACTTCCCCGACCACATCGTCGTACCGGGGATCGATCTGCATGGTCGCCGGCTCACCCCGCATGTGCATCAGGCACGCGCCCAGCTCGCCCGCCGCCAGCGCCTCGACCGCGCCGGGCGAGCGCAACGCCCGCACATCGTTGATCAGGTGGGCGCCGGAGGCGCCGGCGCGCCGCATGACCTCAGGGTTGGAGGTGTCTACCGAGACCAGTACCGGCAGCCGCGCCGCCACGCGCTCGACCACTGGCAGCACACGGCGCAGCTCTTCTTCGCCGGTCACCGACGCTGCACCCGGACGCGTCGATTCGCCACCAACGTCGATGATCGCGGCGCCTTCCGCCACCATTTGGTCCGCCTGTGCAAAGGCCGCATCCGGATCGAGGTAGCGCCCGCCGTCAGAGAAGGAATCCGGCGTTACATTGAGCACGCCCATGACCACCGGACGGTCGAGTTCGAGCACACGGCCGGCACACAGCAATCGCATCGACGGGCGCTCCTCACCTACGCCGCATGCGCCCCGCGCGAGACAGCACAAAGTGACGCATCGCCACGCAGAGAGATCAGACTACAAGGTGCATTTTTGTTATCAAAAATGCGCCCTATAGTCTGATCTCTCTGCGTGATGGTCGGATTTAGTGCTGTCCGGCCGGGCGGACAATGCCGTCGGCCGGAGCGCCCGCCGGTGCGGTGGCCGGCTTGCCGCTGCCGGTGCTCGGCGTCGAGTCGTCCCAGCCCTCGGGCGGTTTCGGCGTGCGGCCGGCCATGATGTCCTTGATCTGCTCGTCGGCGAGCGTCTCGTACTTGATCAGGGCCTCGGCCATCGCATGCAGTTTGTCCAGATTGGTCTCGAGGATTTGCCTGGCGCGCTTGTAATTCATCTCGATCACCCGCCGGACCTCCTCGTCGATCGCGTGCGCGGTTTCATCCGAGACCTGCTTGTGCTGCGTGACGCTGCGGCCGAGGAACACCTCGCCCGACTCTTCCGAATAGGTCAGCGGCCCGAGCCGATCCGACAGTCCCCACTTCGTGACCATGTTGCGTGCCAGCTCGGTGGCGCGTTCGATGTCGTTCGAGGCGCCGGTGGTCACCGCATCCTCGCCGAATATGAGTTCCTCGGCGATGCGGCCGCCGAACAGCGTCGCGATCGAGCTTTCCAGACGCCGTTTGCTCAACGAGTACCGATCCTGCTCGGGCAGGAACTGCGTTACGCCCAGGGCGCGGCCGCGCGGAATAATCGTGACTTTGTACACCGGATCATGCTCCGGCACGCTCATGCCGACGATGGCGTGACCGCCCTCGTGGTAGGCCGTCATGCGCTTTTCGGCGTCGGTCATGACCATCGAGCGCCGCTCGGCGCCCATCATGATCTTGTCCTTGGCGCGCTCGAACTGGTCCATCGACACCTGGCGCTGGTTGGCCCGCGCCGCGAACAGCGCCGCCTCGTTGACCAGGTTGGCCAGATCGGCGCCCGAGAACCCGGGCGTGCCGCGCGCGATCAGTGCCGGCTTGACGTCGTCGCCCAGCGGCACGCGCCGCATGTGCACGCGCAGGATCTGCTCGCGACCACGCACGTCGGGCAGCGGCACGACCACCTGGCGATCGAAACGGCCCGGGCGCAGCAGCGCCGGATCGAGCACATCGGGACGGTTGGTGGCGGCAATGACGATGATGCCTTCGTTACCCTCGAATCCATCCATCTCTACCAGCAGCTGGTTGAGGGTCTGCTCGCGCTCGTCGTGCCCGCCGCCCAGGCCGGCGCCGCGGTGACGCCCCACGGCATCGATTTCATCGATAAATATGATGCAGGGCGCGTGCTTCTTGGCCTGCTCGAACATGTCGCGCACGCGCGACGCGCCGACGCCGACGAACATCTCGACGAAGTCGGAGCCGGAAATGGTGAAGAACGGCACCTTGGCCTCGCCAGCAATCGCGCGCGCCAGCAGCGTCTTGCCGGTACCCGGTGAGCCGACCATCAGCACGCCCTTGGGAATCTTGCCGCCCAGCTTCTGGAACTTGCCCGGGTCCTTCAGGAAGTCGACGATCTCGCCGACCTCCTGCTTGGCCTCATCGACGCCCGCGACGTCGGCGAAGGTCACATTGACTTGGTCCTCTCCCAGCAGCCGCGCGCGGCTCTTGCCGAAAGACATGGCACCGCGGCCGCCGGCCGCGCCCTGCATCTGCCGCAGCAGATAAACGAACACCAGCAGCATCAGCAACGCCGGCGCCAGCTGCAGCAGCAGCTGCGTGAGAAAGTTTGGCTGCTTGGGCGCCTGGCCCTCGACGCTGACATTGGCCTTGAGCAGGTCGCCGATCAGCGAGGTGTAGTTGGTCTCGGGGTTGTAACTCTCGAACTGAGTCTTATCCTTCAGAGTCCCGCGAATCTGGTCACCCTGGAGCACCACGCTGTCCACCTTGCCGGAGTGAACATCGCTGTAGAACTCGGAATACGTCAGCTGCTGACGCTGCGGCCCGCTGGGCATGTAGCGGCTAAATACCGCCAGCATTACCAGCACGATGACCACCCAGAGCAGGATGTTTTTTGTCAAATCATTCAACTTCATTTCACCACAACGCTGCGCGGTCGGTACGCCCGGTAGGGAATCGTGATAGGGACGCTACACCATCCTCATCCCGGAGGCCAGCAAGTAGGTTTCAGGACTGCGCGCCCGGGAAGCCTCGGGTTTGAGGCACCTGACCCGCCCGAAGCGAGTCCGCGCTAACGCGACCACATCCTCAAAGCCGGCCCCTTGCAGGACCTTGATCAGGGCAGTCGCGCCCGGTTTCAAGACCTCCCGCGCCAGATCCAGTGCCAGTTCGGCCAAATACATGCCCCGCGGGGCGTCGATCGCGTCCATTCCGCTCAAGTTCGGCGCCATGTCCGACAGCAACAGGTCCACCCCCGTGCCGCCGAGCGTGCTCTTGAGCTCCTGGACGACGCCGTCGTCGCGAAAGTCCCCCTGTAGGAATTCCACCCCCGCCAGCGGCTCCATGGGCAGCAGGTCGGTCGCCACCACCCGGCCCGAGGCCCCTAGCCGGCGCCGCACATACTGGCTCCAGGCGCCCGGGGCGGCGCCAAGATCGAGCACCACCATCCCGGGCTTCAGCAGCCGCTCGCGCTGATCGATCTGCTCGAGTTTGAACACGGCGCGTGATCGCCAGCCTTCCGCCTGGGCGCGTTTCACGAACGGATCGGAGAAATGCTCGCGCAGCCAGCGATCGCTGCTCTTGGATCGGCGGGCCATGTTCGCTAAACGCTCACTGCTGCCCGGCGCAGTCAGCGCGCCTGCGCCGACCCGCTTATCATAAGGTAATGCGCCTGTCCGACAAGCAATTGCGCTTCCTGCGCGGCCGCGCCCATGTCCTGAAGGCCGTGATCCACATCGGCCACAATGGCCTGGGCGCCGGCGTGCTCGATGAAACCCGGCACGCCCTGGCCGATCACGAACTGATCAAACTCCGCATCCAGGCCACCGATCGCGCCGCGCGCGACGCGCTGCTCGCCGAGCTGGTCCGGGAGACCGGCAGCGCCCTGGTCACGCGCATCGGCCACGTCGCAGTACTCTTCAAGGCTAACGCGAAGCTCACGCGCATCCCATTGCCGGATCTCTAGCCCAGGGCGACCGGACCATCCGTAAGAGGTACTGACTATCCAGCGCATTTTTTGATTACAAAAAATGCGCTGGATAGTCAGTACCTCTTGCATATGACCTCGCCGCCCTAGTGGCTAGACGTACCGCACCGAGACGATCTCGTAGCTTCGCGTTTTGCCTGGAGCGGCCACCTCCACGACCTCGCCCTGGACTTTGCCGATCAGCGCGCGCGCGATCGGCGAGGTGATCGAGATGCGCCCGCCGCGGATGTCGGCCTCGTCCTCACCGACGATCTGGTAGGTGACCGCGGTGCCCTCGTCCTGATCCTCGAGTTCCACGGTGGCACCGAACACCACTTTTCCGGTCGCTGGTCGGCTGGCGATATCGATGATCTCCGCGGCTGCTAGCCGCGACTCGATCTCCATGATCCGGCCCTCGATAAAGCCCTGCTGCTCACGCGCAGCGTGATACTCGGCATTCTCCGACAGATCGCCGTGACTGCGGGCCTCGGCGATCGCCTTGATGATGCGCGGCCGATCCGCCGACTTCAGGCGCTTGAGCTCGGCGCGCAGCATTTCGGCGCCGCGCAAAGTCATCGGCGAGCGTTTCATGTGCCCACGTCCCGGCGCGGCGCGGCCGCATCGAGCACACCGACCTCGCGGTGCAGATCCTGCAGCCGGTTGACGTCGACCTCATCGAGATGGTCGAGCGCCTCGCAAGTCGCGAGCGCCGCGGCCAGGGTCGTGTAATAGGTGATGCGCCGGCGCACAGCCTCGCGCCGTATCGAGTTGGACTCGAGTATGGCCTGCTTGCCTTCCGTGGTATTGACGATCAGGTCGATCTCGTCGTTCTTGATCATGTCGACGATATGCGGCCGGCCCTCGCGCACCTTGTTGACGCGGCGACAGTCGATACCGGCAGCCTTGAGCGCCAAGGCCGTGCCGGTGGTGGCGACCAGGTTGAATCCATGCTCCATCAGCCGCCGTGCCAGCGGCACGGCCCCCGGCTTGTCGCGCTCGCGCACGCTGATCAAGCAGCAGCCCGAGCGCGGCAGCACCACACCGGAAGCGGCCTGCGACTTGGCATAGGCTTCGCCGAATGTGCGCCCGGTGCCCATGACCTCGCCGGTCGATTTCATCTCGGGACCGAGGATCGGATCGGCCTCCGGGAACTTCAGGAACGGGAATACGGCTTCCTTGACCGAGTAGTACCTGGGCACGCGCTCGGCCAGCACGCCCAGGTCGCGCAGTGTCTTGCCGGTCATCACCCGCGCGGCGATCTTGGCGATCGGCACCCCGGTCGCCTTCGACACGAACGGTACCGTGCGTGAAGCGCGCGGATTGACCTCGAGCACGTAGACCAGGTTGTTCTGGATCGCGAACTGGACGTTCATCAGCCCGATCACATTCAGGGCGCGCGCGAGCTTGCGCGTCTGCGCCCGCAGTTCATCCTGCACCGCCGCCGACAGGCTGTTGGGCGGCAGCGAGCAGCTCGAGTCGCCGGAATGCACGCCGGCCTGTTCGACGTGCTCCATGATGCCGCCGATCAGCACATCGACACCGTCGCAGACCGCATCGACGTCCACCTCGATCGCCACATCGAGGAAGCGATCGAGCAGCACCGGGGCCTCGTTCGACACTTGCACCGCCCGCGCCATATACGAACGCAGGTCGTCCTCGTTGAAAACAATCTCCATCGCGCGGCCGCCGAGCACATAGGAGGGCCGTACCACCAGCGGATACCCGACCTCGCGCGCGAGCTGCGCCGCCTGCTCTTCGTTGCGCGCGGTCGCATTGGCGGGCTGCCTGAGCCCCAGGCGTCGCACCAGCTGCTGGAAGCGTTCGCGGTCCTCGGCGATATCGATCGAGTCGGGCGAAGTACCGATGATCGGCGCGCCAGCCGCCTCGAGCGCACGCGAGAGCTTGAGCGGGGTCTGGCCGCCGAACTGCACGATCACGCCCTCGGGCCGCTCCTTGGCGATCACTTCGAGCACATCCTCGAGCGTCAGTGGCTCGAAATACAGCCGATCGGAGGTGTCGTAATCGGTCGACACGGTTTCCGGGTTGCAGTTGACCATGATGGTCTCGAAGCCGTCCTCGCGCAGCGCCAGCGCCGCGTGCACGCAGCAGTAGTCGAACTCGATCCCCTGGCCGATGCGATTCGGACCGCCGCCGAGAATCATGATCTTGCGGCGCCTGGTCGGCTCGGCCTCGCACTCTTCCTCATAGGTCGAATACAGGTACGCGGTCGAGGTCGCGAACTCGGCGGCACAGGTATCGACCCGTTTGTAGACCGGGGCGACGCCGAACTCACGGCGCTTGCCGCGGATCACGGCCTCGGTCGAGCGCGTCAGGGCCGCGAGCCGGCGGTCGGAGAAGCCCTTGCGCTTGAGTGCGCGCAGGCGTTCGCCGCCCAATGCCCCCGCACCCTCACGACCCACCCGCGCCTCCTCGTCGATCAGATCGGCGATCTGGGCGAGAAACCAGCGATCGATTGAACTCAAGCCCGCGACGTGATCGAGTCCGAAGCCGGCGCGGAACGCGTCGGCGACATACAGTAGGCGGTCCGGACCCGGCGCGTGCAGCTCGAATCTGAGCTGCATTTCCATCTCTTCCGACAGCGGCAGCGTTAGCACCGGATCCAGGCCATCGAGTCCGGTCTCGAGGCTGCGCAGCGCCTTCTGCAGCGACTCCTGAAAAGTACGGCCGATCGCCATCACTTCACCGACCGACTTCATCTGCGTGGTCAGCCGGCTGTTGGCGGTCGGGAACTTCTCAAAGGTAAAGCGCGGGATCTTCGTGACCACGTAATCAATCGTCGGCTCGAACGACGTCGGGGTAGCCCCGCCCGTGATCTCATTCTTGAGCTCATCGAGCGTGTAGCCGACGGCCAGCTTGGCGGCCACCTTGGCAATCGGAAAACCCGTGGCCTTGGAGGCCAGTGCGGAGGAGCGCGAAACGCGCGGATTCATCTCGATCACCAGCATGCGGCCGCTGTTCGGATCGAGCGCGAACTGCACGTTGGAGCCGCCGCACTCGACGCCGATCTTGCGCAGCACCGCGATCGAAGCATCACGCATGCGCTGATACTCCTTGTCGGTCAGTGTCTGCGCCGGCGCCACGGTGATCGAATCGCCGGTGTGCACGCCCATCGGATCGAGGTTCTCGATCGAGCAGACGATGATGCAGTTGTCGTTGCGGTCACGCACCACCTCCATCTCGAATTCCTTCCAGCCGATGACCGCTTCCTCGAGCAGCAGCTCGCGCGTCGGCGAGGCGTCGAAGCCGCGCTCCACGATGGTCTCGAATTCCTCGCGGTTATAGGCGATGCCACCGCCGCTGCCGCCGAGCGTGAACGAGGGCCGGATCACGATCGGAAAGCCGATGCTGCTCTGCACCGCGAGCGCCTCTTCGAGGCTGCGTGCGAGTTGCGAATACGGCACCTCGAGATCGATCTCGCGCATGGCGTTGCGGAACTGCTCGCGGTCCTCGGCCATGTCGATGGCCTCGCGCGAGGCCGCAATCAGCTCGACCTGGTACTGCTTGAGCACGCCCTCGCGCACCAGATCGAGGGCGGTGTTGAGCGCGGTCTGACCCCCCATGGTGGGCAGCAGCGCACTCGGCCGTTCACGCTCGATGATGCGCGCCACCGTGCGCCAGTTGATCGGCTCGATGTAGATCGCATCGGCGCTCTCGGGATCGGTCATGATCGTGGCCGGATTCGAGTTCACCAGGATGACGCGGTAGCCCTCCTCGCGCAGCGCCTTGCAGGCCTGGGCCCCCGAGTAATCGAATTCACAGGCCTGGCCGATCACGATCGGGCCTGCGCCGATGATCAGGATGCTCTCGAGGTCGGTACGCTTCGGCATCGGAACCTATCGGCGCGCGTTCGCACGCAGCAGCCGCAATTGATCCTGCAGACGATGCACCATGAGCTGAATGAAAGCCTCGAACAGCGGGCGCAGGTCGTGCGGTCCGGGGCTCGCCTCGGGGTGCCCCTGAAAGCTGAAGGCCGGGCGGTCGGTGCGCGCGAGGCCCTGCAGGCTGCCGTCGAACAGCGAGCGGTGCGTGGCCGTCAGGTTTGCGGGCAGCGTCGACTCATCGACCGCGAAGCCGTGGTTCTGGGTGGTGATCATCACCCGGCCGCTCGCGAGCTCCTGCACCGGGTGGTTGGCGCCGTGATGGCCAAATTTCATCTTTACGGTCTTGGCGCCGCTCGCCAGACCCAGCAGCTGATGCCCCAGGCAGATGCCGAAGATCGGTATGTCGGTGCTCAGCAGGTCGGCAATGGCCTTGATCGCGTAATCGCAGGGCTCCGGATCGCCGGGACCGTTGGACAGAAACACGCCATCCGGATTCACCGACATCACATCGGCGGCGCTGGTGGTCGCCGGCACCACCGTGAGACGACAGCCCTGGTCGGCCAGCAGCCGCAGGATGTTGCGCTTGACCCCGTAGTCATAGGCGACCACGTGCAGGCGCTGCGGCGCGCGCAGCGGCGCCGGCGACTCGCGGCCGATGCTGCCGTCGTTCCACTGATAGCCCTGGCGCGTCGTCACCACCTTGGCGAGGTCCATGCCCTTGAGGCCCGGGAACGCGCGCGCGGCGCGCACCGCCGCCGCTGCATCCATGCGCTCGCCGGTCATAATGCAGCCGGCTTGCGCGCCGTTCTCGCGCAACAGGCGCGTCAGGCGGCGGGTGTCGACGCCGGCGATCGCGACCAGCCGACCGCGCTTGAGAAACTCGCCGAGCGGTTCGGCGGCGCGCCAACTGCTGCTGATCATCGACAGGTCGCGCACCACCAGTCCCGAGGCATAGATCTGCGCCGACTCCATATCCTCGGCGGTCGCGCCGGTATTGCCGATGTGCGGATAAGTCAGCGTCACGATCTGACGCGCGTACGAGGGATCGGTGAGGATTTCCTGATAGCCGGTGATGGCGGTATTGAAAACGACCTCACCAGTGGTATTGCCTGCGGCGCCAATGGATTGGCCTTTGAAAATTGACCCGTCGCTCAGAGCCAGCAGCGCCGGTGCAGTCACCTATGCCTCTCCTTCCACTCTCGAGCCCGCGTCAAGCGCGTGAGCCGCCGGGTCAGCGGTGATTTAAGACGCGCACATGCACAAAGCGGGAGGCGTTCTTTTGGAACATCCTCCCGCCTTGTGCGGACTAACCCGATACTCGGATTACGCGCAAAAGTTTAAAGACCCCTACCGCCCCTGTCCACGCAAATATCGGCCGCGTTCGACTAAATTAAGCGAAATCGCCCTGTAGCGACCATTAGCGGAGAAAAACCTATCAAACATCACAATATCTATCTGTATCCACTAATAAAAACATCGCGCATGCCGTAGCGTCCGGCCGGTCTGCCGGCCAACCACTGGCCCGCGAGCAAGGCTCCGCGGGCAAACACCGAACGATCGGTTGCCGAGTGCTTGAGCAGCAGCCGCTCGCCGTCGCCCAGGAACCAGACCTCGTGCTCGCCGACCACATCGCCGCCGCGCACCACGCCGAAGCCTATCTGCCCTTCCCTCCGAGCACCGCATTGGCCATGGCGCGCGTAAGCGGCCGACTCGCCCAGGATCTGGCCGCGGCCCAGCGCCGCGGCATTGCCCAGCGCCAGCGCCGTGCCCGAGGGCGCGTCAGTCTTATCGCGGTGGTGCGCTTCGATGATTTCGATATCGTAGCTCCGGGGCAGGGCCTGTGCGGCCTGCCGCACCAAATCGAGCAATAGATTGATTCCGAGGCTGGTGTTGGGCGCCACCAGCAGTGGAATTACGTCGGCCGCGGCGGCGAGTGGCGCCTCGAGTTCGCGCGGCAGTCCACTGGTTCCGAGCAGCAGCGGCACGCGTGCGGCGACGCAGGCCGCCACATGAGCCGCCGCCGCGCTGGCGCTGGAGAAATCAACTACGAGGTCGGCCTGTTGCAGCAGCGGCGGCAGTGCCGCGCTGATCGGCACTGCGCTGGCACCCGCGCCGGCGTGCAGCCCCGCGTCCTGTCCCAGGGCGGGGCTGCGCTCGGACGCGACCGCGCCGACCAGTTGGAGCGTTGGATAATGTGTCAGCAGCCGCAGCATCTGCGTGCCCATGCGCCCGGTGGCACCGACGATCACCGTTCGAATGGCGCCGGCTCTCTGCGCGCCGGCACCGCTCACGGTGCGCCGCTCACGGTAGCTCGCTCACGGTGGCTCGCTCGAAAAGAACCGCTTCACACCGTCAAGGAAACTCTTCTGGCGCGGCGCGTGCTTGTTGCCATCGCGCCGCAGCGTCTCGTCGAGCTCGCGCACCAGTGCGCGCTGCTCGTTCGACAGGTGCACCGGCGTCTCCACCACCACGCGGCAGAACAGGTCGCCGCGGGTGTTGTTGCGCACCGATTTCACGCCCTTCTCGCGCAGGCGGAACACACGTCCGGACTGGGTCTCGGCCGGGATCTTGAGCACCACCTGGCCGTCGAGTGTCGGCACCTCGACACTGCCTCCCAGGCTCGCGGTCGCGAAGCTGATCGGCACATCACAACTCAGGTGCATCCCGTCACGCTCGAAGATGGTGTGCTCGCGTACGTGCACCTCGACGTAGAGATCGCCCGGCGGCCCGCCGTTGCGGCCGGCTTCGCCCTCGCCGCCCAGGCGCACGCGGTCGCCGGTGTCCACCCCGGCTGGAATCTTCACCGACAATTTCTTGCTGCGGCGCACGCGGCCCTGGCCCAGACAATGGTCGCAGGGATTGCGCACCACCCGCCCGGTACCGCGGCAATGCGGGCAGGTCTGCTGCAAGGTGAAAAAACCCTGCGAGATACGCACCTGGCCGCTGCCGCCGCAGGTATCGCAGTTGACCGGCGTGCTGCCTTTGGCCGCGCCGCTGCCGCGGCAGACCTCGCATTCGACAAACTTGCTGACGTCGATCTCAACCGTGCGTCCGAATACCGCCTCGGCCAGCTCGAGCTCGATCTCATAGCGCAGATCGGCGCCGCGATACACCTGTGAGGCGCCGCCGCGCCGCGCGCCGCCGAAGATGTCGCCAAACACGTCGCCGAAAATATCGCTGAAGGCCTCGGCGCCGTGACCGCCGGCGCTAGCGCCGGCGGCATTGCGGCTGGACTCGACCCCGGCATGCCCGTACTGATCGTAGACGGCGCGCTTCTGCGTGTCCGACAGAACTTCGTAGGCTTCCTTGGCTTCCTTGAATTTATCTTCGGCTTCGTGATCGCCCGGATTGCGATCGGGGTGAAACTTCATGGCTAGGCGCCGATACGCTTTCTTCATGTCGGCCTCGCTCGCGTTGCGAGCCACGTCGAGTACCTTGTAGTAATCGCGTTTGGCCATGAGTCACTGTGGCTTGTTCTATTGCCAGATCAATTCAGATGCGCACAGACCAACCCGGCGCTGGCAGCGCCGGGTTGGTCTGTGCTTGAGTCGCGAGCGAACGCCTGTCCCTACCTCCGGGTGCCCGCGCTCCTTCACCTCAGGACGCGCGGCGGCCCTTGTCGCGCACTTCCTCGAACTCAGCGTCGACCACATTTTCATCGGGTTTCGCCTGCGCGCCGGCACCGGCCGCACCGCCGGCACCCGGGGGCGCTTCGCTGCCCGAGCCCGCGCCAGGGGGCGCGCCGGCGCCCGGCTGGCCACCCGCATAGGCGCGTTGCGCGATGCTGGCCGACGCCTGAGCGAGAATCTCGGTCTTCTTCTCGATGACTTCCTTGTCGTCGGAAGCCAGCGCCTTCTTCAGGTCGTTCAACGCCGCCTCCGCCTTGGCACGCTCATCGGAACTCACCTTGTCCCCCAGATCCTTGAGCGCCTTGTCCACCGAGTGGATCATCGCATCGGCGCGGTTACGCGTCTCGACCAGCTCACGGAACAGCCGATCCTCGGCCGCATGCGCCTCGGCATCCTTGACCATGCGCTTGATCTCATCCTCGGACAGTCCGCTCGAGGCGCGAATCACGATGCGCTGCTCCTTGCCGGTCGCCTTGTCCTTCGCCGAAACATTCAGAATTCCATTGGCATCGATGTCGAAGGTGACCTCGATCTGCGGCATACCGCGCTGCGCGGGCGGAATATCTGTCAGGTCGAACCTGCCGAGCGACTTGTTGTCGGCGCCCCGCTCGCGCTCGCCCTGCAGCACGTGGATGGTCACCGCGGTCTGGTTGTCGTCCGCGGTCGAAAACACGTTCGCAGCCTTGGTCGGAATGGTCGTGTTCTTCTCGATCAGCTTGGTCATCACGCCGCCGAGCGTCTCGATACCGAGCGACAGCGGGGTGACATCGAGCAGCAGCACATCCTTGACTTCGCCCGCGAGCACACCGCCCTGCACTGCCGCACCGACCGCAACCGCTTCATCCGGGTTGACGTCCTTGCGCGGTTCCATGCCGAAGAAATCGCGCACGTACTTCTGTACCAGCGGCATACGGGTCTGCCCGCCGACCAGGATCACCTCGGCCACATCCTTGGCCTCGAGCCCGGCGTCCTTGAGCGCGACGCGGCAGGGACCGATGGTCCGCTTCACCAGATCCTCAACCAGCGATTCGAGCTTGGCGCGCGTGAGCTTGACGTTCAGATGCTTCGGACCGTTGGCGTCGGCCGTGATGTACGGCAGATTGACCTCGGTCTGCTGGCTCGAGGACAATTCGATCTTGGCCTTCTCCGCCGCCTCTTTCAGGCGCTGCATGGCCAGCGGGTCGCGGCGTACATCGACGCCGGATTCCTTTTGGAATTCGTCGGCGAGGAAATTGATGATGCGCTGATCGAAATCCTCGCCACCGAGGAAGGTATCGCCATTGGTCGACAGCACCTCGAACTGGCGCTCACGATCGACCTCGGCGATCTCGATGATGGAAATGTCGAAGGTGCCGCCACCAAGGTCGTATACGGCGATCTTGCGATCCGCGCCCTGCTTGTCGAGGCCATAGGCCAGGGCCGCGGCGGTCGGCTCATTGATGATGCGCTGGACATTGAGGCCCGCGATGCGGCCGGCGTCCTTGGTCGCCTGGCGCTGCGAGTCGTTGAAATATGCCGGCACCGTGATCACCGCCTCGGTCACCGGCTCGCCGAGATAGTCCTCGGCGGTCTTCTTCATCTTCATCAGCACACGCGCGGAAATCTCCGGCGGCGCCATCTTTTTGTCGCGCACATCGACCCAGGCATCGCCGTTGTCCGCCTTGATGATGTGGTAGGACACCATCTTGATATCCTTCTGCACCACCTCGTCGTCGAACTTGCGCCCGATCAGCCGTTTGACCGCGGACAGCGTGTTCTGCGGATTGGTCACCGCCTGGCGTTTGGCCGACTGACCGACCAGAACCTCGTCGTCCTTGGTAAAAGCGACGATTGAAGGCGTGGTGCGATCGCCCTCGCTGTTCTCGATGACGCGCGGCTTGCCGCCTTCCATGATCGCCACGCACGAGTTCGTCGTGCCCAGATCGATGCCGATTACCTTACTCATGTGTCGCACTCCAGCCGTTCTGTTTCATGATGTACTAGCTTGGGATCAAAGCCTTGGTTTTCAACTCGCGGCGACCCTCGCCGCACCACTCTGCGCTAAGCTTAAGCCGCTCACGAGCCTTTCGCGGCCTTGGCTACCACTACCCGCGCCGGCCGCAGCAACCTGCCCTTGAGCTCGTAGCCCGGCTGCACTACCTGCAGCACCGTGTTCGGCGCCGCTGCACCCGACTCCTGCATCAGCACCGCCTCGTGCAGACTCGGGTCGAAACGTTGACCTGCCGGATCGAGCTGCTTGATCGAGAATTTCTCGAAGCTCCGATCGAGCAGTTTCAGTGTAGCTTCCTGCCCGGCCAACAGCGTTCTGGCGTCAGCGGTGGCGCCATTACGTATGCCGAGCTCAAGCCCATCGCGCACGGGGAGCAGCTCGGCGGCGAGGCCCTCGATCGCATAGCGGTGGGCATTTTCGATATCGCGCTGTGCGCGCTTGCGCACGTTCTCGAGTTCGGCCGCGGCGCGCAGGTACAGATCGCGCTGCGTGCGGGCGCTTTCCTCGGCGGTCGCGAGCGCCTGGCGCAGCTCCTCGAGTTCTCCGCGCGGCTCGCCATCACCGTCGCCGGACGCCTTGAGCTCCGCTTCCGGCTCGCTTATCGAAGATCCGCCCTGCCTCGCTTCATCCACATTAAATACCTTTTAGAACAATGAATTACAATCAAGAAGTAAACTATTTTCTGGCTGCCCTTATGATCGCTACTGCCTAGATGGCGCTCAACGGCGCGAATTCAAGGCGGAGCTGAGAACTTTTGCCGTCAAATCAACGATCGGAATGATGCGCTCGTACGCCATACGAGTCGGACCAATCACGCCCAATACACCGACCACTGCCCTGGCGGAACTATACGGCGCGGTCACGACACTGTAGTCATCCAGAATCTGATAGCCCGACTCGTGGCCGATGAAAATCTGCACCCCCTCGGCACGCAGGCTCTGGTCCAGCAGATGCAGGATGTCACGCTTTTCATTGAACGCCTCGAACAGTCGCTTGAGCTTATCGACATTCGATGGCCCGGCGAAGCCCATCAGATTGGTCTCCCCGGCGATCAGGTACTCGATGTCCTCGGCGGCGCTGCCCTGCTCGAACAGGCGCTGCGCCATCGAAATGGCGTCGAGCATGACCTGATTGAGGTTCTCATGCGTCTCCTTGAGCTGCCGCACCAGCTCCTGGTGGATCTGGGACAGCGTGCGGCCGACGCAATGCTCGTTGAGAAAGCTCGCGGCGCGCCGCAGCTCTTCGGCCGAGTAATGCCGATCGAGCTGGATGATGCGGTTCTGCACCTCGCGGTCGTCGAACACCAACACCACCAGTACGCGGTTCTCCGACAGCGCCAGGAACTCGATTTGCGTCAACAAAGCCGCCTGCGCCAGCGGCAGAGTCACGACTCCGGCCAGATGGGTGATGTTCGACAGCAGCTGCGAGGCGGCCGCGACCAGCGACTTGGAGCTGTCCAGGGGCATATCGAGCTGCCGGTGGATCTCCTCCAGACTCGAATCGTCCGTGGTCAGCTGCGCCCGCAGCAAGGAGTCCACGAAGAAGCGGTAGGCCTTGTCGGTCGGTACCCGACCGGCTGAAGTGTGCGGCGAACTGACGAAGCCGAGCTGCTCGAGATCGGACATCACGTTGCGCACCGTCGCTGAACTCAAGGCCAGACCCGAGTCGCGCGACAGCGTACGCGAGCCCACCGGTTGCCCGTCGCGGATGTAGTTCTGCACCAGCACGCGCAGCAGGCGCTGCGCGCGCTCATTAAGAACATCCTCTTTGTTTTCCGGTGCCATCTAAGATCACTGAGCTAACCAGCCGCCCCCGGCGCCGTCAAGCGCATGCCGACCCCTGCCAAATTACCCAAATCTGCGCAAAAGTGCCGCGCGTTGGCCGCCACAGCCGAGCCATGCTACAACAGTGAGCGATTGGAACGCCCCAAGCCAAATATGCAAAAGCCGATACGTACTTGCGCGCTGGTCGGCAAGTTTCAGGATCCGCGGGTCGCCGAATGCGCCGAGGCGCTGGTCCCGGAGCTGCTGGCGCGGCAGTTGACGGTATTGGCGCCGCAGGACGCCACGGGAATGAGGGCGCCGGCGGGCGTCACCATCACACCGCTGGCGCAACTGATCGAGCGCAGCGATCTGATGATCGCGATCGGCGGCGACGGCACGCTTCTTTACGCAGCCGGCCTGGTGGCCGAGCACGAGATTCCGCTGCTCGGCATCAATCGCGGCCGCCTCGGCTTCCTGACCGATGTGCTGCCGCAGGACATGGTGGGCTGCCTGCGGGCCGTGCTCGCCGGGGAGTACGAGGCGGATCGCCGCGCGTTGCTGCAGGCGCGACTGATCTCCCCGGCGGGTACCGCAGTACACCGCTTCGCGCTCAATGACGTGGTGTTCAATCGGCTCGAGACTGGCCGCATGCTGGATTTTGAAACCCACATCGATGGCCATTATGTCAATGCACACGGCGGCGATGGCCTGGTCATCGCTACCGCCACCGGCTCGACCGCGTACGCCCTCTCCTGTGGCGGTCCGATCGTCAATCCGCGACTCAATGTGCTGGTCTTGGCGCCGATCTGCCCGCACACGCTCTCGGACCGGCCGATCGTGGTCCCCGGCGATTCCCGGATCGATATCCGACTGAGCGGCCAGAGTGATGCCGGCGCCCAGGTCACCTGCGACGCCGCCATGCTCGGTGAGCTCAAGCCGGGCGGCCGGCTGGAGATCGCCCCTGCGGGCCGCGCCATCACCCTGCTGCATCCTCCGGGCTACGACTACTTCCGGCTGCTGCGCTCGAAGCTGCATTGGGGCCTCGGCGGATTGGCCCACGAGCGCTGACCCGTGCTGCGCTATCTGCAGATCCGCGACTTCGCCATCATCGATGCCGTCGAGATCGAATTCGGCCCGGGTCTGACCGTGCTGACCGGTGAGACCGGAGCCGGCAAGTCGATCATCGTCGATGCGCTGGAGCTGCTGTGCGGCAGCCGCGCCGGTGCCGACGTCGTCCGGGCCGGCGCCGATCGCGCCGATATCACGGCCACGGTGGATATCACCAGCACTGCCGGTGAGCTGCGCCACATCCTCGGCGAACAATCGATCGAGAGCGCCGGCGAGCTGCTGCTGCGTCGGGTGGTCGGCAGCGACGGGCGCAGCCGCGCCTGGCTCAACGGCCAGTCAGTGCCGTTACAGGTGCTGGCAAGCGTCGCCGGGCTGCTGTTCGAGATCCATGGCCAGCACGAATTCCAATCTCTGGTGCGCCCGGCGACGCAACGCGGCCTGGTGGACACCTATGGCCGGCTCGAATCGCTGGCCTCGCAGGTACGCGCCGCCCACAGCGTCTGGCTCGCGCTGCTCAACCGCAGTATCGAGCTCGACAGCGCGGCCAGTGAGCGCAGCTCACGGCTCGATCTGCTGCGCTATCAGCTGCACGAGATCGAGGTGCTGCAGCTCAAGCCCGGCGAGATCGCCGATCTCAAGGATGAACACGGTCGGCTCGCCAACCGAGGCCGGCTGATCGAAGCCGCCCGCGGCGCGCTCGAGTGCCTGTACGAAGCCGACGGCGCGACGGCGCATACGCTGATTGCCAAATCAATCGCCGCTTTGCGCCAGGCCAGCACCGTGGACACGCAGTTAGCGCCGCTCAGCCTGCTGCTCGAGGAAGCGGCGATCCGCGTCAAGGACGCGGGCCACTCCTTGCTACAGTACCTCGATGCGCTCGAACTCGATCCGCAACGCGCCGACACCATCGAGCGCCGCCTCGCGGCCGTCGAAGAACTCGCACGCAAACATCGGGTGACCCCCGAGGCGCTGCCGGACAAGCAGGCCGAAATCACCGCGCAGCTCGCCGGCCTCGAGAACGCGGCTGCCGATGTCGGCACGGTGCGCACCCAGCTCGCGGCCGCAACCGCGAGCTTCCAGGAGCTCGCGCGGCAACTCTCGGGACGGCGCGATGCGGCCGCACGCGCTCTGGCCAAGGAGATCTCCGCGCATATGCAGGAGCTGGGCATGGGCGGCGGCCGCTTCCTGATAGATGTAGTGGCTGCCGAATCCGCCGAGCCGGCGCCGCACGGCTTCGATCGCGTCGAATTCCGCGTCAGCACCAATCCAGGCCAACCTCCGCGCGCCATCGCCAAGGTCGCTTCCGGCGGCGAGCTGGCTCGCCTGTCGCTGGCCGTGCAGGTGTCCTGCGCCGGCAGCGCGGCCTCCTGCATGGTGTTCGACGAAGTCGATAACGGCATCGGCGGCGCGGTCGCCGAGATCGTCGGCCGCGAGCTCAGACAGCTCGGCGAGCAGGCCCAGGTGCTGTGCGTGACCCATCTGCCGCAGGTGGCGGCTCAAGGACATCAGCATCTGCGGGTAGCCAAGCTCACCGATGGCCGCAGCACGAGCATCAGCGTCGCGCGTCTGGCCGCCGAGGAGCGCGTGGACGAACTCGCCCGCATGCTCGGTGGTATCGAGATCACCCCGCGTGCCCGTGCCCACGCCAACGAGATGCTGGCCGCCGTCGCCAACGTGGCGGCAGCGCGCGCGAGCGGCACTGCAGCCGGCAATCAGGCCGATGCAAGCGGCGTCACGGCAGGCGCCGGCGGCCGACGCTCGGCGCGCCCCCGCCCAGCGCGCGGCTAATGCGGCACCAGCGGCACAAGCGACGACAGGGGCTGCCTTCAGCGCCGCGAGCTAGGTGATGCGTTTGACTCGGCCCTGTTTGCGCGCCGGGCAATCGGCGCGCTGGCAGCGCCCGTAGAGCACCAGCGAATGCTCTTCGATCACGTAACCCAGGCGCTTGGCGATCGCATTCTGCCGGATCTCGATTTCCGAATCGACGAACTCTTCCACCGTGCCGCAGTCCATACAGACGATATGGTCGTGATGGGTGCCGTGGTTGATCTCGAATACCGCCATTCCGTCTTCAAAATGATGCCGGCTGACGAGCCCCGCCCCCTCAAACTGGGTCAGCACCCGGTAGACGGTGGCGAGGCCGATATCCTCGCTGGAGTCGAGCAGTTTCTTGTAGATCTCTTCAGCCGACATGTGCCGCATCGTGCTGTGCTCGAGGATCTCGAGGATCTTGAGCCGCGGCAATGTGACTTTGAGCCCGGCCTTGCGCAGATCTTTTCCTTCCACGATGCACCTCAATGCGCGCCCGCCCGGCGGGCAGGCGAGCGACGCTGACTGCGGACGATACGGTATGATGGACCAATGCGAATTATCCCACTATTTTTGGCTGTCTGGACCTTGAGCGGTTGCGTTTATCGCATGGCGATCCAGCAGGGCAATTATCTGGATCCGGCCGCGATCGCTCAGGTCAAGGTCGGCATGACGCATAGCCAGGTGCACTACCTGCTGGGCACACCGATGGTGCCGGGCGGTTTCGATGATACACGCTGGGACTACGACTATTACCTCAAGATGCGCCGCCTGCAGACACCGCGCCGCAGCCACGTTGTCGTCTATTTCGAAAACAATCTGGTCGCCCGCGTCGACAGCGACGTCAAGTTCGCGCCGTTCACGCCCGTCAGCCCCCGCGGTGCCGCAGCGCCCGAACCGCGCGGCGGGCACTAAGGGCGTCTCAGGCGCGCCGCGGCCCGCGTCCAGCTCGATTCGGATTCGCCCGCGCCGCCCGCGCCCGACGCTTCGCTCGCGGATCGACCTTGAGCCGCCGGTACAGCTCGATGCGATCGCCGTCTGCCGGGATGTGCGCCCGCGCATACACCCTGCCGTAGATGCCGGTGATAGCGTGCTCCCAATCGGCCGCCGAGTCGCCAAGCTCGCGCCTCGCGGCGCGCAACGCCACCGCAATCGTGGCGTCATCGGGCAGATCGAGCTCACACAGCAGGATTCCAGCCGGTGTATCGCAGGCAACACTGCATCGCTTCGACATGGCTGAGTGGGGGCTTCGGCGCCTGGTTGTCGGCGAGGCGCGTCAGGCCGGCAGACTCTGCGCGCGGGCCGCAAAGGCGCGCACTAATGAGCCCGCGGCCTCCTCGAACAGCGGCTCGAACAGCGCCGACTTCAGGGCGTTGGAGAACTCAAATCGCAGGGCGAACTCGATGCGGCAACCGTTGCTCGCCACCGGCATGAAGCTCCAGTGGCCTTCGAGTACCCGAAACGGCCCCTTCACCAACTGCATATGCACACTGCGGTCCGGATCGAGAACATTACGTGTCGTGAAATCCGCACGCAGCAGGCCGCGGCGTACCACCAGTCGAGCGAGCATCTGATTCTCGCCGCGCTCGAGCACCTGCGCGAAGCTGCAGCCCGGAACGAACTCCGGATAGTGCTCCACTTCTTCGACCAGCCGGTACAGCAGTGCCGGCGGGCGGGCAACGAGCGCCGATCGGGTCATCTCTCGCATCGATCAAGTGTGGCTTAAGCGCGGTCCGCGACTCAAGCTCTGTACAATGGCAGCATGCCTAAAGCGGAACTCACCGAGCGCGTTATCGCCGAGAATCGGCGCGCGCGTTACGACTATTTTATCGAGGAGCGCATCGAGGCCGGTTTGGCGCTGGAAGGCTGGGAAGTCAAGTCGATGCGTGCCGGGCGCGCGCAGCTCGCGGAGGCCTACGTCTACATTCGCGACGGTGAAGCCTTTCTGATCGGCGCACATCTATCGCCGTTGCGCACCGCGTCCACGCACAAGATTGCGGACCCGGTCCGAACGCGCAAGCTGCTGCTGCATCGTAATGAGCTCGACCGCCTGGTCGGCGCTACCGAGCGCCGCGGCTATACCATCGTGCCGCTGGAACTGTATTGGAAGAACGGTCGCGCCAAGCTGCAGATCGGGCTCGCCAAGGGCAAGAAACAGCACGACAAGCGCGCCACCGAAAAGCAGCGCGACTGGCAGCGCGATCGCGCGCGCCTGTTGCGCCGCGGCTAAAGGCACAGCCGTGACTTGGTCTCAGCTCTATTGGCTCGAAGCGGCCCAGATGTTGAGGCCGCCTTCGACCGCATGGTGATCAATCCTCTGGATTTCATCGCGGCTGAACTGCAGGTTACGCAGCGCGCCGAGGCACTCCTCAGATCTGTGACCATTTGCTGGCACCGATCAGTGCGCTGGTTATCACCGGCCTTCTGAGCACCCACGCGAGCGCCATCTGCGGCAGGCTCTGTCCCCGCTGCCCCGCAATCTGGTTGAGCGAGCGCACGTTGTCGAGATTGCGTTCGCTGAGCATTTCCTTGCGGAGCGAGCCGTCCTGGCTCGCACGGGAAGTGTCCGGGATACCGTTCAGGTATTTTGTCGTGGGCAGCCCCTGCGCCAGTGGCGAGAACGCGATGCTGCCGATGCCTTCCTGCTCGAGCACTTCCAGCAGGCCATTATCCACCCGGCGGTTAAGCATGGAATAGGATGGCCGATGAATCACGAACGGGGTCTTGAGGTCATGCAGGATGGCGGTGGCCTCGCGCGTCAGCTGCGGTCCATACGACGAAATACCGACATACAACGCTCTGCCGCTGCGCACGGCGGCATCGAGTGCAGTCATCGTTTCTTCAAGCGGAGTGTCCGGGTCGTGGCGATGCGATTGGCGAGATCGAAATGCGTGATGCCCGCGTCGAACGACCTCAGGACCATCTGACCAGCATTTTCGAACGGCACGGTGCCGCCAAAGTTCTGCGATAGGCCGAGTGAGATACGCGGCAATTGCAGCCCACCGTGTCCGCAGCGCGCATACGACATCTGTTGGCACCGGTCGGCAGCGGCAACGCACAACTGCAACCCTCTGGTGCAGGAAAAGCGAGCGACTCGCGGCAATTATACGAGACCCGGGAAAAACTCCATTGTGCACGCCGCGTCGGGTCCGGCCTGACTCATAGTGCTATACTGGTAGCTGTTCCGAAGGGGGCGACCGGTTTCGACGTGGGTTGCGAACCTTCAGGGGCGTGCCGAGGTGCAGTGGCCCTCGTTAAACACTGCTGCAAACTCTAGTTGCCAACGACGACAACTACGCTCTAGCTGCCTAAACGCAGCTGACCTCTGACCAGCTCGTGCCTATGCGACTGTATCAGGGGACGCGCTCATAGGATCGCGGGCCACCGTGCGACGGGGTGGTTCCGTTAAGAGATACCGTGGCTGGTCCGGCGTCTTCCCTGCCCTTCGGGTAGCGACGGATGAGAAACAAAGAATGGGCTACGCGCGTAGATCCTGAAGTCTAGGACTTGCGGACGCGGGTTCAATTCCCGCCGCCTCCACCAAATTGGGGGTCCCGGTAGACCAGCCGAGACCCCCCTACACTAAGGACGATCAAGCACTTACTGAGATCGCGGCCAATGAGCCGTTGGTCTCGGAAGGGCTGAATTGGGCCCCGTTTGGGCACAATTTGGTCACAAAGTCCCGGGACGGGCCATCGTGATCGACTGGATCACGGCCAAGATTCCTTGTGTGCACGCTCCAGCGATTTCTGGCGGTCGTCTCGTGTCCATAAATCCGGACGGCGGCGTCGAATGGGACATGCCCAAGGCACGCGCCGTAGAAGGCTCTCACGCGTCAAACATCCTTGTTCAAACTTTGGAGCCTTGGCTCCTGAGATTGTCTGGTAATCCTGCCAAATGGCTGCAAGGGCATAACCTCTTCGGCAGCGATGACCTGGTCGGCCTCGTTGCCGCAACGATGGAACGCATAGTCCCCTTGCTGAACCTCTCGCCCACTCCCGCTGATCGTGAAGCGTGGGAATTCAGCAAGTACGACGTAACGCGCGTCGATTGCACTGCAATGTGGAATCTGCGGACGCGCGGAGACGTGCGCAGCTACTTGCGTGCGTTGGAGATGCAAGCGAAGAGCCGCCACGGTAGGCCAATGTGTAGAGGTGGCACGGTGTACTTCGGCAAGCATTCGCGCCGATGGAGCCTC
>JBEKRP010000025.1:0-39738 GCA_049518595.1 Steroidobacteraceae bacterium
CCTGGCGCACTGCCCCCCAGCGATTGAAACAGCGCCGCGGTGTCGGCGTAGCGATTCATTTGCGCCTGGGCGCGGCCGATGACCGCCTGCTGATAGGACTGCTGCGCGTTCAGCAGCACGAGATAGCTGACCGCGCCCAGGTCAAACTGCTGGCGCGCAATATTCAGACTCGCCAGCGATGCGCTATACGCGCGATCCTCGGCTTGCACGGCGTCCGCGTCGGCCGCGAGTGCGCGCAGCGAATCGGCAACATTTTGAAACGCGGTGAGCACGGCGGCGCGGTACTGCGCTCCGGCCATGTCGAGCCCGGCGCGGGCAGCGCGCTCGCGATGATAGAGGGTGCCCCCGGCAAACAGCGTTTGCGTCAAGCTGGCGCCGGCCGTCCAGAACTCTGTGAGACTTGTGAACAACGAGCTGATCTGGGTGGAGGTGCTACCGAGCGCGCCGGTCAGGGTAATTTGAGGCAGCATATTGGCGATCGAAACGCCGACCTCGGCGGTTGCGGCGTGCAGCTGCGCCTCGGCGGCACGGACATCCGGTCGTCGCTCGACCAGCTGCGCCGGCACACCGATCGGGATGGTAGTGGGCAATGTCAGCTGCTCCAGTTTGATTTCACTGAGCGGCGCTTCACTGGGTAGCTTGCCCGTGAGCGCAGCGAGCATGTTGCCTTGCTGATCAAGACTTTTCTGCAGCGGCGGCAGTGTGGTCTCGATTTGCGCCAGCGCGGCTTCCTGTGCCAACACGTCGGCTTCAGCGAGGGCACCCAATTCCAGCTCACGCTGCATGACGGCCAGCGATTCGCGCTCCAGAGCAATAACCTGTTGCGTCGCCTCGATCTGGGCGCGCAGGCCAGCCTCCTGGATTGCGGCGCTGACGACGTTGGCGGCGAGCGTTATATAGGCGGCGTCGTACTCGAAACGGCTCGCATCGGCTTGCGCTTGCAGCGATTCAACCTGCCGGCGATTGCCGCCAAGCAGATCCGGCACAAATGACACCGTGACCTGCGGCGTATACAGATTAAAGGTGGCGACGCCCGAGGTCAGTGTCGGCGCCAGCACCTGCACCGCATTGCGGTTCTTGCTGGCCGTGACCGAAGCCTGTACGGTCGGGAAATAGGCGCCGCGCTGAGCAGCCACGTTCTCGCGCGCCTGGCGTAGCGAGGCTTCCGCGGCCTGCACGGTCGGATTGGCGTGTAATGCCTGATCGACCAGCGCGTCGAGTTCGCTCGAGCCGAATCCTTTCCACCAATCAGCCGGCGAATTCTGGCCGACGACGAATTGCTGAAAAGTGCCGTCGGCAGAGGCAGGCGCATTGGTCGTCGCCGGCGATGCTGGCAGCGGCTGCGCGGTATAGCGATCAGTATTCGGCGCGGCCGGATGGTGGAAATTGGGTCCGACCGCACAACCGGCGAGCGTCAGGCCTGTCAGAAATGCGAAGCTGCGGCGCAGCCTGCTGCGGTCGAGCTTGGCCGCCGGGCGGTATGGGTTAGTGCAAATCACAGGCCCTCCGGCGCCAGCTCGCGCGAGTCATCCGAGACAATGGGCAGTCGCCTCGAGAACTTGTCAATCAGCACCGGCAGCACCAGCAGGATCAGTACCGGCGCGAACAGCATGCCCCCGACCACGACCAGCGCCAGCGGCTTTTGCACCTGCGAGCCGATACCGGTCGATAGCGCCGCCGGAATCAGACCGACACAGGCGACGATGCAAGTCATCATGACCGGACGAAGCTGGGTTCTACAGGTCGCGCGGATCGCAGTGGCGCGATCTACCCCGCTCTCGAGACTGAGATTGTAATAGGAGATCACCAGGATACCGTCCATCGCGGCGATCCCGAAAAGTGCCACGAAACCGATGGCTGCCGATACGCTGAACGCAGTGCCGGTCAGGAACAGCGCGAAGATGCCGCCCACGAGCGACATCGGAATCGCACTCGCGGCGAGCAGCACATCGCTGAGTAAACCGAAATTCAGGAACAGCAGCACGCAGATCAGCAGGATCGCGATCGGCACGACGATCTCGAGACGGCCCAACGCTTCCTGCAGATTGCCGAATTCGCCGACCCATTCGAGTCGATAGCCGCCTGGAATATTCACTTGCTCATCGACCTTACGCTGGGCTTCCAGCACAGCCGTTCCCAGATCGCGGCCGCGGACGCTGAATTTGATCGGAACGTAGCGCTGCTGCTGTTCGCGATAGATGAACGACGCACCGGAGACGAGCCCGAGATCGGCGACATCGGCCAGCGTCAGCGAGATCGTGCCGGTGCCAGAAGGATTCTGGGCGGCAATGGGAATACGTTTGATCGCATCGAGGCTCTGGCGGTACGGCGCAGCCAGTCGGACCATGATCGGAAAATGCCGGTCGCTGCCAGGCTCGTAGAGATCGCCGGGCGACTGACCGCCGATTGCGGTCTGTACCACGGCGTTCACATCGCCGGGTGCAAGACCATAGCGAGCCGCGCGCGCGCGATCGACGTCGATGCGAATCGTGGGCTGGCCTAGCGAGCGCAATACCGCTAGATCGGTAATGCCCGGCACGTCACCCATGACTTTGGCGATCTGATTGGCGGTGCGCTCGAGCGTCTCGAGATCATTGCCGTAGATCTTCACCGAATTCTCGCCTTTGACGCCTGAAGCGGCCTCCTCGACGTTGTCTTCGATGTACTGCGAGAAATTGAATTCGACGCCGGGAAACTGCTCCGTAAGCTTTTCCGTCATCTGCTCGGTGAGCTGCTCTTTGGTAAGTCCCTTGGGCCAGGTACCGAAGGGCTTGAGCGGGACGAAGAACTCGGCATTGAAGAAGCCGGTGGCGTCGGTGCCGTCATCAGGGCGGCCGTGCTGGGAGACAATGGTTTGCACTTCCGGGTAGGAACCAATGGTCTTGCGCATCGCATTGACGTAGCCATTGCCTTCCTCAATTGAGATCGAGGTGGGCATCGTCGCACGAATCCAAAAGTTTCCTTCTTCGAGCTTGGGCAGAAATTCCAGTCCGAGCGTGCGCATCGCGAGCACGGCGAGCAGGAGTATCAAGGCGGCACCGCCGAGTGTCAGGATGGGATTGGCTAGAGCGAACTCGATCGCGGGTTGGTAGATTTTGCGCAAGAAGCGAATGAGGTGGGTTTCGGTCTCTTCAATCTTTTCTGGCAGGATCAGCGCGCTGAGCGCCGGCGCGATCGTAAACGTGGCGATCAGGCCGCCGGCGATGGCGTAGCCGTAGGTTTTGGCCATTGGGCCAAAGATGTGTCCCTCGATGCCGGACATCGTAAAGAGCGGTACGAATCCGGCGATGATGATCGCTGCCGCAAAGAAGATGGAGCGGCTGACCTCGGCGGCGGCCATGGCAATCACGGCATATTTGCCGCGAAATCCGCTCGGTACGCGCATGTGATCGAGCGGCGTGGCGCGTGTGCCGTTATGCGCTGCCGATTCGGCCAGGTGGCGGAAGATGTTTTCCACCATGATCACCGTGGCATCGACGACCAGGCCAAAATCAATCGCGCCTACGGACAGCAGATTGGCCGATTCGCCGCGTGTCACCATCAGGCCGATTGCAAAGGACAATGCAAACGGAATGGTCATGCCGACGATGATGGCGCTGCGCAGATTGCCGAGGAACATCCATTGCAGCACGAAGATCAGCAGCATACCGAATATCATGTTGTGTAGCACGGTATGCGTGGTGATCTCGATCAGATCACTGCGATCATAAATGCGCTCGATGCGCACTCCCGGCGGCAGCACGCCGGAGTTGTTGATCTTGCTGACCTCTGCCTCGACGCGTTTAATGGTCGGAATGCTCTCCGCGCCGCGGCGCATCAGCACGATGCCCTGGACAATGTCGTCGTCAGAGTCATTGCCGGCGATACCGAGTCGTGGCAAGTGCTGGACGCTCACATTCGCCACGTCGCCGACATAGATCGGGGTGCCGTTGTTGCCGGCGATGACGGTCCGTCTTATACCGTCCATTGAGCTGATGAGACCGACGCCGCGCACGACCACCGATTGCGGACCAATGTTTACCGTTTGGCCGCCGACGTTGATGTTCGCATTTGACAGCGCTTGCAGCACTTGCGGTATCGACAGACCGTAGGTGACCAGTTGATGCTGGTCGACGGTCACCTCGTAAGTCTTGGTCTTGCCGCCCCAGCCGGTGACGTCAATGACGCCAGGCACAGCCTTGAATCGCCGCTCCAGAATCCAATCCTCGATGGTCTTCAGATCAGCGACCGAATAATTCGGCGGTCCGACCACGCGATAGCGGAAGATTTCACCAATCGGACTGGTGGGGGAGATCTGCGGCTGCGCGTTGTTCGGTAAGCCCGACAGCTGCGACAGCCGGTTGATGACCCACTGCTCGGCCTGCTGGTAAGTAAAATCGTAGGTGAATTGGACTTTTACGTCGGAGAGCCCGAAGAGCGAGATGCTGCGGATCGCCTGTACATTGGGAATGCCGGCCATCTGCACTTCGATCGGGATGGTGATGTAACGCTCGATTTCCTCAGCGGACTGTCCGCCGCTTTGCGTCACGATGTCGACCAGCGGCGGCACCGGATCCGGGTAGGCCTCGATGTTCAGAGCCATGAAACTCGCGACGCCGCCGGCGAGCGCCAGCACCAGCAGGATGACAATCAGAACGCGCTGCTTGAGCGCAAATTCGACCAGTGCGTTCAAGCTCAGCCCGCCGCCGCCCGGTCAATGAACAGACTGCCCTTGGTGACGACGCGCTCACCCGATTTGAGGCCGTCGAGTACCTCGACGTAGCCGTCATTCGATCGGCCGACCCGGATGGGCCGAATGGCAATCGCGTTGCCCGATTGCAGCACCCAGACGTGGGCCGATGCGCCCTCATAGACGACTGCGCTTTCCGGTACCGCGGGCGACTCGGCGCCTTCGCTGGTCACGATGCGAAAGTTGGCGAACATTTCGGGTTTGAGCGCGCTGTCGGCGTTGTCGATGACGGCGCGCACCGTGAGTCGATGAGTGTTCGGATCGATCGTGGGCGCGACGTAGATCACGCGCGCCGTGAACGTCCGATCGGGGTAGGCGAGAACGTGCACTTCGACGTTCTGTCCGCGCTGTACATGACTGGCATCGGCTTCGCGCACGTTCGCTATCAGCCAGACGCTCGAGAGATCGGCAATGGTGAAGGCCGGCGTCGATGCGCCAGCCTGGGCATATTGGCCAGGTCCTACCTGGCGGTCGACGATGACACCGCGAATCGGGGCGAGGATGTTCGTGGTCGGGTCGAAGTGATTGGAATGTTCAAGCTCGGCGACCTGGGCGTCCGAGTAGCCCAGAATGCGCAGTCGGCTGCGCACCGAGGCCAAGGTCGTCTCGGCGGTGGCAAGCTCTGCCTGCGATTGCTGCCAATCCGCCAGCGATCCGCCTTTGATGTCGTACAGTGCGTGCTTGCGCGCCTCGCTTTTGCGTGTGAGTGTCGCTTGTGCCAACGCCGTACGCAGGTCATTCTCGGCCTGTGCAAACTCCGTGGCCTCGATCGTTGCGAGCGGCTGGCCTTTCGAGACGACGTCGCCGAGGCTCGCGATCACGCGCGTGATGCGGCCTGAATAGGGGGAATACACCGGCGTAGCCCGATCGCCATTTACTGCAATCTTGCCCTCGGTCCGCTCCTCGCTGACGAACGACCGTAATGCCACCGGCTCAATCGTCAGGGTTTTGAGTTGCTGTGCGGTAGCTTGAAAAGTACCGGCTGGGGGCGATGGCGCGGCTTCAGGGGATTCGCCGCGCCCGAAGCCCCGCCCTACCAACCAAGTGAGCGCTATCGCGACAACCAATACGACGGCGGCCGCACCGAGAACGGATATTTGTCGCTGGCGCGACCAACCTGCACCCGGCGCTGCGGTGGCTTGGGTGGTGTTTGCTGGCCGATCCAATTTGTTTCCAAACAGTGTGTTCATTGGCGAGTATCAAATGCCAGCTTAGATCGCGTGATCCAGATTGGCCAGCGTGTCATCGTCCCGAGCGGCCGTTGACGCGACCCATCCAATCAGACCGGCACTTACCCATGCGAGGCTGGCGGCGTGGTCACCCGTTAGGAGGTCTGTCGCAGCCCCGCCGATTGGACGAGCGCGCCACGGCAGAGTCAAGCTCCGTGGTGATGCTCGTTGAGTAATTCCCGCACTTCGGCCAGGTGCCGGCTCGCGTCGGCGGCGTCACCCTCGGCGCAGGCCTTGGCGATCAATTGCAGTTGGCCTTTCATCCACTGCGCCTGACCCGCCGTGAACTCCGAGCCGTCGGATGCGAATACCCGCATCTGCCCGGCCTTGTCGGGGCGCAATGAACCGACGATTCGCTCGCACTCATGCAGCGAGGCCGTCAGCTTGTCATCACACGCGGCCCCGGCGGCGTAGGCGCTTGACACCAGCAGCGTGCCCATTGCCAAAAGGGCCACATACTTGTTGCTCATGTCTGGTCTCCAACAAATCCCATGAACCGACGTAGTGACGCTGACGAATTCACCAGCCGGTGCATAGACGGCAACGTGTTAAATTTAAAAGTGGAACCTCGCGTCCATCGCGATCATGCCTCGATTCTCATATCCCCCAAGTTGAGGCCATCGGCATCCTACGAATCCACCATGCGGTTCCTAGACACAATCGTGTTAAGAAAAGAGCGGAGTCGAATGTAATTGGGGCATGCGCGATCGGGTCCACTTGATTTCCGTAGCTATAAGGCCGGGTAGAATCGTCGCGCGCTAAGTCGCTCGCTATCAAGCTGAAAAAGCGTTTCTTTACGCTTTCCTTATACAAACTTTGAAAGGATTCGGTCACTTCGATCTGGGAGAAGTGGCTCGCATGCACCGCGGAGTCTGTGTCAATTCCGCCACACGCTAGGGCATATCTTAACAAGGTTCTGTCTGGGCATAGCGTCGCGGATTGGTAATCCTCAGCACGACGTCTGGTCGATGACCTCCACTTGGGAGACCTAAATAATGAGCCTCAGTTTGAAGAGTTCGACGCTCGCTGTTGCCGCGCGCGCTGCTACACGCGTTGTTGCGATCGGCGTGCTGGCATTGGGTTCATCGCTAGCCTTGGCTGACGGCGGTCCGGCGGTCGAGATCCCGCAAGCAACGTCTGGAGCGATTGTCGGGATCGTCACGAATGCGGATAAGCAGCCCGTGGCACGAGCGACAGTGAAAGCCGTAAGGGCGGATGGCGGCAGTTTTCGAGCAACGCTCACGAGTAGCGACGGCAGTTATTCGTTTTCCGACCTGCCACCCGGCAAGTGGTCGATCACATCACACGTGGATGGCCAGCCAGACGTGGCGCTGGCTTCGGTGGAGGTCGGCGCCAGCGAAGCCACTCGCTACGACATCGTGATGAACGCGCCGGCGGTGACCGCAGGCCCGGTGACGGCCAGTGCCGCTGCACCTCCGGCGCGGGCAGTTCCGGCGGTGGCCCATCCCGCTGACAGCATTATCAACGACCTCTTGGCCCTAGTGACCCCGGCTGATAACCGTAAGCCGATCGTCGTTGCTCAGAGCGCCGCTCCGGCCCCTGCGGCAGCGCCCGCGCCGGCGGCTCCCACCGTACCGGAAGCCTTGCAGGCGCCTGAACCGGGCCCCGAAGTCGACAACGACACTCCGTTTGCTTTCGGCGATTTCACCTGGGTGAACGGTGGCTCACGCCAAAAAGCACCGACCTTCGACACGAAGTTTTTCACGCCTGAAATCCGCTTCGACGTGAACTACCTTCAGGACTTCAATAACCCGAAGGACCACACGATTGTCGGCTCGACCGAGGAATTCCGTGCGAACGAATTCCAGATCGAGCAGGTCAGCTTTGGCGGTGACTTCCACTGGCACAACGTGAAAGCGCGCTTCCTGTCGATGATGGGACTGTTCGCCACGGCCACACCGCCCAATGACGCCAGCTCCGGGGTTGGCCAGTGGAACCTGCACGACGCCTACAAATACTTCTCGGAGGCGAATGCCGGCTATCACTTCGACGTGCAGCACGGCCTCAATATCGACGCCGGCGTGTTCGTCTCGTACATCGGCCTATTCGCCTACTACAACTTTGACAACTGGACTTACCAGCCGTCGTACGTGTCATCCAACACACCCTGGTTCTTCAATGGGCTGCGAATCCAGTGGTTTCCGACGAACAAGCTGAAGATCGAGCCCTGGCTCATCAACGGCTGGCAATCCTATGCCAAATACAACAACCATCCGGGTTTCGGCGGACAGATCCTCTATACCCCGAGCGAATCGGTTAAGTGGGTCTTTAACAGCTATACGCTCGGACAGGACAATCTCTCGAGCGGCAGCGTGGGACCCGGCCAGAACCCCGGTCTGCCCCTTGGCCCCGGGTCGATCGGGGTCGCCAACCCCAACGCGCCCGCTATTAATTATGGCAAAGTGCAGCGCATTCACGAGGACGATAGCCTGTTGGTGAAATACTATGACAGTCATGGGCAAAACGGCTCTGGGGTGTCCAAGGCGGCATTCACTATCACGTGGGATGTCGGTTGCGAGTACGGCGGCGGCGTCAGTTGCACGCGCGGGCCGAACAAGGCCAATTTTATCGGCGTGATGGCTTACGACCGTACCTGGTTCGATCGTGACCTATACGCAGTGACCATTGGCGGCGGCTTTATGAACAATCCGGGCCGGTATCTGGCCCTGACTCCGCCAATCAATGGAGGCAGCGCCCAGATCAATTCGCCGTACTTCACTCAAGCTCCCGGATTGAAACTCTACCAATGGGATGCCCAGATTAATCTCCAGTACATGCCCAATGACTGGATCACGTGGTGGCTGGAACCCACTTTCCGGCATTCCGACGTTCCCTACTTCTCGGGGCACGGCGGCGTGACGCCTCCATTCGGCAATACCGGCTCGCCGGGAAGCTACGTCTGCAATAATGGCAGCGCGATCGGCACCGACAGCTGCGCAGCCGAAGGCGGCATCTGGTATCCGGATCTTCGCAAGACCGAATTCATATTTGGCGGTGGCGTCATGGTGAGGTTCTAGCAACGCGCTGCCTCGCGGTCGCGCTCGGCCGACGCCGAGCGCGACCGCGAGGCAGCGCGCCGTCAGTGAATTTGCAGCGGCTGGCGATGGAAAGACCGCGCATTCGGGACGATAATAAGCGGCTAGTTTCGAACTCTCCGGATCATGCTGACGTTTAAGGAGATGCCATCATGTCGAAGATAGTCAAAACGATGGTCGCGACCGCAGTCTTTTTTGCCGCGGGTTGCACCATCACCGCTGCGGTCGCTGCCGATGCACCGGCCGCCGCCTACAGCTCCAAGCTTAAAAGCGCGCTGACTCCGCTCGCGCAGCTTCTGCAACTCATGGACACGGACAAGAATGGCAAGGTTTCCAAGGACGAGTTCATGAAGTTCATGGAAGCGGAGTTCGATTATGCGGACAAGAACAAGGACGGGCAGCTGGACCCCATCGAACTGAAGAGTCTGGTGTATAAAATGAGCCATCCGTATGCAGCGCCGCGTAACCTGGGGAAATAGCGCCTGATCATCTACTTGCGGCTGTGTGGCGATGAAGCGGCAGGGATCCCCGCGGCGACAACGGCGCGGCAAGCTAGTCGCTGGATGTGATCTCGCTGGCGGCGTCGGCTTGCTGGGAATCGACCACGAGTCGATAACCCACGCCGGGCTCGGTCACGATGTGCGTCGGACGCGTGGGGTCGCGCTCGAGCTTCTTGCGCAGGGTCGTGATGAACACGCGCAATGAGCGCGTATCGGCGCGATTGGGTCCCCACACCTCTTTCATGAGCTGCGAATGGGTGACGACCCGGTCACGGTTGCGCGCCAGCGTCTCGAGGATGCGGTGTTCGAGCGGCGTGAGCCGCACTTCTCCGCCGCCATGCTGCTGCACCACGCGGCGCGACAGATCAATTGACAGGTCGCTGAACTTCAGCATGCCGGTCGGCTCCTCACCGCGCACATGCCGCCGCAGCGCGGCGCGTACGCGGGCCAGGAGCTCCGGCGCACTGAAGGGTTTCAGCACGTAATCGTCGGCGCCGGCTTCAAACGCCGCGAGCCGTTGCGCCTCGGCGGTCCGGGCCGACAATACAATGATCGGCATCGGCGACCAGGTACGGATGGATTTGATCAGCTCGATGCCATCGAGGTCGGGTAGTCCCAGATCGACGATCGAGATATCGGGACGCAGCGAGCGCGCATCGCGCTCGCCTCGGGCGCAGCTGTCGGCGATGACGACGCGAAAGCCGTTGGCTTCGAGCATCATTCGCAATACCTTCTGGACCGCACGGTCGTCCTCGACCACGAGCGCGACATGCATTCCGACGGTCATGCGACCGACGAAGGTGGCTCGACCGCGGACGGCTCCTCGCCATGCGGGACGGCGATCTCGAACCGGGCCCCACCCATCGGGCTCGCGGTGGCCCGTATGTCGCCGCCATGCAATCGGGACACGGCACGACAGATCGCCAGACCAAGGCCGACGCCGCCGATGTCGCCTTCGAGGCGGCCACGGGTGAACTTCTCGAACAGCTGCTCGGGCGCATCAATGCCCAGACCCGGGCCGGTGTCTTCGACCACCAGGCGAATGACGGCCTCGTATCGCTGCGCAGAGATGTGGATGCGCGTGCCCGGTGGAGTGTACTTGATCGCATTCTCGAGCAGATTGCTGATCATCTGCACCATCAGGTTCGAATCGACCGACAGCAACGGCAGATCGCCGGGTACATCGGTGCTCACCTCCCAACCCGTCAGGCGACTCTCATGACGCGCAATGGCCAGTCCGACCAGGTCGCTCAGTGAGTGCCAGTCCCTGTTGAGCACATCGGCACCGGATTCCAGGCGCACCAGCTCGAGCACATTGGTAAGCAGGTCCGACATGTCCCGAGCTTTGTCCTCGATTAGTCGGCCCAGAGTCATACGACGGTAGATGTCCAGCGCAAAGTCATTCTGCGCCACGATGCTGCCGGCTCCAGCAATCGCGGACAGCGGCGTGCGCAGATCATGCGAAATGGAGGCCAGCAGCGTGTTGCGCATGGTCGCGCGCTCGGCCTGCAGGTGTGCGGCATGCGCGAGCTCGGCCAGGCGCGCGCGCTCCAGCGCGAGCGCGAGCTGGTCCGCAATGGCTTCCAGCAGACGTTGTTGTTCCGGGAGCATGGCGTGGGTAGCGTCGGCGGGCTCGACGACCAGAACGCCGATCGTGGCATGGGATCCTCGCAGCGGCAGATACCTGGCCTGTTCGGCCGGAAACTGCCGCGTGCCCAGGCCGGCGCGCTCGCGCTTGGCAGCGACCCAGTGGGCCACGGTGGTATCCACCATCGGCCGCTGGTCGCGGGCTGCTGGGATTTGAGAGGCGATGATCCGGCCGGCTTCATCGCACATCAGCACCAGCGCATGAGCTTGTAGTACTTCGCCGATATGGCGCACGGCCGTAGTCACCATCGCCTCAACGTCACGCGCGATCGCGAGGTCGCGCGTGACGGCGTACAGCGCTGCGGTGTGGTGCTCGCGGGCAGCCGCCGCGCCCGTCTGCTCGCGCACCGCGATCATCAGATTGGCGATGATCAAGGCCACCAACAACATCGCTGCAAACGTCACCAGGTAACTCGGGTCGAGCACCAGGAAGCTGAATCGCGGGGGAACGAAGAAATAGTCGAATGCCAGGATGTTGGTCACGGCGGTCAGCGCCGAAGGGCCACGTCCGAGGGATAGTCCCGCGATGGCGGCGCCCAGCAGGTAGATCATGACGATGTTAATCAGATCGACACGGCCGGAGAGTGGCAACGCGATGGCCGTGCAGATGGCGGTGACCGCGACCGCCGACAAGTACTGGCGCACGCGCCTGCGGGAGTGTTCGGCGCGGTCGCGCGGCCGTGCCTGTGGCGCCAGGCTGGGCGAGTGAGCGCCGCCGGAGCGCGGCGCAATGGCGATGATTTCGATGCCGGGCGATAGCCGTTTCAACGCCGCCAGCCGCGCATATTGGCTGAGGGCAAGCCAGCCAAACTGGGTCGGTGAGGCAACCAGGATCTTCGTCGCCTGGCGCAGCCGCGCGTAGCCGGCGATGGTACTGGCTGCAGACGCGCCGTGCAGCGTGACCGCTTCGGCCCCGAGGGACTCGGCAATGCGAACGATCTCGAGGCGGCGGTCGCGATCCCGATCCGGCATGAACCTGAAGCTCGAAGTCTGCACGTTGACGACCGTCCAGACCGCGTGCAGGGCCTCGGCCAGACGTTTACCCGCATCAATCAGATCGAGGTCATAGCCGCTCGAGCCGATCACGACCAGCAGACAGTCGCGCGCTACCGCGCAGTCTTCTGCATTCGCGGCGCTTCCTGCGGCGATGTCGTACTTCGAGGTGACGTCCATGTTCTCAGTCGGTCGGTGAGTGCCGGCGTCGCGGGCGTCGCACGCCACAGCAGACGGCGGCCCAGACATCGATGCCTGCTGCGAGCAGTTCCTCGCTACCCAGGTACCAGCGATCGAGTGCAATATCAGCCTGTGGTCGCTCGCCATCCGCAGAGACACGCTTGGCTGTGGCGATGATAGCCGGACGGCGGCGCCGTGCGGCGGCAAAATCGAAGTCGGGGCCCGCTTTCCGATCGCTGGGCGGTGGCAATGGCAGGCTTTCGAACTCGGCCATGAGATCGAGGACACGCTTGAGTCGGCGTCGCGGTGCGCGATCCAGCGGCAGATGCCCCACTACGATGTCAATGCCGCAGCGGTGGGCGGCGTGCGCGGCGCGCAGCATGGCCGACAGCAGGTCCACGCCCGCAGCATCCGCGTAGAAGATGCGCAGATTGCCCTTTTGGCGTTCGATCGAGTGCCACAGTTCGAACCGGCGCCCGTCAGGAACCTCGCTGTGACGCAATCTGGCCTCGCCAAGTTCTAGTGCGCTCAATGAATTCACGTCAAGTGCCACCCAGGTGCAGAAGTCCCTCCCATCTCACCCGTCGGAGCCAGCCGCGCGCGGCAAGGTCAAGTTGAGACTAACCAATGGCTCCGTTAACAAGCTGTTAAGAAAACATTTATTCGTTTTTAACATAATCCTTCGGCTCATGCGCTATGCATCGGAGCTGAGTCAGCGTTCGACACCGGCACTGGGGCGACCAGAGGCGGGCTACCGCCGGCGCGGCCGGCCTGGACAGTGTGCCCTATTTGGCGCTTTAGCCGGCCATTTGACAGGGTCCGGCCGCAGCGCCAGATTGGTCTGCCTATGAACGACCCAAGCCACCGGGGCGATGCGGCCAGTTGGCATGCGCGCTCACGGGCAGCACGTCCGGGCGGCCTCGCGCTCATCAACGGGGCGCTCACGCCCGCGCGCTCCGGCGCCACCTTCGATTGCATCAGCCCGATCGATGGGCGGAAGCTGGCCGCGGTGGCAGCTTGCGACACGGCCGATGTCGATGCCGCGGTCGCGGCGGCGCGGGCCGCTTTCGAGCGGCGTGATTGGGCCGATCGAGCCCCGGCCGAGCGCAAGCGTGTCCTGTTGCGCTTCGCCGAGCTGGTAGAGCTGGCGACGGACGAGCTGGCATTGCTCGAGACCCTGGATGTCGGCAAACCGATCCGCGATAGCCTCACTGTCGATGTGGCGGCGACGGTACGCTGTCTGCGCTGGTACGCAGAGGCCGTCGACAAGATCTACGACCAGGTGGCGCCCACAGGGCCCGCGGCCCTGGCGCTGGTGACGCGCGAACCGATGGGCGTCGTCGGCGCGATCGTACCGTGGAATTTCCCCATGGTGATGGCGGCCTGGAAGATCGGGCCAGTGCTGGCCGCCGGTAATTCGCTGGTGCTCAAGCCGTCGGAAAAGTCGCCGCTGAGCGCGATCCGGCTCGGGGAGCTGGCGCTGGCTGCCGGCGTGCCGCCGGGTGTGTTCAATGTGGTGCCGGGCTACGGCCCCACTGCCGGCAAGGCGCTGGCCTTGCACATGGACGTCGATGCAATCGCTTTCACCGGTTCCACCGCCACCGGCAAGGCGGTGATGCAGTTTGCGGCGCAGTCCAATCTCAAGCGCGTATCGCTGGAATGCGGTGGCAAGTCGCCGAACATCGTCATGGCCGACTATCCGGATCTGGCGCGCGCCGCGAGGGCGGCCGCGGCCGCGATTTTCTTCAATCAAGGCGAGATGTGCTCGGCCGGTTCGCGTCTGCTGGTGCAGGAGTCGGTACGCGAGCCGTTGCTGCAGGAGATCAGCCGCATTGGCCGCGCCATGGCGCCGGGGGATCCGCTCGATCCGCAGACGATGCTGGGCGCGATAGTCGACGAGACGCAGACGCATCGCGTGCTGGATTATATCGCCTCGGGCCGCAACGAAGGGGCGCGTGTGGCGCTCGGCGGCGAACGCGTGCGGCAGAGCAGCGGCGGCTGCTACGTCGAGCCGACCATATTCGATGGTGTGCAGCCGCAGATGCGCATCGCGCGCGAGGAGATCTTCGGCCCGGTACTGGCGAGCATGAGCTTCCGCGATCTGGAACAGGCCCTGCGCATCGCCAACGACACCAGCTACGGTCTGGCGGCGGCGATCTGGACTCGCGATATCACCACCGCGCATCGCGCGGCGCGCGCGCTGCGTGCCGGCGTGGTCTACGTCAATTGCTACGACGCCGACGACATCACGGTTCCTTTCGGTGGCTACAAGCAGTCGGGCTTTGGCCGCGATAAGTCGCTGCACGCCTTCGACAAGTACACCGAGCTCAAGACCACCTGGATCGATCTGGCTTGAGTGCGCTCGAGCATGCTTTCGTCGCCACCGTGCCGCGTGGTCTGGCCGACGTGCTTGCGCATGAGCTGGAGTCGGTCGGTGCGCAGCACGCGCGTGAGCGCAGCGCGGGGGTTCTGTTCACCGGCACGCTCGCGACCGGATATCGCGCCTGCCTGTGGTCGCGTACCGCGAGTCGCGTGCTGCTGCAGCTCACCGAGTTCGAGGCTGCGAGCGCCGACGAGTTCTACGCCCAAGTGCGGGCCCTCGACTGGAGCGTGCACATCGACCCGGCGCGTACGATCGCTTGCGAGTTTACCGGCTCGCATCCGACGATCACCCACAGCCATTTCGGTGCGCTGCGTTTGAAGGACGCGGTCTGTGACCGCCTGCGCGATGACACCGGCACGCGGCCGGATGTCGAGCTGTCGCGGCCGGCGGTACGCTTGCATGCGCACGCGCAAGGTACACACGTGGTGCTGTCGCTCGATCTGGCCGGAGAAGGGCTGCATCGTCGCGGTTATCGAGTCGAGGCCGGTGAAGCACCGCTGCGCGAAAACCTGGCCGCGGGTATGCTGCTGCGCGCGCGCTGGCATGAAGCGGCTGAACGCGGCGCCGAGTTTCTAGATCCGATGTGCGGATCCGGCACGCTGGTGATCGAAGCAGCCATGATCGCGGCACGGCGCGCGCCTGGCTTGCGCCGCGAATACTTCGGCTTTCTGGGCTGGAAGGGCCATGACCCAGGTCTGTGGCAGCGCCTGAAGACAGAAGCCGAAGAGCACGCGGCCACTGAGGTCGCGAGCATCATCCGCGGCAGCGATATCGATCAGCGTGCGCTCACGATCGCCGCCGGCAATGCCGAGCGCGCCGGCGTGACGGCACTGGTTCGCTTCGAGCACCGTCCGCTCGCGAGTGCCCGGCCTCTGACCGATCGGCCGGGTTTGATCTGTACCAATCCGCCCTACGGCGAGCGACTCGGAGATGAAGCCCAGGCCCGCGTGCTGTTTGCCGAGCTGGGCCGGAGTCTGCGCCAGCACTTCGTCGGCTGGGATGCCGCCATATTGACCGCGCACCTTCAGACCGCGCGCGAACTGCGGTTGCGCAGCTATCGGGTGCACGAACTGTGGAACGGAGCTATCGCCGTCAGGCTGCTGCGCATCGACCTGGGCGCGCCGGGTGCCGAGGATGTCGAGGTCCGCCGGCAGCAACAGCAGGCCGAGGCGGCGGCGAGCGCGGGCGCGCAGATGTTCGCCAATCGACTCGATAAGAATCTCAAGCGCCTCAGCAAGCACGCGCAACGCGCGCAGGTAAGCTGCTACCGCCTGTACGATGCCGACATGCCTGAATATTCATTTGCAATCGACCGCTACGCGGTCGCGGCGACCGACACAGTGCATCTGTATGTGCAGGAATATGCGGCGCCGGCGAGCATCGATGTCAGCGCGGCGCGGCGGCGACGTCGCGAAGCGCTGTCGATCCTGCCGGGCGTGCTGCAGATTGCGCCCGAACGCATTCATTTGCGGTTGCGACGGCGCCAGCGCGGCTCCGAGCAATACCAGCGCCAGTCGACCGCGCCGGTCTCCAATGCGGGGCAGCGAATGCTCACGGTCGAAGAGGGCGGGCTGAAGTTTCTGGTGAATCTCGACGACTATCTCGACACCGGCCTGTTTCTCGATCATCGCCTGACACGGGCGCGGCTTCGCGAACGCGCGCGGGGTGCGCGCTTCCTGAATCTCTTCTGCTATACGGCGAGCGCGACGGTCTACGCCGCGAGCGGCGGCGCGCGCGGCACCGTCAGCGTCGACCTGTCCAACAGTTACCTGGACTGGGCGGCGCAGAACTTCAAGCTCAATGGCCTCGATCCCGCGCATCATCGCCTCGAGCGCGCCGATTGTCGCCAGTGGCTGCGCGAGGCGGCTGGCAACGATGCGTCGTTCGACCTGATTCTTCTCGATCCACCGACCTTCTCGAATTCCAAGCGCATGCAGGGTGTGCTCGACATCCAGCGTGATCATCCCGAGCTGATCGAGCTGTGCATGCGGCTGCTCGCAGCGCGTGGTCTGCTGCTGTTCTCGACCAATGCTCAGCGTTTTCGTCCGGACCCGGTGATCGAGCAGCGCTGGCAGGTTACGGACATCTCGGCGCAGACGCTGCCATTCGATTTTGAGCGCAATCCGCGCATTCACCGCTGCTTCGAGATCAGCGCTGCGCCGACTTAAGGTGGCGGATCGGCACTGCTGCGCGTCGCGCGGTTACTGCGCGTCTTTTTCCGCCTGCTCGCGCCGCGCAGCGTCCTGCCGCACGGCATCCTGGGCCTGCTGCTGCGCGCGCTCCTCGATCTGCTTGGCCTGGCGCGCCTGCTCGGCTTCCGCGGCAGCGCCGGTCGCTGTGGTGGCGGCGGTACCGGCCAGACCGCAGCCGGCAAGGCAGCCGGCGCAGGCGAGCGAGAGGAGTAAGTGCTTCACCCGCATAGCTTAGAGCAGATCGCGCAGTCGATACCAGAGCATGGCGAGCGCCAGGGTGGGGCGGCGCAGCAACATGCCGCCGGGGAAATTGCGGTGAGGGATGCGCGCAAACACGTCAAATCGCTCGGCGGTGCCGGCAATCGCCTCGGCCACCAGCTGACCGGCGATACCGGCGAGCGCGATACCATGGCCAGAGAAGCCCTGCAGGAAATAGATGTCCGGCTCGAGACGGCCGAAATGCGGGGCGCGGTTCAACGTGATGTCGAGCAGACAGCCCCAGGCGTAGTCGATGCGCGCACCGCGCAGCTGGGGAAATACCTTGAGCATGCGTTTGCGGGTTGCCGGTGCCACGGCGCGCACGTTCAGCAGCGAATAGTTAACGCGTCCGCCGAACAGCAACCGGTGGTCGCCCGAGCGGCGGAAGTAATCCAGAATCCAATTGGTGTCGCAGATCGAGGCATTGTTGGCAATCAGCTGCCGCGCGCGATGCTCGCCCAGCGGCTCGGTCGCGATGATATAGCTGCCGATGTTCATGAGCTTGCGCTTGAGGCACGGCGCGGTGTCGCCGAGCCAGGCATTGCCGGCCAGAACGAGCTGGGTACAGTCGACCGCGGCGACATCGGTGCGCACGCGAATCTTGCCTTCGCGGCGGCTGAAGCTCAGGGCGCGGCTGCCTTCGTGGATTTCGACACCGGTCTGGACCGCGGCACGCGCCAGACCCAGTGTGTAGCGCAGCGGGTGCAGATGCCCGCTGTTGGAATCGTAGAGCGCGCCGACATAGCGCTCGGTCGCGATAGTTGAACGCAGCTCCGCGCGGTCCATCAGGCGCGTGCTGGTATAGCCGTATCGCTGCGCGAGCTCGGCATGCCAGCGCTGCAGTTGCTTCCATTGGCGCTGCTTGATGGCGGCAAATATCTGGCCGTCCACCCAATCACAGTCAATCTGATAGCGCTCGATGCGCCGCCGCAGCAGTGCCAAACCGGCCAGTGAGACGTCCCAGATCCGGCGCGCATCCTCGACGCCTAGCAGTTGCTCGAGATCGGCCTGGTCAATCGCGGTGCCGAAGATCGCCTGGCCGCCGCTGCGACCCGAGGCGCCCCAACCGACCCGCTGTGCTTCCAGCAGCACGACGCGATAGCCGCGCTCAGCGAGCGCCAGCGCGCTCGAGCAGCCGGCGATGCCGCCGCCGACGACGCAGACGTCCGCGCTCACCGTCCCGGCAAGCGGCGCGGCGGGCGCTGGCGGCCGTGCGCTGAGCGTGTAGTAGCTGTCGACATAATCCGGCATAACAGCGGCGGTCATCAAACTCTATTGCCAGAAATCTCACGCCGGATCAATAGCTTGACATCTGCAGGAGGCCGGCCGCGGCGACGGCCGGGCGCCGGCTATGGTCTAATGGCAGTCACGCAACACAATGTGAGCGCTGGCGGTGCCTGTATATCCATACAGGCTCTGTGCCGACGCACTTTGCCATCATGACTTCGAAGCGTCCTGTTATCGGGATTCCGGCAGACCGGCGCATGCTAGGTCAGCAGCCGTATCACCTGGTCGGTGAAAAGTACCTGACCGCCGTGCTTGACGGGGCCGGCGGCTTGCCTCTGATCGTGCCGGCGATCGGTCGGGAACTCAGTCTCGAAGAGCTGCTCGATACACTCGACGGCTTGCTGTTCATGGGTAGTCCGTCGAACGTCGATCCGCGCCATTATCGGGGTGAGCCCAGCGAGAGTGGCACGCTGCACGATCCGCACCGCGACGAGACTACATTGCCGCTGATTCCAAGGGCGGTCGCGGCCGGCGTGCCCGTGCTCGGCATTTGCCGCGGGTTCCAGGAGATCAACGTCGCCTTCGGCGGTTCGCTGTGGCAGAAACTGCAGGAAGTGCCGGGTTACCTCGATCATCGCGAGAATCCGAAACAGCCGCTCGAGCAGCAGTACGGACCCGCGCACGAGGTGACGCTCGAGCCCGGCGGATTGCTGCGGCGTCTGGCCGGTACCGATCGGATCAGCGTCAATTCCCTGCACAGCCAGGGAGTGCGTGAGCTCGGGCAGGGCCTGGCGGTCGAGGCGCGTGCGCCCGACGGCGTCATTGAGGCATTTCGCGTCGAGCGGGCCCCAGCCTTTGCGCTGGCGCTGCAGTGGCATCCGGAGTGGCGGGTCACGGGCAATGATTTTTCGCGTGCGCTGTTTGCCGAGTTCGGTGCAGCGTGTCGCGCGCGTCGTTGAGCGCGCCGCGTCCTTGACTGGATGCGCGGTGCGACACAGGTGGGCGGAACAAACCGCGCGCCGGCAGAATGAAGGTGATTTATGGCTACCGAAATACAACAATTCTTTCGCGACCACGGCATCTCGGAGGTCGAGGCGATCATCCCCGACATGGCCGGAATCGCGCGCGGCAAAATCATGCCGGCCGAGAAATTCGCTGAAGACGAGGGCATGCGGCTGCCCGAGAGCATCTTTCTGCAGACGGTAACGGGGGATTACCCGCCCGACACCAGCCAGGCCATGAGCCCCGCCGAGATCGACATCGTGCTCAAGGCCGATCCGAAGACGGTGCGAGTGGTGCCCTGGGCCGCCGAACCGACTGCGCAGGTGATCCACGACTGCTTTTATTCCGACGGCCGGCCAGTGATGATGGCGCCGCGGCATCTGCTGCGGCATGTGCTCGACCTGTACGCACAGCGCGGCTGGGAGCCGGTGATTGCCCCTGAGCTCGAGTTCTATCTGATCGAGCCGAATATCGATGCGGACTATCAGCTCAAGCCGCCGGTCGGCCGTTCCGGCCGCGCCGAACCCGGCAGGCAGTCCTACAGCATTGCCGCGGTCAACGAATTCGACCCACTGTTCGACGATATCTACGCCTTCTGCGAGGCGCAGGATATCGAGATCGACACGCTGATCCACGAGGATGGACCGGCGCAGATGGAAATCAACCTGCTGCACGGAGCGGCGCTCGATCTGGCCGACCAGGCCTTCCTGTTCAAACGCACCGCGCGCGAGGCGGCGCTGCGGCACAAGATGTACGCGACCTTCATGGCGAAACCGCATGCCAAGGAGCCCGGCAGCGCCATGCACATTCACCAGAGCATCCTCGACAAGAAGACCCGCAAGAACATTTTCAGCAATCCGGACGACACACCCTCGGCGCTGTTCTTCTCGCACATCGCGGGACTGCAGCGTTACATCCCGGCGGCCATGTCGCTGTTCTGCTCGAACGTCAATTCCTACCGCCGTATGACGCGCTATCTGTCGGCGCCGATCAACGTACAGTGGGGCTACGACAACCGCACCGCGGGCCTGCGCGTGCCGATGTCCGCGCCCGAGTCTCGACGCATCGAGAATCGGGTCGGCGGCGCGGACGCCAACCCCTACATCGCGATCGCCGCCTCGCTGGCTTGCGGCTACCTGGGCATGACCGAGGGGCTGAAGCCCACGGAACCGGTCACGGGCAGCGCACACGATATGCCGTATTCATTACCCCGGTCGCTCGATGAGGCGCTGGCGCGGCTGCGCGACTGCGAGCCGCTGCTGCAGATCCTGGGCGAGCCGTTCGTGGCGGCCTATACGATTGTGAAGCAGGCCGAGCATGAGGTGTTTCTGCAGGTGATCAGCTCCTGGGAGCGCGAACACCTGCTGCTGAATGTCTAGCCTGTGCCTGTGCAGCGTGAGTTATTATTTCCAGCGTGACGCCGACGATGAAATATTTCGCGCGACCCGCGGACTGGCGGCGGATGGGTATGGCGTTCGCAGCGGCGCTGCTGCTAGCGGGCTGCGGCCGGCAGCCAGCCGAGCCGTCCGCGGAAAAGACTTCGCCGGCGGGGGCGGGCGAGGTGTCGGGCTATGCCGCCGCGACCCGCGCACCGATGGACGCCGAGAAAGTCCTCAACGTCTATAACTGGTCGGACTACATCGACCCGACGATCGTGCCGGCGTTCGAGAAGGAGTACGGCATCAAGGTCAACTACGACGTTTTCGACTCGAACGAAGTGCTCGAGACCAAGCTGCTTGCGGGCAGAACCGGCTACGATGTGGTGGTGCCATCGGCGTCGTTCCTGCAGCGCCAGATCCAGGCCGGGGTGTTTCGAAGACTCGATAAGTCGATGTTGGCGAACCTCAAGAACCTCGATCCCGACATCACCAGCCGCATCGAGGTGTCCGATCCGGGCAATCAGTACGGCGTGAACTATCTGTGGGGTACGGCGGGGATCGGCTACAACGAGTCCCAAATCGCCAGCGCGATGCCGGACGCCCCGCTCGACAGTTTCGCCATGCTCTTTGACCCAAATGTCATCAAGAACTTCCAGAACTGCGGCGTCTCGATCCTCGACTCGCCCGTTGACGGGGTCGGCGCGGCGCTGCTGTATCTGGGCAGGGATCCGAAAGGCGAGTCGCTGGATGACCTGCAGGCGGCCGAGAAACTACTGCTCGCCATTCGTCCGTACGTGCGCTACATCAACTCGTCGAAATACATCGAGGATCTGGCCAATGGCGATATCTGCCTCGCACTCGGTTGGAGCGGCGACGTCGGCCAGGCCCGCGCCCGTGCCGCCGAGGCCGGTAAGCCCTTCAAGATCAGATACCACGTCGCCAAGGAAGGGGCGATCATGTTCTTCGACATGCTGGCGATTCCGGCCGACGCGCCGCATCCGAACAATGCCCACCTTTTCATCAACTACCTGTTGCGGCCCGATGTGGCGGCGAAGAACTCGAGCGCGATGCATTTCACGACCAGCAATGCCGCGGCCTACAAGCTGGTCGACCCGGCGGTGTATAACGATCGCGAGGTCTATCCGAGCGATGCACAGAAGGCTCATATGTTTCCCGACGTATCCCACAGCCTGGCATATACGCGCGAGCTCAACCGCACCTGGACACGCTTTAAGACCGGGCATTGACGCCAGGGGCCGGCGGTAGAAATTCATCCATGCCCAAAGAACCGTCTATGGCGGCTTCGGCCCAGAGTTATCTTCGGCTCGAAAATGTCAGCAAACGCTTTGACGATTTCGTTGCGGTCAACAACGTCTCACTGAGCGTCGAGCGCGGGGAAATCTTCTGCCTGCTGGGCGCTTCGGGCTGCGGCAAGACGACATTGCTACGGCTGCTGGCCGGCTTCGAGGCCCCGAGTTCGGGCCGGCTGTTGATCGACGGCCAGGATCTGGCCTCGATACCGCCATACCGGCGTCCGGTCAACATGATGTTCCAGTCCTACGCACTGTTTCCACATATGACCGTGGAGGGCAATGTCGCTTTCGGCCTCGAGCAGGAGCCCTTATCGAAGAGCGAGATCACGCGCCGGGTCGGCGAGATCCTCGATATCGTCAAGATGGGTCCTTATCTGAAGCGCAAGCCGCACCAGCTCTCGGGCGGCCAACGCCAGCGCGTGGCGCTCGCCCGCGCCCTGGCCAAGCGTCCGAAATTACTGTTGCTCGATGAGCCGCTGGGCGCCCTCGACCGCAAGCTGCGCGAGCACACTCAGTTCGAGCTGATCAACATCCAGCAGCAGCTCGGCGTGACCTTTGTGCTGGTGACGCACGACCAGGAAGAGGCCATGACGCTGGCGACGCGTATCGGAGTAATGGATCACGGTGAGATCGTCCAGGTCGGTACACCGCGCCAGATCTACGAATTCCCGCAGACGCGTTTCGTCGCGGACTTCATCGGATCGGTGAATCTGTTCGAGGGGCGCCTGATCGAAGACGAGCCGGATTTCGTGCGGGTGCAGTGTCCGGAGCTGCCCGCAACGGTGTTGATCGATCACGGCATCAGTGCGCCGCCAAACGCACCGCTTTGGGTAGCGGTGCGGCCGGAGAAGATCAGCTTGTCGAGCGCAGCCCAGCAACTCCGCGATAATTGGGCGCGCGGCGTGATCCGTGAAATCGCCTATTTGGGTGATCTGTCGGTATTCCTGGTGCGCCTCGAATCGGGCCGGGAGGTGCGTGCGACCGTGGCCAACAACAGCCGCAAGCCGGAAGAACAATTTGTTCGCGACTCGCCCGTGTACCTGAGCTGGGATGCTTCCAGTCCGGTCGTCGGCAGCGTTTGAGGCCAGGCATGCTCCAGCGGCTGCGGCAATCCTTCAGTCCCGAACACTTTGGCCGGCCGGTCGCGACCGCGGTGCCGATGCTGTGGCTGCTGCTGTTCTTCCTGGTGCCGTTTCTGATCGTTCTGAAAATCTCGTTCTCGGAAGTGCTGATGGCGATGCCGCCATATGCGCCGATGATCGAATGGACCCACGATCGGATGCTCGCAATCAAGCTGCATCTGGCGAACTATCATTTTCTCTTTACCGACGCGCTATACCTTGATTCATTCCTGTACTCGCTCAAAGTGGCCACGGTATCGACGCTCGCATGCCTGCTGCTCGGCTACCCGATGGCACTGACGATCGCGCGCGCCGAGCCCACGCGGCGCAGCGTGCTGCTGATGCTGGTGATCCTGCCGTTCTGGACGTCGTTCCTGCTGCGCATCTATGCCTGGATCGGGCTGTTGAAGGACGACGGACTCATCAACAACCTGCTGCTGGCTTTGCACCTGATCAACGCCCCGATCCAGATGGCCAATACTTCGTTCGCGGTCTATATCGGCATCGTGTATTCGTATCTGCCGTTCATGGTGCTGCCGCTGTACGCGAATCTCGAGAAGCATGATTCGACGCTGCTCGAGGCGGCTGCGGATCTGGGCGCGGCTCCATGGAAGGCGTTTGTGCGCATAACCCTTCCGCTGTCGATACCGGGCGTCGTGGCCGGTGCGATGCTGGTGTTTATTCCCGCGGTCGGCGAATACGTCATTCCCACACTCCTGGGGTCGGCAAACCAGCTGATGATCGGTCGCGTACTGTCCGACGAGTTCTTCGAGAACCGCGACTGGCCGGTGGCGAGCGCGGTCGCGATTGTGATCCTGATCGTGCTGCTGGGTCCGATCGTGATCTTTCAGCGCTATCGCAGCCGCGAGCTTGGAGCCGAGGTATGACAGGCCGCCGCACGATGCTGTTGCCGACAATCCTCGCCTTTGGCTTTGCCTTTCTGTACGTGCCGATCCTGACTATGGTCGTGTACTCGTTCAATGCTTCGCGGTTGGTCACGGTGTGGGACGCGGTGCATTCGCCGACACTCAAGTGGTATGGCCAGCTGTTTCAAAATCGGCAGATCATGGATGCCGCCTGGTTGTCGTTGAAGATCGCCGTCATGAATGCGACCGGAGCGGTGATTCTCGGCACCATGGCCGGGTTTGCGCTGGCCCGCTTTGGTCGATTCCGCGGCCGTGGTCTGCTGGCCGGCCTGACGACGGCGCCGCTGGTATTGCCAGAGATCATCACCGGCTTGTCGCTGCTGCTGTTGTTCGTGGCCATGGAGCAGCTGATCGGCTGGCCCGCCGCGCGCGGCGTGACCACCATCACGATCGCGCACATCAGCTTCTCGCTGTCCTACGTCGCGATAATCGTGCAGGCGCGGCTGGTTGGTTTCGATGAGTCGCTGGAAGAGGCGGCGCTCGACCTCGGCGCCAAACCGGCGACAGTATTTGTCCGAATTACGCTGCCGCTGATCGCGCCTGCGCTGCTCTCGGGCTGGCTGTTGTCGTTTACGCTATCGTGGGATGATGTCGTGATTTCGCAATTCGTCGCCGGGCCAGGTTCGAGCACATTACCAATGGTCATTTTCTCCAAGGTGCGCCTGGGTGTGAGCCCGGACGTAAATGCACTTGCCACGCTGATGGTGTCGCTGGTCGCCATCGGAGTCGTGGCTTCAGCGCTGTTCCTGCAACGTCGCGAGCGCCGACTGGCGCGCGAGATGCGCATGGCGTTGGCGGCTTAGGTCCGCAATCGCCATGGCGGAAACGATCCTGCTCGGGCTCGACGTCGGCGGCTTCTCGATCAAGGCGGGGCTAGTGGACACCGAACGCGGCACACTCACATCAGCTTTGTGCTCGGTGCGCACGCCGGTGCCGTCGACCCCTGAGGCGGTGCTTCAGGCCTGTGCACAGATCGACCGCGACTTCGCTGGCGCCGGTCCGGTCGGGCTGGCGTTTCCTTCAGTCGTACAGGGAGGCATTGCGCGAACGGCGGCCAATGTCGATAAGGCCTGGATCGGCTACGCCGGCGGTGCGCGGTTGTCGCAGCTGATCGGCCGTCCGGTGATCTTTCTCAACGACGCCGACGCGGCTGGCGTCGCCGAGATGTCGGCAGGCGGTGCAGGCGAGAACGTGCAGGGGGTCGTAATTCTGCTGACCTTCGGAACCGGCATCGGCTCGGCGCTGTTCGTGGATGGCGAGCTGGTGCCGAATACCGAATTCGGGCACCTGGAGCTTCATGGCCAGGATGCGGAGCTTACGGCCTCAGCCAGAGTGCGCACCGAGGAGCGCCTGGATTGGGCGAGCTGGTGCGCACGCGTCAACGACTATCTGGCCCGCCTGCACGCGCTGTTCTGGCCTGACCTGTTCATCATCGGTGGCTCGATCAGCGAGGATTTTGACCAGTTCGGGCACCTGCTCAACAGTCCGGCCGAGATCCGGCGCGCAGCCCACGGTGCCCAGGCCGGGGTGGTTGGAGCGGCGTTCGCGGCTGCGCGGCAGCTCCAGCGTTAACGCACTCAGCAGAGCTACGCGCCATGGAATGACATGATCGTTCGCAGCAAGCTGCCGCGGGTCGGCACCACAATCTTCACCATCATGTCGCAGCGTGCCGCCGAGCTGCAGGCCGTCAACCTCGGTCAGGGATTTCCGGACTACGACATCGACCCGCGCATCGGCGAACTGGTGCATGAGGCCATGCGCCAGGGCCACAATCAGTACGCGCCGATGCCAGGTATGCCGCAGCTGCGCGAGGCGGTCGCGGCCAAGCTCAATCGCAGTTACGCGGTGCGCATCGATCCGGAGCTCGAGATCACCGTGACGCTCGGTGCTACCGAGGCGATCTTCTCGACCGTGCAGGCGCTGGTCGCCGCTGGCGATGAGGTCATCGTGTTTGATCCCGCCTATGACTCGTACGAACCCGCCGTGCAGCTCGCCGGCGGTGCGTGTATTCATGTGCCGCTGCAGCCGCCGCGATTCCGTTATGACTGGGAACGCGTCAAGGCGGCGCTGACAAATCGCACGCGGCTGCTGATCATCAATTCGCCGCACAATCCAGCCTGCACCTGCATAACGGCGCAGGATCTGGCTGCGCTTGCCGAGCTGCTGCGCGGCCGGGACATCTACCTGATTGCCGATGAGGTCTACGAGCACATGGTGTTCGATGGTCGAACGCATCACAGCGTGCTGTCGGACCCGGAGTTGCGCGAGCGCAGCATCGCGGTATTTTCTTTTGGCAAGACCCTGCAGGCGACCGGGCTGCGCGTCGGCTACGCGGTCGCGCCGCGCGCACTGACGGCAGAACTGCGCAAGGTGCACCAGTTCAACACCTTTACAATCGCCACCGCGTTGCAGGTGGCGATAGCGCGTTACCTTGACGAGCGACCGGATTGCGGCGATGGGCTGCTCGCGTTCCTGTGCGCCAAGCGCGACCGCCTCATCGCGGCGCTGGCCGGCAGCGATCTGTCACTGCCACGGGCCGAAGGCTCATTCTTTCAGCTGATCGATTATGGTGCGCTCAGCGATGCCCCGGATACGCAATTCGCCGAGGAGCTGCTCACGCGCGCGCGGGTGGCGACGATCCCCTTGAGCGTGTTTTATCAGCACGCGCCGCCCATGACCCTGCTGCGCCTGTGTTTTGCCAAGCGCGACGAGACGCTCGATGAAGGCGCCGCCCGGCTGCAGGCCTATGCGCGCAGGCGGCGCGGTGTCGCGCCCACCGCGGCAGCACAGCCTCCGCCTTCGAGGACAACATTGTGAAGAAATCCACACGCGTGAATCATCCGCCGACGGTCGATGTGCCCGCCGGCAACCGGCCGGTGGTCGCGCCGATCTATCAGACCGTCAAATTCGAATTCGAGTCGGTCGACGACACGCTGCGCTCGCTGAGCGGCGAGCGGCCGGGATTTTTCTACTTGCGTAGCTCCAACCCGACCACGCGAGTGCTCGAGCTCACGCTCGCTGAGTTGCAGGGTCGCGACGACTGCCTGGTATGTGCATCGGGCGTCGGCGCGATCGCACAGACGCTGCTGTCGCTGACGCGGCAAGGCGATCACGTGCTGTGCTTCCTCGAAAGCTATGGGCCGACTCGATACCTGATCCGCCGTACGCTGGCCCGATATGGCGTGTCCCACACGCTGCTTTCGGTCGAGGACCTCGACGGCATCGAACGCACGCTTGCCGCGCGTCCAACCCGACTGGTGATATTCGAGAGCCCGACCAATCCCATCAACAGGATTGCCGATATCGCCGCAATCACGCGTCTGGCGCGCGCACACCATGCCATGACCCTGCTCGACAACACGTTCGCCGGTGTGCATCAGCATGGACAGTACGAGATCGACATCTATCTGCACAGTCTGACGAAATTCGCCTCCGGACACGGCGATGTCATGGGCGGTGCGGTGATCGCGAAGGCGGCCGTGATCGGCACATTGCGGTCGGATTTCACGGCGCTTGGGGGGGTGCTCGATCCGCACGCGGCCTTTCTGCTCCAGCGTGGACTGAAGACCTACTTCGTGCGCTATCGGGCGCAGTGCGCCAGTGCGCAGCGGATTGCCGAGTTCCTGTCGACTCACGCGGCGGTCGAGCGCACGCATTACCCCGGTCTGCCGGGTCATCCCCGGCACGCGCTGGCACGGGAGCAAATGAGCGAATTCGGTGCTGTCGTGAGCTTCGATCTGCGCGCCGGAGCGCACGGAGCGCGGCGCTTTGCCGAGGCGCTGCAACTGTTTGCAATGGCCGCGAGTCTGGGAGCCACGGATTCGCTGGTGATGCCGCCGCAGTTGCTCGGCAGCCGCGATCTGAACCACGAGCAGCAGCGCCTCGCCGGCATTGCTGCCGGTACTGTGCGCCTGTCGATCGGTCTGGAGGACGTCGATGACCTGCTGGCGGATATCCACCAGGCGCTGGTGGCGGCAGACCGGCGCTAGAGCAGACCGAACACCGCCACACCACTGGGGGTGCCGACGAATACTTTGCCGTTGGCGACCACCGGCGTAATGAACTTATTGCCGTTGCCGAAGGCGTCCCGGCTGCCGGCAGCCTGAGTGCTGTTGTAGTACTCGACCAGGAGATTGGCGGGGTTGTAGGCGTGCAGCACCGCCGCACTGCTCGAGTTGCTCCGGACCGCCCAGACGATTGCATTGCTGCTGCCGTTGGCGGAGATCGAAGGCGATGCGCCCGGATAGGCAAAGCTTGCGCTCGACTTCGAGGTCGGAGTCGAGGGTAGCCGCGCGGCGCCGAGCGCGTATTGCTTCAGGGTTCCGCCGACGTCGGCGAAGTATATGCTGCCGTTGAAATACACCGGGGCAGAATAGAGTCCGGCCGACAGCGCCCCGTCAAGTTCCTGGTAGATAGTGTCGCTGCCGGATACATTGCCGTTGTATTTGCCCATGTTGTCGCGATCGAGCAGGTATAGGTTGGTGTCCTTGCCCGCGGCCAGCATCAGGTGCCGGGTGGTGCCGGTGGAGTCGGTCTGGTCCGGAAGCAGCAGCGGCGATCCGGAACCGAGGTCGATGTCGCCCGTGGACTCCGACGTCGTGTCCCACATCGTGAAGTAATCAGTCACCGCGAGGGTGCCGCTGGTCAGGGAAAGCTTGACGGCGGCATTGCCGTAGTCCTGCTGATTCGGAAAGTTGCCGCTGGTGAGCGTGGTATCGAAGAGGCCGTTGCCCAACAGCGTGTAGAGCGCACCGGTGCTGTCGGCCGCGACGCCGGCGACGTCCCAGATCGCACCCTGGTTGCCGTTCGGAGTCAGATTGAGCGCCTGGGTCTGAGTCAGCGCGGATTCGCTGTAGGCAATGATCCAGCCGTTGTACTCCCCGTCATCGCAGTGTGACGCCCAGACGGTGACTATCTGTCCCTGGGTAAGCAGCAGCGCACCGCGCTCGGTGTACTGGCCCGGTACGAAGGCGACCTGACCGCCGGCGCCGTAGGCGGTGCCCGGGTAGGTGGCCTGGATCACGACCGGGGCTATGCGATCGGCCAGAGTCACGAGATCGAGGGCATGCAGGCGCTGGTAATAAGTGCCGCCGCTGTCCTTGGACATCGCCACCACGAAAATCGTGCCATTCGGGCCGGCGCTGCGGTCGATCACCGGTGTCGAGGTGATGCCGATCTCCGGCGCGTACGTGCTGCACCCGCGATCGTCGCTGGCGGTCTCACCAGTGCCGAGCAATGACACTTGCTTCAGCAACAGGCCGCTGTCGGCGTCGTAGGCGTAGACACTGTCGTTCTCGGTCGCGACATAGACCACGTTGTGCGAGGCGGCGTTGATCGTCAGATTCGATGCCACCAGTGGCGCCGCATCGACCACGCCATCCGCGGCCAATAGGTGCAGCAGGCCGAAGGTCGAGCTGGTGACGTTGCCCGGGGTCAGCACCGTCTCGGTCAGATTCTGACCGGTGCGCATCGTGTCGTAATGGTAGGTCAGTACGTCAGTCGCCGCGCTGCCGCTGCCGCCGCTACTACTAGTGCTGCTGCCGCTGCTACTGCTACTACTGCCGCTGCTACTGCTACTACTGCTGCTACTACTGCTACTACTGCTACTACTGCTGCTACTGCTACTGCTACTGCTACTGCTATTGCTACTGCCGCTGCTACCGCTGCTACCGGTGCTACTACTGGCGCCGGTCGAAACGACAGAGACTGTGCCATTACCGCAGGCGGCAAGGAGAGCCCCAAGCAGGGGCATAGTAATCACATGACGCAGCACTCTGAACATGGGTACTCCATTTTTTTGAAGCCCCTATTAACATAGAGTTCGCACCATGCGCCATCGTCTATCGGCTGATTGTGCAATCTTGCCGCCAATCGGCGTTAGACGAACGGCAAAAAGAGCTACAAATTGGCGCTCGTCATTGCAGACCGCGCCGTGCTGAGCGCGTCGTTGCCGCAGCACTTCTCGGCGCATGACATAATCACCGATCTCGCCGCGTTCGCGCAGTGGCAGCCCTGCGGGGCGAGCGCGGTTAGTGCTAACGGTATGGCGCGCTGTCCAGCAACTGCAGCAGATATTGCTTCCAGCCGGAGGCCATCGCGTGGGATTCATGCCCCCGGGTCTGGGCCGTGAATGGAATCAGGATGGCGCGGCCTTGTGGCACGCGTTGGATCTCGCGCTCCAGTACGCCGAGTTCCGGCGGGTTGATGAGGTCGTCGGTCCAATTAATTGCAAGCAGTGGGGCGCGAATCTGCTCGAGGCGCGGCCCGGGGTCGTAATCGCGCGAAGCCTCGATCTGATACAGCGTGTCATTGGCGTCGTTCTGCTTCATGGCTGTCTCCACGGCCGCATCGAGTACTGCGTCGCTGTCCCTCAAGCTCGGCATTAGCTGCCAGCGCAGCAGCGGATTGCCGCCCATCAAAAACAGGATCTGCGCGGCGGTACGCAGGCTTGGCGGCTGTTCGCGATAGTCCCCGCCGCACCAATCCGGATCATTGCGGATCGCATCGCTGATCGTGCGCCGCCAGACCCGGTTGCGCCCGCAGATCTGTGTCGGCAGCGAGGCCAGTGGCAGCAGCGCGTCCATGAAGTCCGGGTGGATCTGGCCCCACAGCCAGGTGTGCATGCCGCCCATCGACATACCCATGACGAGCCGCAGATGATTGACCTGCAAGCCTACCGTCAGTAGCCGGTACTGTGCCGCGACCATGTCGCCGTAGCCGAAGCGAGGAAATCGCGCATGCAAGCCGTCGCTGGGTTTGGACGACTGGCCGTGGCCGATGCCATCGGGCAGTACCACGAAATAGCGGCTGACATCGAGTGGCTGGCCGGGGCCGAACAGCTCGCCGGCAAATTCAGGACCCATGAACTGGGTGCCACTGCCACCAGTGCCGTGAAGAATGAGCACGGCGTTACGCACAACTCCGCGCTCATCGCGCCGCGGCTGGCCGAGGGCGCGGTAGTGGATGCGCAGCGCAGGTATCGTTTCCCCGGACGTGAATTGAAAATTATTCCGTGAGAATTCACCCTCGACCGAACTCGGGAACTCGGCCGCGGGGCCGGCGGCGTCTGCCAGCGGACCTGGCGCCGGCCGGAAATCTCGCATCAGGGCGCCTCCCGCGCTGTGTCATTTGAGCATAGCGCGGTCACTGGCACGGTGTTAAGTCCAGGCACCCGCCGCGCACTAGCAGGCGCCGCGCAGTACAATGAGCGCGCCGCCACATGGCGGCAAAGCACTTGCTTTAATCGAACGCATGTCTCGACGTCGGTTTCTTCAGGCCGGGGCGGCGATAGCCGCCAGTGCGCTGCCCTGGACCGAGCTCCTGGGTGCGGCATCGGCGCATGCCTCGCCGTTGAAGCGACTCGGAGCCGCCGAGCCGTTCGATTACGCGCAATTGAAGGGCCTGGCACGATCGATGGCTGCCGCGGCGTATAAGCCGCCCAACGTCGTGTTGCCGGCACCGATCGCAAAGCTCGGCTGGGACCAATGGCAGGCGATCCGCTTTCGCGATGATCACTCGCTGTGGGCCGGTGAAGGCGTATGGTTTCAAGCGCGGTTCTTCCATCTCGGATTCACGGTCACGAAATCGGTGCGGCTCTACAGTGTCGAGAACGGACGCGCACAGGAGCTGGCTTATGACCCGGCAATGTTCGACTACAGCAAGAGCGGTGTCGATGGGCGCATGCTCGCGGCGAACCTCGGATTCGCCGGCTTCCGGCTGTTGTTCCACTCCGACTGGACGCGCGATGTGGCCGCTTTTCAGGGGGCCTCCTACTTCCGTGCCGTCGATGGCGACAAGCAGTACGGCATGTCGCAGCGTGGACTCGCAATCGACTGCGGCATGCCCCGGCCCGAGGAGTTTCCCGATTTCATCGCCTATTACCTCGAGCGTCCAGCCATCAATTCCAGCCGAGTCACGGTCTACGGGTTGCTCGATTCGCCGAGCGTCGCGGGTGCCTATCGCTTCATCATCGATGTGGCCGATACAATTGTGATGGACATCGATGCCGCGCTGTATCCGCGCACGACCATCGAGCGAATCGGTATCGCGCCCGGAACCAGCATGTTCTTCGACGGCCAGAACGATCGGCGTGTCGACAACGATTGGCGCCAGGCGATACATGACTCCGACGGCCTGCAGCTGTATACCGGCGCCGGCGAATGGCTGTGGCGCCCGTTGGTCAATCCGGCCGTGGTGCACGTTAACTCGTTTGTCGACGAGTCGCCGCGCGGCTTCGGGCTGATGCAGCGCGACCGTGACTTCGATCATTACCAGGACGACGGCGTGTTCTATGACCGGCGTCCCAGCGTCTGGGTGGAGCCCAAAGCCAGCTGGGGCAAGGGGGCGGTCATGCTGGTCGAGCTGCCTACCAGCGACGAAACCTCCGACAACATCGTTGCATTCTGGAGTCCGGCCGACAAGCCGCAGCGCGGGCAGGAGCTGCTGCATGGCTATCGCCTGTACTGGTGTCGCTACAATCCGGTGTCGTGTCCGCTGGCGCAGGTGCGTGCGACGCGTACCGGCATCGGTGGCGTCGTCGGGCAAAAACGCTCTTATTTCTCGCGGCGCTTCGTGATCGATTTCGCCGGTGGCCAATTTCCGCTACTCGGCGAAGATGCGCATGTCGAGCCCGTGATCACTGCCTCGCGCGGTCAGATCGAAATCACCTCGGCCCGACCCTTGCATTCGATCAACGGCTGGCGCGCGATGTTCGATCTTAAGCCCACGGATGACAGCACCGAGCCCATTAATCTGCGCCTATTCCTGGCGCTGAATGGCGAGTCGCTGACGGAAACCTGGGTCTACCAGTACACGCCGCCACCGGTGGATCAGCGCACGTTCTGAAGAATGCGCGCTTGGGAATGGTAAGGCCTAGGATCCGTCGCAAACCTTACCCTTTACGCGACGGCAAATAACGTGAACGAACTGCGCTACGCGAAGGCGGCCACTCGCCTACCTTACAACTCGTCGGTCTGAGGCGAAGCCTCGTTAGAGATTGCGGATCAGTGCGTCACCGAACTCGCTGCATTTGACCTTGGTCGAGCCCTCCATGAGGCGCGCAAAGTCGTAGGTCACAATCTTCTGGCCGATGGTCTTGTCCATCGCGCGGATGATCGCGTCGGCCGCCTCGAGCCAGCCCATGTAGCGCAGCATCATCTCGCCCGAGAGGATCAGCGACCCGGGATTGACCTGGTCGAGGTCGGCATATTTCGGAGCCGTGCCGTGAGTGGCTTCAAACACGGCATATCCGGTGATGTAATTGATATTGGCGCCGGGCGCAATGCCGATGCCGCCGACCTGAGCCGCCAGCGCATCGGAGAGATAGTCGCCGTTGAGATTCATGGTCGCGATCACGTCGAATTCATCGGCGCGGGTCAGGACCTGCTGCAGCGTGATATCCGCGATGGCATCCTTGATTAACAATTTGCCGCTCTTGAGCGCCGCGGCTTGTTCGTCGTTGGCCGCCTTTTCGCCGCCGGCTGCCTTGGTGCGTTCCCACTGAGGCCAGGTATAGACCCGATCGGCAAAATCGCGCTCGGCCAGGGCGTAGGCCCAGGCGCGGAACGAGCCTTCGGTGAATTTGAGGATGTTGCCCTTGTGCACGATGGTCACGCTCTTGCGCTTGTTGGCGAGCGCATATTCGATCGCCGAGCGGAACAGGCGCTCAGTGCCCTCGATCGAGATGTTCTTGATGCCGATGCCGCTGGTGTTGGGGAAGCGGATCTTGGCGTAGTGCTTCGGGAAGTTGGTCTTCAGCAGTTCGAGAAATTTCCTGTTGTCCTCGGTGCCCTGCTCGAATTCGATGCCGGAATACAGATCCTCGGTGTTCTCGCGGAAGATCACTATGTCCACCTTCTCCGGCGCCTTGACCGGCGAGGGTACGCCCTTGAACCAGCGCACCGGACGCAGGCAGACATACAGATCGAGCAGCTGGCGCAGCGCGACGTTCAGCGAGCGGATGCCACCGCCGACCGGCGTGGTCAGCGGGCCTTTGATCGAGACCAGAAATTCGCGGCAGGCCTCGACCGTCTCATCCGGCAACCAGTTCTTGAAGGCATTGAAGGACTTTTCCCCGGCATAGACCTCCATCCATTCGATCTTGCGGCGGTCCCCGTAGGCGCTTTGGACTGCGGCGTCGAGCACGCGCACACTGGCTCGCCAGATGTCCCGGCCGGTGCCATCACCTTCAATAAAGGGGATGACCGGGCGCTCGGGGACCAGGAGCTTGCCGTTCTTGATCGAGATCTTCTGGCCGCCAGCGGGCACGACCGGCTTGATGGAAGTCGGGTTCTGATTGGTCATGGAGGGATCCAGCGGGCTGGGGAGCTTATGAAATGCTATCACAGCGCGGCGCCAGCATTGCCGCGATGGGGCTCGAGGTTGCTAGAATCGCGCAGGTAATGCCCCGCACCCTGACATCAACGCCGGCACGCGACGGCTTCTGGATGCCGGCCGAGTTTGAGACCCACGAGGGTTGTTGGATGCTCTGGCCGGAGCGGCCCGACAACTGGCGGCGGCGCGCTCAGCCCGCCCAGCTGGCCTTTGCCGCGGTCGCCACCGCGATCGCCAAGTTCGAACCGGTGAGCATCGGCGCCACGGCGCAGCAATATGCCAGGGCGCGGGCCGCGCTGCCCGCCGCGGTGCGGGTACTGGAACTGTCGAGCGACGACGCCTGGATGCGCGACGTTGGCCCGACCTTCGTCGTCAACGCGGCCGGCGCGTTGCGCGGCGTGCACTGGCGCTTCAACGCCTGGGGCGGCCTGTACCGGGATTTTCGCCGCGATCAGGCCGTGGCGCAGAAGGTGCTCGAGATCGCCGGCTGTGAGCGCTACTGCGCGCCGTTGATTAACGAGGGCGGTGCCATCCATGTCGACGGGCAGGGCACGGTGCTGGTCACCGAACAATGCCTGCTCAAGCGCAATCCGTCGCTGAACCGAGCGCAGATAGAGACCGTGCTGAAGCGCTACCTGGGCGCGAGCTGTGTCATCTGGCTCGGCGAGGGCGTGATCAATGACGAGACTTCCGGCCACATCGACAATCTGGCCTGCTTCGCGCGCCCCGGCGAAGTCTGCCTGACCTGGAGCGACGATCCGCACGATCCGCAGCAGCGGGTCTCGAAAGACGCCTGGGAGCGGCTGATGGCGGCGCGCGATGCGCGCGGCCGGCGTCTGTTGGTGCACAAGCTGCCATCGCCGGGGCCGCTATACATGACGCGGCGCGAAGCGGCCGGCGTCGTCGCAAACCGTGCTATCCGCGCACTGCGCGCGGGACAGCGGCTGGCCGGCAGCTACGTCAACTTTTATCTCGCCAACGGCGCCGTCATCCTGCCGCTGCTCGATCCGCGCACCGACGGCGCAGCGCGCCGGGTGCTGCGCCGTGTGTTCGTGCAGCGACGCATCGTCGGCGTGCCGGCCCGCGAGATCCTGCTCGGCGGCGGCGATCTGCATTGCATTACGCAGCAGCAGCCACGGCGCGGCCCGAGGCGGCGCTATCGCATCGATTGACGCGCCCCGATCAAAGCGCGGCCAGCTCGCGCTCGGCCTCGGCGAGCCATTGTTGCTGCATTTTGCGGTAATGACGCGGCGCCAGCCGCGCGTGCTCCAGCAGTTCCTTGAGCACACGGCGCGCCTGCTCCTGCTTGCCACTGGCGCGCAGCAGCTGGGCGTAACGCAGCGGCGCCTCGGCGCCCGCGTAATACTTGCTGACGGCGGCATACTCCTCGAGCGCCTTGTCGAGATTGCCCTCGCCCTCGAGTGATCGGGCGTACAGCAGGTGGCCATCGGGGGAGCGGAATTCCGGGTTGTGCGCGATCAGCCCATCGAGCGTCGAGCGCGCCTCGCTGAAGGCCCCGCTGGCAAACTGCGCGCGGGCCAGGCCGAGCAGCAGATTAGGATCGTGTTCGTACAGACCGCTGAGTGTCTGCCGATAGATTCCGATGGCCTCTGGCGAGCGCCCCTGGCGGATCAGTTCGTCGGCGAAGCGCTGGCGACTCGCGACGTCGCCGATCAGGCGCGCCTCGTCCTGATAACGTCGCAGATCCTGCTCCGGATCGAGCACCTTGCGCACGCCTCGCACGGCGCGGCGCGTGCCGCGGCTGCCAAACAGGCCGGGTAGCAGCTCGATCAGCACGTAGGCAATGGGCCCGGCGAGGGGCAGCAGCGCTATCGCCCAGATCCACAGCGAATTACGTCCGGTCCGGATACAGTGAATGATCAACAGCACCTGAATGACGAGCGAGATTAGAAACGCCGAGCTCATGCGCGCAAGCTTAATGGCTGCGACCTCGTCGCGGTAGCGGGGCGGCGCCAAGGCGCAGGGCCGCGCACGATGCGCGTGTTAAGATCGGCGCCGCGGCTCCATCGGCCGCGACCGGTGCATGCGTATAGCAAGAATAGTCGTCCTGACGGCGTTGCTGGTCGTCTCCGCGACGGCCGGCGCGCAAGACGCATCGAGCGATGGCGGCGCAAACCAGGCGGCCGCGGCGCGGCCGCGCGTCGGGCTGGTGCTCTCGGGCGGCGGCGCGCGCGGCGCGGCGCACATCGGCGTACTCAAGATGCTCGACCGGCTGCACGTGCCGGTGGACGTGATCGCCGGCACCAGCATGGGCGCCGTGGTCGGTGGGCTGTATGCGAGCGGCATGTCCGGCGAGCAGATCGAGCAAGCTATGGCAACGCTGGACTGGCAGGCGGCATTCCGCGACCGGCCGCCGCGCACCGAACTCGACTACCGGCGCAAGGAGGAGGACCGGCAGTACCTGGTCAATCTGCCGGTGGGTTTGCAGGGCAAGAGGCTGGTGATCCCCAAGGGGCTGGTGCAGGGCCAGATGCTCACCGCGACCCTGCGCCAGCTCACGCTGCCGGTCGCACGCATCACCAACTTCGATCAGTTGCCTTCGCGCTTTCGCGCGGTAGCGACCAATCTCGAGACCGGAAGCGCGCGTATCATCGGCGATGGCGATCTGACCACCGCGATGCGCGCCAGCATGTCGGTGCCAGGCCTGTTCGCGCCGGTGGAATATCGCAATGAGCTGCTGGTGGACGGCGGGCTGGCCGACATTCTGCCGATCGACGTTGCCCGCTCGATGGGCGTAGACATACTGATCGTGGTCGACGCGGGCTTTCCGCTGCAGCCGCGAAAGAGTCTGAACTCGCTGCCGGCTATCACCAATCAGATGCTCTCGATCCTGCTGCGCAAGGATATCGAGCGCGATCTTGCGACGCTGGGTCCCAATGACATCGTGGTTCGTCCGCAGCTCGGTGATTTCTCTTCATATGATTTCCCCGAAACGATGAAGATCGTCGATGCCGGTGAGGCGGCCGCCCAGGCGGTCGGCACGCGGCTGGCAGCGCTGGCGCTGTCCGATGAGGCCTATGCGCGCTATCAGCAGGCGCGCAGCGAGGCCCGCACCGGGCTGCCGAAAGTCGAGTTCGTGCGCGTCGAGCCGGATTCGCAGCGCTATCAGCGCCCGATCGAGGACATGTTCGCCCAGTTCCAGGGCCGCACGGTCGATCCCGAAGCGCTCAAGGACGAGGTTGGGGCTCTCTATGGCCGCGGCGATCTCGAAATGCTCGACTACCGGCTGGTCCAGGATCCACTCGGGCAGTTCGGTCTCGACTTCTCTGCCCGGCGCAATTCCTGGGGGCCGAACTATCTGCGCTTCGGGGTTGCGCTGGAGGATGACTTCAAGGGTCAAACCATCTTTAACGCCGCGGCACGGTTGGACATCACCGAATTCAATTCGCTGGGCGCCGAATGGGTGTGGAACATGCAGGTCGGCACCGCGCCATTGCTCGCGACCGAGCTGTGGCTGCCGCTGTCGAACGTGACGCGGTATTTCGTCGCCCCCCATGCCGACGTCGAGGCGCATGATGTGGCACAGGTCGTGAACGATCGGCAGGTGGGCGAATTTCGCGTGTCGAGCGTGGATTACGGCCTCGACTTTGGACGTGAATTCGGCAATTGGGGTGAGATGCGGGTCGGCGCGCTGGAAAGCCGCGGCAGCTCGTACGTGATATTGGGTCCCAGTGCCCCGGAATCGACTTTCGACGTGACCGAATACTTCGTGCGTTTCGGCTACGACAGCCTCAACAGCGCCAATTTTCCGCGCACCGGCCAGGCCCTTATGGCGCAGGTAAGCGGCGAGAGTAGTGGCGGTGGCGAGCAAGGCACCGACCTGTTTACCCTCGACTGGCGTGCAGCCCACTCCTGGGCCAGGAACACGGTGGTCGCGTGGGTCACGGCCGGCAGCACGATCGGCGGCAGCGACACCAACGTACGGGATTTTTTCCCGCTCGGCGGCTTTCTGAACCTGTCCGGCGTGCCGGCCGAAACATTGGCGGGACCGCAGTATGCTATCGGGCGATTGATCTATCTGCGCAAGGTCGGCAATGGCGGCGAGGGCATTCTGGATGTGCCGGCCTATGTCGGCACATCGTTTGAGGTCGGAAACGTATGGACCGAACGGCGCGATATAAGCTTCGGCTCCACGCGCAAGGATTTCTCGCTGTTCTTCGGGGCCGACACCTATATCGGGCCGGCCTATCTGGCGGTGGGCTACGACGAAACCGGTTCCACCGCGTTCTACGTGTTTCTCGGGCGCAGCTTCTAGCTCGCCTGCCACGGGAAAACCGACAGCGACGGCTGGCTTACAGACCGCGGCTCGCCGCGAGGATCTCGACCTTCTCCCATACCAGCGCTGGCTTGTCACCCACGCGCGAATACTCGTGCTTGCGGCTCATGTCGGCCAGCGCCGCGTCACGCTCGGCACCGGTCGCGAACCAGTGCGTCCGATGCCATTCGCCGCCCATGATCTTGCGGAACGGATCACCAGGGCGAAGACTGACGCGTACGCCGTAGGGCCTGGGAACCTGGCTGATCGGGCGGCGTAGATTGTGCGGTTGGCAGACGACGCTCATAGTGGGACTGTTGCAAGGATTGAATAGGGATCGCGGCGGCACGATTGTAACCGTAACGAAGTCAAAAACACGAGGGTTTGGCGATGCAAGTTTCTGAGACGCATTTTGTAAACGGTCACCGCATCCGGGCTCCGTATCCCGATGGGCTCGAGCGCGCCCTGTTCGCCATGGGCTGCTTCTGGGGGGCTGAAAAGACCTTCTTGCAGCTACCGGGCGTCTATTCCACGGCGGTCGGCTATGCGGGTGGCCACGCCGCAAATCCAAGCTACAGACAGGTGTGTACCGGAACGACCGGTCATGCCGAAGTAGTGCAGGTGATATTCGATCCAAAGCGCATCAGTTACGAAGTGCTGCTGCGCGTATTCTGGGAGTCGCACGACCCGACCCAGGGCATGCGCCAGGGCAACGACCTGGGGACGCAATACCGCTCGGCGATCTACGCCGTCGACCATGCACAGCTTGAGGCGGCAGAACTATCGCGGCGCGCCTATCAGGCTGCACTGGACAAGGCCCGGTTCGGCGCCATCACTACCGAGATCCGCGAGGCGCCGCCGTTCTATTACGCCGAGGACTATCACCAGCAGTACCTGGCGAAGAATCCCGGTGGGTACTGCCCGGATCATTCATGCGGGGTCGCCTTCAAATCTGCGGAGTTACAGGTGGGGGAGAAGGCGTAGTCGGCCGGTGT
>JBEKRP010000026.1:0-55858 GCA_049518595.1 Steroidobacteraceae bacterium
GTGCCGCCATTCGTCTCGGCCATCACCTTGGTCAGCGCCGCCGTCAGCGTCGTCTTGCCATGATCCACATGCCCTATCGTCCCCACGTTCACGTGCGGCTTGGTGCGTTCAAATTTTTCTTTCGACACGACGACTCCTCATGACCTACTGAACTTACTGGACTTACTGGAGCCCACGAGCGGGATCGAACCGCTGACCTCGTCCTTACCAAGGACGTGCTCTGCCAACTGAGCTACGTGGGCGGACGACACCCATGACCTCTGAAGCCTGAAGCTTTGTGCCGCGGCTGGCTATCACTGGCTCAAGCTATTGGAGCGGGTGATGGGAATCGAACCCACGTCATCAGCTTGGAAGGCTGAGGTTCTACCATTGAACTACACCCGCCTTAAGATGACGCCGAAGTACTCAATCCTGACCACCGAATCTGCCGGTCTCGAGTCCACCCCCTCATGGTGGAGGGGGTAGGATTCGAACCTACGAAGGCGTAAGCCGGCAGATTTACAGTCTGCTCCCGTTGGCCGCTTGGGTACCCCTCCGCGAAAAACGAGCCGGGTATTCTGATTTCCGCTACCTGGCCTGTCAATGCAGATTCCGGGCCAATTTGCCAATCCTTCAGGCCCGGTCAGGCCCGGTCAGGCCCGGTCAGGCCCGTTTGGCGGCCCTGAACCTCAGGCGAGGCGTACTTAATGCCAACATCGGGCCCCGCCTGGCCCCAAGCCGGCCGCTCCCACGGCAGGCCAGCAGTTGAGGCTACAGCCCGCGCGCGTTGAGATAGTGATCGACCGCGCTGCGCACTGCGGGCGCGATCTCCGGCGCGCTGAAGAAATCCACATCGACATCGCCGAACTCGTCGAGTCGCGCCCGCACCCGCAGCACATAGCTCCTGCCCTTCTGCACGGCGCTAAAATTCCAGACCCGTGACTGCTCGGCCGGCAGCGCGTCGATCTCCGCTGCCACCCGCTCCGCATCCCTTCTGACAAACCCGGCGTCAAACAGTTTGGCCACTTGCCTGAGTACCGCCGAGGCATGTTTGGCCTCAAAACTGCTGCTGACCCGCACCAGCGCCGGGACCGGGGCGGGGGCCGGGACCGCAGGGGCCGGGACGGCTGCGGGGTCCGGTGTCGGGGCTGGGGCTTCTTCGGCCGCTCCCGCGAATCGCCCCGAGCTCAGCGCCGCCAATGCCAGCATCGCGGCCATCAGCGGCAGCATCCGGCGGGCTCCCCCGCCGGCGGCCCCGCAGGTACCGCCTCGGGGACCCGCTATATAGAAGGAAAAGCTCACAACAGCGCCGCCTCCGCCGCCGCCATGGGCCGGCATTGCCCGGGCCGCAAATCCTGCGGCAAACGCACCGAGCCGTAGCGCAGCCGCGCCAGGCGGCTTACCTCGAAACCCGCCGCTTCCCACAACCGCCGCACCTCGCGGTTACGGCCCTCGTGCAATACCACCCGAAACGCGCTCTGCGCCGGCGCAGATTCGGCCGCGCTCCGCGCGGCGCGCGCAGCGCCCCAGGCAGGCGAGCACCCCGCCGCCTCCCGCACCGGCTCAATGCTGTCAAAACGCGCCGGTCCATCCTCGAGCATCAGTCCCTGGCGCAGTTGCTCCAGTACGGCTGCGGGCGGCGTCCCGCGCAGGCGCACCAGATACTCGCGCTCGACCTCGGACGACGGATGCATCAGCCGATGCGCCAGCGCGCCGTCGTTGGTGAACAGCAGCAGCCCGGTGGTGTTGACATCGAGCCGCCCGATCACGACCCAGCGTCCGGCGATCGGTGCGGGCAGGCGCTCGAACACCGTGGGCCGGCCTTCGGGGTCGGCGCGCGTGGTCACCTCGCCGGAGGGTTTGTGGTAGATCAGCACCTCTCTGGCCGTGGCCGCAATGTTGCTGAACTGCAGCGGTGCGCCGTCGAGCCGGACATCAGCGCCGGACTCCGCCCGCTCACCGAGCTCCGCGACATGCCCGTCCACCGTGAGCCGCCCGGCGCGGATCCATTCTTCGATCTGCCGCCTCGATCCGTGACCGGCCGCGGCCAGCAGCTTCTGCAGCCGTTCGCTCACAGCCGCCGGCTCATCGCGACGGCAACGAGATCTTGCGAAACAGCTCCGCCTGGCCGTCCAGATCGCGGGCCTCGATCGCCCGATCGACCAGGCGCCGCGTCAGATGCGGACCGAACAACTGAATGAAGTCGTAAGCAAAATTGCGCAGCAGCGTGCCGCGTCGAAAGCCGATCCACGTCGTGTGGATAGGAAACAGATGCGAGGCATCGATGATCGCAAAATCACTGTCCTGCGCCGGATCCACCGCGACACTGGCGACGATGCCGACGCCGAGGCCGAGTCGCACGTAGGTCTTGATGACGTCGGAATCGCGGGCGGTCAGCGCAACCTTCGGAGTCAGGCCCTCGCGCGCGAATACCGTGTGCAACGACGACGCGCCGGCGAAGCTGAACACATAAGTAACCAGCGGATATTGCGCCAGATCCTGGATCGTCACGCGCTCGAGTTTCGCCAGCGGATGATGCCGCAGCACGATGATCTGCCGATACCAGCGATACACCGGCAGCAGCACCAGCCCTGGAAACAGCCCTTCCGAGCCGGTGGCAATGGCGAGCTGCACGCGATCGGTCGACACCATCTCGCCGATCTGCTCCGAGGTGCCCTGATGCAGGTGCAGCTCGACCTCCGGGTAGCGCTCGCGAAACGCATGCACCACGGGCGGCAGCACATAGCGCGCCTGCGTGTGGGTGGTGGCGATCGACAGGGTGCCGCGATTGTCCTGGTTCAGGTCGGCGGCCACGGCCTTGAGACTGTCGATCTCGGCCAGGGCGCGATTGGCGTATTCGAGCACCTTCGCGCCCTGTGGCGTCACGCGCGAAAACGCGCGGCCCTCGCGCACGAACAGATCGAACCCGAGCTCGCGCTCGAGCGCCTTGAGCGCACGGCTGATCGCCGGCTGCGAGGTCCCGAGCGCCGAGGCCGCGTGCGTGACCGATAGGCCGTGCCGCGCAATCGCTACTGCGTATTGCAACTGATGGAAATTCATTGAGATGACGCCGCTATGTCCGATCGGGCCGCACTATGGGGGCAAAGTGGGCAGATAAATTATAACAATCCGTTATCATAAAATGGCCGCTTATTTATCGATTAGCGAGGGTGAGCGGACTAGAGTGCCGCCCTCTAACTTAAGATTAGGTCGGCGAGCCAATGATTTACGAGAGCATCCTCGGCACCATCGGCCGCACGCCGATCGTGCGCGTGCGCCACCTTGCGCCGCCCGACACGACGATCTACGTCAAGTGTGAGTTCTTCAATCCCGGCGCCTCGGTGAAGGACCGCCTGGCGATCGCTATCATTGAAGACGCGGAAGCCCGCGGTGTACTCCAGCCGGGGCAGACCGTGGTGGAAGCCACCTCCGGTAATACCGGCATCGCGCTGGCGATGGTGTGTGCCGCCAAGGGCTATCCGTTCGTCGCCGTGATGGTCGAGACCTTCTCGGTCGAGCGCCGCAAGATCATGCGTATTCTCGGCGCCCGCGTGCTGCTGACGCCGGCGGCTGAACGCGGCACCGGCATGGTGCGCAAGGCCGAAGAGCTCGCCAAGAAGCACGGCTGGTTCCTGGCACGGCAGTTCGAAAACCTGGCCAATCCCGCCTATCACCGCAGCACCACCGGCCCCGAGATCCTCTCGGATTTCGCCGGCAAGCGGCTTGATTATTTCGTGACCGGCTGGGGCACCGGCGGCACGCTCACGGGCGCCGGCGAGATGATCCGGCTGGCGCGGCCCGACGTGCACATCGTCGCTGCCGAACCCGAGGCTGCGGCCATGCTCTCGGGCAAGCCTTTCAGCCCGCACAAAATACAAGGCTGGACGCCCGACTTCATACCCGCAGTGCTCAATCGCAGTGTCCCTGACCGCATCGTCACGGTCGGCGACGCCGAGTCGATCGAGGCCGCGCGCGCGCTGGCCGGTAAAGAGGGCATCTTCTGCGGCATTTCATCCGGCGCGACCTTCGCTGCCGCGGTCAAAGTGGCGCGCGAAGCCGCCGGCGGCGCGGTCGTGCTGGCGATGCTGCCTGATACTGGCGAGCGCTATCTGTCCACGGCGCTGTTCGAGGGGATCATCGATGGCTCAGATCCGGAACCCTGAAGTGGATCGCCGCGCCCGTGCGAGCGCGTCCCCCCGCAACCGGCGAGATCTGCCGCGTATGATCGAACCGCTCGCCGTTGCGCTTCCCGATCCGTTCGCGCTCTACCGCGGCGGCGTGCTGCACCAGGCGCGCATCGCCTATGAGTCCTGGGGTCAGCTCAATGCCGCGCGCGATAACGCCATATTGCTCTTCACCGGGCTCTCGCCCCCGGCCCATGCGGCCGCGACCGAGCGCAATCCTGCTCCGGGCTGGTGGCAGCCCATCATCGGTCCGGGCCTCGCCCTGGATACCAGCCGCTATTTTGTTGTATGCGTGAATTCGCTCGGCAGTTGCTTCGGCTCTACCGGGCCGGCATCGATCAACCCGGCCACCGGCGAGCCCTATCGACTCGAGTTCCCCGAGATTGCGGTCGAAGACATCGCGCGCAGCGGCTACGAGGCCATGCGCGCACTCGGCATCGAGCGGCTCGATACCGTGATCGGCGCCTCCCTCGGCGGCATGTCCGTACTGGCTTTCGCGACGCAATTTCCGCACGCCGCCGGTCGCCTGATCAGTATCTCGGGCAGCCCCGCGGCCTCACCGTTTGCGATCGCGCTGCGCGCGGTGCAGCGCGAGGCGATTCTGCGCGACCCCGATTGGCAGGGTGGTCAATATGCGCCCGAGCATCCGCCACGCAGCGGTATGCGCATCGCGCGCAAGCTCGGCACCATCACCTACCGCTCCGCCGCCGAATGGCGCCAGCGCTTCGGCCGCGACCCGATCGCCGGTAACACCCGCACAGTAAGCCCGTTCGCGCCGCATTTTGCGGTCGAGAGCTATCTCGAGGCGCAAGCCGAGCGCTTCACGCGCATCTTCGATGCCAACTGCTATCTGTATCTGTCCAGTGCGATGGATCGCTTCGATCTCGCCGAACACGGCGGCAGCTACGCCGCCGCCCTGCGCGAGGTCAGTGCCCGCGTACTGGTGATCGGCGTCGAGAGCGACATGCTGTTCGCGATTCAGGAACAGGCCGCCATTGCCGTGGCCTTCGAACAAAACGCCACGCCTACGCGCTTCGCCCGCCTGCCCTCGCTCCAAGGCCACGACGCCTTCCTGGTGGACATCCCGCGCTTCGACGCGGAAATCCGCCGGTTCCTCGCCTAGCCCGGCGCCCATCCCGGCTTGGCCGGGCGCCCATCGCCGCCTACCGGCGCCCTATGTGGCCTCAATAGCTCGGGCGTTGAGGCGGCAGGATTCCCCTTGTTCAATCAGCTACTTGGAACCCGATCCGGGCGCGAGCGCCAAGGCATGGTCGCAGCCGTCATCTACTCGCAACGCCCGCTTCACTGCAGCTGTATCTGCTCTGTACTGCAATACCGTTAGCGATAGGAACTATTTGTGAAACGTACTTTAGTGCAGAGGAGTTGAGCAATGAGTGAGCTGACCTTGAAACCTGAAGCCGCCCGCCGCCCGCCGCCAGCCGCCAGCCGGGAGACGGGCGACAGGCTGATCGGCGTGCGGACGCTGGACGATGCGGCCGCGCTTGGCGCTGCCGGGGGCAATGGCCACAGCGCCCATGCGGTGCGCCGTCGATTCAGTGTGACGCGCCTGGCGCAGCCGATCGACGACGGTTCGCACCCGTTGCGGGTGTACTGAGCTGCAGAGAAAATCACCGCTTTCGGACTCGCGCCAACCTGGCGCCAGGTCCGAAGGCGCGACCTGCCCCAAAAGCGAGCCCATTCCTTTAGCCGCCCTGCCAATCCTGGCCCTTTAGATTCCCCTTCGTTCGGCATCAGACTTATGTCAGGATTCCTGTCCGTGCCGCCGGCGAACAAGCCGCCTGATTATGGTTGAGTCGCGTTGGCAACCGCGGACAACTAGGCATAATAGACATGCGGTTGAGATTGCTACGACGCCGCTCGCAGTTTGGTCTCAAATTGTTTGGAAGCTTGGGGGCCTTGGATGGAACGACGACTGCACACGCGGCACCGGGCGCGCACTACTGTCTACATTCTCCTTCCGGACGGTCAACGTCGCCTTTGCAGAGCGGTCAATCTGAGCGCCACCGGCGTCTTCATCCGCACCGCCGGCTTAGGCTTGCGCAAGGGTCAGCAGGTCAGCCTCGCCTTTGCGATTGACCTGGGCGCGGTGACCAAACTACATCGCCGTACTGCCGTGGTCGCCCACGTCTCCGGCGGCGGCACCGGCCTGATGATGGATGCCTTCGCCGCCACTCGCTGATAGCGACCTCGGGAAGGCCCACTTTGAAATCCCGCGTCCGCGGGTCGCGGCCAACCGTCCAGGCTTCAGACGCTCCTACCCTAAGGCTCTCGAGCCCTCCTCGTGACTGCGCTGCGCGCGACCGCGGCCGAGCTGGCCGCATCGCGCCACCGCGGCCGCCCGGCGGCCTCGTCAACGCCAGGCTGCGGTGCGCGTTATTCAGCTGTATGTGACTGATTCGCGGCTAGGATTAAGCTTTATTTATCAGTGCCATTCGGCTGAACAATCCCGGGGCCAGAACAGTCGTATAATCAATGCAGTGCCATTCGCTCACGGGGCGGATGCGCTGAACGGAGGACGACCATGAAGATCCTCGGCGGCGGTTCAGTTGCCTTAGGCGCAGCCCTCACACTGTTCGCTCTGACGGCATCCCCGGCATTTGCAACGGGACCGCATGGCGGCGGCGGGGGTGGTCATGGCTTCTCTGGCGGCCACGCTTCCTCTGGCGGTCACTTCGGTGGATCTCACTTCGCTGCGCGCGCACCCTCGTTCCGGGCCGGCTTCAGTGGCGGCGTGGTGCGTAATGGCGGTTATGGGATCGGCAGATCGGCCTCGGTGGGTCGCACCGTCGCGGGCGGGTATGGACGCTCCGGAGTCGCCTACGCCGGCAGGGGCGGGGCGTTGGGCGCGCGTTATGGACGCTGGGGTGGCGGCTACTGGCGCGGCCGGTACTGGCCACCGATCTTCTGGGGTGCCGGTTTTGCGTGGTTCCTGCCCGTATTGCCCGCGTTCTGCGCGACCTACTGGTGGAATTCTGTTCCTTATTACTACTACAACGATGTCTATTACACCTATGACCCCGCAGCCAGCGGTTACGTTGTGACGACACCGCCCCCGGCCGCGGACGCTGCGCCTGGCGACAGCGAAGGTGCCGGCCCTGCCGGTGCGGGCCCTGGGCCCGCGCCCCGCGACCCGGCAAACGGCGGCCCCGCGAACGGCGATGGCTTGTTCGCTTATCCGAAGAACGGCCAGAGCGACGCGCAGCAGACGACCGATCGCAGTGAGTGCGCGCAATGGGCTGGCTCGCAGACCGGTTCCGAGCCTTCCGCCTCGGGTAGCCTCGACTATCGCCGCGCCCTCACCGCTTGCCTGCAGGGTCGAGGCTACAGCGTCGACTGAAACTGCAGCGTGAAGTGAGCTGTTCGAGTTCAGCGCTGTCGGACGGCTCGGTGATAAACATCCGATCGGCGCAGCCTGGTTAAACAGGCCCCCAAAGCTATAATTTGGGCGTGTCCTTGCGCCAGGTGTACCAGCGTCCCGCCGCCGAGCTCATCGGCTGCGCCGATTGCGGGCTCGTGCAGATTCTTCCGCCGGTGCCACCCGATGCCATCGCTGAGTGCGCACGCTGCCGCCGCGGCTTTGCACCTACCGCTCGCGGCAGCCTCGATACGGCGCTGGCATTGTCGGTCGCGGCGCTGCTGCTGTTGCTGCCCGCTGCCCTCTTGCCGCTGATGAGGGTCACCGCCTTCGGCGTGCAGCGACGCAACTGGTTGCCCACCGGGGTCGAGGCGCTGTGGAACGATGGCTACGCCTCGCTCTCCGCAGTGGTGTTCATGTTCAGCATCGCAATTCCTTTCATCTACCTTGGACTGATGATCTGGGTATTGGGCGGCATCCGCCTCGGCCTTGCGGCATCCCTCGGCAAACTCTTTCGTTGGACCGCCGGACTGCGTCCCTGGGTGATGATCGAGGTCTACCTGGTCGGCTGCTGCGTCGCCTACACGCGCCTGGAGTCCATCGGCACCGTCGATGTCGGCGTGGGCGGCTGGTGCCTGCTCGCCGCCACGTTCGCAGCGGTGATGGCGACGCTCAGACTCGATGAACAATCGGTGTGGGATGCACTGCCGCCGCGTAGTCCGCTGACCGCCGGCAAGCACTCGATCAGCTGCGGCACCTGTGAGCTGATGATCGATGCGCCGCGCGAACATGGCCCCTGCCCCCGTTGCGGCGCTACGATCCGTCGGCGCAAGCCGGATGCGATGCGACGTACCCTCGGTCTGGTGATCACCGGCTTTCTGCTGTATGTGCCGGCGAATCTGTTGCCCGTGCTCAGCATCGAGCGCTTCGGTCGCGACGACCCGAGCACCATACTGAGCGGCGTGCATGAGCTGATTACTGCGGGGCTGTGGCCGCTGGCCATCATCGTTTTCACGGCCAGCATCGTGGTGCCGTTAGTAAAACTGTTTGGCCTGAGCCTGATGCTGGTGATGACGCGCATGCATTCACGGCGCTGGCTCGTTGGCCGCACGCGCCTGTTTCGCCTGATCGATCGCATCGGGCGATGGTCGAACATAGATCTGTTCATGATTTCGATCCTGGTCGCACTGGTCCAGTTCGGAACGCTGACGAGTGTGCGTCCCGAAGCGGGCGCCGTAGCCTTCGCCGCGGTCGTAGTCATCACGATGATGGCATCGCGATGTTTCGATGCTCGGTTGATGTGGGACGCGACAGGCGGTGCGGCATGAGCGATGCGGACGAGATGCCTCCCGATGCGAGGCTGCGGCCACGGCGATGGTTCTCATGGGTATGGCTCGTGCCGGCGGTGGCCGCCGCAATCGTGATCGGGCTTGCGATCCGCGGGCTTGAAGAGCGCGGTCCGTTGATCACGATCTCGTTCACTGACGCCGAAGGCCTGCAGCCCGGCGACACCAAGATCCGTCACAAGGATGTGGACCTGGGCACCGTCGAGTCCGTGTACCTGACCCGAGATATGTCACGGGTAGTCGTACGGGCGCGCATGCGCCGCTCAGCGAGCGCGCATCTCACGGCGGGCACGCGCTTCTGGATCGTACGTCCCCGCGTCGGCTTCGGCGGCATTTCGGGACTGTCGACCCTCGTGTCCGGCTCTTACATTGAAATGTATCCGGGCGATGGCGCGCCGGAGCGCAACTTCGTCGGACTCGACGAGCCACCCGCACTCATCCCCGACACGCCGGGGCGTTCGTTTACGCTTCGTACTGGCGACCTGGGATCCCTGGTCGGAGGTTCGCAGATTTCTTATCGCGGCGTTCCGGTCGGCGAGGTTGAGGGCTTCGCGCTCGATCGCCAACACCACCAGATCGAGATCTACGCCTTCATCCGCTCACCGTATGAGAGCCTGGTGCATCCCGAGTCGCGCTTCTGGAACTCGGGGGGTGTCGATGTGTCGGTCGGCGTTCAGGGCCTGCGCTTCCGTGCCTCATCCTGGCAGCAGCTGGTCTCCGGCGGGATCTCTTTCGACACGCCCGACGCCGCGCTCGTAAAACCTTCGAGCGATCGCGGGTCGGTGTTTCGCCTGTACGACAACGAGGCCGACGCCGAGCAGGATCCGCGCGGGCCCACGCTCGTATACCGGGTGGATTTCACCGGAGCTGCAGCCGGCGGCGTGGGGCCCGGCACCACCGTCCAATTGCTGGGCTCCGGGATCGGCCAGGTCACCGAAGCCCGTCTGCAATACGACGACGCCACCGAGTCCATGCTCACGCGAATCACATTGCAGATCGATCCCAGCCGGATCGAGGTGGTGCATCGACGCGCAGGCGCGGCCACCGACCCACTCGCCGCGTTCGGCGCACGACTCGAGAAACTGGTGGCTCACGGCCTGCGCGCGCGGCTCACGACGGCGAACTTCGTGACGGGCATCAAGGTCATCTCGCTCGACATGGTCCGCGACGCCCCGCCGGCGCGCATCGAGCAAATGGATGGCTACGCACAGCTTCCGACCGGCAGCTCCACCGACCTCGCCGATCTTCTCGCGACCGTGAAGAACATGGTGCATCACGTCGATGCGGTGACCGCGGGTCCCGAGCTCGGGCACGCGATCAAGGAACTCGATCGCACGCTCACCAATCTCGATCGCCTCACCGCCGAAATCCAACCGCAGATCAAACCTTTGATGGACAGTCTGCGCGAGACTGCGGACGCGGCGCAGCGCACCTTGCAGGCAGCGAACAGCATGCTCGGCAGCAGCGCGTCCAGCGGCATGGATCTACCGCGCCTGATTCGTGAGCTCACCGAAGCGGCGCGCTCGATACGTGCCCTCACCGACTATCTCGACCAGCATCCCGAAGCCCTGATCCGCGGCCGCAAGGGAGACGATCGATGACCCGCACGTGGCTGCGTCCTGTCGGCTTGCTCGGCTGCTGCGTGCTGTTCGCCTGCGGTTCCAGCCCGCCGACGCGCTTCTACATCCTGAATGAGATCGCGCCCGGGGCGCCGGCGCCGGCCGTGTCGAACCAGATCCCGGTGCGCGTCGAGCCTCTCGCCATTGCGCCGGAACTCGATCGACCCGAATTCGTCACGCGCAGCGGACCGAACCGCGTGCATGTCGCGGGCTCGGATCGGTGGGCGGCGCCTCTCGTCGATCAGGTACGCCGCGTCCTATCTGACGACCTGTCCGCACGGCTGCCGCCGCTACTGGTGGCCGATCCGAACGAAGCCGCTACGAATGAGTCACGCCGACTGCTGACGATCGCGATCGCGGAGTTCTACGGCGATGACAGCTGCGCCGCGAGCCTGCGCGCCAGCTGGTCGCTGACGAATCCACACGCCAGGAGTCAGCGTGGAACCGAATTTGTACAGGTGCCCCCGAGCGCGCCCTGTGCCGGCGAACTAGCCGCGGCGATGAGCCGCGCACTCGGTGTGCTGGCTGACCGGCTCGCGGCGGTGATTGCCGCCGACTAGGGGCAGGCGTTCACTCTTTACCAATACTGTGGTTTGAAACGATTAGCTCGGCAAAAATCATGGGCTTACCGATGCGGACGAAGCCGGAGGACTCGCCGGTATTCAAAGTCAAGTACTAACCCCCGTAGTCTTAGAGCCCGGGTGGAGATCACCTGAATTCATCACCATTTCGCCTTGGAACAGCTGCAGCTCTTCCCATACGGTTCGAATTTCTTGCCCGTTATCGTTCTCGCCGGGCTCACAGCATGCAATTCAGGGTCGAGACTCAGGCTTGGCCAGAGCAGCGCGCAAATGGCCCATCGTGCACGAGCATGTTGGAACTATTTCCGACTTTGCCCCATATAGGCTGTCATGTCGTCAAATGAAAGAGGCTTGCTTATCAGATATCCCTGCATCTGATCACATCGCAACAGGTGCAGGATTTTCGCCTGGTCCTCGGTCTCAACGCCCTCGGCTACCACCTCCAGCTTTAGCGCATGGGCGAGCGAGATTATTGTCGATACGAGCGTCATCGCGCTCGGATCATCGAGCATCGCGCTCACAAAAGAGCGATCGATCTTGAGTTCTTCCACGGGCAATCTCGCGAGATACGCCAAGGAGGAATAGCCGGTACCGAAATCGTCGATTGCAACGCGGACGCCCATTTCCCTGAGGGTGGTCAGCTTGTTTATGCTGTCCACGATATCGTCCATGATGAGCGTTTCAGTGACTTCGATGTCGATGCCCGCTTCTCCGCCAGGCATTTTTAGGATGTTGGACGTGGTGCGAATGAAGTCCTCGCGGCGTAACTGTACCGTAGAGACGTTGACTGCCACCCGCGGCGCGTTCAGTCCTCGCTCGAGCCACCGGGAGCGGTCCATGCACGCGTGGCGCAATACCCACATTCCTACCTGCGCAATCATTCCCGTCTCTTCCAGGACAGGAATGAACTTCATAGGCGGCACGAGCTCCCCTTCCGGGCTTTGCCAGCGAAGCAGCGCTTCGACGCCCGTAAGCCGTCGAGTGATAAGATCCACCTTAGGCTGGTAATGCAGAACGAACTCTTCATGCTCAAGGGCGTGATTCAGTTTGATTTCCAGTGACAGCCTCTCCGCGATCCCTTCACTCAGTCCACGCGTGTAGAAGAGGTGTTTCTTACCGGTCGACTTCGCATTCTTGAGCGCTACCTCGGCATTTCTCGACAACGCTGTCGCATCGCTCCCATCGTTGGGATACATTGCAATGCCCGCGGTGGCGGCAAGCCGCACCTCTTGACCGTCGACGACAAAAGGCGAATCCAACCACGCCTTCCACCAGTCTTCGACCGTACGCGCTACATCGCCTTCATGCCGGACGTTCTCAATAACGGCGGCGAAATGATTCGTGCTCATGCGGCCGACTGCATTGGCGTTTCCCACGCACCTGGTGAAGCGCTCGGCAATTTGTTGGAGCACTCGATCCCCGACTTGGCGTCCGAAGGTATTGTTGATCGACTCAAAACGCTGCGGCTCTGCAATGATAAGCGCCAGTTTGCTGTTGCCACGTTGTGCGGTACTCACATACTGCGCGAGCCGTTCATGGAAGAATGTGGGGTTTGCAAGCCCCGTCACCGCGTCGTAGTAGGCAAGGTAATTCAGTCTCTCAGCCTTCTCAATATGGTCGAGCGCAAACGAGATATCCCCCGCAAGCTCAGTCAAAAGACGCATTTCCTCATCGTTTAAGAAAGCAAGCTCGTCGGTTGCGAGTGTTAGACATCCAACCGACCTGTCCGCTATGACGAGCGGCAGGACGACCAAGGCGCGGTGACCGCGCTCGATCATTGCTTGGAGATCGAGTACTCCGGTCACGGTGACTCCAAGATCCGTGCAGATGACGGGTTTCTGCAGGCGCGCGGCGGTCGTGAACACCGTATCGGCATGGGATTGGGACGCAATCTCCGGCCACACGCGCTGTACGAGATTGGGAGCGTCGCCGGCCCACGCAATCGGGGTGACTTTGCCGGTATCATCATTCCATCCGCACCAAGCGCTTTTGAAACCACCACTTTCGACGGCCACTCGGCACGCTTCTTTAAAGAGTTCATCCCGGTCGGTTACTCTCGCTATCAGCGAGGTGACGCCGCTCAGCATGGCGTAGACTCGATTGAGATGCTCGACCCTTGCCTCCGCTTGCTTGCGTTGAGTGATATCGGTTGCTACTCCGATAAAGCGCGCCGGGATGCCATTTTCGCCGGGAATCTGAAATGTCCGGGCGAAGATCCAGCGAACCGTGCCATCGGGTCGGACGATCCGGTATTCGAATATGTCGTTCGCCGAGGTGCCGCCGGTATCCCATCGACTCTCAGCGCGCATGCGTTCCCGATCGTCGGGGTGAATCGCGTCTGTCCAGGCCAGCGGGTTCTCATACAGGCTGCTGCGGGGGTGACCCCATATCTGTTCGTAGGCGGGACTCACGTACAAGGTCTGTGAGTAATCGGCCGTTATCACAAAGAAGGCGTCCGGAATGTTTTCCGCCAATTGCCGGAATCGTTCCTCGCTTTTACGCAGCTCGGTGATGGCGCGATCGCGATTGGCGATTTCGACTCGCAGCTGCGTGGCCTGACCTTGAATATCACGGTACAGCCTGCCATTTTCATAAATTCGGCCGGCTTGCGCGCCGAGGACGCGCAGCACTTGTTCGTCTTCAGCACTGAAGCCGTCTGCACCGACCTTGTCGGCGAGACATAGCCAACCGTATGTGTTTGCAAGCGAGGACAAAGGGACCGCAAGAAACGCGCCGGCGGGCGGATAGCCATCCGGCAATCCTGCATCGACGGGTTGACCGCCGCTGCCCAATACCCGCCACGACTGTCGCTCCGTCACGACCTTGCCGAGCGCCCCTGAAATAACGCGCGGGCGCGCCGGAGGACCACCGTCGGAGCTCAGTCCGCTGGTCGCGAACATCAGCGTGTCGTTATCTGTCATCTCCCTGACCGCCAGCACGGCGTATTTCGAACCAAGCAAACTTCGCGCGCCGCGACACACACTCTCAAGCAGCACGAGTGGATCGCGTTCCGAGGCGAGCCGCACGTTCAATTCAGTCAAGGCCGCCAGGCGGGAATTCGCAGCGCGCAGCTCATCTGCGTGTTGCGAGAGCTTGTTCGTAATCAATTGCAGATGTTCGCGCTCGAACTCCACGGTAGCGACATCGATCGCTCTGGGCGCTGTGCCTGCCAGCGCCTCCCGGACCGCGTCAAGGATCTCGGCCGCGGTGCACGGCCTCAGCAGCACACGAGCTACTTGACAGCTTTGCGCAAGGCGGCGCGCTTCGCGCTCGTGGTAATGCGCGGTTTGGAAGATAACAGCAGTATGAGCAAGCATCGGGTCCGCGCGCAGCTGGCGGACGAATTCGAAGCCGTCCATCGACGGCATGAGAATGTCCGAAATGACCAGATCCGGCCGCTCGGCACGGGCTATCGCCAAGCCGTCTGCGCCATCGACGGCCTCGAGCGTCACATATGCTTCATGCCCGAGGATCGCCGCCACCAGTTTCCGGTTGGAGGCGTTGTCATCGACGATCAATACCTTCGTCATGGTGTCAGGTCCACTCGCGGATTTTGTACGCCAAAACCCTCATGCGATATTGGCCCTTGGCAGCCTAAAGAAGCACGCTGCACCGCGGTCGACCATCGCATCGGCCCAAATGGATCCACCCAGGCGCGTCACGATGCGGTGCGCGTTCGCCAGACCGACGCCCGTCCCTTCGAACTGGCTGGTGCTGGCGAGCTGACGTGCGGCATCAAGATCGCCGCGCCGCCGTGGTTGCGCCTCGAGCTCCGGGCGCAGACGTTTTATCTCTTCTTGCAGCTGCGCGGCGTTATTTTCTGCCTGCTGAAAGTTCGCTTCCAGTCGTTCACGCGCATTGGAGCGTTGCCGATTCGCGGCGAGCGATTGCCGAAGGTCCCCGGCCTGGGCTACGTATCGACCATTGAGGTCGAGAAGCTGCGCTTCTGCCGCCGCTGCCGCGCAGCTTGCCAATGCGAGTGATTCCTTGAGTCTATGCGGGCGACCTTCCCGAACGAAATAGACCAAGCCGCCAACAATTATCCCGGTAACGAAGTACCACGCTGCGATGTTCATGAACTTGTCCTAATCGAGTGAGAGCTTCGGATGACTGACTCGACAGAGACACGAGCGAGCTGGCGTCTACGATGGCGATCATTGCGCCACACACTCCACAATTTGCAAGAGCGGCCGCTTGCCAAATTCGAGACGGCATCATGGATATAGCTATGCTCGTAATTTGATTGCCTTTCCGCGGAGCAGATAGCAGCCATTTGTCTGGAAAGGTGGAGGCAACGGCGGTGGCGTAAGTCTTAGGATTTCGGCCATGGCACTTTGCAGCGGACCCAGCCCGCGCGAAACACCTGTCATTTCTTACAGGTTGGCGCGTGGTTCGATTTGCGAAATAGGAACGCTTCAGTCCCCATCGCGCCCGCGCGACGGCCGCGACCAATGCCATGGACGCCGGCGCCGATATCGCCAAAGTGCAGGAATGGCTAGGGCATGCGAATGTAAGTACCACCCGCGTCTATGATCATCGCAAGACGCGGCCGGAGGATTCACCGGTGTTCAAAGTGAAATACTAAGACGGCGTATTTATTCGCTAGCTGATGCCGGCAGAGAGATTTGAACTCCCGACCAACGGTTTACAAAACCGCTGCTCTACCACTGAGCTATGCCGGCGTCCCGTGAATCGAATCGGCGCGGATTTTATCAGCCGCCCGCAACTTTGACCGGACAGTCAGCGACCTGCAGGCCGGCGCCGCTCTGAAATTGCTTCGGCTGCAGATCGGGGTCCGAGGCCTTCAGATCCACATCAAGCCAGTGCACGCTGACGGTACGCTGGTGTATGTCCAGCACCGGCGTTAAGCCGAGTGCACGCACCTGCTCCGCGCGGCGCACGGCGTGCGACTGATCGCTGAAGAACCCGACTGACACGCGATCTGACTGCTCCGGTTGCGTCATCGAAGCAGCGTCGTGAATCCCGGCGGCATTGAGACGAGCCAGAACGTTGCGTTGAGCGGCCGCAGTCAGCTCACCGATGTAGACCCAATAGCCATCGGCTAGGCTCGTATCCACGCTGCGATCGCGCGGCTGCCAGCCATGGGCTCGCATGGCATCGGTCGCGGCGGCGAGCGCGGCCGAATCGGCAAACGGGCCAAGGCTGCGGCATCGGATGGCAGTGGATGCGCTGGGAGGCGGCACTTTCACGAGCTCGAGTGTCGGCACGGAAGGAGCGGCCGGAGCCGCTGCGGCGGCCACCGTTGGGTGCCCGACCCAATGCGACCAGGCGAGGAACGCCAGATTCAGGAACAGCAGCGCAAAGAAGAGGTTACGCACGCGCCGATTTTATGCGATCTGGCGCCATGGCGTCGGTGGCCAGTACCGCCAGGCCCCGCAGCACCAGGTCGTCCTCGCGCCAATAGCGACCGTGCAGTAGCGGCGTGATCGCGTCGGCCGCGCCGCCCGCCAGGATCAGTCGCGGCCGGCCTCCGAGTTGCGAGCGCGCCTCGCGCATGGCGTGCTCGATCAGGCCCGCACAGGCATGGCGCGCCCCGGCCAGCAGCCCCGCGTGCGTGTCGCGTGCAAACAGTGCGGCGGGCCGAGCCCGTGTCGCAGGCGATCTCGACCCGGCGCCTTTGCCCTGGCGCGCGCCGGGCGTCTGCGCGGCCGCCAACGCCAGATCGAAGCTCGCCGTAGCAGCCCAACCGCCGGCTCGGCGGCGAATGCCGGCGGTATGTTCCAGCAGCGACTCGATCATGAGCCGCGGGCCCGGCACGAGGCTGCCGCCGAAATGCCGGCCGCCCGCGTCGAGCAGATCGATCGTCATCGCGGTACCCAGACCGACGAGGCACAGGCTCTTGCCGGGATGCTCGTGATGCGCGCCGATCAGTCCGACCCAGCGATCCACCCCAAGGCGCCAGGGCTCGGGATAGCCATTGCGGACCCCGGCGGCGGCAGCCGCACTGCGCGCGAAATGCGGCGCTCCCAGCCCGGCGCGGCCTGATGCCGCACGTAGCTGCCGCTCCACCGTGGCACCGGCGACATTACAGGCGTAGATCAGGTCAGGCGTTGCGGCCGTTTTTAAAAGGCGTGACCAGCCGGCAGCCGAACCGCGCAGCGCCTCGACTTTCATGACTCCCTGTGCCACGAAATCCTGACGACGCCGATAACGTTGGTGCAGCACCGCCCATTTGAGCCGCGAATTGCCGACATCCAGCAGCAGCAGCTTCACGGGGCGGCTCTCGCCGACACCTCGCCGGTGACAAATCGCTGCAGTCCCTCGCGCGTCTGCAGGCACAGTGCCCCGCCGCTATCGATGCCGCGCGCATGGCCGGTGACGCTGCCGCGAAGCCGTCGCGCTCGAACTGCTCGAGCCCGGCGACCGCAGAGGCAATCAGAGCTGCCGCCAGCCGATTGCGGTCCGGGCGCTTGGCGCCCAGTCCGATGAGATCCGCGGCCTGCGTCCCGCTGGCCTGCACCTGCCGCAGCACCTCTGCGCCGAGCGCGACGTTCAATCCCAGGCCGACCACGACGTAAGCCGGTCCACCGGCTTCGGCGCGCAGCTCGATCAGGATGCCGCCGAGTTTGGCGCTACCGACCACCAGATCATTGGGCCACTTGAGCGCAGCCCCGGTCACACCGATCTGCGCCATGCCACGCAAGGCACAGACCCCGATGGCCAGACTGAGCGCACTGATATCCCGCGGCAGCGAAGCAAAGCACCAGCTGATCGACAGACAGATCGCCCCTCCTGGCGGGGCGAACCAGCTGCGCGCGCGCCGGCCCCGGCCCGCGGTCTGGTATTCCGCCGTCAGAAAGTCGAAGTGTCCTGCCGGAGGCGCGTCGCGCTGCAGAAGATCGGTATTGGTCGAGCCCGTGCGCCAGACGCACTGCCCCGTCCGCAGCCGGCTAGCTACCGCGCGCGGCAGCAGCTTGACGATGCGCTCGCGCTCCAGCAGCGCCGTCGCGGCGGGCAACCGATAGCCCCGATTTGGTACGGCGTGCACGGTGACACCGAGCGAGCGCAGCGCCGCGATGGCTTTCCAGATCGCGTTGCGGCTCACACGGCAATCCGCGGCCAACCTGGTACCCGAATGAAATTGCCCGTCGGACAGCAGGCGGTAGGCGCGTCTGGGCAAGGGCTGCAGATCGCTCATACCCGAGTGTCCGGTACTTCGGCCAGCATACAGCGCACGCTGCCCCCGCCCACGCTCTCGATGGTCGGCACCGCGGCCGCGAGCACCTGATCGACGCAGACGCGGAGCCTGTCCCAAGCCTGAGTATCCAGGTGTTGCAAGGCCGAGCGGGCCTGCTCGGACAGCACCAGCACCGAGTGCACGCCACCGCTCGCATCCTGGCCTGCGAGCTCGAGTATGTTGGCGGCGAAAGCCGACATTGCCGCGGCCGAGATCTCGATGATCTCGCGGCGGCCGGCGCGAAGTCGCTGCAACACGCGCCCGCGATCCGCCACGACGATCGCCTCGGCGCACACGACCGCCCAGCGCGAGCCAATGCTCAGCAGCACATTGGTGTGATAGAGCGGCGTGCCGTCGGCACCGCGCGCATCGAACAGCAGCGGCTCATAGTTCATCAGCGCCGACCATTCGCGAACGAGCGACTCATCAGTGCGTGCCGACCGGCAGGCGTAGGCGATCTTCTGCACGTGATCGAGCACCAGGCTGCCGGTGCCTTCGAGCATGCGCCCTTCCTGCTCATGCGCACGAAGGTCGACGAGGCGACGGCGTCGGAAATGCAGCCGCGTCTCGACCGCTTGCAGCACCTCCATGCGTCGCTCGGCGCGGCGATTCGGCGCCTGCATCGGGTACAGAACCACCGTACCATCACGGTGGAAGCTGAGCCAATTGTTCGGAAATACCGCATCGGGTTTGGCCGGCTCGCTCGTGTCATCGACCACGCAGACGCCGACCCCCGCGCCGTAGATGACCTGACACAGTGTCTCGAATTCGGTGCGAGCGCGAATGGCGGAATCCAACGATCGCGGGACAGATTGCTGGAAGCGATTGGTGGCCGCGGTCTGAGTGTTGTAGCCAAACTGCGCGGGCCGCACCAGCAGCACGCCTTCTGCGCATTGCGCGCCGGCATCAGCGGACTGTGCCATCAGGGCTTCCGTGGACGGCGCTGAACATCAGGTGGGCGCAATGCATGGATCAGGCACCGATCATACTGCAGCGGCACCAGTGCCGTGCGGTTGCAATCGCGCCTTAAGGAGCATAAGTTTTTGTTCTCAAGTGTTGCCAATGCCCGCGGAGTAGCGATAGATGCAAAAGTCGATCTGGTGGGCCGCTGGAGCCGTGATTCTGATCAGTGCAGCGGTGCTATTCTTTTCGTGGCGCGCGCACCGGCAGGCGCAGCCGCCGGCCGCCGCCGCCACGACCGTCGCGCCTGAAGCCGCGGTACCGGCCATCCGCAATCCGCTGCCCGAGGCTTCCGGTGGCGCGGCGCCGCCGCTGCCCGCGCTCGATGAGAGCGATGCTGCGCTCCACGATGCGCTGGCCGATGTGATGGGCAAACCGGCTGTCGACCGCTTCTTCAAGCCGGAGCTGCTGGTGCGCCATATCGTGGTCACGATCGATAACCTGTCGCGCCGGCATCTCGCCGTGGAGCTGCGGCCGACCAAGCCGCTGGATGGGGCATTCATCGCCACGGGCAACGACCAGCAAGGCACGATCGATCCCGCCAATTACCAGCGCTACGTGCCCTATGTGCAGGCCGTGCAGACGCTGGACATGAAGCGGCTCGCGGCACTCTATGTGCGCTTCTATCCGCTGTTCCAGCAGGCCTATCAGGCTCTCGGCTACCCCAATGGTTATTTCAACGATCGCGTCGTCGTCACCATCGACAACCTGCTGGCCACGCCGGACATTATTACCGATATCGCCCTGGTGCGACCCAATGTCATGTACCAGTTCGCCGACCCCAAGCTTGAAGAGCTCTCGGCGGGACAGAAGCTGCTGCTGCGCATGGGTCCGGCGAACGCCGCCATCATCAAGGTGAAACTGCACGAGCTGCGCGCCCAGGTGGCCGACCGAACGCGTGATGCCGATCGTTCGCGCGGCACCACGACACCAGTCGGCGGCAGCTCTTCCGGCGGCTACTAAGGGGGGCCGTTCAGCAGATTCGACGGCGAATACTGATCCGTTAAGACGCGCGCGCTGGGATCCCAGTCGGGGCGGGTTGAAAACAGCGCCAGCACCGACTGCGCTGCGAACCCATACGGCTCGAAGGCCGCGGTAAAGCGACGGCTGTTGCGCGTCGCCTCTTCGATCGATGGCAGCGGACCATTCGTTGCCAGGATCACCCGATTGCCGCTCCTGAGATTGTAGAACTCGCCGAACACGCTGCTATAGGTCACCGATTCATTCTGATAGAGCCGGCTCGACGAGAAGGTATTGGCCGCGACGATGCCTCCGGGCTGCAGCAGCGAGCGCACCTCGGTCAGAAATTCCCGCGTCAGCATGTGTTCGGGAATGTACTGGTGCTCGTAGGCATCGAGCATGATCAGCTCATAGCGCTTGCTGCCTCGCAGGCTCTGCCGCACGTACGCCCGGCCGTCCTGTACGCTCAGATGGACCCGCTCGTCTGGCCGAAAGCCGAAATACTGCCGGGCGACACCCACGACTGCGGGGTCGATCTCGACCACATCGATGTCGGCGTCCGGCAGCAGCTTTTCCAGCGTTCGCGGCAGCGTGCCACCGCCCAGACCGATGATAAGAATGCTGTGGGGATCGGGTTTCAGATACAGCGCGCCCAGCATCATCTGGGTGTACTCGAACACCAGGCGATCAGGCTGCTTCAGATCGATGCAGGTCTGGCGCCCGATCGCGCACAGCCTGGTAAAGCACAGGCAGCGGGTATTCCCGTCCTCGTAGACAAAGACCTCGCGATACAGCGAGTTCTCGGAATGGATCAGCCGCGGCGCCGCGGCGGCGGCCGCTATGCTCGCCAACAACAGCAGTGCCCCGGCCCATGCCCAGCGTTGCCGAAATCGCAAGGCGGTTACGCCTCAACCGCAGTAGGTCGCAGCCACGCAATCACCCCGACGACGGCCGAGATAGCCAGCAGCAGCAGCAGGATCTGGTTCACCTCGAGGTACAGCACCAGATAGAACGACGTCAGAATCGTACCGGCGGCGCTGCCAAACGTGGAGACGAAGTACAGCTTGCCGGCGAGATGGCCGGCGCTCGCCCGGTCCGCGACGAGCAGGCGGACGGCATACGGCGATACCATGCCCGAGATGCAGGTCGGCAGGAAGAACAACAGCGCGGCCGCGACCAGCGAACCGAAGCGCGGATCGCTGACCACTGCCGACAGGCGCTCGAGCAGGCTGTCGCCCAGCAGCAGTACCGGCAGCGTCGTCACTGCTGCGGCCAGCAGGATTAGCGCCAGGCGCTTGAGGCTCGGCGCATGCAGCGAGGCGCGGCCGCCCCACAGATAGCCGAGCGAGAGCGCCAGCATGAAGACCGTAATGATCGCACCCCAGACGTAGATGCTGCCCCCGAAGTACGGCGCCAGCAGGCGTCCGCTGAGCAGCTCGATCGCCATGACGAAAAAGCCCGACCAGCCGGCGATCAGGTAGAGCAGCCCACGATACATCGGTCAAGTCTAGCGCGTGCCGCCGATCCGTTTGACAGCATTGGCGGGCATCACTAGTGTCTGCGCAGCGCCTAGCCACAGAACGATCGGCGTTTTCACCAGTCCTAAGGCCTCGATGCCGCAACTCATCGCCCTCTCACGCCGCTGGCTCGCATCCCCGCTGATGGCAGCGCTGATACTGAGCCTCACCTCGGCCTGCGCCACGACGACGCCCGCGCCCACCACGCCGATCTTGTCCGGCTACTGGCAACTCGATAAGGCGGCGAGCGACCTGGTGGATACAAAAGTCTCAGCGGCAATTGCCGACACCGAGGCGCAGCTGCGCAAACACGCCGGCCAGAGCGGCTACGGCAACGGCGGTACATACGGTGGCAGCTCCGGCCGACGCGGCGGCGGCGGCCGGGGCGGCGGCGGCACGGCAGGAGGTGGTCAGGGTGGCACCGGCGACGGCACCGACAGCTCGGGCGAAGACTTTGACGCCTTTCGGCAACTGGGGCCGGATTTTGTGGAAATACGCCGCCGGTTGATGGGGGTATTGACCCCACCCGTCCATCTGCAATTCGATACCGGTACCGATCTAGTGCGCATCACGCCTGACAGCGTGCCGCCGTTCGACTACCACGCCGACGAAGAGTTTTCGCGCATCGACGAATACGGCACCGCGAAGATCAATGCCGGTTGGTCCGGCAATGCCTTTGTGCTGCGGGCGCGTTACTCGAGCCACGCCACGCTAGTCGAGCACTACAAGGTCGATGCGCGCACAGATACCCTCACCGTGACGTGTCACCTGCGCGATCCCATGGTGGGCAAAATCGACGTGAGCAGCGTCTATCATCGCGGATGAAGCGCGGCCTGGCCGCGGCGCGGCTCAACTACAGTGCGGAGTTATCGGTCTCGCCGGTGCGGATGCGGACCACGCGCTGCAGCTCGCTGACGAATATCTTGCCGTCGCCGACTTTGCCGGTCTTGGCCTTTTTCACAATCGCGTCGATGACCTGGTCGACCCGGTCGCTGCGTACGGCAATATCAATGCGCGCCTTCGGCACGAAATCGACCACATATTCGGCGCCCCGATAGAGCTCGGTATGCCCGCGCTGACGGCCGAATCCCTTGACCTCGGTCACGGTCATGCCTGACACACCCAGCTCCGAAAGCGCCGCGCGAACTTCATCCAGCTTGAACGGTTTGATGATGGCTGTGATCAGTTTCATGCCCGACTCTCCCTTTTCTTACACCCAATCTTATCAGCTGGCGCCATCCATCTGCGATTGGGTGTAGTTCTCCAGGCCCACTCGCTGCACCAGGTCGAGCTGCGTCTCGAGCCAATCGATGTGTTCTTCTTCGGATTCGAGGATTCTCTCGAAAATCTCGCGCGACACGAAGTCACCGAGCCGCTCGCAATCGGTGATCGCGGCTTTCAGATCGACGTGGGCGGCGCGCTCGAGCTTGAGATCGCAATCCAGAATCTCCGGCACTGTCTCACCGATCAGAAGCTTGCCCAGATCCTGCAGGTTCGGCAGCCCTTCGAGAAAGAGGATGCGTTCGATCAGCCGGTCGGCATGCTTCATCTCGTCGATCGATTCCTCGTGCTCGTGCTGCCGCAGCCGCTTGAGGCCCCAATTGCCGTACATGCGCGAGTGCAGGAAGTATTGATTGATCGCGGTGAGTTCGTTTTTCAGCACCGTATTGAGGTGCTGCACGATTCTGATATCGCCCTTCATCCCTGGCTCCGGCTACGCGCTGTTTGAGGATGCCGTCCCATGGTGGACAGCCTAGCACTCTGCGGTGCGCGCTGGGTCGGCAGGAGATCTTGGAAAGGCTAAGGCGGGGCCCGATGTGGGGCCGGAGGGCTCGGTAACTTAAGAGCTATGCGGCCACGGCGGTCGAGCCGCCGGCATTGCTGCGCTGGCAGTCGCGAATCACTTCGCGGGCGCTGTCCTCGCAGCGGCCGCAGCAGGCACCCACCGGAAGCTTCATTTGCACGTCGCCTAAGCTGCGCGCGCCCTGTTCGACGGCGCGATGAATCTCGCGCTCGGTGATGCCGTGACAAATGCAGACGTACATGGTGATTTCGGTCCTGCCGGGCTTGAGCCCATCATCAAACGCGACCTGGCAATCCTACATGTAAATGCGAATGATTGTCAATACGATATGGCCGGGATGGCCAAAAGGCCCTCATTCGACCAGGTGAAAACGGACCCGCACCTTGTCATCCACGTCATCGTTCCATTCCTTGTCGCCGATGCCGAAATAGGCGCGCGAGATCTCGAAGGCGCCATCGAAGAGGATAGCCTTACCGGCCTGGCTGACGGTCACCGCCACCGTCAGGGTCTGCGTTTTGCCCTTCAGGGTCAGAGTCCCGGTGGCGTCGAAGTGTCCACTCGCGCCCGGCTTGATCGAGGTCGAAATGAAGGTCACCTTGGGATAGGTGCCGCTGTCCAACCATTCTTTCTTGCGTACCTCGGCATCGTAGTCCGGGGATCCCAGGTCGAGGCTGCCGGTATCGACTTCGAGGGCCGCCTTGGCGGCGCTGGGCTGCGCCGGGTCGTAGTCGATGCGGCCGTTGAATTTCATCAACGGTGCGTCAACCGGCACGCTTTCCTGTTTGAAGGTGGCGATGATGCTGCTCTTGGACACATCGATGGTCGGATCACCGGCAGCCGTCGCGACGAAGGCGATGGTCGGAGCGATCGAACCGATCAACAGCAGCGGATTACGTTTCATCGAGGGGTGCCCAGGTCCTAGGCTTTGTCGGCGCCCCACGGCTGGCGTGGCGCCCACGGGCGACTCGCCTCACGGGCGGCGCCCCGGGAGCATGCGCTTGAGCGTCGCATCGCGATCGAAAAAGTGGTGCTTCAGCGCGGCGACCACATGCAGCAGCACCACGTAAAACAACGTCCAGGCCAGGAATCCGTGCACTTTGACCAGCACTTTGGCCAGATGCGCATTCTTCGACACCAGGTCCGGCAACTGCCACAGCTTGAGGTACACCACCGGATAGCCTGATGCCGAGCTGTAGAGCCAGCCAAAGATCGGCGTTGCAATCATCAACAGGTACAGCAGCCAATGCGTACCGTGGGCAGCGATGCGCTGCCAGCGAGGCATCGGTTCATCCGGCGGCACCCGATGGGTCAGACGCCAGATCAGGCGAATCGCCACCAGGCCCAGCACAGTGATGCCGATCCACTTGTGATAGGAGTAGTGTCTGAGCTTGCGCGGGCTGATATGCAGATCCGTCATGGTCGCGCCGAGCGTAAAGCCGGCAGCAATCAACAACGCGATGATCCAATGGAGTGCGACGGCAGTACGGGTATAGGCGGTGCTGTGCTGCACGGAATCCTTCTTTACGTCGACTCCGATTGTCGCAGACAGCGCATGGTAGTAACTGGTGTCCATAGGGTCAAATAACTCTTGATATTCAAGTCGCTAGGTCCGTATCGGCATTCATGCGCAGTAGCCGTTTCCGAGGTAACCACGGCCGCTCCAGCCGCTGCAGGTGGTGATTGCTACGGCCGAATGGCACAGGCACCGACAGCGCATTGAAGTACGGCGCCGAACCTGATGCCGGAGGACGCGAGCACGCCGACAGCACCCGCACATGACATCGACGATGCTCGAGTCACGGCACGGAGCCGCAGCGCCCTGAAGGGCGATATGTCACTTTCACCGCAGGCCCATAACGGGACGATCGCGACGAATCAGCAAGCCGTGGTATGGCGCAGCCCAGTAAAGCCCGGGGAGAACGACAGGATCGAGTCGCTGGCAGGACAATTTGCCGGTACCCGGCAGATCGTTAATCAACTGCCGGTGATCGCTCCGTAGGGTAGCCCCGTCCGATCGTCGGTCATCTTTGAAATCCAGGTGCGTGGTCTCAAGCCACCACGGATGGTCCAGGATCGAATGCCGTGTTTGTTCGGTGGCCGCTGCCGCCGCGGAACAATTCCCCATACCGGGCATCTGAAGGAATGGCACCTTCAACTGAGTGCCAAGGCGACCCGGATGAGCAGGCAAGGATACGTGTACGCATTGACCTTCGCCCTCGTGCTGACGGGCGCTCTTTCCGGGTGTGCGGTCTATCGCAGATGCGGATTCCACGGGTGCCCCGGCGACGCGAACATCACGGCTGAGGTGTGGGCGGGGTTCGATCAGCATCCGGCATTGGGACCTCCAAATCTGCTCCACGTGCAGACGCTCGATCATGTGGTGTATCTGAGTGGTCAGGTCGCAACGGACTTGCAGCGCGAGATAGCGGAATCGGTTGCCCTCGAAGCCACCGGCGGGGCTCGGATCGTTAACTCGATCGCGCTCAGCTATGAGGGCAGATAAACGGAATCCCCGCTGCTGCTGGGATACTTCCGGCGCGACGCTGAGATTCTCAACTCGGGAGGCAGTCTTGTCCCGACGCTCTACGCGGCAGACGCAGGGTGGTTCGCTGGGCGCCGAATCACGGCGCACAACATTGCGTCGAGCGCAAACAGAATCTCCGCGAACTGCCCCGCGATTTCCACGCGCACCCCGTCGCGCTGCAGCGATAGCGAACGTGCAAATCACCCAGACGATGCCGCCACTTGCGCCGGTCGTCAGCAACGCGATCTATGCTGCCACGGCCCCTCGTGTGCGCACGACGCCGCTTTCCCGTGAGAGATACAGCGTCCAGCAGGTTCAGCGGAGACGTGTCCCGACGTGTCGTTGCCTCACCGACCTGTCGTTGCCTCACCGACGTGTCGTTATCTCACGCTGTAGCCGCGCCCTTCGAGACACGCCGTCTGGGCCCTCACGTATTCCTGACGCTTCGCCGGCCACTCGGCCGTGGTGGCTGCAGGCGTCGCAGCGCCCGGCTTCGTCGAATCCGCGGCGGCTACACCGCCGGGCTGCGTCGGATCGAATCCAGTCTGATCTATGGCCCAACGATGGCACTCGTATCGATCGCGCGCCTGCTGCTCGGCACTCTGACCGTTCTTCGGATAGGCGAATAAATTAGTGACGCTCGAGTCTTGTGCGGCGACCTGGCTTTCCAACCCCGGCGGCGGGCGCACCGTTTCGTACTCACCGACGGCACCGTTCCACATGTAGTAGTCGCCGGCCGCGTAATAGTACGGAACGCCGTCCCACCACAACGTCGAGTAGTAAAAGGGCAGTGCTCCAAAGAACAAGCCGTACCCCAAGCCACCCCAGCCCCATCCGCCCCATCCGCCCCATCGGCCCCATCCGCCATAGTAGCCATAGCCGCGCCAGCCGCCACGATAACCGTAGCCGCCGCGGAAGCCGTATCCGGCACGCCCGCCCCCGCCAGATGCAGCAGCATGGCTGCCACCGCCGCCGTGTCCGCCGTCAGCCGCACTTGCAGCAAACGTAGCGAACGCTGCAAGTATCACGATCGCGAAGATTCTAAGGCCACTGAGAGAAGACCGTGTGTTCATAAAGTTGCCTCGCGGCGATGATGGGACTCCTCAAAATCGACGTTACTGGCGGCAAATTGAGCCGAGCTGAAAACAATATTAAAACACTTCCCAATATGTCTAGTCTGAACGCTATGGGGCTTTTCGCCATCGGTAATTGTCCTAATCAAGTGTCGGAAAACGACGGCCTTTTGTCGAAACATGCAATTAGGAGCGCTTTCCAGTGGACAGTTTTGATAATTCCCGCCTAAATCAGGCAGTTGCTGAAGACCGGCTTCTTGCCTTCAGTTTGGCTTTTCCCCGAATCAATAAACCATTGTTTTCCCGCAAAACTTGGGAAACTATCAACAACAAACCGCGACACTCTGTGCGTTTCGGCAAAGGCCCCCAAAGATGAGCGGCCCGTGGGCCGCGGCTATCTGGAACTCACGGCCTACGACTGACACCTGTCACTGCGCTAGCGCAGCGTGGCGAGCGCGCCGCCACAGCAGTCGGTAGACGCCGACATTCATTGCGAGCACCAGCACACCGAGCAGCACCTGCATGGAACGGGTCAGTGCGCTGGGATAGAGCATGACGTTCATATAGTGAGCGATGCAGTCACCCGAGTACGTCGCCTCACCGGCTGCCGAGCGCAACCGGTTCTCGAGCAGCGTGATAGGACAGATCCAGCCGCCGAACTCGACCGCGGCGCCCCAGAGCGCCGCCGGCACGTGCAGCCAGATCAGCGGCCGCCAGCGCAGCACCAATAGCCCGCCGGCCGCGACAAACAGCGCGAACGCGGCATGCGCCATCAGCACCACATCAGCAAGACTTTCGGCGATCACGTCCGCGATAATGCGCCGCCGCGAAGGATTCCACATGACCGCGTACCTTTATGTCGACATCGAAGTCACCGATCCGGTGGCCTTTGAGGAATACCGCAGACAGGTGCCGGCCATGATCGCCGCGCACGGCGGGCGCTACCTTGTGCGCGGCGGTGCCGCCGAAGTGCTGGAGGGAGACTGGCAGCCCAAGCGCCAGGTGATCCTGGAGTTCCCGAACATGGCCCACCTAAAGGACTTCTACGATTCGGCCGAATACCAACCGCTGAAGGTCCTGCGCCAGCGCAGCAGCAAGGCAAGACTCGTGGCCATCGAAGGCTTGTGAGTCCGTCAAGCCGCGGGCAAACGTCGGCCGGCCTGTGCGCAAAGCCGCCCGCTTGTGCCAACGAACGCCAGCTTCTCGGTCGGCATTCCAGCCAGCGGTATGAAGCATGATTCCGTTCATGATCGAGTTCCGTCTTGCTCGGGCGGAATTGCCTGCTGACGGAGGCGACCACGAAGCGCCGATGGCGCTGAGAATCACCGCGCAGCGGCGGAACTGCCCAAGACAGATGGTTTGGCTCGAGAAGAGAATTTCGGGGCGATTCGCGGAGATAGCACAGGGTCAGGGGTCACGCGCCAGCGCCGCTCTAATGGCTTCCTAGGCGGTCAATTTTCCCACGTGGCTCAAAAAAGGCGGCGGACGGGCACGATGCCCGGGCTGGCGTTATTTCGTGTCAGCGTACGTCTCGCGCAATACCATCCGAACGTTTCGACAGGCGAGTACGGAGAGAAAGCGTCGCACCTTCGCAGTCGCCTCTAGCTGGGCCAATTCACGCTCATACAGGTCTCTGACGTGCGCAGGCTCGCTGCCAGTTTCCAGCGCGAGACGTTCTATAATCGAGCCGTGTTGCGCGGACTCGGGACCCTTTTGGTCGCCAGCTTGCATATCCAAGATTCCTTCTATGATTGCCCAGTCGTTCCACTACGCGCTCGCTTCCAAAGAGCGTTCACACCAAATATCCAGTGTGCATTCTACTACGGTCACGAACCCTGAGCACGTAGCCGGAACGCTTCTCGCTTGTATTTCTGTCGCTTCGCCACGATTTGCGTCGGATGCGTTCAAGAACTGGCCAGCGTGGCCGCTGTTTTTCGATTGAGCTCTGGATTAAGGGACGGTCGAACTCGAGCGGGCTCTCCTGTAAGACAGTGGCGACGTTTTTTTTAGCGACGGACGCGACCGAGTGAAATCCATCGCGTGTTGCGTGTTGATTGCAAGACAATTCGAACAAACCGCAGTATTAACCACTTCATTTGACCGTATACCGCACGCACTCGACATGAGGTCCATACTCCGCTCGCTCAGCCGCATACGAGCAGAGTTGGCCAGTGAATTTTTGCTGGCTATACGTTAAGCGCTAAATTTTATGAATGAGTCAAAGAACGCTTCTACCAGCCAACACGGCAGCACCAACCATACGGCGCCTTCGAAGAACATCGTCGATATGGCGATCGCAGCGGGCAATTTCACAACGCTGGTCGCGGGCATTAAAACAGCGGGTCTAACCGATAAGCTGACGGGGAAAGGCCCGTTCACGGTCTTTGCGCCAACCGACGAAGCGTTCAAAAAGCTCCCGCCTGGTGCGTTGGAGGCATTGCTCAAAGACTCCGCAAAGCTCAAGGCCGTTCTGAGCTATCACGTGGTCGCGGGCCATGTCTCGGCTAAGGACATGAAGTCAGGGGAGATGAAGACCCTTCAGGGTAGGCCCCTGACCGCGTCCGTATCGTCCTCGGGCGTGCAGGTCAATGGGGCCCACGTCAAGCAGGCCGATATCGCTGCGACGAATGGCGTCGTCCATGTCATCGATGCAGTCATCATGCCCAAGAACTGGCAATTGCTGGCGGCCGCTGCTTGACGATCGTCTGTCGCTGAGCATTTCGGTGCGCTGAAAGGCCCTGCTCGCAGGGCCTTTCATTTGGTGCGCCTTGCGGCGCACAAAAAGCGCGGATGGCTACCGAACGCGCCGCGGGCGGACGCGTGGGAGCCTTGCCGCGCCTGTGCCAACGCTGCCGTTCGATCATGTGTGGTGTCGCCGAAATTCCAAGTCCCCGAAATTTCCGGGCGGAAGCCGATGGTCACGGAAGGTTCGAGGATGCGCTTCTCTGCACTCCTGTCGGCGCTGAGCGTCGGTATCGCCGTAGCTCTGGTTTGGCCCGCCGGCGCCGCGGCCCTTGACAACGGTCCGGGTTTTTGGGCCCGAACTGCAAGGATTTGATTATCCCTGGCCCGTGCAGCATTTCCGCTTCACGTCGCAGGGCGATGCGCTGGACATGGCGTATATGGATGTAGTGGCGGCGAAAGCGAACGGGCGCACGGTGATGCTGCCGCACGGCGAAAATTTATGCGGCCACCTGGCAAGGCACCGTCGCGGTGTTGAGCGAGGCCAGCTATCGCGTGATCGCCCTCGATCAGATCGGGTTCTGCAAATCGACCGAGCCCGCGCATTATCAATTCAGCTTCCAACAGCTCGCGGCAAATACGCACGCGCTGCCGACCTCGATCGGAATAAACCGAGCGATCTTCATCGGCCATTCGACCGGCGGCATGCTCGCGGTCCGCTATGGGCTCATATATCCCGACACTGTGGACCGACTTGTACTTGTCGATCCGATCGGGCTCGAGGACTGGAAAGCCAAGGGCCTGCCGTGGCAGGGCGTGGATGCCTGGTACGCGCAGGAATTGCACACGACCGCCGACGACATCCGCAATTATGAGCGCACGACCTAACAGGCCGGAACATGGGAGCCGAGCTATGAGCCCTGGGTGCAGATGCTGGCCGGGATGTATCGCGGTCCCGGACGCGACATCGCCGCCTGGAATTCAGGGCTTCTCTACGACATGATCTATACGCAGCCGGTCTTTTACGAGCTCGGTCAGCTAACGATGCCGGTGCTGCTGATGATCGGCGACAAGGACACGACAGCCATCGGGAAGAACCTCACGCCGCCCTCTATCCGTCCGACATTGGGCAACTATCCGGCGCTGGGAAAGGCGGCGGCGCGAATCCCGCACGCCCATCCGGTCGAGTTCCCTGATCTCGGCCACGCGCCGCAGGTCCAGGCGCACGGCACTATGAGCACCTTTCGCATGGATTTTTTTACGGGCCTGGCTCCGCATGAGCAGATGCGCGTGCATCGAATTGCCGTAGCCATCCCATTTCGATGCGAATTGACCTCATCATGCACGACGATGGGCAAGATTTAAACTAGATTGACGTTGTGCAAGAGGCATCCGCAAATCAGTCCGCCAGTGCTGTCGATCTGCCGGCCGCCGGTCCACGGCCGCTGCTGGTCTATGACGGGGACTGCGATTTCTGCGGCTACTGGGCGCGCTATTGGAAGAAGCTCACGGGCGAGAGTGTCTATTACAGGCCGTATCAGGAAGTGGCGGCGCAATATCCTGCGATCTCACTCGCCGACTTTCAGCGCGCCGTGCAATACATCACGCCCGATGGACACTATGCGAGCGCCGCCGAGGCCAGCTTCCTGACCTTGAGCCACGCGCGCGGCAAGGGAATCTGGCTCGCGCTCTATAGAAAACTGCCCGGTTTCGCAGCCATTTCGGAACTGACTTACGCCTTCATCGCCGCGCACCGCTCGGCCTTTTATCGCATCAGCCTGTTTCTGTGGGGCAGGGACTACGGACCGCCACGACACGATCTCGTCTCATTCTTGTTCCTGCGCCTGTTTGGGCTGATCTACCTTTCGGCCTTCATCTCCTTCGGCGTGCAGGCGCAGGGGCTGGTCGGCAGCCATGGCATCTTACCACTGGCCGAACTGGTCGATGCCGTCGGCGGCCGTGTCGGCCCGGAGCGTTTCTTCCTTATGCCGATGGTGTTCTGGTGGAACGCCAGCGATTTCGCCATCCAGGCCGTGTGCTGGGCTGGAGCGGGGTTGTCGCTGCTACTGGTCTTCAATCTGCTGCCCCGCCTGAGCCTGTTTCTGCTCTATGTACTCTATCTCTCGCTCCTTTATGGCGGGCAGGCCTTCATGACTTACCAGTGGGACACGTTCCTGCTGGAGGCCGGATTTCTCGCGCTGCTGCTGAGCTTCGCTACGGCGCCGGGCATCTGGTTGCTGCGCTGGCTGCTGTTCCGCTTCATGTTCATGTCGGGCATGGTCAAGCTGCTGAGCGGCGATCCCAACTGGTGGGACCTGTCGGCGCTGTCCTATCACTTTCTCACTCAGCCGTTGCCCACGCCGCTGGCTTGGTACGCCGCGCATCTGCCGCTGCGCGTGCTGAAATTCGCCACCGGCGGCACATTTTTTGTCGAGCTGGTCCTGCCGTTCTGGATCTTCTGCCCGCGCCGGCTGCGTTTCTTCGCCGCCTTCGGCATCCTTGTGCTGCAAAGCTGCATTTTGATCACCGGCAATTACAACTGGTTCAATCTCCAGACCATGTTGCTGTGCTTGCCGCTGTTCGACGACGCGGCTCTGCAAAGGATAATCCCGCGACGCCTGATCCGGCTGCTGCCGGTACGCGCGGATCATCATGCGCCACGAAGGGCGGTTACGGTGGTCGTCGGCGCGTTGGCGCTGCTGATCGTGTTCTGTAGCCTTGTGCAGATGGATGTGCGTTTCGGCGGCAGCCCGCCCGCGGTGGCGCAGGCAGTCGACCGCGTTATCGAACCGCTGCACATCGTCGGCAGTTACGGCCTGTTCGCGGTCATGACCACGGAGCGCGACGAAATCGTCATAGAGGGTTCGTACGACGGCGTCGAATGGCGCGAATACGAATTCCGGTACAAGCCCGGCGACGTATCGCGCCGCCCGCGCTGGAATATCCCGCACCAGCCGCGCCTGGACTGGCAGATGTGGTTCGCCGCGCTCGAGGACCCGCGGCGTCTGAGCTGGTTTTCACGCTTCCTCCAGGGGGTGCTGGAGAATCAACCCGCAGTGACGGCGCTGCTGGAAAGGAATCCATTTCCGGACAAACCGCCGATGTATGTGCGCGCGCAGTTCTACGACTACAGCTATGCCGGCAGCGAGGACAAGGCTAAGGGCCTATGGTGGGACCGGCGGTTGCTGGGGCTGTACTTCCCTGTGGCGCATCTGAAAGGCAAATAACCTCGGTCGCTAAAATCGTGTCCTTGGCTACGGTGCTAGACCCAACAGTTGTGCCACTTGCCGCCATTCGAACCCATCAATCGTCCGCCCCTTGCTGCCCGTCGCGAGTGACCGGTATCGGGCCGTTGGGATCTCGCGGACCCTGTTGATGTCAACGCGAGCGAAGCGCCTTGATCATAGGCGCCGTGCAACCCTGTCGGCGGCCTCTTTTGAGGAGATGACGGGATAGACTTCGAATTCGACAATGTCGCTCCAGTTCGCTATCCATCGATCGAGCTGTTGGCGATCTTTGGTCTCCATTATTTGGACGCCGCGCTCAAACTTGTCGTCGACCCAACCCGAAATATATTGCAGGCCTTCTGGAGCCAGGCGCCCACGGTCACGAAACTGTCGGTAGATTGGGAGCGGGTCGCCATTCCTAAACTGTTCGACAATCATGAATAGCATCAAGAATCTCCGAGCTTTGTTTTGCTCAATGCCGGCATCCGCGCAAATGGCGCCGAATTCCTCTTCCACGGCCTAACGATCTATGTGAGGCGACTCCGTCGCCGAGTCGCTCCTGTGGACGACGGCGCATCACGATGTGCACCCGCACTCGATGTCACCGGTCTGCTTCGGCGCGCATTTCACGGTGCCGTACGAGCAGAACCCGCAGCAATCCCGCCGCCTTCGGCTTCAGCAATACGCCGCAGCCTTTGCGCTCGTAGAAATATTGGCACGTGTCCACGGGCATGAGTTCGACCTGCGTATGCGCACAGGCCGGACACGTAACCATTGACTCCATGACGAGCGCCACCATGTGTCGCACCACAGCGCTGGAAACCGGACTTGTGGCGTCACGTAAACCTAGGAGGCTACAGAGCATTGTGCCCGTCTCACTTCGACCGAGGTTCTGTCAAAACTCGCGTTGCTTGGTTCGAAGCGCGCTTTGAGTTTTGGTACAGCGTCGACCCAAGGCGGACATAAGATTCGAGCAACTCGCACCCGAGAACCAGACATTGGTTTGATTGTCGCACATCGACGGCTAGACTGAGGGCATCGTCTCCGAGGATTCCACCATGTCGATGCATTCCGTCTGTCGTTCTGATGAACTCGAGATCGGCCAGATGAAGGCTTTCGCTGTGGGCGGCCAGAGGATCGTACTCTTCCATCTGACCAACGGCTTCTTCGCCACTCAGGCGAATTGCACTCACATGTTCGCGCCGCTTGCCCGCGGCAAGATCATCGCGGACTGCAACGTGCAGTGTCCATTTCACCGGGCGCGTTTCGACATTCGTACCGGGCAGGTTGTTAAATGGGCGAACTTCCCGCCAGGCATTCAGTTGCTCAACGTGGTTCGGCCCCAGAAGGTGCTGCGCACGTTCGAGGTCATCGTCCAGGGCGGCGACGTCCAAGTGAACATCCCTACGACCTGAGTACTGCGGGCCACGCCGACGAGGGAGCACATAGGACCGGCACAAACTTGAAAAGCAACAACCGTATGCCTTGAAGAGTGTTCGATCAGGCCAGGCCGCCTTAATGAGCGCCAATTTGGCGCCGACTCTGAGCTAGCCGAGGCCTGTCGGCATTGAATGAGCATGCTCAGAGCAGATATTGGCGGATGATCCGTTTCGGCCGTGAGTTGCCCGTGTCGCTACCACGACGCAGAGCGCCTTCACCTTGCACCGCCCGCGCCAGCGAAAAACCGCTGTCACGGCCGGTGCTGCCTCGATCCATCCTGATCTTGCATCCATGAGCTGCGTTCGACTCCGGGCGGACCCTGCGCGGTCCGTCTGTTCGGTGAACCCGCTCGCATTGCTAACGATTCCCTGCGGACTCGCCCCCGATTACTTCGGTGAAGCAGGCGCTCTGGTGCGTTAGCGCCCCGGCGGCCGGTATTCGACGGACTTCTTGGCCGCCTTGTCCATTTCCTCCGGCGAGATCAGCACGACTGTCTTCACGGTCGCGGCGCCGCTTTGATTGACGGCGAGCGCGACGGCGGCGGCGGTAACGCTGTCGGGACAATCGACGATAACGTATGCGTCGACCGCGCCGAATGCGAAGTAGAAGGTTTCCAATCTGCCGCCCAGTCCCTCTGCCATCTTCGCCAGGGCCGCACGGCGCCCGGAGCCGCCCTCGCGGGCGACGCCTTTGGCGCCCTCCGCGGTGTAACGAGCCTCGAAGAGATACTTGGCCATGTTGTCCCCCTTGGCTTTGCTAAATGTGTAACGCCGGCTCGAACGTGCAGCGCACAAATTCGAGCACTGGTAAACATTATGCGCGTTCCGCGCATGAAGACCAGGCTGGGAGAGCGTACTTGCCCTGTTCCCTTTGACCCTACCACGTCTTATGTTTGGTCTAGGTGTGTCACCGGTCAGCCGAGCATCTGGTTTTGTATTGTCTGATCGGCGGGAATCGACCGACCGCGAGCACTTATAGGTAGGCGGCCGCTTTCAGGACGTGCAAGTTTCGAACCCGATGACACGAGGCCCTGCCGAATGAATTTGCGATTATAGGAACGCGTTGCTCTTGGATTCACCACAGTCTCGAGAGCGGTTTGCGGCATCGAGAAGTCGAGAAAGGCCAGGCCACAAACGTCACCGGTATTAAGCCTACTCGCAATTTGCAGGTCCTCGCGGGCCGACCCGCGTTAGCCCACCGACTGCGACACGGTCAGAGTATCAAACGTGTCGGGACGTACTATGGTGGCCCGTGAGAATGTAGTCCCGGCAGGCGTCCACGGCATCGGCATCTAGCAGACGACCGGCCATCGCCTGCAACTCGCCGAGCACAAAGTCCGGCAGAAAGGCGACGCGATAGCATCGGTTGGACGTCATCGCCTCGAACATGTCGGCAACGGCAAGGATTCTCGCCTCCAGCAGAATGCTCTCGCCGGACAGACCGCGTGGATAACCACTGCCGTCGAGCCGTTCGTGGTGCTGGAAAATAATCTCCGCCACGGGAAAGGGAGCCTGAAGGTACTGAAGAACATCGTGACCAATGGCGCAGTGCGTTTTGACTATGGCGTACTCGGGTTCGGACAAAGTGCCGGGCTTATCCAGAATGTTCCTTGGCACTCCAATCTTGCCGATGTCATGCACGATCGCGGCGAGGCGGAGCACCTCGGTCCTTGATGGGCTGAGTCCGAGGCGGACTCCTATTGCGACGGCCAGTTTGGCCGTTCGATCCTCGTGCTTGACCGTGATCGGGTCCTGATGCCGATGCGCGGCTGACAGCATCGCAACGCTCGGACGCATCGCTTCGAGCGGCCGTGCGTCCGCAAAATACGGGGCCCCTTCCGAGACCATGACTAACGATGCCTTGCCGGTGAACTGGCCGCTGGGTCTCTCTTATGGGCTGGAATTTGACATTTTTCAATGGGTTCCGTTGAAGCGTGTGTCAACTTGTGATGCTCGTCACAACGCGTTGTGGGCGAACCTTGGCTTGGCATCCAGCTTGCGCCGGAGCTCTGAAATCTCGCGATCGCGGCGATCGAGCATTGCGCGCACTTCGCGATAGGCCGCGTAATAATGATCAACAAGCGCTGCGAGCTTCGAAAGCTGCTCCTGAAGCAAAGAGTAGAAGGTTATTACCGCCATAGGCCGAGGGCTGCTGGGCTTCATCTGGGCTATGGGCGTTGAGCTCGAGCGCACGCAGACTACACAGGAGTTCAAGCGCGCCGCCTGAGGCGCCGCGACAGATTCCATGAACTCGGCACAGGCACAAATGGTCAGCGGCTGGGATGGCACACGGTGCAGGAGAATCCTCGACACCCCCTATGCGACCGGCCTTCACGGCCCGACCCGCGCTTTTAGTCAGAGGCAGCTCCCGACGAATCACGATCATGATGGCGAGTGCTCGCACTCGATCCATGAATATCAGACTGATCAACCGTCGATACCCGCTGCCCCGGCCGCTGTCCGCTTGTGCTTGGCCGAGCAAAGACGATGAACAGTTCAACTGAACGAACCACTTGACGGGTCGTTCCATATCAGGAGTTAAGGGAAATTCACAGGGCGAGTCCATAATATTGACTAGAGTGTACGTCAGCGCGCTATGAACGCTCGCGCGCCTGCGGCCACTGCTTGAGCCCCTTCGGAATCTCCACCCACGGCAGCTTGTCCTCGACGTACAGATGCTCGCGGGGCGGCATTTTCGCTGCGGCATCGTGGGTACCGATCGTGAGCCAAATGGACTCCGGGTGGTTACCGCCCTCGTAGCAGATGGGACTTCCGCAGTCGCCGCAGAAACCGCGCCGGGCGATGTCGGAGGAGCGGTAGTACTTGAGCGATCCTGTGATCGTCACGTCGGCACGCCGGTAGCCGGCGTAGGGCAGGCTCGGCGCGCCACTTTCGCGCCGGCAGATCGAGCAGTGGCAATCAGCGACCGTCGTGGGCATTCCCGTCAGCGTGTAGCGGATGGCTCCGCACAGGCATCGTCCGCTGGATGGCATGCCAGTCTCCTTGCAGTCTCGGCGTCCACGATTCGTCAGCGCTGGCGGGACTTCCAGGTCGGCACTCTCTATGCGGCGGCTCGCAAGCGGGGCGTGGTGTTCGATCGCCGGCCAGGCCAGCGTATGAAGTCTGACCTACGCTCCGCGAATGCTAAAAGACTCGTCGCTCAGGGCCAGTGCGAGTCATATCGGGGTAATCAGCCACCGATTCGGGTTAGGCAAGTATATGCTCCTCGGCATCGTCACGCGCGACCGCACGGCCTAGCGGCGGCCTATAGCGCGACTCTTGGCTTTTTTACCTCCGTTTCGTGTCTTCCCCCTCTCATAGACCCTGAGGCCGATAGCTTTCCGCGAAGCGCGCCTGAATCTCATCGAGCGCGGCAAGGATGTCGGGGTCGACCGGCGCCGGCTTGTGCCCGGCAAGAATGCGCCGCAAGTCCGCATCGATGCGCTCGAACAGATCGCGGTCAGGCTGCAAGCTCGTGCTCAAGGGGATGTGTGAGCCGAAATAGCGCGCATGCCACTGCTGGTCGCGACAGTGCGCCGCGGTGTGCTTCTGCGCGAGGTAGTTGCCGCGCGGTCCGACTTCGTGCGCGAGATCGAGCGCAATCGCCTCGGCATTGACTGCCATCCCCTGCCACATGCTGCGCAGCATGCCCGCGAGCTCGTCGCACAGACACAGCGCGTGCATTGAGAACGAGATCCCCTCATCGAGCGAGCCCAGGTAGTCGAGCGTCACGGGGCGACTGAAGAACGCCTGCATCATGCTCGCGCTGATCTCCCAGACCGCGTCCTGAGTGAACCGTCGCGCCACCGACTGTCCAGCGAATCCAGTGAATGACGGAATGCCAATGTGGCGCCGCACTTGATGCACCGCGATGTCGGCAAGCGAGGTATGCGTGAAGTTTCCAATGCCGCCAGTGGCCGGTTCCATGAAACATACGTCGGAGCTGCCGATGGCAAACGAGCCGCGCCGTGCGAGCTGCCCGAGCACCATGGCGGCGAAGTCGGTGGCGAGGCTGTTTACCAGGCAACCGGCCATCGTGATCGGCGTCGAGGCGCCACCGATTGGCAGCGTGCCAATGCTCATCGGGATACCGGCACGCGCACCGGCGATGATTTGGTCACTGTGCGTGCGCCAATAGCTCAGCGGCAGCGGCGTCACTATTTGCAGGAAGTACGGCTTTTCCTCGAGCGCCCGCCGCGAGCCGCGCACGGCAGCTGCCATCTCGATCACGACTTGGAAGGACTCCGCGTTCTCACACAGGTACTCGAGCGGCTTGGTCGTGTTCTGCACCAGGATCGCGAACTCGTTGACCTCGCCGTGAATGTCCGAGCGCGGCACGTCCTTGCAGGGCAAACATACGCCGTCCATGTTGGGCAGCGCGTCCGCGAGGCGCGTGATGGTCGCGAGGTCCTCGGCGGTGCTGTCGCGCAGCTCGCCGCGTTCGAGATCATAGACCTTGATGCAGGTCATGCCGGGCATGAACGATGTGTGGGCCGTGTCGAGCTCGAGGTAATGGCCTCCCGTGCGGTCCCAGAGCCGGGCACTTTTCGCAGTCGTCGCGATCGCCTCGCGCACGAGCGCTGGGTCGAAGCGCACGATGCCGTCGTGCTTCACTTCGCAGCCCGCCGCCTTGAGCAGGTCGATGGCCTCGGTGCCTGGCTCGAACGCGCAACCGGTGTCGTGCAGCAGCGCGTAGGCGGACTCGATTAGCAGCTCGATGTCCTGCTGTGGCAGCAGCCCGTAGGGATTGGTGAGGCCGCCGTGCCGGCCGCGGTCGATCGGTGCGGGAGCTGTCACCGGCGCGCGGGGACGCCGGTTTCGTGTCGATTCGCGCGGCATCGGCCGTCCTCTTCGCCAGTGACTCTTTATTATACGTTCATATAAAACTACTATATGGCCATACAAGATGCTTCGAAAACGTGGGGCACCGGGTCGCGCAGCCTCCCGAGGGCAAGCGAAATGAGAATCGAATCCCGTTACGCGCCACTATTTGAGCCGCTCCGGATCGGCCCGGTCACGGCCCCGAATCGTTTCTACCAAGTGCCGCACTGCACCGGCATGGGCCACGCCCTGCCGCAGACACTCGCCGCAATGCGCGGCGTCAAGGCCGAGGGTGGCTGGGGCGTGGTATGCACGGAATACTGCTCGATCCACCCGAGCTCGGACGATCACCCGTTCCCGTTCGCCTCGAATTGGGACGACGGCGACCTCGCCAACCTCGCCGCGATCGCGGATGCCGTGCACGCGCACGGCGCACTCGCCGGCATCGAGCTCTGGCACGGTGGCAGCTACGTGGCAAATCTTGCGACGCGAATGCCAGCCCTCGGCGTGCGCTCGATGCCGGGGCGCACCGACCCCTTCCAATCGCAGCGCATGGACCGCGCCGACATTCGGCGCCTCAAGCTGTGGCATCGGCAGGCTGCGGTACGCGCTCGGGCCGCCGGCTTCGATATCATCTATGTCTACCCGACGCACGGTTACCTCGTCTCCGAGTTTCTGTCGCGCAGCCTGAATGATCGCACCGACGAGTACGGCGGCTCGCTTGAGAATCGCTCGCGCCTGTTCCGCGAACTCCTCGAGGAGACCAAGGACGCAGTCGGTGATCGCTGCGCGGTCGTATCGCGTTTCGGCGCGAACGGTCATGGCGAGGAGCACTTGAGCAGCGATGAAGCACGCGACGTGCTCGGCATGCTCGGTCCGCTGCCGGATCTGTGGGATTTGGTGATCGCCGACTACGAGGAGGAGATGGGCTCCTCGCGCTTCGTCAAGGAAGCGGCACTCGAGGCGCGCGTGCAGTACGCGCGCGCGCTGACCGGGCGGCCGGTCGTCAGCGTCGGACGGTTCACCTCACCCGACACGATGCTCCGCCAGGTGAAAAGCGGTGTGCTCGACCTGGTAGGCGCCGCGCGCCCGTCGATTTCCGACCCGTTCCTGCCGACCAAGATCCGCGAGGGTCGTCTCGATGACATACGCGAGTGCATCGGCTGCAACATCTGCTACGCACACAACTTCCGGGGCTCGGCGTTGCGCTGCACGCAGAACCCTACGATGGGCGAGGAGTGGCGCAGCGGCTGGCACCCGGAGCGCGTGCCTTCCGGAGCGGGCTCAGTGCTCGTGGTCGGTGCGGGCCCCGCGGGCCTCGAGGCCGCGCACGTACTCGGCAAGCGTGGCTTCATGGTGGCGCTCGCGGACGCTGAGCGCACCGCGGGCGGGCGCGTGACCCGCGAAAGCCGCCTGCCCGGACTCGCTGAATGGGCGCGTGTACGCGACTACCGTACCGGCCAGCTGAACCGCATGCGCAATGTCGAGCTCTATCTCGGCCATCGCCTCACGGCCTCCGAGGTGCGCGACTTCGGTTCCGACTACGTGCTGCTCGCGACCGGTGCGCGCTGGCGCCGCAACGGCCTCGGCCGCTGGCACGTGACGCCGGTCGAGATACTGAGCGGCCAGGTCCTCACAGCTGACGACATCATGGACGGTGCGCGGCCGCAGGGCACGGTCGTAGTGTTCGATGACGACCACTACTACATGGGGCCAGTCATCGCGCTCGCGCTGGCACGCAGCGGTGCCCGGGTGTGCTACGTGACGACCGAGGGCAAGGCGGGCGACTGGAGCACGCACACGGCCGAGCAGGTCCGCACGCAACGTGAGTTGCTCGAGTCCGGCATCGAGATCGCCGTCAATCAGGCAGTCGCGGCATATGATGGATCGAGCGTTACGCTTGCGTGCGTGTATACAGGGCGCGAACACGCGCACCCGGCCACGAGCCTCGTGCTTGTCACGTCCCGCGAGCCGGAAGACGCGCTGTACACCGAGCTCGTCGGCGTCGAGGGCGAGGAGGATCGATCGCGGATCATCCGCATCGGCGACTGCCGTCAGCCTGCGATCATCGCAGCGGCGGTATACGCCGGCCACAAGGCTGCGCGCGAACTCGGCGGGGAGTTGCACGCAGTTCCCCGTGACCGAGAGCGCGTCGTGATGGATACCAGGCGGCCGACGTAGCGCGGCGGCCGTCACTTCATGGCGGCAGCCCGTTTGCTGCCCAGCGCGCCTGCAAATTCACGTCACCAACGAGCGTGACAGGAAAGGCACCATGCTCCCCGGTTTAGCCTCCGCTTGCATTTGATGTCAGAAGTCGTTTTAGGCGCTGCGGCGCACTGCCGGTGGCCGCGAAAGCATCCTTCGCATGCCGTAAGCGTCATGCGCCGCGCCCGGCTTCAGCCGGATTTGAGTTTTTCCTCGGCGTACAGCGACAACTCGATCATGCACTCGAGCAACTGATCGGCGGGTAGGCCCGGAAAATTCTTGAGGACGAGCTCTTTCACATAGCGCCTCCAAGACGGCGCTTGCCGGAATGCGTGACGGTGTGATCAAGATCCGCATCGCGGCGCCTGTCGCAGGAAAGTACTGAAAATCGACGGCGTGACCGGCGACGTGATCGCGGCTACGCCGGGATCGAGAGCTCGACCCCATTGACGGACTGCCGGCCAAGAGTCCAACATACCAGAGTTGGGAGTTCTCCATCGCCGCAACGAGCGGTAGACGGCTCCTCAGGGAAATAGATCGAGGCCCCGCCGCCGCCGTCAAGCAATGAGTGTCCAGCACGATGGACGATCTCGCCGCTGTGCTTGTACCACCGTGTCATCGCCCCCCTGACGGACCTCGCCGTTACGGCGCGATGCCAGCCGAGGTCAAGCCCGGGTCGCTAAGGGAGTAGGTGTGCTTCGAATCTGGGAAGCTACGTATTGCCACGGCCGACGAACCAGATAACAGTAAGCATGATTTACCATGACGAGGGGCGGGGTGGGTATGGCCTTCAATCCGCTACGGGCGATACAGGAATTCGGTCAGAGCATCTGGCTCGACGAGCTGCACCGAGAACTACTGCGGGGCGGTGACCTCGCTCGGCTGATCGACGACGACGGCATCAGCGGTGTGACGTCCAATCCCAGCATCTTTCAGCGGGCTATCGCCGAGGATCGAAGCTATCGGACCGAGATCCGCCGATTGCACGCCGGTGGCACTGCTCCCCGATACATTTACGAGCAGCTGATCCTTCAAGACGTCCGTGACGCTGCCGACGCCTTGCATCGCGTTTATCAACGTTCCGATGGTCACGATGGCTTCGTGAGCTTGGAGGTGTCGCCATCGCTCGCCGGCGATACAGCCGGAACAGTCACCGAGGCGAGAAGACTCTGGCGGGCCTTCGATCGGCCCAACGCGATGATCAAGGTGCCGGCAACTCGGCAGGGCTTGCCGGCCATGCGGCGCTTGATCAGTGAAGGGATCAATGTGAACGCCACGCTACTATTCGGCGTGACTCGCTACCGCGAGGTGCTCGACGCGTTCTCGGCCGGTCTCGAGGATCGCAAGAGTGGGGGCAATCCCATTGACCGGATCGCCTCTGTCGCCAGCCTATTCGTGAGTCGCATCGATACGCTGGTTGATGAAAAATTGGCCGTGGTTCATGACGCGGACCGATCTGCCCGTGCGCGCATGCTGGTCGGTAAGGTCGGCACGAAGGTCGCCCGCTTTGCGTATCAGGATTTCAAGAAATTTATCGCCTCACCACGGTGGGGCGCGCTCGCCGCAAGTGGCGCGCGCCCGCAGCGCCTGCTGTGGGCGAGCACGGGCACGAAGAATCCCGCCTACAGCGACGTCAAGTATATCGACGAGTTGATTGGCCGCGACACCGTTACAACGGTGCCTCTGGCCACTTTGGCCGCATATCGGGATCATGGTAAGCCAGCACCGAGGCTAAATGACCTGTTTGACGTGGCGGAGTTGCCCGCGGATCTGCTCACGGTTGGGATCGATCTGGAACAGATAAGCCAACAGCTTGAGGCTGAAGGCGTCGGAAAGTTCTCCGCGAGCTTTCAGGCGCTCTTATCTAACATATCCGGGTAAGGCGACGGTCGGTAGTACGCATTCGCTGTTTCGCGACGCATCGGGTTGCCGGTCACAGACCGAACGGCTCGGGTTGCCCGGCTCAGCGGCTTACTGCGATACTCACGGCCGCCACGATCAGTCAGAGTGCGTGGACCGGATTCAGATATGGCTGGACACATCTCGGGGGACTCCTCCGCCGCACCGAAACCTGCCGTAGCAAGCAAGCCTGCCAGCGGCCTGCGTCCTCCACATAGGGAAGCGACTCTGCAAACTTCGACTCGAGACAGCGCTGCACGCTCTCAGGGTCGGCAGGCTCATCCTTCGACAAGGCTCGCAGGCCTTGTGCCGTTTGCATTACAGCTACGGCTCGCTTGGGTAGTTCGACGTATACGACCGCGCCGCTTCCGGGATGCTCGCGTTGATCGGGCAGCGTATTAGGGTGCGGTCTGTACAGACCGAGGGATTTGCCCTTCAAATATGCGTTTAATCCAGCAACTACGCGGCCCATGCTGAGGGCTTCGTCACGATCGAATCCAAGACAACGCGCCACCACCGCTGCCCACAGCGTCAGCACCGGCGCTCGATTCACTTGCACGTGCTCGATGGTCAAAGAAGTCGTACATCCTGCCTTGGAGCGAAAATGCCTGATGCCAAGTCACACCTGGAGACGCTTTCGAGGACTCCGGGGGGTGATCCATCAGCGCAGAACTGGGCGCACTACGCCAGCAGCACTATGCACACGCTCGTGCTGAACCGCGAGGTTCAAATACCCTGAGGCCACACGGATTTGAGGCCCCATCTCGCGCTGCGGTACTAGGCGCAAAGCGCGCGCGCCAGAATCGCCTCCTTGCGGACATGATGATCAGAGGGCAGGACCACCATCTGGGCACTGGGACCGCATTCGACGATATGCAGTAATGGCAGCAGAATTCCGTTGCAACGTCGCCGCCCATTGACCAAAACCGTGAAAACTGAACTGGCGCATCATCACTCGCGTCCGGCGGAATTGCCGCCCACCACAATAACGTCCTTTGCGAGATCCACGGCAACGGTAGTAATCGGGTCCATAGGTTTCCCTCTCGGCGTTAGATTGCACACAGCAAGGTCAATCTGGGCACTTTGATGCCGCGCGGTTAATCACCGCTGCCGAGAGGGGAACTCCCTCTCAATTCGTTTTCCGCGCTGCGGTGCGGCACAGGTTGGCCGAAGAGGCCTCGTGCAAAGGAGCGCCACCGTTGCGGATAACCGCAAGGCCGCCGCGATCGAGGTCATTAGGAGCGCGGTGACGCGTGGACTCGCGCCCGCAGCTTCCGGTCGGGTATAAAGTCTACCGCTAATGAATTTGAAACGGTGCACACCCATGGTGGCGTACGTTCTGGAGTCAATGGTCACGTGTCCGGCCTGTGGGCATACGCAGGTCGAACTCATGACCGTGGATGCGTGCCAGTATTTCTACGAGTGCACGGGCTGCGGGGTACTGCTGAAGCCGAAGGCGGGGGATTGCTGCGTGTTCTGCTCGTACGGTACCGTGAAATGCCCACCGAAGCAGACCGGTGGCGTCGAGTGCGAAGGCGCATAATCATCCATCGGGCGTCGCCGAGCCCAGTCAGGCCGACGAACTCGTCGCGCGCAAGCCGCGAGAAACGCTGCAGCTCGTGGCTCTGTGCGTCCTCGATCACCTGAGCCTCGCTGGCAGCGAGACCCTCAGCGCGGAAAGGGGGCTAATATGAGCCCCAAAGGGCAACTGCCGGCCTATTTTCCCCCTTATTCTTGGCCCCAATGCAAGCCTTCCTGGCGAAGCGGTCAGCCTGACGCATGCTGCGGAGGGGTACGCACCTCTTCCGAAAAGTCGTGATCTGTCGCGGCACTTGTTGTCCGCCCGAGTCGACAGAAAAGCTGTCGGCTTGATTTCCGACGTGTCTCCGTGACACAACACGCCGGCGGATATAGTTGGCGTCAGCTAGGCATTAGGAGTTTTCTCGATCGTGCACCCTTCCGGCCCGGTGCCTAATTACGACGTGCGTTTCGGCGCGCCTGCTCACCCGCAATCAGCGCACTGCCGAGGCGGGCGCTGCGGACCCGCGAGGACCGGCACGGTGTTGCGAGCCGTAGCGATCGGTATGGTGCTCCGATCATGACCACTCCCGGCATCGGTCACGCCCTCCATGATCCCGGGTCCCGGGCGCGGCCGAAGGGCAGGTCCGCTTCCCATGCGCCCCGCGGCAGCGTCGCGGCATTGACGATTGCCGCGACGGGGATCGTGTACGGCGACATCGGCACTTCGCCGCTGTACGCCCTGGACCAGATCTTCTTGGGCCACGGCGGTGTACCTCTGACCCACGAAAACGTGCTCGGCGGGATTTCCCTCGTGATCTGGACGCTCACGGTTATCGTCGCCATCAAGTACGCCATCTTCGTGTTGCGCGCACAGAATGACGGCGAGGGCGGAGTATTCGCGCTCTACGGGCTGCTTCACAGCTACAAGCACCGCGGCATCATGATCTTCTTGTGGTCGCTGATGCTAGGGGCCGGGCTGCTCTTCGGCGACGGGATCATTACACCCGCGATCAGCGTTCTGTCGGCTGTCGAGGGGCTCGGTGTCGCGACGCCGGCACTCGGCCGCGCCGTGATTCCCGTCACGGCGCTCCTGCTCACGGTGCTATTCGCGGTGCAGGTCAAGGGCGCAGCGGGACTTGGCAGAGTATTTGGTCCGATTCTGATCATCTGGTTTATCGTGCTGGCCATTCTGGGCGCCTTTCAGATCGCGTATCACATAGAGATTCTGCAGGCATTCAATCCCGTCCACGGTCTCATGTTTCTCGGACGCGTCGGGCTGTACGAAGCGCTGCTGATTCTGGGTGCCTTGATGCTGGTCGTGACAGGCGGCGAAGCGATGTATGCCGACTTGGGGCATTTTGGGGCCCTTCCGATTCGGATCAGCTGGTTCGCGCTGGTGTATCCGGCCCTGCTGCTCAACTATCTGGGACAAGGCGCCTACCTGCTGAGCGGTACGCCGATTGTTGGCGGTAAGATCTTCTACAGCATCGTTCCACCAGGGTTGCTTTACCCCATGATCCTGCTGGCGACGACTGCAACGATCATTGCGTCGCAAGCGCTCATTTCCGGTGCCTTCTCGCTCGCCTCGCAGGCAATCGGCCTCGGGCTGTTTCCGCGATTGCAGGTGCTGCACACCCATCACGCTCACGCCGGCCAGATCTACATTCCGTTCGTCAACTGGGCTCTCTATGTCGGATGTATCGTTCTCGTCATCACCTTCGGGTCCAGCTCCGCGCTCGGCGCAGCCTATGGGCTCGCGGTTTCCGGCGTGATGGTGATTACGTCGTTGGCGATGTTCCCGGTTTCCAGGTTGTGCTGGGGCTGGGGCGCGATCGCGACCGTTCCTCTGTGGGGAATCCTTACGACAATCAATGGATCCTTCCTCCTGGCGAGCTCCCTCAAGTTTCTGGAAGGCGGATTTGTTCCCTTGTCGATCGGTATCGCGGTGTTCCTGGTCATGGCGACATGGCGGTGGGGACGCAAGGCGACCTTCGCCGCCTATTCTGAAAAGAAAACCATGACCATCGCGGAGTTGATCCAACTCCATCGAAGGAGTCCGTTTTTCATGGAGCGAACGGCGGTGCTAATGACTCCCAAGCCGCTGCGCGACGAATCGGACCGCACCCCGGCTCTGCTGCAATTGTTGTGGGACCGATACGGGGTGCTGCCCCGGAACCTGATCTTCGTCGAAGTCACGCATCGCAAAGTACCGTACATTCACGATGACCGCTATGTCGTCAGGGTATTCGACAAGGAAAGGAAGAACACGGGCAGCATCATTAGCGTGGAGTTGAGTTTCGGCTTTATGGAGGAACCCAACGTGGAGCGCGCGCTCGAAGGTATGGCCCGCCTGAAGGAAATTGACCTACCGATTGACCGGCGGCAGTGGATCGTCCACGTATCGAACGAAAATTTGTTGCCGGCGCGGTCCATGGGCCTCATCCGGCGACTCCGCTTGCGGCTGTTTATGTTCTTCCGGCTCGTCTCGCAGCCCGCCTACTACTATTACGGCCTGGGCGATGAAGTGCAGCTGTCGGCCGAGATACTGCCGGTTCGGGTACACTGACGGTGGAGCACTGGCTCGAGCAGGCATCGACAGCCCCGGAACTCGGCGGATGTATCAGGTCGCGATCCGGGAGTTCATGCGCTTCACGGGGATGGTACGGCCAGAATTTCGAGACGTCGCGCGCTCCCACGTGATTGCCTTGGCGCACAACGCTCATCCGGCGAGAGCTCGCCGGGCCCACCATCCGCGCCAAGTTCGCAGCACTGTCGTCGTTCTTGGAGTGCCTGTGCGAGCGCAATGCCGTCACGCACGATTCCGTGAAAGGTGTCTCCCGGCCCAGGGTTCGAAGGCTATGAGGGCAAGACGCCGGCGATCTCCGATGCTCAGGTGCGGGATCTGCACGATCATCGGGCCGTCAAACACTTTTCGCATTCACGGCAAGGGCGGGAAACTGAGGTACATCCCGGTGCATCTGGGCTCGTTGGAGGCAATCTCCGGGTAATTGGCCGCCACCGGTCATGGGAACGATCCCGCGGCTCCCCTCTTCCGGCCCGTTCGGGCCAACGCCATGGACTCAGCGATGACGTCCCCGCTCATGCCCGCCGGCGTCTACCGGATGGTGAAGCACTACGGGAAGGACGTCGGGATCGCCGTGAAGCGATTTGGGCCACACGCGGCGCGCGCACCACCGCAGCGACCAACGCGCTCGATGCGGAGGCTGACATCGCCAAAGTGCAGGAATGGCTCGCTTATGCGAACGTTTCAACGACGCGCGTGTGTGATCATCGCAAGACCCGGCCGGAGGATTCACCCGTGTTCAAGGTGAAGTACTAACTCCGTGCCGGCACTAAAACCCGCTAGCAGTTCACTGGGCGTCGGTATTGCGAGGCGCATCTCGAACTCGTGCGCCGCGCGGTACTCTCCGGCCGGGCGAACGGCGCCATGAGCATCAGGTACCGCTGTCTTTAGTCGGGGTCACGCTCCCCAAAGCCGTTTGCCCGGCGAGCTGCCAGCTCTTCACCACGGCATCCGCGATCGAATTCGCTAGGCTCTCCTGGTCGTCGGCAATCTCCCTCCAGAAATCGAGTGCCGTGGCAGCGCGAAGCGTCAAGTGACCGTCGGCTTCGCCGTCCGATATCTCGACCGTCATGCCGATTCGGCGCGCCAGCGACAGCATCGGTAGGTTGCGCGCCAGGCAGTGAATGATCAGGGCTTTGAGCCCTCGCGCCCGAGCGTAGCTCGCAGAGCGGTACAGCAGGGCCACGCCGAGCCGTTTGCGCCGATAGCTGGGCAGAACCGAAAGGCCCACCTCCAGTTCGTCTGCAGACTGCGCGAGCTGGCAAACGGCGACGAGTGCGCGATCGGGATTGAAAATGCCGTAGGAAGGAATGCCGGCCGCACTCCACTGATCCAGGTATTCGGTCACGGCTTCGGGCTTGATGGAGTGGCAGAATCGATTACACAGATCCTCCGTACCGAGTGCCGCAAAATGTGCCTCGAGCGCGAGGCGATCGTGAGGCAGAGACAGGCGAACGATGGCCGTCACGATGAGCCCTCGCGTGGATATGGTGCGTAGTCGGTGCGACTCTGGATCAAAGCAGCCATTGCTCGCTCACGGACGCCGCTGGCAGCGCGGGGGCTTTATCCTGCGAATCGCCCCTGCAGAGCGCACGCGCAACCAGGTGGTGGGCGTGTGCAGCTCTGGCCGTCATCGTCAGTTCCCGCGGGCTCGCGTTGACCAGGCCATTGTGAAGGTAGTGTGATTCGCGGAACTTGATCGCACTCGTCCGCTTCGAGATGGAGGCCATGAACGCCGCGACGCAGCTATCCATCGCGGCCGGCGGGTTCACAGCGCTGAGTGCGATCTCCACCTGCATCCCGGCATTAGCTTGGTGTCCCGAGCACGTCGCGGCCGCCCCATAATAGCCTATATACTAGCGCCTCGGCAGCCACGCCAGTAACGAGAGGACCGCGCTCAGAATCAGCATGGTCGTGATTGGGAAAATGAACTTGAATCCCGTGCGATCGACGACGATGTCGCCGGGGAGATGGAACAAATGCATCCTCTCGAGCCAGGGCCAGAGCAGGCCGGCAGTGATGAATACCGTACCGAGCATGAGGAGAAATCGATTCATTGGCATTCGTGAGGTCCACGCCAATGCGTGCAATCAGCGGGCGAGACAGAGCTGCCGGCCTGATCAAGCGCAATCCTATGCACATAAGGCGCGAGGTATGGCGTTGCTCAATCTTCAAGAATTGTTTGCGCCCGAAGCCCTCATCGTGCTCTTCTCCCGCTGAATCGGCAGTGGCCGCCTCCGTGGGCACTTCAGCGTCGTGACTTACAGAATTCCGAATAAATGCAGGCTCTCTCATCAAGGATCTCGCGCATGGACCTCGTCGGCTGTCGGGCCTTGGCTTTTTGCACCGTGGAAAATCGCTCCGCGAGCCCGCGAATGCCGCTCGGGGCAATGGCATCAGCGAAGTGCGTCGCTCTGGCGGGGGCCTTCCTGGATTTCGACGCCAGGTTCCGGCCGAGGAACTGCGCGGCCCCCTTGGTCGGGTTCGTTACATTGAGTGTGCTCATGGTGACCTCTTCAATTTAGCGGCCCACCGCATCGTGTGTATTTAATAATGATTGTCCTGCATACTTCCAGTCGTACAAACCACCATCTCTACGGCGCCGACCATATCGCCGCACTGGCTTGGCTCGGTTGTACTTGCTGATCCTCTTGCTGTGCCTCTGCCTGCCTTGCCTTCTCCTGCTCGGGTCGGTCATTCACAGTGGGCTGCGCCATCTCGTCGCTCATACTATATCCCGTTCTCGAGCCATTGATTGTCTTTGGCCGGTGCTTGGCGGGGGAGACTGTGGGGAGACCCATCCGGGCCGGCAGTGTAGGAGCGCTGTCAAGCCGCGCCGGCGCCTGGGGGCTTGCTCCGAGCCAGCAGCAGCCAGCATGAAGAGCGTAAAGGTGACAAAGAAGATTAGATATGTCATGAGCGCGGAGCGGGTCACCGTCCCGACGCCGGGCAACGTCGGGGGCGACGGGACGTTGGAACCAACCCGGCGCGGTAAGAGCGGGATCAAGCGAGCAGCAATCGTTGCGGAATCTGGGCGCGCCGATGGCCCAGCGGGTAGAGCTGCAATCAGCGAGGCCAATCTCCGAGTTGCGCTGTCCCCCGGCAACCGAGCTAATGTGGCAGCCTCCTCCCAAGGATCGACATCCAGTCGCGCCAGCGCTGAAAGGACGCTCAGCTGCATTGCAATATTGTCTTCACCGATCGGCGCCAAGAGAAAGTTGTCAAACTCGGAACCTGGGGAAGACACCAAAACCAGAACGCTTCATTTCGGTCGCCGAATGTTGCTGTCGCTATCGAACACGCAGAACCGACCACGTCGCCTGGGGCACAGGACCCGCCGGCCGACCTCATCGACCAACGCAGGCAGGCCTTTGTGACGCTCGGTCACTGTCAAAAGGCTGCCTACTGTCCCCGGACACGGGTGTTGATTCACCTCAGGCAGGTGTCCAGGAAAACCGGTGCAATGCCAGACGCTACATCACCTCGCCTGTGCCACTTTGGCCGCTGGCAGTTGCTTCTACACCGTACGTGCGCCGGGAAGGCAATTCATATCCTGCGCGCAACGTAGACAATGAGAAGGATGAGCAGAAGGGTTCCAAGAATGCCGCCACCAATATACATTTGCTTCCCCATTGATTTATGAGGTCGTATTAAACGCCGGATCGGTGGGCGCCGTCTGGGCGGTACCGCACCGATCGCGGAATCTTAGGAATGGAACGACCATATCTTTGCGCCATCCCTCCAGTTACCTTGAACCCGCGCGCTGACGCATCCTTGCGTCGCTGGTCGCGATGTTTCGAGGCTGCGAAGGCCATGGCCTTCAACACCGAGCCCACAGCTTTGCAAGCGGATTCGCCGGTGTTCAAAGTGAAGTACTGACGCCGCGATTGATTAGCCGATAGATTTGCAGAAGTCCATGCGCCCGTTACAAGACGCGTGCACCTCCCACTGCAACAGATGTGTTGGGGCCAAGGGCCACTCTGCTCGCCGTTGACGATGGGCTGAAACCAAGGGCCCTATTTCTTCGAGGAATCTTTCAGGTCTTGCTTGATGTCGCCCAACTTCTCTTGAACCTTGCCGAGATTCTTTTGAATGTTGCCTTTTGCTTCCAGCGTCTTGTCGCCCACGAGTTTACCGGCCGCTTCCTTGATCGTTCCTTTCGCCTCTTCGACGCGGCCCTTAACCTGGTCTTTGTTGATGCCCATGAAATGCTCCTGCTAACACATGCCGGCAGGCGGCCGGCGCGCGATACTTCAAAAATTTGTAAATTCCAAGTGTGACAAGAAGGGTTGCCTGTGGATCTCCGTCGATCGGTGGATCCGGATACGCACCGAGTCAGCGGATTGTCACCTTAATGTTCCTGCCGACCCAGAGCTTATTTTAGGCCAGGTTGCCGCAAAAAGTCTCTATGCAATGGCACAGATGCACGACTCGTAAAGCAACAGAGTTGTGCGTTACCAACATTGAGCCCGGCAGCGGCGCATTAATGCCCGTCAGCGGCTCTGCGTTCGCGCCAGGGAGCCCCCATATCCCTTCGATATCGGCGATCAAACGACGCCGAAGTTCGCGTTATTTCGGAATCAGCGAACTCCAGAGATTCATCCTCTCTTTGACCAGGTCGCCGGTGACCCCTCGTATTTCGCCCGGGTGGTCCAGATGAAGCATGGCGCGCGTCATATGACGTTCCCACTCGGCACTCGACACCAGTGCGTCGAGTTGCGCCGACTCGGCGCGGATCAGCAGGAAACCGTTCAGATCCCCCCCATGGGGCTGGAGGAAGACGGCGTCGAACGATTTGATTGATCCCTTCTGCTGCAGGCCGCCGAGATATTGCGTGAATTCGGCGAAATGCTCGGCGCTCAATTTCTCGCGACCGGGAAGCGAACGGTTCCAGCCAAACAACAGGACGTTAGTAGCCATTTTGAGTTTCCTCTCAAAGTTTATTTTTTCTCAGTGCGGCTGCGCCGGCGCATGACCAGCGGTTGCGCGACGGCCGGCGCACAATCTAACCCCACGCGGGAGTGCAAGCCATCCCTTCGGCTCTGCCCGGTCTTCGCCGGCCCAGTCTCTCGCGTCGCCATCATGGCAAAGACCGCTGGGAGAGGCCCATTGCTTTGCGCATCGCGGGCACCCGAGGCGCCCAATAGACCCCGGGCGCCACGTAACCGCCGAGCAATCTTCTTTGAGGCGTATAGATCCATTGGCCTGAGTGTTACAAGCACTCTCAATAAGTCTGCCGCTAAAGGCTCGGTCAATCCGCCACAAACCGGTCACCCAGTCGTCACGCGGCCTTCGCACCGGTGTCAACAACGCGGGTAGCCTTCATTTTGGATGGTCGCAACGGGAGGGTACTCGGATGAATATCGAATCCCGATTACGCAAGCTAGAGGCTCGCTATCGCGCCACGTTGAGCGCCGCAGGCGCGGCCCAAGCGCATTATTTCGCGCTGGCCGGCGAACCCAGCGCCACTGCTTCTGCGATCGAAAGAGCGAACGCACAATTGAAAGAGCTCGAATCACGCAAGCGGTCGATCGCTGAACGCATGGATGAAGTCGAAGGTCTCGAGCAGGACGCGAGCACTTAGCAGTCGATCCCGTCGAATATTCGGTCTCATCGTTAGCGGTCGGTGATATCAGCTTCACGATCATGCGTGCGTCCGGTCACGGCCCCTGCCTGCCCAGACATCGCGCGTTCAGGGAGCGTTAGGAAGCAGGCCATTCTCGACCAGCACGGGCGGATGCCTATGATGGGTCGCCTGTTCCCAGGCATAGGCGTACCCGAGGAGCTCGCCATCACTCCATGGCCGCGCGGAGAATTCGAGGCCGAAGGGAAGACCGCCGGCGTAAAAGCCACCCACGACGACGACTGCAGGGACGCCGATCATGTTTACCCAGCTGGTGGCGGAGTGCGGGCCGTCGCTCAGGTGGCCGTTCTGCGGCATCGTCTCGTCCGGCGGAGGCATCTGGATGGCGGGATAGACGTAGCCATCAAGGTGGAGCCGGTCGAGGGGCTCCAGATACGCCTCCAGGGTACGGCGTCGTGGGCCGTAGTAGTTGGCTTCGACATCAGGGTCATTCTCGACGCTGCGTTGGGAGATCAGAACATTGCCGAATTGGGCATTGCCCGGCTCCTCTCCCAGAATCGTGGGCGACAGTGGTGTACCGGTCGCATAGGCGTAATCCGCGGCAGAGTGGTACTGCGAGGGTCCAAAGGAGTTGAGGAATTTCTCCGTGCCCTCGCGCACGTAGGCATAGGTGCTGACTCGGCTGGCGATTTTGGCGAAGCTCTCCGGGAGGATGGAGTCGTCAATGATGACCGTGGCTCCGGCCGCGCGGAGCTCTTCGATGGCCTTCATGAACGCCGCGCGAGTCTCGGGCGAAAGCGGTATGGCCTGCTCCGCTTCCTGCCGTGCGGCAACGTCCTCTGGCAGTGCAGCAGGCAGTCCGTGAAACGGGACGCCGGACCCCTTGAGAATGAATGACGGCACGCCGAAGCGTTTGCCCCTGAGAGCATCCGGCTTGAGGTACCGCGTGTACGGGCCTGGCTGCGCGTTGCCAACGGAGGCAGCGGTAGGCGGGTCGAGCGAATCCTCTCCCGCCATGACGGAGAGAGCGATGGCCGCATCGGTCACATCGCGAGCAATCGGACCAGTGTTGTCGAGCAGCCAATCGAGCGGCGCAATGCCGGCGATGCTGACCAATCCACGCGTTGGAAAGACGCCGATGACAGCGCTCGTGGCGGCGGGCATGCGGATTGAATTGGCGGTATCGGTACCGTTGCCGAGCACGGCCATGTTGGCGGTCACGGCAGTCACGGTGCCGCCGGAGGAGCCTCCGGGGGAAAATCGGACGTCGTACGCATTGCCGGTCCGGCCGAAGGAGCTGCTGCGGTTCGTATCGCTGTTGGCGAAATCGGGCATATTGGTGTGGCCGACCAGGATCGCGCCGGCGGCACGAAGCTTGGCGACGATGGTCGCGTCGTGGGGGGCGATGAGTTCATGCCCGGGGATCGTAAAGCCGGCCCAGCCGTCGGTCGTGATTTGGCCCTCGATGCTGGTGTTGGCCTTGATGACAATCGGTACGCCCCAAAGGGGGCCGCGGTGCGCGGTACCGCTGGCGGCGTCCGCGTCTTCCCGTGCCGCGGCAGCGAGGGCTTCTGACTGCATCACCGTTTCGACGGCACGATAGATGCCGTTATACCGGTGGATGCGGGCAAGGTGCCACCGTACGACCTGGGTAACGGTGTACTTATGGTGCGCGTAGAAACTTTCCAACTGCGGAATTGTGACTTCGAGGAGGTCCTTATCCATTGCCGCCTGCGACGGCGAATGCGGCTTCGCGAAGGCCGGAGCAGCGACCGAGAGTGAAACGATGTACAGCAGGACGGGGGGCAAGAGGCGAGACTTTCGCATGGCTGATATTCTCATTCAGGTAAGGCTGCGGGCCCGAATTGCCGACGCAGAGGGCGGAGCGCTTTCGTCAACGGTCCCACGTCATCACCTTCTTCTTTCGGGTACGGGATCTTAGCGAACGTTTGCTCGACTTGGCATGGTGGGAGGAGCGCGGTCTCCTGGGCCGAGCAGCAACAGCCGCTTTGCACAGAGAAAAGGCCCCAGTACTCTCGTACTGGGGCCTTCTTGCATGAGGAGCCTGGCAGTGACCTACTCTGGCATGGCTTGCAGCCACACTACCATCGGCGCAGGGCGTTTTCACTTCCGAGTTCGGAATGGGATCGGGTGGTTCCCGCTCGCCATTGCCGCCAGGCAAACCGGAAAACTCTTTGTTCGGACGCTTGTCGCGTTCGCCGATGCTTCGGACCGAAGTCCGAACATCAGCTCCATGCATCATCCTCTAAGGCAACAAACAAACGCCTTGAGGTTATATGGTCAAGTCTCACGGGCAATTAGTACCGGTTAGCTGAGCGCATTACTGCGCGTACACACCCGGCCTATCAACCACGTAGTCTTCGTGGGCCCTTTAGGGGAGTCGAGCTCCCAGGGAGATCTAGTCTTGGGGGGGGCTTCCCGCTTAGATGCTTTCAGCGGTTATCCCGTCCGCACATAGCTACCCGGCAGTGCCACTGGCGTGACAACCGGAACACCAGAGGTGCGTCCATCCCGGTCCTCTCGTACTAAGGACAGCTCACCCTCAAATCTCCAACGGCTACGGAAGATAGGGACCAAACTGTCTCACGACGTTTTGAACCCAGCTCGCGTACCACTTTAATCGGCGAACAGCCGAACCCTTGGGACCTGCTACAGCCCCAGGATGTGATGAGCCGACATCGAGGTGCCAAACTCCTCCGTCGATGTGGACTCTTGGGAGGAATAAGCCTGTTATCCCCGGAGTACCTTTTATCC
>JBEKRP010000027.1:0-38150 GCA_049518595.1 Steroidobacteraceae bacterium
GGATTCTCGAGGCTGAACATCTCGCTGGCGTCGTCATACGCGAACGCCTCCGCATAGCGGGCCAGGCTGAGCACGGCGCGCAGGGTCTGCTCGGCATCCTTTTCGCCCATGAAATCCTCCAGCTCGTCGATGAAGCGGCTCTTGCGCGCGGCGTGCGAGGCGCGCTCATCGAGCACGCGGCGGATATGGGCCGCGAGCGGCACGTAGTTCAGCAGATGGCGCGCGAAGATGTGCTTGCGCTCGTCGATTTGGGCGTTTGCAAAGGCCACGCCTTCGGGCGTGAGCCGGATGTCGCCGCCTTCGACTTCGGCAAAGCGCATCATCTGCAGCGTCTCGGCGACCGGGAACAGTTCGTCGATTTCCATCTGCAGGTCGGAAGCGATCTTCGGCAGATCGGCCGTGCCATTGAAGGGCGGTGCAGCCACGGTCTCGACCAGGCCCGCGAGCAGGTTCGAGGACACGCGCGGCAGCACGCTGCCGATACCTGAGCCCGGGAAACGCTCGGCGCGCGCGCTGCGCCCGTCGCCGGAGCGGCGCGAGGTCATCTCGACGTAGATTCGTTCGACCAACTCGCGAAACGTCGGATCCAGGCGTTTGCGCGGCTGCGGCAGCGTGACGTCGATCTCGCCGAGGATGCGACCCGGATTGCTGCCGAACACCAGGATGCGGTCGCACATCAGCACCGCCTCCTCGATGTTGTGCGTCACCAGGATCACGCCTTTGATCGGCATCTGGCCTTCGGCCCAGAGGTCGAGGAAGTCCGTGCGCAGCGTCTCGGCGGTCAGCACGTCGAGAGCCGAGAACGGCTCATCCATCAGCAAGATGTCGGGATGCACCACCAGGGCACGCGCGAAGCCGACGCGCTGGCGCATGCCGCCCGAGAGCTCGCGCGGATAGGCCGATTCGAAGCCGTCGAGGCCGATCAGATCGATCGCGGCCAGCGAGCGCTTGCGGATCGCCGCCTTGGCCATGCGCTGTGCCTCGAGTCCGAGCGCCACGTTCTCGAACACCGTGAGCCAGGGAAACAACGCGAAGCTCTGAAACACCATGGCGATCCCAGAGGCACAGCCCGCGATCGGCTGGCCACGGAACGCCAGCGTGCCGGCGCTGGGCTCGGCCAGTCCGGCGATGAGCCGCAACAGCGTGGACTTGCCGGAACCCGAGCGTCCGAGCAGGCCGACGATCTGCCCGGCCACCAGCGTCAGGTTGACGCGATCGAGCACCAGCAGCTCGCCGCCATCGGGCTTGGGGAAAGACTTGCAAACGCCCTGCACCGAGAGCAGCTGCGCGGTCATGCGATCCGGTGCGGTGTTCATACGCGCTCCAACGCTCAGCTGAGTCGATACTTGCGTTCGGCGAAATAATACAGCGGGCGCCAGAACGCACGATTGACCGCGACCACGAACAGGCTCATGGTCGCGATCCCGAGAATGATGCGATGAAAGTCGCCGGCGGTCGTGGCCTCGGCGATGTAGGCGCCGAGCCCGTGCGCCTTGACCTGGACATTGCGCCAGCTCGCCAGCTCGGCAACGATGGCCGCGTTCCAGGAGCCGCCCGAGGCGGTGATCGCACCGGTCACGTAGTAGGGCAGCACACCGGGCAGCGCCACCTTGCGCCACCACAACGGGCCGCTGACGCCGAGGTTCTGCGCCGCGTAGCGCAGCTCGGTCGGCATCGCGGCAGCACCCGCGATCACATTGAACAAAATGTACCACTGCGTGCCGAGGATCATCAGCGGGCTCAGCCAGACGTCGGGGTTGAGTTTCCAGGTCACGATGCCGAACACGGCCACCGGGAACAGCAGATTGGCCGGAAACGCCGCCAGAAACTGCGCCGCCGGCTGCACGATCTGGGTCGCACGCGGCCGCAATCCGACCCAGATTCCGATCGGTACCCACACCAGGCTGGCGAGTCCGATCAGCACCAGGACTCGCAGCATGGTCAGCGCCGCCAGACCCGATACGTGCGCGGCTTCGTGCCAAGTGGTCTCGCCGATCAGCATGCGCGCGATGCGCCACACCGCGAACGCGAGCAGCAGCAGCAGCAGCGAAAACCACAGCAGATCCCCGCCCCGGCCGCCGCGGGTGGCGGTTGGGGCCAGCAGCAGCTCCGGCCGCGGCGCCTTGCGGCTGGTCCAGCGAATGACGGCGTCGAACAGGGCCCGCAGCGCGCTCATCAGCCGCGAGCGCTGCAGCATGGTCAGCGCCCAGGATTCCGGCACGTGCCCGCCTTGCTCCTGATCGAAGCGGAAGCGATCGCCCCAGACGACCAGCGGGCGGAAGATCAGCTGGTCGTAGAGCAGGATCACGATGAACATGGTCGCGATCGCCCAGCCGATCGCGCGCAAGGAGCCTTGCTGGATGGCGAGCGCAATGTAGGAGCCGACGCCCGGCAGCGCGATGTTGGTGTGGCCGACGCTGATGGATTCCGAGGCGACTACGAAGAACCAGCTGCCCGACATCGACATCATCATGTTCCACAACAGCGCCGGCATCGCGAACGGCACTTCGAGCCGCCAGAAGCGCATCCATGGAGTCAGGCGGAACGACGCGGCGCAGTCCTCCAGCTCGTGCGGCACCGTGCGCAGCGACTGGTAGAAGCTGAAGGCCATGTTCCAGGCCTGGCTGGTGAAAATCGCAAAGATCGCCGCAAACTCGGCACCGAGCACGCGGCCGGGCACCAGCGACATGAAAAACACCACCGTGATCGAGATGAACCCCAGGATCGGCACCGATTGCAGAATGTCGAGGACCGGCACCAGCAGTTTTTCCGCACGAGCGCTCTTGGCGGCCCAGGTGGCGTAGGTGAAGGTGAACAGCAGCGACAGGGCCAGGGCCGCGAACATGCGCAGCGTGGTGCGCGCGGCGTAGAAGGGCAGATTGATCGGGTCGAGCGACACCGGCGCCGCCGACAGCTTGGCGAGCGGCTCGAGCAGGCCGCGGCTGGCCTCCGCAAGGAACGTCAGCAGACCGATCACGACCACGATCGCGATCAGGTCCCAGCGCGTGGCAAGATCGCGCACGAAGGCAAAGGGTTCGGCTCGGTTTACCATTCGTACTCTTGCGTCGGGCTCCAGCGCCGAAAATCAGTCGCACAACGGCCCCGCGGCTTCGATGAACGCCCGGAAGCGGGCCGCTCACGCCACTATTCACGGTCAGCCGTCGAAGGAAAGGGCACGCGCGCAAGCGCACGCGCCGTTAGTTTTGCATAGCTAGCTTACAATTTCTTCACCGCCGGCCCGGCGCCTGCGGCCAGTAGGCCGCGGGGGGCTCGTTCAGACGATTCAGATATCGACGCCGCTCACCGATGCTCAAGCTGTGCCAGTCGAGCTTTCGGCCCAGCTCGCGGCGCAGACCGGCGTCAGTCACGTAGCTGCTGCGGCCATGGCGCGCGATCACGCCCTCGCGCAGGCGCTGGGTGCGGCCTCGTTGCAGCAGATCGATCAGTGCCGCGGCGACGCTCTCGCTGCGCGGCAGCTCGCTGTGCTCGCAGCGCAGTGAGTAGTTGCGCACCCCGGGCAGCGTGGCGCACGCGCTGGCGACGGTGCCATCCCCGGCCGAACTGACCTGGTAGCGAAACTGTTGGCCGCGCCGTTCAATGCCGGTGACGGTGCGCTGGCCGGTGCCGACGATCGAGAAAAAACGCTGATCGGAGCCGGCGAGATGGTTGCCGAAGCCGCGAGCGGCCCGCAGCAGCGCCGGATCCGGGCGCGCTCCGCTTCGCGGCCAGCAGTCAGGATCGAACAGGTCGAGCGTTGCGCTGCCGGCAGGCAATAGCTGATACAGGCTCATGAAGCCGCGGAACGCCAATCGGGTCAGGGTCTCGGCGTCGTGCACACGATCCATGGCGGCGAGCCGGCCGACGATTGGGTAGGTCGCGCGCAGCGCCTGCACGGCCGCAATCGAGCCGCCGTGCGGGGCACCCAGGCCGACCAGCCGGGTGATGCGCTCGGCGCCATCACCGCGGCCATACTGCGCGAGCGCGGCCCGCGCCAGCAGACCACCCATGCTGTGGCCAATCAGTGCCAGCTCCTCGGCCGCATCGGCTGCCAGCCGGTCCGCGAGCGCGCGGCCCGAGGCGAGTACATCGCCGCGCCAGTCATAGTCGTAGAGCACGACTTCAAAGCCGGCGGCCGCCAGCCGTAGCTTGAGCGCCAGATAGCTGTAGACGACGGCGCCCAGCGGCTGCAGTGGCTGTGACTGTAGCGCTCGCCGCGGCGCCTTTCCCGGGATCGCGCGCGGCGATCGCAGCTCGATGAGTCGACCATTGACGATGTCGGTGGGATCGATCCACAGTAGGTCGGGCGGCTCGCCCGCCGCCCGCGGCCGTCCGAGCTGCGAGCCGAGGATTCCAGGCAGCAGGTAGAGCTTCAGCCGGCCGCGGCGGGCCGAGCGTCGACGCCGGGCGGCCTCGCTCTGGCGGGCGAGCGCGGCCAGGGTCGCGTATTCGTTCGCACCCAAATAGGCCGCCAGCTCGCGCCGGTGCGCGCCGCGCGCGAGCGCACGCTCGAGCTCAGCTTCGGGCCAGCACATGCGGTCGTAGACCGACACTTCAGCGGCTGGGCTCATCGAAGTGGGCTCACCGGGCCTCACCGGGCTGGGCTCATTTATATGCTCATTTATGCGCGTCGAGCGCACTCAGACCGCTGTGGCGGGCGATCTGCTCGCAGACCGCCGCGATCACAACGGTGCGCGCGCTGCTCTTGCGCCACACGGCGCCGATCTTGCGGCTCGGCACCGGGCGGGCGAACGGAATTGTCGCCAGGCCCTTGGCGGCACCATAGGCGCCGTGGACAGCCAGCGCCGGCAACAGTGTCATGCCGGCTCCGGTGGCCACCATCTGCCGCAAGGTCTCGATGCTGGTGGCGCGAAAATCCTGTTTCTCGTGCACGCCGCTGCGGCTGCAGACCGCCAGTGCCTGCTCGCGCAGGCAGTGCCCGTCCTCCAGCAGCAGCAGCGTCTCACCGTGGAGGTCCTCGGCGCGTATCTGCGAGCGCGCGGCCAGCCGGTGCGCCGCAGGCAGCGCTGCGACGAACGGCTCCTCGTACAGCGCGCGCGTCGCCAGACCCTCGGCATGCACCGGCAAGGCGAGGATGCCGACGTCGATATCGCCGTTGTGCAGCCGCTCGAGCATCGGCTCGGTCTGATACTCGTAGAGCATCAGCTCGAGCCTGGGCAAGGCCTTGCGGATCTTGAGCGCGACCAGCGGCAGCAGGTAGGGCCCGATCGTGGGCAGCAGCGCCAGGCGCAGCCGGCCGGCGAGCGGATCGCGCCGCGTCTGTGCCACGCTGACGATGGCGTCGGCGCTCTCGAGCATGGAGCGGGCGCGCTGGGTGATTTCCTCGCCGGCGGCGGTCAGCGTCACGCGGCGCGGCCGCCGCTCGATCAGCTGCACGCCCAGATACAGCTCGAGCTTGCGCAGCTGCGCCGACAGCGTGGGCTGGCTGACAAAGCATTTGGCGGCGGCGCGGCCGAAATGGCGGGTGTCGGCCACGGCGACCAGGTAGCGCAGGTCCTTGAGCTTCACATCGGTCATGGGATTTCGATATATAGCATCTATCGTCATTATAAAGTCAATTGATTGGACGATGGAACAGGAGAGCCGCAGCATGCGCGTACGGGGCCGGCCTGGAAGGCCAGGCCAGCGATGAAACAAGCCCCCCGCTCGTGTTTCAAGGAGATTGGATATGTTGGGTCTAGGACAGAAATTTCCCGCCTATGCGCTCACCGGCGTAGTTTCAAACGACCCCGCCAAGGCGTTCCGGCAGTTCAGCAACGCCGACCAGGGCGGAAAATGGCAGGTCGTGTTCTTTTGGCCGAAGGACTTTACTTTTGTATGTCCGACGGAGATTGCGGCCTTCGGCAAGCTCAATCGCGAGTTTGCGGACCGTGGCGCGCAGCTGTTCGGTGTCAGCACCGACAATGAGTATGTGCACCTGGCGTGGCGCAAAGACAAGGAGGAGCTGCGTAATCTGCCGTTCCCGATGCTCTCGGATATCAAGCGTGAGCTCAGCGGCGCGCTCGGTATTCTGGATGCGGAAGCCGGCGTGGCGCAGCGCGCGACCTACATCGTCGATCCGCAAGGCGTGATCCGCTTCATCTACGTGACCGATCTGTCGGTCGGCCGCAACCCGGCGGAAGTGCTGCGCGTGCTCGATGCACTGCAGACCGACGAATTGTGCCCCTGTAACTGGCAGAAGGGCGAGGACACCCTCAAGGCAGCTTAGATCATGGACAACACCACTCTGGACCTGATCCGCGATGCGATCCCGGACTATGCGCGCGACCTCAAGCTCAATCTGGGCAGCGTGCTGACGAGCGCGGGCGCCCCGGGCCTGAACGAGCCGCAGATCTGGGCGGTAGCACTGGCGTCGGCCATCGCCTCGCGCAACCTCGCGTTCACGCGCGGTATCGAGGCGGCCGCCGGCGAGCACCTGGACGCGGCCCACCGGCAGGCCGCCCGGGCCGCGGCCGCCATCATGGGGATGAACAACATCTACTACCGCTTCCTGCATCTGGTCGAAGACGCCGAGTACCAGAGCATGCCGGCGCGGCTGCGGATGAACATCCTTGCCAACCCCGGTATCGACAAGCTCGATTTCGAGCTGCTGTCGCTTGCGGTGTCGGCGGTCAATGGCTGCGGGCTGTGCATCAGCTCGCACGAAAAGAAGCTGCGCCAGCATGGCTTCACGCGCGAGATGATCCAGAGCGCGGTGCGCATCGCCGCCACGGTGCACGCGGTGGCCGGAGTACTCGCGTACAGCCAGGCCGACGCCACAACGGCGCCTGAGGCGCAGGCGGCCTGAAGCTTCGGGGTTTGAAATAAGGCGTCTGCTGACCGGCGCCCGCTCGTGCCGCGCCCGCCGGTGCCGCGCCCGCCGGCGCTGCGGCCGGCGGTGAGAGCGGTGCGCCGGCTATGCTTGGAGCCCATGCACCGCTGCACGCAAGTTCGCGCCTGCCCGCCGGCCCCGGCCATCGGCTCGGCCACGGCCCGCCTGCGGGTCGTGGCGCTCATGGGCGCCTGCGCGCTGCTGCTGCTCGCGGCAGCCCGGGTAGCGCAGGGCGCGGACGCGCCCGCGCTGCGGCTGCAGGATGACGATCAGCGCTCGCTCGAGCTCTCGCGGCCGGCGCAACGCATCGTCAGCCTCGCGCCGGGGGCGACGGCGATGCTGTTTGCGGCCGGGGCTGGCGAGCGCGTGGTCGGCACCAGCGAGTACTCCAACGAGCCGGCGGCGGCCCAGGCCATCGAGCGCATCGGTGACAGCCAGAGCTTCGATCTGGAGCGCGTCCTGGCGCTGCATCCCGACGTCGTGGTGGTGTGGAGCGGCGGCACGTCGCCCACGCAGCTCGCGCGGCTCGAAGGCGTGGGTCTGCGCATTTACCGCCACCGCCTGACGCGGCTCGACGATATTGCACCGAGCCTGCTGCGGCTCGGCCGTCTGGCCGGAACGCTGCCGCAGGCGCAGGCGGCGGCCGCGCAGCTCACGCAGCGGATCGCGGCGCTGCGCAGCCGTTATCTGCAGGCAGCACCGGCGACGGTGCTGCTCCAGGCGTGGGATCGGCCCATCTATACGGTTGGCCGCACCGAGATCATGACCGACGTCATTCACGCCTGCGGCTACCGCAATCTCTACGAGGACCTGGCCGATCCCGGGCCCGCGGTGGCGCTCGAGTCGGTGCTGGCGCGTGACCCGGACATCATTCTGGCACTGGCACCCGACACCAACGCCGCGCGTGACTGGCTGGCCGGATGGCGCGCCTATCCATCGATGCGGGCAGTGCGCTCGGGGCGCGTGCTGGCGTGGACCGACCAGCGCCTGAGCCGACTGGGGCCGAGTATCGTCGATGCGGCGGAGGATCTGTGCCGCGCACTGCGGCGCTAGGTAGACGTAGGAGCGCGCCAGGGCAGTCAGTTATCCAGCACCCCGATCGTCAGTTCCGTGTCGATCTCAGCTTCGGCTGCCAGCCAATCCCGCGGTTCATGAGCGGGCGCAAAGCGACTCAAGACAATGCGTAACCGCCGCCGCATCCGATGAGCTCCTTTCGGCGGTGCAGCTCATGCGGGCCAAGCACGTTGGCCATCTGGTCGTGGTTGCATTGGATCTGCGGGACCAGGTTGCCAGGCCGACTGGCGTGTTGAACGACCGCGACATTGTGGTTGGCGTCGTAGCGTGCGAGGCTGATATACGGGCCTTGCGGGCGGGCGTCAGGCGTCTACCGGTCGTGGCCAGTCGCGGGCAGCTCGTCGGCGTCGTCTCACTCGATGATGTGCTGGCCGAACTTGCGGGCGAGTTAGGGTCCGTCGCGGGGGCGATTGGTAAAGAGCCGCGGCTCGAAGCCGCATTACGCCCTAAAGGGCGCTTGCGCACTTCGCCGCTGATGCTGCTCGCCGACATTGTGCGCTTCGCCCTATCGCACTGGCCGGTGAGCCGCTGCCCGAATCGCTCAAGAAATCACGTGCACCGTGCTCGCCTGCGGCCCGTGATCTCCCGCCTCCTCGGCGAAGCTGACCTCAGTGCCGGTTGTGAGATCGTCAAACGGACGGCCTAAGACGCTATTACGGTGAAAGTAGAGCACCCGACCATCGTCGGTCTGGATGCGACCGAAGCCCTCGTGGGCATAGAGTTCGCTGATCCGGCCACGTGGCAAACCGACGTGAGTTTTGACGTCGTGCCGGTGCCGGCGTTCATAATCGGCGAGCCTGCGGCGGGCGGCACGGAAGGCATCGCGCAACGCGACATACGGATCCTCGTGAGCATGGCTACCAGGGTGCGCCCGTTGAATGGCAATGTGGGCAGTCGGGACGGTGATGTCGATATTCACGTCGAATACTCTGCCCTGGCGATTATGTTTGTGCGGCTCTTCCACGATGACGTGGCAGCGCATGATGTGCGCGCTAAAGCGTTCCAACCTTGCCGCGAGCTGCAGAATTCTCGCTTCGAGCGCGGGCGAGGTTTCGGTGTCGCGAAAGGTGATCTGCAGCGGCAGTTTCATCCACTCTTCTCGCCTGCCGCCAACCTATGATCCCTGCTTGCCCGCGGGCATCGCGCAAGGCGACGAGCTAGATGCCCCACCTACCCCTCGGCATTGGCGAGTGCCGCTCAAGGCGTCTCTTCGAGACTGGACTCGGGTCAACCGCCCGCCCGTCGGGGCGCGGACGGCGAGGGCAGCAGATGCTCGATGTCCTTCTCTGCGGCGAGCCAATCCTCAACTTCGTGCCCGGGATCGAAACCGCGCCTCTCGGCGCGCAAGTAGGCAGCGTCAGCGATCATGCCCTGCCGCTCCGCAGGTTCAATGAATGCGAGTCCCTCCGGCGCCGGGCCGGTCATCGGGCCGAGTACCGCCGGCAGCGGATAATGTGGCGGCTGCATAGGCATCCTGCGCGTGTGCGGCAAGCGAGTGCTCGGCTTGTTCATAGAGTCCTCCCAGCGCTTAGAATTAACCCATGCAGCCATCAACTGCGTCGTGTTTTGCGTTTCCGCGTCCTTCGGTACCCGCACAAATACTCGACCGCCGCAGGGCAGAAGTCGATCCGATAAAATACCTATCCGCTTAAGATGCGCGCTCCTGGAGTGAGGTTTTCACGCGCGGGCGTCTTCAGCAATCGCCGGTCGGCTCGCCAAAGTGATTCAACGATCGCCGATCGTGAGCCCCGATGCGATCCCGTCAGACTCGACAGACGATGCCGCCGCGGCTTGGCTGCTGACGGTCAGGCTCCTGATGAGCCGGCGCTCCGTCCTGTGCAAGGCCTGGAAGGCAGCGGCCGGCTGGCCGTTGAATGCTGACGCCGACGCCTTGACGCGCGACGGCGGCGCTCCCCATACTCTGGCAAATATGTCCCCATTCGTCCTGTCCGCCGGTCAAGGGTGGTGGCGCGGCTCCCCGGGTGGAGTGGGCGCTGGACGTTGCTGCATGTCTTAAATCGCATCTAAAGGTACAAGCGAACGCCAGAACCCATCTCCGGAAGCCTCCGGGATGGGTTTTTTATTACTATGAAGCCGCCCTTCGATATTGCCGGCGATCTCGACACTCCGGTGTCGGCGTTCGCCAAACTCGCGCCTTTCGAGCCACGCTTTCTGCTCGAGAGTGTCGAGGGCGGCGAGCGCCTCGGGCGCTATTCCTTCATCGGCTTTGGCGACGTGCTGCAGGTGCGGCTCGACGAGCAGGGGTTCATGCTCGGCGAGGAGCGGCGCGCGGTACCGCGCACCCAAGCGGAGCTGCTCGACGGCCTGCGCGCCGCGTTGCGGGGCTTGCCGTTGCCGACCCCGGCGCTCGGACAGGTGCCCCTCGCGGGCGGCCTGGTGGGCTTCACCTCGTACGACGTGGCGCGCTTTTTCGAGCGCCTGCCGCAGCGCCTGTCGCCATTGCCCGGCGTACCGCTGCTGCATTACCTGGCGCCGCGCTCGCTGCTGGTATTCGATCACGTCAGCCGTGCCATCGCGCTGCTGCACGCCGGCAGTGACATCGAGCGCGAATCGCTGCGCCGCGAAGTGATCCGGGCGTTAAGAGGGGCGGTGCCGTTCATCCGTTCGGGCGGTGGCTTCACCGCGCCGACCCCGGCGCTCACTCGCGCTGAATACATCGACGGCGTGCAGCGCGCGCAGGAGTACATCGCCGCCGGCGACGTCTACCAGTTGGTGCTGTCATCGCGCTTTGCGGGCCGGCACGCGCTCGATCCGTTCCAGGTCTACCGGGCGCTGCGACTGATCAATCCCTCGCCCTACATGTATTTCTGCCGGCTCGGCGCGCTGACCGTGGTCGGCTCCTCACCCGAGGCGCTGGTCAAGCTCAATCGCGGGCACGCGGAGCTGCGGCCGATTGCGGGCACCCGGCCGCGCGACGACGACCCCGGGGTCGACGCGCGGCTGGAGGCCGAGCTGCGCGCCGACACCAAGGAGAATGCCGAGCATGTGATGCTGGTGGACCTCGCGCGCAACGATCTGGGCCGCGTCGCCTGCGCCGGCAGCGTGCGTGTCGAACCGTATCGCTCGATCGAGCGCTACAGCCATGTCATGCATATCGTCAGCGGCGTGCGCGGCCGGCTCGCCCCGCAGCGCGACGCCTTCGACCTGTTCGCCGCGACATTCCCGGCGGGCACGCTGGTCGGTGCGCCCAAGGTGCGGGCCATGGAAATCATCGAGGAGCTCGAGCCGGTGCGGCGCGGCCTGTACGGCGGCACGATCGGCTACTTCGGTGCCCAGGGCGACATGGATCAGGCGATCACCATACGCACCCTGGTGTTTCATGGCGATGAGTACAGCTATCAGGCCGGCGCCGGGCTCGTGGCCGACAGCAAACCGGCGGCCGAGCACGACGAGGTGCTCGCCAAGAGCGCCGCGCTGCTGGGGGCGCTCAAGCTCGCCGAGGAAGGCCTGTGAGCGCGCGGCTGCTGCTGATCGATAACTACGACTCCTTCACCTATAACCTGGTGCAGGCTTTCCTGGTATTGGGCGCCGACGTGCGTGTCTATCGCAACGATGCCATCACCATCGATGAGGCGCGCGCGCTGCAACCGACACACCTGTGCATCTCGCCGGGTCCAGGCACGCCGCAGCGGGCCGGGATCTCGATGGCCATGGTGCGCGCCTTCGCCGGCCAGATCCCGGTGTTCGGAGTATGTCTCGGGCATCAATCGATCGTCGAAGTCTTCGGCGGCAAGGTGGTGCGTGCCGGCCGACTGATGCATGGCAAGACCTCGCCGGTCGAGCATGACCAGCGCGGCGTGTTTGAGCAGATTCCCGCGGGCTGCGAGGTCGGGCGCTATCACTCGCTGATTGCCGAACCGCAGTCGATTCCGGCCGAGCTCGAGGTCAGCGCGCGCACTCCCGAGGGCGAGATCATGGGCGTGCGTCACCGGCAATTGACGGTCGAGGGCGTGCAGTTTCATCCCGAGAGCGTGCTGACGCCGGATGGGCCGGCAATGATGCGCAACTTCCTGCGCTTCACCGGCGGCGAGCGCCGCGGCGATTGATGGTCACGATCATGACTGACGCGGTGTTGCTGCGCGCGCTGCTCGATCGGCTGCTCGACGGCGAGAATCTCAAGCAGGCCGAGGCCGCGCAGCTGCTGACCGCGCTGACCGCCGAGGATGTGGCCCCGGCGCTGGCCGGCGCGCTGCTGGCGGCGCTGCGGGCCAAGGGCGTCACGGCCGAAGAGCTGCGTGGCTTCGCCGGCTCGATGCGCGCGCTGGCGCGCCGGCCGCAACTGCCGGTACTGCTCGACGCGGTCGATATCGTCGGCACCGGCGGCGACCGCTCCGGCAGCCTGAACCTGTCCACCGGCGCCGCGTTGCTCGCGGCCGCCTGCGGCCTGCCGGTGGTCAAGCACGGCAACCGCGCGATCTCGAGCCGAGCCGGTAGCGCCGATGTACTGCAGGCCCTGGGGTTGCCGCTGCCGCTGGATGAGGCCGCGGCCGGCCGCTGCTTCGCGGCACTCGGCTTCACATTTTTGTTTGCACCGTACTATCACGCCGCCACCAAGAGCATCGCGCCGGTGCGCGCGGCGCTGGGGGTGCGCACCGTGTTCAACATGCTCGGACCCTTGAGTAACCCGGCGGCCCCGCCGTATCTGGTGATCGGCGCCTTCAGCCTCGCGACCGCGGAGCTGATAGCGCATGCCCTGATCGGCAGCGGCATCAAGCGCGCATTCGTGATTCACGGTGCCGAAGGCTGGGATGAGCCGACACCGATCGGCGGTTTCACGCTGTTCGATGTCGGTGCCGATGGCGTGCGCTGCGAGCAGCGCACGCCGGCCGACTATGGCTTGCCGCTGTGCGATGCCGGCGCGCTGGCCGGCGGCGATGCGGCCCACAATGCGCTCGAGCTGAAGGCGGTGCTCGGCGGCCGCGGCGCCGCGGCGCACCGGCACGCACTGCTGCTCGGCGCCGCGCTGGCGCTCGAAGTCACCGGCCGCGAGCGCGCGCCCGCGCAGGCGGTCGCGCGCGCGGCGCAGGCGATCGACGATGGTGCGGCCGCTGATTTGCTGTCGCGCCTCGAGCGCTTCGGCGCTGATGAAAAGCGCCGTGGGGGCGGCAGCGCATGAATGAGGATTTTCTCACCGCCATGGCACGAGCGAGCCGCCAACGGGTGGCGCGCGAGCGCGAGCTTTGTCCGCAGCAAGAACTTCAGGCTCGGGCCAGCGCGCTGCCAACGGCACCGAGGCTTACCCTGTCGAAAAGGGGCTTCGATCTGATCGCCGAGGTCAAGCTGCGCTCGCCGGCATCCGGACAGCTCAGGGACGGCGGCGAGGACATCGCCGCGCGCGTGGCCGCTTACGCCGATGCCGGCGCCGCGGCGATTTCCGTGCTTACCGAGCCCAGCCGCTTCGATGGTGCGCTGTCGCATCTGACGCGGGCGGTGCAGGGGCTGGCCGGCCGGATTCCGGTCATGCGCAAGGATTTTCTGGTCGATGCCTACCAGGTGTATGAGGCGCGGGTGGCGGGGGCAGGCGGCGTGCTGATCATTCTGCGCATGCTCACGCGTGCCGAGCTCGAAGCCCTGCTCGAGGCGGCGTCACAGCTCGGACTGTTCGCGCTGCTCGAAGCCTTCGATGACACGGATCTGCAGCTCGCCGCCGAGCTGGTGCGCGAATACGGCCAGCGTACCTCGCTGCTGGTGGGAGTGAATTGCCGCGATCTGGTGACGCTCAAGGTCGTGCCCGGCAGGCTCGAGGCGCTGGCACCGCTGCTGCCGCGCGCCGTGCCGCGCGTGGCCGAAAGCGGTGTCATGACCGGCAGCGATGCGGCGCGCCTGGCGGCCGAGGGCTATGACGTCGCGCTGGTGGGCAGCGCGTTGATGCAATCCGCCGATCCGCTCGAGCTCGCGGGCTCGATGCTGGCGGCCGGGCGTGCGGCCGCGAGGCCGCGGGCGTGAGGCTGTCATGTGGCTGAAGATCTGCGGCATGACCAGCCTCGATGCGGTGGCAGCGGCGCTGGCGGCGCGGGTCGATGCCATCGGTTTTGTATTCTCGCCGTCGGTACGTCGGGTCGAACCGCTGCAGGCGGCGCAGCTGGCGGCGCGCGCGCGCGGGCGCGTCAGCCTGATCGCGGTGACGGCGCAGCCGCAACAGCAGCTGGTCGATGAGATCTTGCGCGTGTTCAAGCCCGACGCGCTGCAGACCGACCTGCAGGACTTCGAGAGCCTACGTTTGCCCGAGACGCTGGCGCGCTTGCCGGTGCTGCGCGCCGGTGTCGCATGCGACGCCGCCTGGCCGCGCAGAATACTGTTCGAAGGCGCCCGCAGCGGCAGCGGCGAAGCCGCGGACTGGGATACCGCCTCGCGGCTGGCGCGCTCGTGCGAGCTGATACTGGCGGGCGGTCTCAATGCGCACAATGTCGCCGCGGCGATCCGCGCCGTGCGACCCTATGGCGTGGATGTGTCGAGCGGAGTCGAGTCGGCTCCCGGGCACAAGAGTGCGCAGAAGATTGCGGATTTTGTCGACGCCGCGAGCGCGGCATTTCAAGGGATGGCTCACGATGGAAACTGACACGGTGGCGGAACACGAGCGCGTGCTGGCGAATCTGCTGGCGGGCCGTTACCCGGATGAGCGCGGACGCTATGGTCCATTTGGCGGCCGCTATGTGCCGGAGACCTTGATCCCCGCGCATGAACGGCTCGAGCGCGGCGCGCGCCACTGGCTCGCGGATCCTGATTTTCAATCAGAACTGAACCGGGAGCTGCGCGACTGGGTCGGCCGGCCGACTGCGCTCAGTCCGGCACCGCACCTGTCGAAGCGCTGGGGCGCGCAGGTGTGGCTCAAGCGGGAGGATCTCGCGCATACCGGGGCGCACAAGATCAACAACGCAATCGGGCAGGCATTGCTGGCGCGCCGGCTCGGCGCCAAGCGCATCGTGGCGGAGACCGGCGCCGGCCAGCATGGCGTCGCAAGCGCGGCGGCCTGCGCACGCGTCGGGCTGCCATGCACGGTCTACATGGGCGTGGTCGACATGGAACGCCAGGCGCCGAATGTCGGGCGCATGCAGCTGCTCGGGGCCACCGTAGTCGCGGTCACGAGCGGCGACCGCACACTGCGTGCGGCGATCGACGAGGCGCTGCGCGACTGGGTTTCCGATCCGACCGGCACTTATTATCTGCTGGGTTCGGCGGTCGGCGGCCATCCCTATCCTTACATCGTTCGCGAGCTGCAGGCGGTCATCGGACGCGAGGCACGTGCGCAGATCCTCGAGCGCACCGGTGCGCTGCCCGATGCGCTCTTCGCCTGCGTCGGCGGCGGTTCCAATGCGATCGGCCTGTTTCACGCCTTTCTCGGCGATCGCAGCGTCGACATCGTCGGTGTCGAGGCCGGCGGCCGAGGCACGGGACTGGGCGAGAATGCGGCCACGCTGGTGCACGGCCGGCCAGGGGTATTGCATGGGAGCTATTCGATGTTGCTGCAGGATCGACACGGCCAGATTCAGGAAACGCATTCAATCTCGGCCGGCCTGGATTATCCCGGCGTGGGCCCGGAACACGCGCTGCTGGGCTCGATCGGCCGCGTGCGCTACGAAGCCGCGAGCGATGGGGAGGCACTCGCGGCGGTGCGCGAATGCTGTGAGTGCGAAGGCATCCTGCCGGCGATCGAGAGCGCCCATGCGCTCGCGGGCGCTCGTCGCTGGGCCGGCTCGCATCCGGGCGCGCGGATGCTGATCGGGCTGTCGGGGCGCGGCGACAAGGACATGCTGACCCTGACGCAGACTCTGCTGGCGCCGGTCAAGGGGGGTCGACCGTGACCGCTACACCGCCGCCGGCCGTCGGTGCTGCGCCGCGCGAGCGCATCGTGTCGGCACTGCGCGCCGCGGCCAAACACGGTCAGCCGGCGCTGGTGGCATTTGTGACCGCGGGCTTTCCGAGCCGCGTGAAATTCCGCGAACAGCTCACGGCCGTGGCCAGCGAAGCCGATGTGGTTGAGATCGGGGTGCCATTCTCCGATCCGATGGCCGACGGCGTCACCATCCAGCGCTCCAGTGAGCAGGCGCTGCGCGCCGGTGTGACGCTCAGCTGGATATTGGATGAGCTCGAGTCGCTGCCGCCGCTTGCGACACCGCTGCTGCTGATGAGCTATATGAACCCGCTGCTGGCCTATGGTCTCAAGGCCCTGGCCTCGCGGTGTGCGCGCGTCGGCGTCTGCGGGTTTATCGTGCCGGATCTGCCGTTCGATGAGAGTGAGGAATTGCGCGCGGCACTGGCGCCGCACGGGCTGGCACTGGTGCAGATGGTGACGCCGGTCACGCCGCCGGAGCGGCTCGCCAAGGTGGCCGGCGCGAGTCAGGGATTTGTTTACGCTGTCACCATGACCGGCACGACCGGCAACAGCGTCGCGGCTCCGAAGGACATCGCTGATTATCTCGAGCGCGTGCGCGCGGTGGCGACCGTGCCGGTGTGCGCCGGATTCGGCATACGCGCGCGCGCGCAGGTCGAGGCGCTGCGCGGCATGGTGGACGGCGTGATCGTCGGTTCGGCGCTGGTGGAAGTGCTGGAACGCGGTGAATCGCCGCAGCAGTGGCTCGCGACGCTGCGGCCGGCGCGCCGATGAGCACCTAGGCTATCGGAGGCGGTGCGGTGCCCAGTCTGACGGTCGATGAGCGATTCTGTGGTCCGCCCGGTTGTGCCAACGGCGGCTATTTAGCCGGCTTGCTGGCACAGTTTTCCCAGGATCTGGTGCAAGTGCGGATCGAAAGGCCGATTCCGCTGCAGGTACCGCTCGAAGTGCGCAGCGACGCCGCCGGTGCGCTGGAGCTGGTGCGCGAAGGCGCGATACTTGCCCGGGCGCAGCCGGTGGCTTTCGAACTCGCGGTCCCGCAGCCGCCCGATTATCTGCGAGCGCTCGATGCTTCATGCCATTTCATCGGCTTCGACCGTCATGCTTTCCCGGACTGCTTCGTCTGCGGCCCCGACCGCGCGCGCGGTGACGGCCTGCGGATCTTCGCCGGTGAGCTGAGCGGAGAGGATCGGGTGGCCGCGACCTGGGTGCCCGACGTGTCGCTGTCGGCGGGCAACGGCAAGGTACGGCCGGAGTTCATGAGCGCGGCGCTCGATTGCCCCGGCTATTTCGCGGCACGCAGCGACGGCGTGCCCATGCTGCTCGGGGAATTCACCGCGCACGTCGACCGCTGCGTGCATATCGATGAGCCCTGTATCGTGGTCGGCTGGAGGATTGCGGTCAGCGGCCGCAAGTACGAAGTCGGCACCGCGCTGTTCGATTATGACGGTGACCTGTGTGCGCGCGCGCGCGCGCTATGGGTCGAGCCGAAGCCGGCCGGCGGAATCGTTCGCCACGTATAGATTTGCGCTGATTTTTTGGGCTGATTTCCAGCCCGGCTCCAGCCCAATCCTGTAAATGCGACCTGAGCTGATGCCGCGCCGCGCCGCCCCCCGAAGCACCCGACGGAAGACTGGGACCACGCACAGGCGTCGCTTCCTGCCGTCACGCCTATGGCCGAATCCTCGCTTGCGACGACGCTGGTGGCGCGCTTTCCGGGGCGCATCGGCGGTCATTCAGGTCATCATCAGTGTGGCAGTCGTGCTGACGCTGGCGCTCGCCATCAACTGGATCTACCAGGTCATCCGCAAGCCATCGGAGCTGTTCTTTCCCGTCAGCGCAACACTCTACAAGGCACCGTCTGCAACGTGGCAACAATACGCCCCCATCTTTAGGAAGTACGCCACGAGCGTGATGACCCCAGACCTGCTCGCGGCGCTTGCGCAAGTGGAGGGTTCTGGAAATCCGGTGGCGCGCACATACTGGCGCTGGTCATGGACGACAACACAGCCCTTCGAGGTGTACCGGCCGGCTTCCAGCGCGGTCGGGATGTATCAGATGACCGACGGAACGTTTGCGGAAGCGAGGCGCCTGTGCATTCACAATCACACCGTCGCGGAAGATGGGCCTTGGAATAGCTGGCGATCGTGCTGGTTCAATAGCCTGTATGCCCGGGTAGTGCCCGCTCACGCGGTCGAGCTCGCATCGGCCTACCTCGACCGCAGTGTGGCGATCACCCTCGGGCGGCACCGGATGGCCTCGGCTACGCTGCAACACAGGCAGCGGCTGGCGGCGGTGATTCATCTTTGCGGCGCTGGCGCTGGCGATGACTTTGCGAGACGCGGTTTTCAGTTGATGGATGACCAGCGCTGTGGAGATCACGATGTCCGCATGTATCTCGCGCGCGTCGATGCGATGAAGGGCGTGTTCGATCGCCTCGCCGTTCGCACGTCGAGCGCTCTACCCTGAGGGGAGCGGCGGCATCCTTCCGAGCAAGGCCTGCGACATTCGGCATACTGCTTACGAATTGGCGACAGCGCCTGAATTTATCACTCGTTTGTCACTCGGCCGCGACTGCATTGTCATCGCGGGCGCTCCTAGAATCGGTGGCATCAGAAATGCGTGAGATTGAAGGAGGACGGCGATGGCGACCTTATGCCTTGACGACGTCGATTGTTCGGCACCACTGCTGCGCGACTGGCTCGGTGAGGACTGGGCTCTGCTGTTCTCACATCCGGCGGATTTTCAGGATCAGGGCCTGGAACGCGATCGTTGGCTGGAAATTCTGCGCGATGAGTTTCGCGTGCGCGGCGTGCGGCCGATCGCCTGCAGGCGAATCGCCGCGGGCGCTGACGGCAGCTGGGTCGGCGAGCTGCTCTGCGATCATCGCCTGCTGCGGCTGCAGGCCGCGGCTGCCGCGGACGACGGCGTGGTCGATATGGCGGCGCGCAATCTGCGCGATGAGATTCTGCGCCTGCCGCCTCGCTTCGTGCTGATTATCGATGAGTCACTGCACCGTCGCGGCGTGCTGAAGTACAGCGCCGGCCGCAGCACGGTTTCCCCGCTCGATCTGCTGGCATCGATCGACGCCTTTCGCCGCCGGTCAGCGCGCGCCCGGGCGCCCGAGCGCCGAAGTCGGCAATCGGCCGCCGCCTAGAACCGCGAGCCGCGGGGGGTGCCGCCGATCGTTGCCGCTCCTGGCGCTAACAAGGCGGCTAGAGCGGTAATAAGGCGGCTAGATAGCGAAATAAAAAGTCGTCATGGCAAATCGCTATTGGACCGTCAATAGCCGGATGTCTATCGTGGATCGGCTGCAGGTTGGCAAGTCGGCACCGATCGGTCCAACCAGCTACCGCAGTCGGGCGCATAACTAGAGCCGGAGCTGTCATGACAGAGATTGCGCAAAGCCAGGTCCACGTTCCAAAGCGCGAATCGGCCTGGGCGGAGTTCATCAGAAAGGACGACTGGTGGGCGATATGGATCGGCCTCGAACTGGTCGTGGTTGCGGCCGGATTGGTGGCGAGCGGTGGCAGCCTCAAATGGCTGGCCATTGCGCCGCAAAAATGGAGTCATTGGCCCGAGGCCCTGGGTCAGGTGCGCGCTCACGCGGTGCAATATCTGGCGCTGTTCGCACTGTGGGCAGCGCTGTTCGGCATCGGCGTCAGCGCGCTCGGCTACCGACTGTCGCGCTTCTTGCCCGCGTTCGCCCTGGTCTACGTGGTGTCGCTGGGCCTTTATCTGCTGGGCCAATGGGACCAGGCATCGCACTACAATCTCGAGCCACCGCTGGTCGCGCTGGTGCTCGGCCTGCTCATAGCCAATACCGTCGGTGTCCCCAAGTGGGCGGACGCCGGCTTGCGCGTCGAGCTCTACATCAAGACCGGCATCGTGCTGCTCGGGGCCGCCTTGCCCTTGACCCTGATCGCCTGGGCGGGGCCGGTTGCCATCGTGCAGGCGGCGATCGTGTCGCTGGTGACCTTCGGTGTCATCTACTTTACGGCCATACGTCTGGGCCTGGACCGCCGGTTGGCGGCGACACTGGGTACCGGAGGCGCGGTCTGCGGCGTGTCCGGTGCGATCGCCACCGCCGGCGCGGTCGGCGCCAGGAAGGAACAGGCCTCGATCGCTATTTCGCTGGTGATCTTCTGGGCGATCCTGGCGATCTTTGTGTTGCCGCTGCTGGCCCGCGCGCTACGGCTGCCGACCGGGGTGGCAGGGGCCTGGATCGGCACCTCCGAGTTCGCCGACGCGGCGGGCCTGGCGGCGGCCCAAGCCTACGGCGGCTACGCCGGTCATGTCGCCGGTATCAGCGGCAGCCCCGACGCGGCCGTCAACGCGTTCACGTTGATGAAGGTGATCGGCCGCGACCTGTGGATCGGAGTCTGGGCATTCGTGCTGTCCATCGTCGCCACCACGCGATGGCAGGCCACGGGCATCCGCTCCGAGCCGAACGTGGCCGAAATCTGGCGGCGCTTTCCGAAATTCATTCTCGGCTTTCTGATCGCCTCCGCCATCGTCACTGTGATCTCGAGCGGCTACAGCTACGCCGACTATAAGAAAATCGTCCAACCCTCGCTGGTAGCACCGCTGCAGGCGCTGCGCGTCTGGGCCTTCACCTTCACGTTCCTGGCCATCGGCTTGACCACACGATTTCGCGATTTCATCACCGGCGGCGCCAAGCCGTTCTATGCCTTCAGCGCGGGGGTAGCGGTCAACCTCATCCTGGGGTTCGTCCTGTCCACCCAGGTGTTCGTGGGCTTCTGGACGCGGTTCGGCCAATGAAACTCAATGCGGCGCGCGGCGAAGCGGTGCCTGAGGAGAGCTGCGGCAGCTGTCGATACTTTTGCCAGGCGCCGCACGAGATCGAATCGCAGATGCCGGGCATGCGCAGCCTGGGATCGGTCTACGCTTCGGTGCGCGCGGCGGACGGCATCTGCCGCCGGCACGATCGTTACCTGGGGGCGGCCTCTCGCTGCGCCGACTACCAGCATCGGGTCTGAAAGCCGGTTACGAGAGCCGTGTGATCCCGGCCAGCACTCTGGCAGATGTTGGATCTAGGGAGCATTTTTCAATTACGAAAAATGCTCCCTAGATCCAACATCTGCCTGGGCGGTGACCAGGATGACGCGGTTCTCATGGCCGGTTCTCACAGCCGTTGTTGTTGTAGCCACGCAGAAGTCCAGGCGATCAGCCCCCCGGCACCGATCAGCACGCCGATCCAACGCGGGTTGAGCCGCAGGCCGAACCACAGCACGGTACTGAGCAGCAGCACGGCGCCGATGAGGATGCGGTCGCTGCGCCGGCTCTGCTCGGCGAGCGCGGCGCGCAGCTGGTCGAGCGCGCGCGCATCGACCGCTAAACGCAGCTGCCCATCCTGCGCCTGCTCGATGGCACGCCTGGCCAATGGCGGCAAGGCCTTGAAGATCTCGAGCGCGTCGGGCCAGCCGCGGCGCAGCTCGCGCAGCACATTGCGCGGGCGGACGCGATCGCGCATCCAGCGTCGCAGCACCGGGCTCGCGGTCTGCCAGATATCGAGATCGGGATAGAGCTGGCGTCCCAGGCCCTCGACATTCAGCAAGGTCTTCTGCAGCAACAGCAGCTGCGGCTGGATCTGGCCGTTGAAGCGCCGCAGTGCCTCGAACAACCGCAGCAGTATGGTGCCGAAGGAGATCTCCTTGAGCGGCCGATCGAAGATCGGCTCGCAGATCGTGCGTACCGCCGACTCCATTTCATCCACGCGCGTATCGGCCGGCACCCAGCCGGACTGCACGTGCAGGGTCGCGACGCGGCGGTAATCGCGATCGAACACCGCGAGGAAATTCTCCGCCAGGTAACGCTGATCGCGCAGGTCGAGCGTACCGACGATGCCGAAATCCACCGCGGCGTAGCGCGGCCATGCCGGATCATCCAGCAGCACGAAGATATTGCCCGGATGCATGTCGGCGTGGAAGAAGTTGTGCCGGAACACCTGGGTGAAGAAGATCTCGACGCCGTTTTCGGCCAGTCGCCTGAAATCGGTGCCCCGCTCGCGCAGCCGCGCGATATCGCCGATCGGTATGCCGTGGATGCGTTCCATCACCAGCACGTCCTGGCGGCAGTGATCCCAGTAGATTTCGGGCACGTACAACAGCAGCGAGCCGGCAAAATTGCGCTTGAGCTGCGAAGCGTTCGCGGCCTCGCGCATCAGATCGAGCTCATCGAGCACGGTTTTTTCGTATTCACGTACGATCTCGAGCGGCTTGAGGCGGCGGCTCTGTGCCCACCAGCGCTCGGCCATGCCGGCGATCGTGTAGAGCACCTCGAGGTCGAGCTCGATCGTCGCCTTCATGCCGGGCCGCAGCACCTTGACGATCACATCGCGGCCGTCGGCGAGCTTTGCCGCGTGCACCTGCGCGATCGACGCGGCGGCGAGCGGGGTTTCCTCGAAGGCGCGCAGCCGTGTCTCGAGCGGCTCGCCGTAGGAGCGCTCGATCATCGCGCGGGCGACGGCGCCCGGAAACGGCGGCACCTTGTCCTGCAGCTTGGCCAGCTCGTCGGCGATGTCGGCGGGCAGCAGGTCGCGCCGGGTCGACAAGGCCTGGCCGAACTTGACGAAGATCGGGCCGAGCTCTGTGAGCGCGAGCCGCAGCCGCGCGCCGCGTGTCAGGTCCGAACCGCGCTGGAACCAGGTCCAGGGCGAGATGAAAAATACGAACCGCAGCGGCCGATACAGATGCGTCGCGCGTACAAAATCGTCCAGCCGATGGCGGACCAGCACACGTTCGATCTGGATGAGTCTGGCGAGGACGCGTAAGCGCATCGGGGTGGCACCCGTCAGGGTGGCTTCGGGCCGGCGGCAAGGACGCCCGCGCGCCGCTCCATAAGCTGCAACCGCGCGTCGATGCGATCGAGCTGCTCGCGCAGCCGCTCGACGCCGCGCAGGAAATGTTCGGCCTCGGGCCGCGACACCAGATCGCCACTCTCGTGCGCCAGATACTCGGCCACGTTTCGGAGCGATGTCCAGGCAGCCGCGCGCGTCCAGTCGACCGCGGCGCGCATGCCGCGCATCGCGATGTGCGCGCCGCTGCGGCCGAGCACTTGCGACAGGCCGGCCTCCAGATCGGGTCTGAGCAGCAGGCCAAGCTCGCCAAACTGCTGCGCTATCTCGGCGTCGCCCTCGATCCGTACATCGCCACGCCGGATCACCGCCTGCGAGTCCGCGCCGGCAAGTGCCAGCAGCGACAGCGGCGCGCCGACGATCCTCGCGTGCGCGTCGAGTGCGCGGTAGGTCTTCAACGTGCGGCCGGTGGACTCGACCACGGTGGTCCACGGCGTGCCGCTGATCTGGATCGCCAGCCTGCGTCCCTGGAGCCTGGCGATGAGCGCAGCGGCGCGCGGGGAATCGGCCATGGCTCGCGCCACGGCTCGATCGAGCAGGCGCTCGATCACGATCTCGGCCGCCACGGTCATCATCAGTACCGGTAGCCGCGGTGCACGGCGACGATGCCGCCCATGAGGTTGTGATAGCGGCAGCTCTCGAGGCCCGCCGTTTTCATCAATTCAATCAATCCCTGCTGATCCGGATGCCGCCGAATGGACTCGGCGAGGTAGCGGTAACTCTCGGCGTCGCCCGCGACCGCGCGTCCGAGCCATGGCAGCACATTGAACGAGTAAACGTCGTAGAGGCGGCCCAAGGCCGGTATCAGCGGCTTGGAGAATTCGAGCACCAGCAGTTGTCCGCCGGGCTTGAGCACCCGCCGCATCGCCAGCAGGGCGGCAGCCTTGTCGGTGACGTTGCGCAGGCCAAAGCCGATCGTCACGCAGTCGAAGCTGGCATCCGCAAAGGGCAGGTGCTCGGCATCGGCCTGCACGTATTGGACGTTGGCCACCATGGCGCGGTTGATGAGGCGGTCGCGGCCGTGCTGCAGCATGTTGGCGTTGATATCGGCCAGCACCACCAGCCCCGATTTGCCGACCTGGCGCGCGAGCCCGGCGGCCAGATCGCCGGTGCCTCCCGCGATATCCAGGGCCCTGTCGCCGGGCCGCAGTCCGGTCAGCGACAGCGTAAATTGCTTCCACAACCGATGCGCTCCGGCCGACATCAGGTCGTTCATCAGATCGTAGCGGTTAGCCACCGAGTCGAAGACACTGCGCACGCGCCGGGCTTTCTCCCGCCAAGGCACCTGCTGGTATCCGAAGTCCGTGCTGTCGGGGCGCTTTTGGGTCATCTTGGGTACCATAATGAAGGAAGCAGCCATTCTATTTGCGCCGGGCCATCACCGCATGCACCGCGCAGGGACACCATGATCCTACGGTGTCCTTGCGCACGGAAAGGACCATTTCGGTCTTATTTGATCTGGGCGGGCTGATATTCCGTGTATCTGGACTGAGTCAAAAATGCTGGCAATCTGAGCGCAGTTCGCCCAGAATCCCGCCCCGGTTGATGGCCCGAAAGGCCTCAACCGAGTGGGGGTCTTGTGAAGATTTGGCCGGGTGAAGTCGCCCGGCCTTTCTTTTTTGTGCAGCAGAAAATTCAAGTCATTTCGGGCCGGCCGCGCGCGCCACGCACGCCAGATACTCGGCCCACTTCTGTTCGCGCTGCGAGCCGAGCTCGTGCAGGTACTTCCAGGTGAACAGTCCGGTCGCGTGGCCGTCATCAAATATGAGTCGCACCGCGTACTGACCGATGGGCTCGATCGCACGCACGCCGACGTTTTCCTTGCCGAGCACCAGCACGCCTTCGCCTGGGCCATGCCCGCGCACTTCGGCCGAAGGCGAGTGCACACGCAGATATTCAAACGGCAATTCGAAGCGACTGCCGTCATCGAAGCTGACTTCGAGCACTCGCGAGCGCTGGCGCAATTTGATTTCCGTCGCGCAGATATCAGACATCGCTTATCGCATCCGGACGGTCGATTTGCATGCGGGTCAAACCTCGTCCTTCGGGGCGGGGAAGGAAAGCGCGGACGGCGTAGCCGTCCTTTGCGACGATTATGGGGGCGTCTGTTGTTGTTCGATGAATCGGCGAACAACAGCGATTGAGCCATGGTTCATGGGCCAAAGTATAATTTGAGCTATGGAGCGACGCCAAACCTTGAAATATGCGCTCCGGCCCAACGCTGAACAGCAGCGAGACCTGTGCCGCTTTGCCGGTTGCTGCCGGTTCGTGTTCAACCAGGCCCGGGCACTGCAAAAGGCGCACTATGAGGCAGGCAGGGAATATATCGGCTACGTGGCGATGGCAAAGCTGCTGACCCAGTGGCGTCGCGGGACCGAGACGCCGTGGCTCAAGCAGGCGCCGGTGCCTCCCCTGCAACACGCCCTGAAGGACTTGGAGCGCTCGTACCAGAATATATTCGCCGGGCGAGCGGGCTTCCCGCGCTTTAAGCGCAAGGGACACCGGCAGAGCTTTCGCTATCCGGACGCCCAGCAGTTTGAGATCGATGAGTCCCACAGCCGCATTTTCCTGCCTAAGCTCGGTTGGATCCGATACCGCAACAGTCGGGACATTCTGGGTAAGGCCAGGAACATCACCGTCGGCTGCTCGGCCGGCCGGTGGTACGCTAGCATCCAGACCGAGCGGCAAGTCGAGCCAGCGCTGCCCAGGGCCACTACGGCCATCGGCATCGATTTGGGGGTCGCCCGTTTCGCCACCTTGAGCGATGGCACGCACATTGCCCCGCTCAACAGTTTCAGGAAGCACGAGATCCGTCTGCGCCGCTACCAGCGCTCGATAAGCCGCAAGGTGAAGTTCAGCAAGAAGTGGCGCAAGGCCAGGAGGAGAGTGCAAACCCTCCATGCTCGAATTGCCAATGCCCGGCGCGACCTCCTGCATAAGGCCACGACCACGATCAGCAAAAACCACGCGATGGTGTGTATCGAGGACCTGCAGGTCAGGAGACTGTCCAAGTCGGACAGAGGGAACATCCAAGCACCTGGCCAGTTCGTTCGCGCCAAGTCGGGAATGAATAAGTCCATCCTCGATCAGGGCTGGTTCGAGTCTCGCCGTCAGCTGGCCTACAAGCTCGGCTGGAATGGCGCAATGCTGATCGCCGTGCCGCCACACAACACGAGCCGGACCTGTCCGGTCTGCGGACACGTGGCGGCCGAGAACCGACGCAGCCAGGCCAGGTTCGAATGCGTACACTGTGGTTATGTGCAAAACGCCGATGTGCTTGGCGCAATGAACGTACTGGCGCGGGGACACCGCGTTGCAGCCTGTGGAGAGGCGGGCTCTGGCCCTGCTCGAAAGAGCAGGACGAAAAGCAGCCTCTGTGAAGCAGGAACCCACCGAGGCGACTATGTGTGAGCAAGCTCATGCATAGCGCTGTAGGAATCTCTTGCCTTCGGGCAGGAGAGGATGTCAATTGCTATACAGGCTCACAAGGGATTGATTGCCGATCACTATGAACCCGACCGACACCGCGCATCCGGATTATTACCATCGCGTCGTGGATTGTCAGTGGGCCTGCCCGGCGCATACCGACGTGCCGGAGTACATCAGGCTCATCGCGCAGGGCCGCTACACCGACGCCTACATGTTGAACCGGCAGTCGAACGTGTTCCCCGGCATTCTCGGTCGCGTCTGCGACCGGCCATGTGAGCCGGCTTGTCGGCGCGTTCGCGTCGAGGACAAGCCGGTCGCCATCTGCCGGCTCAAGCGAGTCGCCGCCGACCTCAAGGGCGAGCTCAGCGGGCTGCTGCCGAAAGCACCCTCCGTCGGCAACGGCAAGCGCATCGCATGCATCGGCGCGGGACCTGCCTCGCTGACGGTTGCGAACGACCTGGCGCCGCTCGGCTACGAACTGACGATCTTCGAGCAGAACGCCGTACCCGGCGGCCTTATGCGCAGCAATATCCCGTCGTTTCGTCTGCCGCAGAGCGTGCTCGACGAAGAGATCGGCATGATCCTCGATATGGGCGTGACGCTGCGCCTGAGTTCCCCGATCTCGAGCCTGCGAGAGCTGCTCGAGGGCGGTGGTTATGACGCCGTGTTCGTCGGCTCGGGCGCCCCGAAGGGCAAAGAGCTCGAGCTGCCGGGCCGGCACGACACCGACCGGATTCATATCGGCATCACCTGGCTCGAGTCGGTGGCCTTCGGCCACATCGGCTCGATCGGCGAGCGCGTGCTGATCATCGGCGTCGGCAACACCGCGATGGATTGCTGTCGCAGTTCGCTGCGCCTGGGTGCCAGGAGCGTCAGGGTCATGGCGCGCAAGCCGCGCGGCTTCTTCAAGGCATCGGCGTGGGAACTCGAGGATGCCGAGGCAGAGAACGTCGAGATCATCGTCAATCATTCACCCAAATCGTTCGTGCTGGAGGCCGGGCGACTCACCGGCATGCTGTTCGACTGCCTCGAGTACGAGCTCGAAGGCGGGCGCATCAAGCGTGAGCGCGTGGTCGGTGAGGTCATGATCCCCTGCGATGACGTCATTCTCGCCATCGGCCAGGAGAACGCCTTTCCGTGGATCGAGCGCGACATCGGCCTGAAGTTCGACCAATGGGACCGGCCGATGATCGACGCCGTAACTTTCCAGTCGACGCGGCCGCAGGTGTTCTTCGGCGGCGACGCGGCCCAGGGACCGAAGAACATCATCTGGGCGGTCGAGCAAGGCCATCAGGCGGCACTGTCGATTCACAACTACTGCAGCGGCGCGTCGGTGACCGATCGACCGCGGCCGGGGGTGACGCTCTCGAGCCGCAAGATGGGCATGAACGAATGGTCCTACAAGAACGATTACGCGCCGCTCGAGCGGCGGCTGATGCCGCACGTGTCTCTCAAGGAGCGCTTCAAGAAGCTCAACATCGAGGTGGAACTCGGTTTCACCGCCGAGCAGGCGGCACAGGAAGTGCAGCGCTGCCTGAACTGTGACATACAGACGGTATTCGAGGCCAAGCTGTGCATCGAGTGTGACGCCTGCATCGACATCTGTCCGGTCGATTGCCTGACAATAACGCAAGGCGGCGACGAGGCCGAGCTGCGCGGCCGCTTGCGCGCGCCGGCGCTGGAGCCGACCCAGGCATTGTTCGTGTCCACGCCATTGATACAGACCGGTCGCGTGATGGTCAAAGACGAGAACCTGTGCGTGCATTGCGGCCTGTGCGCCGAGCGCTGCCCCACAGCGGCCTGGGACATGCAGAAATCGACGATTCACTGGCCGCAGGCCGCCGATGGGGGTCATAAATGCCGGGCGCCAAAGCTCAAGACCGCGTAAACGACTTCGTCGTCAAGATCGCCACGGTCAACGGCACCGGCTCGGCCAGTGCCAACGGGCTGCTCATGAAGGCGATTTTTCGCAGCGGCGTACCGGTGGTGGGCAAGAATTATTTCCCGTCGAACATCCAGGGGCTGCCTACCTGGTACGAGATTCGAGTCACCCGCGACGCTCACCGCGCGCGCGCCGGCCACACCGACATCATGGTGGCGCTCAACGCCGAGACCTACGCCCGCGACCTGGCGGAACTGGCCTCGGGCGGTTATTTCATCTACGACTCCACCTGGCCGCGCGCGGCGCTGCTCATGCGCGATGACGTCACCGTGATCGGCGTGCCGCTGGCACGGCTGTGCAACGACACCTTCCAGGGCGTGCGCACGCGCATCCTGATGAAGAACATCTGCTACGCCGGCGTGCTCGCGGCGCTGTGCGATCTCGATCTGGAGCTGATTCGCGCGTTGCTGGCCGAGACCTATTCAAAGAAACCGAAACTGCTGGACGCCAATATGAAAGCGATCCAGCTCGGCTACGACTATGCGCGCGAGCACGTCAGCTGTCCGCTGCCGCTGCGGGTCGAGAAGATGGATGCGACGGCCGGCCACATCATCATCGACGGCAATACCGCCGCCGCTCTCGGCTGCGTATATGCGGGCGCCACGGTCGGCGCCTGGTATCCGATCACGCCCTCGACCTCGTTGATGGATGCCTACAAGAGCTTCTGCGAGAAGCTGCGGATCGACGCCGAGACCGGCCGCAAGAACTACATCATGATTCAGGCGGAGGACGAACTGGCCTCGATCGGCATGGTGATCGGCGCCTCGTGGAACGGCGCGCGCGCGTTTACCGCGACTTCCGGTCCCGGCCTGTCGCTGATGCAGGAATTCCTCGGGCTCGGCTATTACGCCGAGGTGCCGGCCGTGGTGTTCGACGTCCAGCGGGTCGGACCTTCGACCGGCATGCCGACGCGCACGCAGCAGGCCGACCTGCAATCGGCGGCCTACGCCTCGCATGGCGATACGCGGCAGGTGTGCCTGTATCCGGCCAATCCCGAGGAATGCTTCGAATTCGCGGTCCGGGCCTTCGATCTTGCCGAGCGGCTGCAGACGCCAGTGCTCGTGCTGTCGGATCTCGATATCGGCATGAACGACTGGATGTGCCCGGACTTCAAATGGGACCAGAACTACCAGCCCGACCGCGGCAAGTTGCTCGACGCCGAACAGCTGCAGAAGACCGAGCACTTCTGGCGCTACTACGATCACGACAATGACGGCATCCCGCAGCGCACGCTGCCGGGCGTGCATCCGAAGGGGGCCTATTTCGCGCGCGGCTCGGGTCATTCGCAGTATGGCCGCTACACCGAGGACTCGAAGGAATACCAGGTGGTGGTCGACCGGCTGCGCAAGAAATGGCTCACCGCCGCGCGCCTCGTGCCCAGGTCGATCATCGAGCGCAGCGAGATCAAGACCGAAATCGGCATCGTTTCCCTCGGCAGCAGCGACGCCGCGGTGCACGAGGCGCGCCTGCGGCTGGGGGCGCAAGCCGTACACACCGATTATCTGCGGGTGCGGGGCTTTCCGTTCAGCGATGACGTCGAGACGTTCCTGCAGGCGCATCGCATCAACTTTGTGGTCGAGCAGAATCGCGACGCGCAACTGCGCTCGCTGCTGATCATGGAAACCGGCATCGAAAAATCCCGGCTGCGCTCGATCCTGCACTACAACGGCATGCCGATCCCGGCGAGCTACGTCTACGACGGCGTCGCGGCGATGATCACACCGGAGCGGCCGGCGGCGCAGCTGGTCGGCTGACGCTCGCGTTTGCAGGAGATCCCCATGACATTCATGGCAAAACCCAAGATCACGCATTTCGAGATGCCGAGGAATGCGCTCGGCCTGACGCGACGCGACTACGAAGGCCTCAACTCGACGCTGTGCGCCGGCTGCGGCCACGACTCGATCACGGCCGCGATCGTCGAAGCCTGCTGGCTCGACGCCGTCAGGCCGCAGGACGTAGTCAAGCTCTCGGGTATCGGTTGCTCGTCCAAGACCACCGCGTATTTCGTCAGCGGCGGACACGGTTTCAACTCGGTGCACGGCCGTATGCCCTCGATCGCCACCGGTGCCAACGCCGCCAACCGCAATCTGACCTACATCGGAGTCTCCGGGGATGGCGATACGCTGTCGATCGGCCTCGGCCAGTTCTGTCACGCCATCCGCCGCAATCTCAACATGGTCTACGTCATCGAGAACAACGGCGTGTATGGGCTGACGAAGGGCCAGTTCTCGGCATCGGCCGACATCGGCAGCACGGCCAAAAAAGGCGAGGTCAACAACCAGCCGCCGATCGATCCGGTGCAGCTGGCGATCACGCTCGGAGTCTCGTTCGTGGCCCGCAGTTTCTCCGGCGACAAAGCGCAGCTGGTGCCGCTGCTGCAGGCCGCGATGCATCATCAGGGCTTCTCGCTGATCGACGTGATCTCGCCCTGCGTCACCTTCAACGATCACGAAGGCTCGACCCGCAGCTACGCCTATACGCGCGAGCACTACGAAGAAGTGGTGCACACCGACTTCGTGCCGCCGGCGCGCGAGATCGCGGTCGACTATGCGCCGGGTGAGACGCTGGCCGTGAGCATGCACGATGGCAGTCGCGTACTGCTCAGAAAGGTCGAGGCACAGTACGACGCGACCGACCGCGCCGTGGCGCTGCAGACCATCCAGCAGCGGCTCAAGCACGGCGAGTACCTGACCGGGTTGCTCTTCATCGGCCGCGATCAGCCCGAGTTGCACGCTCTCAATGCCACACCCGATCTGCCGCTCAACCAGATTCCCTACGCCAAGCTCAATCCTGGCCCGCAGGCGCTGGCGAAGATGCTGGCGAAATTTCGCTGATCAAGTGGCTGGCCGTCAGTGCCGTCGTCGTGGCTGTCCTGGCCGCGGCCGGCTACCTGGTGCATACACGGCTGCCGCGCGTGGAGGCGGCGGCGCGTCTCGGGCAGGTACGCATCTACCCGGCCTGGCTGCAAACCAGGAGTTTCGTTTATCTGTTTTCTGGCGCTCGCGGCTGGAGCGCCGCCGAAGAGGAGACCGCGCGTGATTTTGCGCGCGCCGGCAGCCTGGTGGTCGGCATCGATACGCCGAAATTTCTGAATTGGGCCGACCACGCAGACAGCGGCTGCGTCTACCTGCCGGGGCAGCTCGAGGATTACAGTCGCGCGCAGCAGCGCGCTGCCAACAGCGCGCAGTATCTCGCGCCGGTGCTGCTCGGACACGATCTCGGCGCCACGCTGGTCTATATGGCGCAGCTGCAGGCCCCGCCGCTGGCCTTCAGCGCCGCCGTGGCGATCGATCCGCAGAGCCAGATCGCATTGCAACGGCCGTTTTGCGATCACCCCGCCGCGGCCGCCGCCGCGGGCGCCGCCGCGGGCGCCGCGATCGGGGTCGGCCAGACGATCCTACCCGCGCGACTCGGAAACAATGTTCCGGCCCGAGTGCTGCTCGACGGGGCGGCCAGCGCTGCGGAGCGGCGATTCGTCATGGCGATCCCCGGCGATGCTGTGGGGGCGGTCGTGGCGGGCGCCACGCTCCACGGCTCCTACCAAGCGGTGCTCGCGAGCATCGATGCCGAGCGCAGCCGCAGCGGTGTCGGCGACCTGCCGCTGGCGGAGGTGCCGGCGCCGGACCCGCACCGGGACGCGTTCGCGATCATCTACTCGGGCGATGGCGGCTGGCGTGATCTGGACCGAAGCCTGGCCGATGTGCTGGCTGCCAAAGGCATGAGCGTCGTCGGCGTCGATGTGCTGCGCTATTACTGGAAACAGAAAGCCCCGGCATTGGCCGCGAGCGACCTGGCGCGCATCATTCGTTACTACCAGAAGCGCTGGCAGCGAAACAAAGTCGTGCTGATCGGTTTTTCATTCGGCGCCGATGTCCTGCCATTCCTGGTCAGCCGTCTGCCGGCCGATCTGCAGGCCGACGTCAGCCTGTTGTCGCTGTTATCGCCCGAGCGCACCACTGCCTTCGAAGTCGAAGCGACCGGATGGCTTGGCATGCACAGCAGCTCTGGCATCGCGATCGCACCCGAGTTGAAAAAGCTGTCGGCGATGCACCTGCAGTGCATCTACGGCAGGGACGAGGGCGCCGATAGCCTGTGCACCAGCAGCGCCGCCGCCGCCGCCGCGGTGCTGGCCAAGAGCGGCGGGCATCATTTCGATCACAACTATGACGAACTCGCGGACCAGATTCTGGCGGCGGCGCCGCAGTGATGCCATGCAGTGCACCGCGGCGCTGATGCGCACGCCGGGCCTGAAGCACACCGCGGCCCTGAAGCGTGCCGCGATGACGTCGGCGCTGCTGCTGCTGACGTCTATTGGCGTCAACGCGGCCCATGCCGTCGCGCAGCCGACGCTGTGGCATTGGGCTTCGATCAATGGTCACAGGATGTATTACGCCGTGCGCGGCAGCGGACCGACCCTGGTGCTGCTGCATGGCGGCGGCGACTCCGGCGAGCATTCCTTCGAGCGCCAGCTCGACGTGTTCTCGCTGCACCATTGGATCATCGCGCCCGATCAGGTGGGTCAGGGCCATACGCCCGATGTGCCGGGGCCCTTGAGCTACACCTTGATGATGCAGGACACCGCGATGCTGCTGGAGAAGCTCAAGCTCAAGCGGGTCGATGTCGTGGGCTTCAGCGACGGCGGCATCCTGGGGCTGATGCTCGCGGTGCGATATCCGCAGCTGGTGCGCCGGCTGGTGATCAGTGGGGTCAACATCTCACCCACGGGGCTGACCGCCGAGCAACTGCAGGGGCTGCGCGAGGCGCAGACCGCGACGCCGAAGACGGTCGCTGAAAAACTTGCAAAGCTCTGGCTCACCTCGCCCACCGAGACCGAGCTGAGCCTCGCGCTGCTGTCGAAGATCGAGCAGCCGGTGCTGGTGATCTCCGGCGATCGCGATGCGATCACGCTCGAGCATACGCTGCAGATCTATCGGGCCTTGCCGCAGGCCGAGCTGTGCGTGCTTCCGGGGACCGATCACGGCACGTTTTCGGGTCGGCCGGAGTGGCTGAACCCGATCATCAGCGCATTCCTGGAGCGGCCGGAGGACGCGGCAGCGGTCGCACATTAGCGACGCACATTAACAAGCATGAACAAATGGTGACGGCGCGGAACTTCGCGACCCGCGACTCGTCAGTCGGAGAGCAACAAGGTTTCATGAGCGCATTCAATGGAGGTCCATGTGAACCAACCCTACTTGCTGGCGCGACAGCCAATCGCAATCCCGGCCCTGTCGCCGCGCTCACGACCGTATGCGCCGCAGCTCAAGCCCGGCGATCCGGCCGTGCGTGCCATGAACGACTTCCTGCATGATCCGCCGCACACGGTCGCCGCAGATACTGGCCTGGAAGAAGTCATTGACTGCATGTTTCGACTCGGCTTGCGCGTCTTCCTGGTGGTACACGATCGTTCGGTGATCGGTTTGATCACCGCCGAAGATGCCGGCGATGCCCGTCGCGCCCGGCAGCGGTCCGACGGTGCAGGCTGCGAGCTGCGCGCCGCGGACGCCATGACGCCGTCGCTCGATGTGCCGGCGATCGACTGGCAGACGCTGCAGGACTCGCGGATCAGCGACCTGATTGAGATCTTCGAAGGCACCGGCGTGAAGTACCTGGTGGTCCTGCAGACCGAGAGCGCGAGCTCCAGCACGGTGCGCGGGCTGATTCATCGCCAACGGCTCGAGCGTCAGCTCAGGCGGGAGTAGAAGCCGCTGGCGCGCGCGGGCGCATTGCGATTATTGTTCTGTCCCGGGCAGGCCCGATAAGGACTATATGTCGCCGTACGATCCGAGGCCGCTGCCGCAGCGGTTGCATGCATGACGACTCTCGGCACTCCGCTGTCCGCATCGGCGATGCGCGTCATGCTGCTGGGCGCGGGCGAGCTCGGTAAGGAAGTCGCGATCGAGCTGCAGCGCTTCGGCTGCGAGGTGATCGCCGTGGACCGCTACGCCAATGCTCCGGCGATGCAGGTGGCCCATCGAGCCCACGTGATTGATATGCTCGACGGCGCGGCACTGCGCGCGCTGGTGGAGCGCGAGCGTCCGCGGCTCATTGTGCCGGAGATCGAGGCCATTGCGACGCCGATGCTGTTGCAGCTCGAGGCCGAAGGCTACGGCGTGATTCCGACCGCGCGCGCAACGCGCCTGACCATGGATCGGGAGGGCATACGACGGCTGGCGGCAGAGGAGCTGGAGCTTGCGACCTCGCCCTATCGATTCGCGGGCACCGAGCAGGAGTACCGCGCCGCGATTGCCGAGCTCGGATTACCCGTTGTGGTCAAGCCGGTCATGAGCTCCTCGGGCAAGGGCCAGAGCCTGGTGCGCGCCGAGACCGAGATCGGAGCGGCCTGGCGCCACGCACAGCGGGGCGGGCGCGCCGGCGCCGGTCGTGTGATCGTCGAAGGCTTCGTGCGCTTCGACTATGAAATCACCCTGCTGACGGTGCGGCACGCCGGCGGCACCAGCTTCTGCGAGCCCATCGGACATCTGCAGATCGATGGCGATTACCGTGAGTCCTGGCAGCCGCAGCCGATGTCGGGGACGGCACTGGCGCACTCGCGGCGCATGGCCGCCGCGATCACGGCCAATCTCGGCGGCAGCGGCATCTTCGGGGTGGAGCTGTTCATCGCCGGCGATCAGGTCTATTTCAGCGAGGTCTCGCCTCGACCGCACGATACCGGTCTGGTCACACTGATCTCACAGGACTTGTCCGAGTTCGCGCTGCATGTACGGGCCATCCTCGGATTGCCGATCCCGGTGATTCGCCAGCGCGGCGCGGCCGCTTCCTGCGCGCTGCTGGTGGACGGCGACTCGGCCAACATCCGCTTCACCGATGTCGATCGGGCACTGGCTGAGCCGGATACCGCCTTGCGGCTGTTCGGCAAGCCCGAAGTGCGCGCTCACCGCCGCATGGGGGTGTCGCTGGCACTCGGTGCGACGCTCGAGCAGGCGCGTGCCAAAGCGCGCGCGATGACGGATATCCTGCGCGCCGGCGTGCAGCTCGACTAGACGGCCCGGGACCGCGGATGAGCTCGAGCGCCTGCTCGAGCGTCTGCGCGCGCGGGCACTTAAGAGCTGAGCGGCGCTGGGGAGGTCGGCAGCCACACATTGGCGCTGCTACACTGCGGCGACAGCTATGTCAGCGAAGGGCAACGCATGAACGCAGCAAGAATCGTCGCGATCGTGTTGATCGTGGCCGGGGTGCTGGGACTGCTCTATCACGGTTTCAGCTACACCAAGAGCTCGCAAGAGGCGAAGCTTGGATCGCTGGAGCTGTCGGTGCAGCACAAGGAAACCGTGGACGTACCGAACTGGCTGGGGGTCGGCGCCATCGTCGCCGGCGCGGCGCTGTTGCTGGTTGGCGGTCGTAAGTCCTGAGCCCCTGCGCCCCGGCATGATCCCGGCGGCGCCCGCACGCGAGCGTCTGGCGCTGGCGCTGGCTGCTGTCGCGGTGTTGCTGACGCGCCTGCCCTGGATTGGCAGCGGTTACGGTTCGGATCCCGACGGCTATCGCGTGGTCATCGCGGCGCGGCAGATTGCGCGCACCGGTGTGTATGAAGCCTCGCGGCTGCCTGGTTATCCGGTCTACGAATACCTGAGCGCGCTCAGCGCGACGGCGGCGCCGTGGGTGTCGAACGCGGTCACGGCGCTGTTCAGCGTCGCGGCGTTTGTATTTTTCGCGCTTATTGCGCGCGAGCTCGGCGTACGCCGGTATCTGCTGATCGCGCTGGCTTTCGCGATGACCCCGGTGGTCTATCTGAGCAGCTGCTGCACGATGGATTACATCCCGGCGCTCGCCGGCCAGCTCGCCGCAACCTATGCGCTGTTGCGTCGTCGTCCGATGCTCGCGGGCCTGCTGCTGGGCTTGAGCATCGGCTGCCGCATCACGGCCGGAGCGCTGGCGCTGCCGCTAGGCCTGTGGATTCTGCTGACTACTGCGCCCCGGCCCGCGTTGCGGCAGTGTCTGGCATTCGGAATCACGCTGCTGCTGGTCAGCGTCCTGTGTTTCCTGCCGGTGTTGCGGCGCTATGGCACCGACTTCTTCGTGTTCTACGACAACGGCGGGTATCCGCCGCTCGATGTGGTCTATACCCGGGCGCTGCCGCTGGTATGGGGACAGTTGGGACTGCTGGGGCTGCTGGCACTGCTGTGCGCGGCACCCGGCTATTATCGTTTTACACGCGCGGCGCTCGATGACCCGCGCACCCGATACGCACTCACGCTCGCCGTGGTCGCGATAGCGCTTTACCTGGTCGCTTTCCTGCGCCTTCCGGACGAGTCCGGTTACCTGCTGCCGGCGGTGCCGTTCGTACTGCTGGCGATTGCACTGCTGACACCGCCATGGGCCGCCGGCGCGGTGGCGCTGGCCCTGATGCTGTCGTCGTGGATTGCGTTTGATCACGGTGTGCCCACCCTCGATGGTCCCATCATCGAGGATCACCTGGTGCGCGAATCGCAGCAGCGTTCGACGCGTGCCGTCATTGATGCGGTCGCAAGCCTCCCCGGTCGCGCCGCGATCGTGTCCGGCTGGGTATTACCGCGCATTACGCTGGCGCTCGACGGCGATCAGGAGGGACCGCATCAATTCATCTACCTGGTCGAAGACCCCGCCGATTACCAGCACTACCTCGCGGAAGGCCGGGAGCTCTACTATCTGCCCGGAGTGGATCTGTATGAATCGCAGGCCCACGATCTCGAGTTAGCCGAGCTGGGCGCGCGGCAGCTTGCCGTGCCGCGCGAACGCCAGCGACCGGCGTCCACCGGGGAGTGAGCTTGAGCGGCCTGCCTGCGCCGGCGTAGCCCCGCCGGGGTGGAATCGCCGGGCCGGAATCACTAGACTGCGCGCGCGCTGCATTGGCGCGCCCGGAAGCAGGAGTACAGCCAAGTGGGCAAAGGTGACCGCAAGACCCGTCGCGGCAAGATATATCGCGGCTCGTTCGGCAAGAGCCGGCCTAAGGATCCGAGCAAGAACAAGAACAGCAAGAAGAAGTTCGCAAGCAAGTCCGGGACATCCAAGAAGTAGCCCATGCGGCAGTGCCGGGGCCTGGCCCCATCCGCCGCGCGGCAATCTAGCCTGAATAATTCATGAACTGAGGAAACACAAAGGCCTCAATCGTGATAGAAACGCTTTACCACAAGTGTTTTCCGTCACAAAAGAGGCCTTTGCATGGATGACGATAGCACACGACAAAGTGTTCTGTTTTCGGATTTTTTGGGCAAGCCGGTGGTCGCGAGGTTTGACCAAGAGCACGCCAGTTCCGATGGTGGAGCGATGCTGCTGCAGGCTTGCGATCGGCGCCTCGGTCTGACCGAGGCGTTGATCGGCGGCATCGATGACCGACGCCAGTCGGGCAAGATCCGCCACGCGATTGCTGATCTGGTGCGCCAGCGTCTGTACGCCATCGCCTGCGGCTACCCGGATGGCAATGATGCGAGCCGATTGGGAGCCGACCCGATCCAGAAGCTGCTGTGTGATCGCGACCCGGTCCATGGCGAGGACTTGGCTTCCCAGCCGACGCTCTCGCGCTTTGAGAACGCCTTTGATCGCTCGGATCTGTACCGGATGGGGATCGCGCTGGCCGACACGGTGATCGAACGGCACCGCAAGCGCCTGGGTCGCAAGGTCAAGCGGATCACGATTGACCTGGACCCCACGGACGATCCGACGCATGGGGCTCAGCAGCTCGCCTTCTTTAACGGCCACTACGACACCTGGTGCTATCTGCCGGTGGCCGGCTTCCTGAGCTTCAATGAAGAGCCCGAGCAGTACTTGTTCGCCTATGTGCTGCGACCCGGCAATGCCACCGCCTCCGTAGGGGCGATCGGGGTCCTCTCGCGACTGTTGCCGCGACTGCGGGCGGCCTTTCCCCGGGCACGGCTGCGCGTGCGCCTGGATGGCGGCTTCGCGGCCGCCGAGATCTTCGCCTTCCTGGAACGCGAGGGACTCGAGTACGTGGTCGCGATGGCTAAAAACAAGGTGCTTGAGCGCCGCGCCGCACGCGTGATGGGCAGCGCCCGGCGCCTGTCGCGCGCAACGGGTGAGACCGCGCATCTCTACAGCGAGTGCCGCTACGCCGCCGGCACATGGCCCAAGCGCCGGCGCGTGGTCATCAAGGCTGAAGTGGTTCGTCATCCCGGCCGCAAGCCCAAGA
>JBEKRP010000028.1:0-35969 GCA_049518595.1 Steroidobacteraceae bacterium
CTGGCTGCGCCAGGCGGCCTCGAGCGCACTCAGAAAACCATGGGTATGCGGCAGTGGCATGCCGGTCGCGTGCAGCCGGCCGCGGCCGTCCTGCCACAGTGCCGCCTGGGGATAGGCAGCCAGTATCGAATAGCGGCTCAACGGGCCGCTGGCCGCACTGTCGAGCAGCACCGGAAAAGCCTCAGGGTCACTGTAAGCCAGGCGTCGAAGGGTGTCGGCACCGACCGCTACCGGCCGCACCAGCAGCCTGTCCCGGATTTCCACGTGCGCCACCTACGCGTAGCCTTCGCGCCCGGCGCGGCGGCGGCGCTCAGCCGCTGCCGACGCGCCGGAAAATGAGCGTACCGTTGGTACCACCGAAACCGAAGGAGTTCGACACCGCGACGTCGATATCCATCGGCCGCGCGGTATTGGGCACGTAATCGAGGTCGCACTCCGGATCCGGGTTCGCATAGTTCGTGGTCGGCGGCGCGACCCGATCGCGGATCGCGAGCACGCTGAAGATCGCCTCGACGACGCCGGCGGCACCGAGCAGATGCCCGGTCATTGATTTGGTGGAACTGACCGCCAGTTTTCTCGCGTGCTCGCCGAAGGCGCGCTTGATCGCGATGGTCTCGACTCTGTCCCCGAGCGGTGTCGAAGTCGCATGCGCATTCAGGTATTGAACGTCCTCGGCGTTGAGCTGCGCATCGCGCAGCGCATTGACCATCGCCAGCCGGGCGCCATCGCCGTCCTCGGGCGGGGAGGTGATGTGATGGGCATCCCCGCTCATACCGAAGCCGATCAGCTCGGCGTAGACACGCGCACCGCGACGCCGCGCGTGCTCGTATTCCTCGAGCACCATGGCGCCGCCGCCATCGCCGAGCACAAAGCCATCGCGATCGCGATCCCATGGCCGGCTTGCGGTCTGCGGTGAGTCATTGCGCGCAGATAGCGCCTTCGCCTGCGCAAAGCCGCCGAGGCCAGTGGGTGTAGTGGCCATTTCGGCGCCACCGGCGAGAATCAGGTCGGCATCGCCGTACTGAATGCATCGGGCTCCCAGTCCGAGCGCGTGCGTGGAAGTGGTACAGGCCGTGACCACGCCAAGGTTGGGCCCGCGCAGACCGTAGCGGATCGAGAGATGCCCGGAGATCATGTTGATGATGGTCGAGGGCACGAAGAACGGCGAGATCTTGCGCGGATTGCGCCCTGAATCAACATACGCCGCGTGCGTCTCCTCGATGGTCCACAGTCCGCCGATGCCCGCGCCGGTCACAACGCCGCAACGATCGCGGTCGAGCCGGTCGAAGTCGAGGGCGGCATCGCTCACCGCCTGCACGCCGGCGGCAACGCCGTAGTGCATGAACTCATCCATGCGGCGTGCGTCCTTGACACTCATGTACTGATCGACGGCGAAGTCGCGCACGGCGCCACCGAAACGGGTCGGGAATGCCGAGACGTCAAAACGATGGATGGGGCCGATGCCGCTCTCACCGCGCAGGATGGCCGCCCAGGCATCGACCACATTGCCCCCGACCGGGCAGATCAGGCCGAGACCGGTGACGACGACTCGGCGTTTACTCATCAGGCTCTCGAATCGGCAGTGGCAAATGCAGCGCCACACACAGCGGCATCAACGACGAACTCAGGCTTTGTTGCGGCGTTCGCTGATGTAATCGATCGCCTGTTGCACGGTGGTAATCTTTTCAGCGTCTTCGTCCGGAATCTCGATCTCGAATTCTTCTTCCAGCGCCATGACCAGTTCGACGGTGTCGAGCGAATCGGCGCCCAGGTCGTCGACGAACGAGGCGGCATTGGTGACTTGTTCAGCCTTCACACCCAGCTGTTCGGCAACAATCGCCTTCACCTGTTGTTCCACGGTGCTCATCTTTTAATAATCCTCTTTCGTGTTGACTCTCAGGACCCGCTGGGGTCGCCTCAGGGGGCGCTTCCGCATGGGGCGCGTATTGTAGGGGAACCCCCGGGCGCTCGCCACTTCGCCTGTGCGGGAGTACTTGATTATTCAGATTATTTGCGCCAGGAGCCAGCTTTGAGCTCCACTTTAGCCCATGTACATGCCGCCATTGACGTGCAGCGTCTGCCCCGTGATGTAGCCCGCCTCGCGTGAGGCCAAAAACAACACGGCATTGGCGACCTCCTCGGCGCCGCCAAAACGGCCGACCGGAATCTGTGCCAAATAGGCCTCCCTCTGCGCCTCGGGCAACATCCGTGTCATATCCGTCTCGATAAAGCCGGGGGCGACGGTATTGACCGTAATGTTGCGTGTAGCCACTTCCTTGGCGAGCGCCTTGGTGAAACCCACCAGTCCGGCCTTGGCCGCCGCGTAGTGCACCTGACCGGCGTTGCCGATCGATCCGACCACCGATCCGATGTTGATGATACGGCCGTGTCGTTCCTTGAGCATGCGGCGCAGACAGCCCTTGGACAACCGAAACACCGCCGACAGGTTGATCTGCAGCGTCTGCTCCCAATCCTCGCTCTTCATGCGCAAAATCAACGCATCGCGGGCGACGCCGGCGTTGTTGACGAGGATCGTCGGCAGGCCTTCGGCCCCGTCCAGGGCATCGATCAGCGCATCGGTCGAGGCGGCCTCGGCCGCATTCCAGACCAGCCCGCGGCCCGTGATGCCGGCGGCGCGAAAATCCGCCCGCAGCTGGTCGGCGCCGTCGGCCGTCGTGGCCGTGCCGACCACTGTTGCGCCGGCGCCGCCGAGCGCCAGCGCGATGGCGCGACCGATACCACGCGAGGCCCCAGTCACCAGTGCCACATCCGAGTCAAGCATGCACTGCTCCTGGACCCGCGGCCGCGGAAGTGCCGGCAACAGCGGCCGCGAGCGACTCCGGATCCTCGAGCGCATAGCAGTTTGCGCTGCGCTCGATACGCCGGTTCAAGCCGGTCAGCACCTTGCCCGGACCACATTCGATCAGGGTCGGCGCCAGGGCCAGCAGTGCCCGCACGGTCTGCGTCCAGCGCACCGGGCTCGCCAGCTGTCGCACCAGGCTGGCACGTATGTCCGCCGGGTCTGAATGCTCGGCCGCGTCCACGGCGCTGATATAGCGATACACGGGCGCCCGCACTTCGATCTGGTCCAATCGCGCCGACAATTGCTGCGCGGCCTCACGCATCAGGCGCGAATGTGCGGGCACGCTGACCGGCAACAACACGGTGCGCTTGGCACCGCGTTCCTTCGCCAGATTCATGGCCCGCTCGACCGCGCCGGCATGGCCGGCGATCACCACCTGGCCGGGGAAATTATAATTGACCGCCTCCACCACTTCGCCCTGTGATGCCTGCGCGCAGGCCGCTTCCACCTCGGCATCATCGATTCCAAGAATTGCCGCCATCGCACCGGCGCCCTCGGGCACTGCGCGCTGCATGATCTGACCGCGATATTGCACCAGCTGCACCGCGGCTTCGAACGGCAGCGCTTCCGCACAAACCAGGGCGCTGAATTCGCCCAGGCTGTGACCCGCGACCACCGCGGGTGTGGCGCCGCCCTGTTCGCGCCAGGCACGCCAGGTGGCCACGCCGGCAACCAGCATCGCCGGCTGCGTGTACTCGGTGGCATTGAGGCGTTCCGCCGGACCCTCAGCCACCAACCGCCGCAGGTCGATGCCGAGCGCCTGCGATCCTTGCTCGAAGCATTGCGCTGCCTGCGCATAGCGCGCCGTCAGCGCCGCGAGCATACCGACCGATTGTGAACCCTGGCCCGGAAACACCAGCGCAATGGACATTCTTGTTTCAGACCTCGCAGCTACAGTAACTCGACAGGCGCGGCGCGCCCGGCGCCGCTCGATGGGTGCAAAGCGGCGCGGATTATAGCGGCTTCGCTGCCGCGCGCGGCAGCAACGCGGCGATCAGGCCGCCGAGCGTGCCGAACAGATGCGCCGCGGGTACCAGCGGCAGATCGCCTTCGAACAGGCTGGCCCCGGACTGCTCCTCATAGACCAGCTTGACGATCAGCAGCAGCAACAGCACTGCGCCCAGACCGTCGCCGCGCCGGTATATCGCCCACGCTCCCGCGGCCCAAGCCCCATGCAACACCCCTGAGGCACCGAGATACCAGTCGACCGTCGGGCGCAGGAACCACAGTCCGGCATCGATGGCCGCGGTTGCCACCAACGCAATCCATAGCCAGCGGCGCGGCGAGAACTCGCGTGCGAACAGCATCCACAGCAGTGTCAGGCCGGCACAATTGAGCAACGCATGCTGCCAGCCCAAATGCACCAGGTGCGCGCTGAGCAGTCGCCACCATTGATAGTGCGCCAGCGCGCCGCGCTCGTATTGCAGGCTCTCGCGCCCCCAGCCACCGGTCAGGCCCAGTGCCAGGACCAGCGCCACCGTGGCGAGCAGTGCTGCACCATAACGAGCGTCGCAGTTCGCCGACCGGAACCAAGAATGTGCGCTGCTGTCAGTTCTGATTGTCTTCATTTGTTATCATCGAGCGATCAACAGCTATGGCTACTCGCCGCGGCCAGTCGACTATATGAGCGCCAAAGTCCAGGGTACAGCTTGGACCCCATCATCCCTGCAGCGTGGCTTCACGCTGATTGAGATCATGGTGGTCGTAATCATTATCGGCCTGCTCGCAGCGGTCGTGGTCCCGCAGTTCCTCGGCCGCGTCGATGACGCGCGTATTGCCAAGGCCAAACAGGACATTCAGGCCCTCGAAACCGGCCTGACCATGTTCAAGCTCGACAACTTCTCCTATCCGACCAACGAGGAAGGACTCAAGGCGCTGGTGGAGAAGCCCAATGACCCGAACATCAAGAACTGGCGTCCCGGCGGTTATCTCAAGCGCCTGCCCAAGGATCCCTGGGGCAACGACTATCAGTACCAATATCCGGGCACGCACGGCGACATCGACGTGTTTTCGTTCGGCGCGGATGGTCAGGCCGGCGGCGAAGGCGTCAACGCGGATATCGGCAACTGGAACCTCGACAACTGACCCGAGGCTGCCCGAGCGCACACGCCGTGACTCGTACGCACCGGTCAGGTTCGTCGCTGCTGCTGCGCCAGCGCGGCTTCACGCTGATCGAAATTCTGGTCGTGGTGGTGATCATCGGCATCGTGATCGTCGGGGCCATCCTGAGCCTGGGCGCGACCGGCAAGGACAGCCAACTCGAGCGCGAGCGCGATCGACTCTCTGCCCTGATGGCGTATGTACATGAGCGCGGCGGCATGCTGACGCTCGAGTACGGCATACGCTGCGGCCAGCACGGCTATCGGTTCGTGTACTTCGACAATATTACGAATCAGTGGGCACCCGAGACCGCCGATGACACGCTGCGGCCGCGACGCATGCCCGCGGGGCTGGCCCTGCAGCTGGTCATCGAGGGCCGTCCGATTGTGCTCGACGACAAGGCGCTGACACTCAGCAAGAGTGCGAGCACGCCTGCCGGCGGCACCATCTCGACGTTGGGGGATCTGCCCAGCAGCTTCAATAATCAGCTCGCGGACAATTCGCCGCAGATCATGCTGTTCTCCAATGGCGACACTAATTCCTTCGCTCTGACCATCGCGCGCGACGGCGTCGGCCGCAGCGTCACGCTGCAGAGCAGCGCCGACGGCACGGTAAAGGTCAGCGAAATCCTGGAGCCGAAACGATGAGGTCCGGTATGCGGGGTGGCATGCGCTGCGCGAATGTGCGTGGATTCACGCTGATCGAAGTGATGGTCGCACTGGTGATCGTCGCCTTCGGCATGGGTGCGGTCCTCGCGGCGCTTACCTCGGCCGCAGGCAACATCGCAGCATTGCACGACAAGACCCTGGCGCAATGGATCGCACTGAATCAGGTCGCCGATACGCGGCTCAATCTACAGGTGCCTACGGCCGGCACCACCGAAGGGGACATCAAGGCCTTCGGCAATGCCGACTGGCATTGGCAACAGGACATCGTGCCTGTACCTTCGATTCCCGGTCTGCTGGAGATTACGGTCCGCGTCCGGCGCACCGGCTCAAGCTCCAGCCCAAGCACCTCGAGCCGCTCGAGCAGTCCCAGCAGCTCCAGCAGCTCCAGCGGCTCGGGGAGTTTCGGTGGCACGGGGAGCTTCGGTGGCTCGAGGTCCTTTGGCGGCCCGGGGGGCTTCGGCAGCTCGGGCGGCGCCGGTGCGCTCGGCCATGCATCCAGCTCGGGCAGCTCACTGGGCTCGGTCGCCTCCAGCATCTCGACGTTTTCGAGCGGCGGCAAGGATCAGAACTGGCTCGTTACCGTCATCGGCTTTCGCGGCGATGCGGTGGCCGCGGCGAGCGGCGAAGCGCCGGACTGGACTGGCACCAGTTTCGGCGGCGGCAGCAGCAGCAGTAGCGGCGGCGCTTCCAGTTCCGGCGCCGTCCTCAACCCCGGCACCAACTCTGGCGGCAGCTCGATTACCAGCAGCAGCTCGGGCGCGAGCGGTTCTGCTCCCATCGCGCCGATCGGGCCCGGCAGCGGCTCGTCGAGCGGAGCTTGAAGCATGGCAGGATTCCGGCATCGTGGCTTCACACTGATTGAATTGCTGGTCGCGTTGTTTATCACCGCGATCATGTTCGCGTTCGGCTACCGGGCACTGGATGAGGCCTTCAAGAGCCGCCGCGAAGTCGAGGAGCAATCGGCACGGCTGATCGCCGTGCAGCAGGCCCTGCGCACGATCGAGCAGGACTTCGAGCTGCTGCAACCGCGGCCGGTTCGCAACCTGATCGGCGACGGGTATCTGCCGGCGCTCACCGCGGCCCAGAGCACCGCCATCAGCAGCCTGGGCACCGCGCTCGGCAGCGCCGGTGGCAGCAGCACCGGTGGGCTCGGCAGCACCAGTATGAATGGCTCCTCGGCACCCCTGCTCACCTTCACCCGCGGCGGTTGGACCAATCCTGTCGGCATTCAGCGCAGCGAGCTGCAACGCGTCAGCTACACCATTGAGAACGGTGCGCTCATCCGCCAATACTATCCGGTGCTCGATGCCACCGAGGCGGTGGTGCCCGTCAAACGCCAGCTGGTCGATCACGTCAAGAATTTCAGCCTGCGCTTCATGGACGCCGGCCATAACTGGCAGAACGGCTGGCCGCCGATCACGTCCGGTGCGGGCTCGCTCACCACGGCGCCGCGCTTGCGGCCCGTGGCGGTGGAAGTCACGATCGAGCTCAATGATTGGGGTGTACTGGTACGTCACATCGAGGTGGCGGGGTGAAGCGCACCAATGCTCCGTGCGGCTCTGAGCCGTGCGACAACATTGTTCCCAGGCAGCGCGGGATTGCGCTGATCACAGCCATGGTATTGGTTGCCATCGCCGCGGTGCTCGCGACCGCGATCGGCTTCGCCAGCGCCATGTCGGCGCGGCGCGCCAGCACGATGTTTGGTGCCGACCAGAGCCTGCTCGCCGGCGAGGGCGCCGAGGCGATGGCTGCCTATGTGCTCAAACAATCCACCACGGGCAGCGCCAGTCTTTCGCTCGACCAACCCTGGGCGCAACCCTACGGCCCGTTCGAGCTGGGCGAGGGCGTGACACTCGAGTTCGCGCAGATCGAGGACCAGCAGGGCAAATTCAATATCAACAATCTCGCGGACGGCGGCGCCACCGACCCGACGTCGGTGCAGCAGTTTCAGCAGCTATTGAGCCTGCTCGGTCTCGAGACCAAATGGGCTGGCATCCTCGCCGATTGGATCGATGTCGACAATACGCCGAACAGTCCCGACGGCGCCGAGGACAGTGTCTACCTGGCGCAGACCCCGCCGTACCGCGCGGCGAATATGCCCGTCACGAGCATCTCCGAGCTGCTGGCGATGCCGGGCTTTGGCCGTGATCGGTACAATCGACTGGCGCCGTATATCACCGCCTTGCCGCCGCCAACCTCAATCAATATCTGCACCGCCTCCGGTGTACTGCTCGATGCGCTGAGCGGTAAGACCGAATACAGCACCGACGCCTCGGCACTCGCGAACGGACGGAAGAACAAAGGTTGCTTTCCGACCATGGCAGTCTTTCAGACCAGCGTTGCTTCTCAGGCGCAGGCGCAGCTCGCGGGCCGGATCGGCACAACCTCGTCCTACTTCCGCCTGCGTTCGATCATTACTATTGGCACTGCGCGGTTCACCTTGTACAGTCTCCTCTACAGCGATCGCTCAGGGCAGATTCGGCCCATACTTAGAACCTTCGGTACGGAATAATCATGGCGGAATGGCTCATTCTGCAGCTGTCGCGCGGCCCCGAAGAACGGTGCGGCTGGATGCTAGCCGATGAGCACGGCCAGCCCCTCGGTGCGCCGTGCGTCGGCACGCTCGCGCAAGCCGCCGGCGAAGCCAGTGGCCGCCGCGTCGCTGCCGTCGTGCCGAGCAGTGATGTGCTCATGACCGAAGTCGAGTTGCCGCAAAAGAGCGGCGTGCGCGCGCAACAGATCGCGCCCTACGCTCTCGAAGAACAGCTCGCGGCCGATATCGAGACGCTGCATTTCGCGGTGGGCGCGCGCGATAATCGCACCGGTCGCACCACTGTGGCCGTCGTCACGCGGGCACTGATGGACCAATGGCTCTCGGCGCTCAATGCCGAGGGTCTGGCGCCCGAGCTGCTATGCGGCCAGGCCGTGTTGCTGCCGGAGAATCCGGGTCATACGGTGGTCATGCTCGATGGCGATACGCTCAGCGTGCGTCGCGCCGGCCAGACGCCGCTGGCGCTGCCGGCGGGTGACATGGCGGCCGCGCTCGAGGCCTCGCTCGGCCCCGGACTGACCGACGACAATCTGATCATCTATGCCACGCCGCAGGACTGGCATCGACACTCGAGCGAGGCCGAGGCACTGCGTGGCCGCTGTGCCAGTCTCAAGGTGCAGCTGCTCAATGCCGGACCGCTGCCGCTGCTGGCGCCGCAGCTGGTGGCCGGCCATTTCGTCAATCTGCTCGCCGGTGACTTTGCGCTCAGGAATTCATTCGGCGGCGACTGGCGGCGCTGGCGGCTGGCCGCCGTGCTGGCGGTGACCCTGTTTGCGGTGCATATCGCCGGATTGTCGCTGGAGCTGGTGCAACAGCAGCGCAGTGAGCGAGCGCTGGATGAGGCGATCGGCAATGTGGCGCGACGCGCGTTGCCCGGGGACTCCGGTACCGGCGCGGTGCGCTCGCGTGTCGAGCAGCGTCTGCTGGCGGCGCAGGTACAATCGGGTGGCTCAGGGCTGTTCTCGGCGCTGGCCGCCCTGGCGCAGGCGGTGAGTGGCGTCAACGGCGCATCGGTGCAGGCGCTGAGTTTTCGTGAAGGCGGCCTGGATCTCACACTTCGGGCCAGCGACGCTGCCAGCCTCGAGCGTGTCGATCAGGCGCTGCGCCATGGCGGCTGGCGCGCCGAGCTGACTTCCGGCGCTGCCGCCGGCTCCGCCTACGAGGGGCGCATACAGATGCGCCCTGCCGGCACCGCCACGAATGCGAGGCACGGCCGATGATCGAACGTGTGTGGCAATATCTGGAGCGACTCGAGCCACGCGAGCGGCGGATGGTGCTGTTCGGCGCCGTCGCCGCGGTGCTGTTGGTCATCGTCGCCACCGTAGTGCCGCTGCAGCGTAGCGTTGCCGCGGTCGAGCAGCGCGTCGAGCGCAAGCGCGATGATCTGCAGTGGCTGCGCTCCATGGCTCCGCAGCTCGCCGGATTGCAGCGCACCGCCCCGCCGCCGCTGCGCGAGTCGCTGGTGGTGCTGGTCGATCGCACCGCGCGTGAATCGGGCCTGACGAAGAGTCTGGTCGGCAGCCAGCCAAGCGGTGATGGCGGCTTGAACGTGCGGCTCGATCAGACGCCATTCGATACGCTGATCGGGTGGCTGTCGCAGTTGCGCGAACGGTACGGTGTGCGAGTGGATTCCGCGACCATCGACGCCGGCAAGGGCAGCGGCAACGTCAACGCTACGCTGGTGCTGCACGCGGGCTGATATCGTTGCGAGCAGCGCTTATCCTGGCGGCCGTCGTCTTTCTCGTCACGCTGCTGGTGCGGCTGCCGTCGCGCGCACTGCTGCCGCTGCTGCCGCCCGATGTTACCTGCGTGGCGCCCGCCGGAACGGTCTGGAGCGGTTCCTGCGAGGAGCTGCGCGTTGGCGCGGCGGCGGTCTCGAACCTGTCATGGGCGCTGCACCCGGCCGCGCTGCTGCGCCTGCGCATCGCGGCCGATCTGACCAGCCCGGACCCGGAAGCCCGCGGACATGCGCAGGTGGAGCTGGCGCTCAACGGCAATCTGGCGATCACGGCGCTTGCCGCGACCGTGGCGATGCCGAGCGGCTCGGGCCTGGTCCCGGCCGGCACCAGCGGCACATTGCAGCTGGCAATCGAATCCGCGCGGATTCAAGACCGACATCTGGTCGCGGTGCAAGGCAAGATCGATCTGCAGCACATCCATATCGAAAATCCGCCGGCTGATCTGGGCAGCTTCGAGCTGCAGTTTGCGCCGCCGAACGAGGGCGCTGCGATGGTGGGACAATTACGCGACCTGAACGGCCCGCTATCCGTGATCGGCCTGCTGCAATTGTCGCGCACGGGCAGCTATGAGCTCGAAGGCAGCGTCGCCCCAAGGCCAGGCGCGAGCGCGGATCTCACGCAGACGCTTCAGCTCCTGGGTCTGCCCGATGCCCAAGGCCGGCGCGCGTTCTCGCTCGCCGGCTCGCTTTGATGCGGCGGCCGCGCCGCCGCAGCCGTCTTCAGGCCGCCGCCGGATCGAGTTCGCGGAACACGCCGAGTAGCGGAAAATACAGCCCCAGGCGCACTGGCTCACGGCCGAGCTGCGCGGCGAGCGCCGCGTAGCGCTGTAATTGCGGCCGATAGCGTGCGGCTTCGCTGTCGATAAAGTCGCGCTCGGCCCCGCCCTCGTGCGTGCTGGTCTTGAAATCGACGATCCACCGCTGCCCGTGCTCGTCCACCAGCATGCGATCGATGATGACATTGACCACGCGGCCTTCATACAACCCCGTCACCCGCCACTCGCTGCGCGCCTCGGCGTGCGCGCTCGAGAGCAGCCAGCGGCCACGCGGGTCGGCGAGCGTGCGTCTCAGCGCCTCCTCCACGCGCGCGCTCGCGCGCCCGTGCTCGTCCGCGGCGACACCAAGCTCTGCGAGCCAGGCGCTGTAGGCGGGCGTCGCACTCGGCCGCGCGGCGCTCATCGGCACGCCCGCCGCTGCCGCCAGTCGATGCAGTTCGGCGTGAATGATCGTACCGACCGCGCGCGCGGTCGAACCGACCCAACGGTACTCCGGGGCATCACTTAGCGTGGGTGATGCGAGTCGCAGCCGCGACTGCGCCTGCGGCGCGGGCGGCTCCGGTGTTGACCACTGCGCCGGCAGACGCCACAGCGGCGCATGCCCCGAACCCGCGTCGGTGACTGCGGGCGTGGCCGGCGCGCCTGCGGCCGCCGCCAGTGCCAGGAACTGCTCGCCGATCGCCGGCCAGAGGATATTGAGCAGCGAGCCGCTGCGCGGTGCGGGCCGCTCACCGGCGCCGGCCGGCGGCGGCACCGCGCCGAGCAGATGCAGCGCGCTCCGGGCGCGCGTGGCCGCGACGTACAGCAGCCGCACCCGCTCCAGGCGCGTGCGTTCGCGCCGCAGGCGCTTGATATAGGCGGCCAGTGAACAGCGCGGTTCCTGCTCCGTGGCGCGAATCGGCGCCAGCAGCAGATCCGTGCCTTCGCTCGGGCGCGGCAACTCGATCCAATGCAGCAGTGGATCGGTGTCGACCGCGGTCTTGCGGCCGAGTCCGGGCAGGATCACGACGTCCCATTCCAGACCCTTGGCGGCGTGCACGGTCATGAGCTCGATTGCGCCGGGCTGCGGCGGCGCCCCGGAATACAGCCGCTCGGTGAGCTCGCCGAGGGCCTCGCCCACCAGCCGGTCCGGGTCATCGTGCAGCGCCAGTGCATCGATGAAGCGATGCGCGTCGAGCCGGTCGACTTCGCTGCGATATATGGCCGGACCGGCGAGTCGCAGCCAGCTGTGCTCGATGCGCCGCCACAGCGGCAATCCGCGTTCCGGCCCGAGGATCGCGGGCGCCAGCGCAGCGCACAAGCGCGACAGCCGCAGGCGCATCGCCGCCGCGGGCGCCGCGGGCTCATGCTGCGCCTGCGCGGCCCGGGCCCGAAGCAGCTCGAACATATCGCCGTCGGCCCCGGCCAGCAGCGCCTCGAGTTCGGCGAGCGTCAGGCCGCACCAGGGCGCGCGCAGCAGCGCGAGCCAGGCGCTGCGATCGGCCGCGTGCAGCAGCGCACGCGTCAGGGCCGCCAGATCTCGAATCACCGGCCGGTCACGCAGTCGCTCGAGGTCGACGCCGCGCAAGGCGAATCCCGCGGCGCGCAGCCGCGCGACCGCCAGCGCCACGTGCTCACGGCTCGCGACCAGCACCGCGATCGAGGCCGCGGGATCCCTGGCGCGCGCCGCACGCGCGATCTCGACCACCCGCTCGGCCTCCGCAGCCAAATCGCCGGCATGAAAGCGATGCAGCGCCACGGCGGCGGCGCCATCGTTCACCGCCGGCACCGCCGGCACCGCCGGCAGATAACGAATGGCGGCACGCCGCGCGTCGTCATCGGCGGGGAACAGACGCGAGAAATGGGCGTTCACCCACGCGATCAGCGGCGCACTCGATCGAAAGTTGCGCCGCAGTTGTAGCGCTTCAAATCCGATCTCGCCGACACCGTAATCGCGTGCCCGCAGGAACAGACCGACCTCCGCCTCGCGAAACTGGTAGATCGACTGCATCGGATCGCCCACGACGAACAGCGAGCGGCCGTCGCCACGCTCCCAGCCGGCCGTGAGCGCCCGCAGCAGTTCGAACTGCTCGTACGAGGTATCCTGAAACTCATCGACCAGAATGTGCCGCAGCGCGCCGCCGGCGCGCAGCGCGAAATCACTCGGCGCGCCCTGCTCGCTCAGCGCCTCGCGCGCGGCCGCGGCGATGTAGGCATAGTCGACCTTGGCACCGGCCGCAAACACCAGCTGCAGCTCGGCGGCCGCACGCACCAGCAGCAGCGCCAGGGCTTCGAGCGCCTCGTGATCGGCGGCCTCGAGGCGGTTGTCGGGCAGTGCGCGCACCGCGCTGCAGGCGGCCTGCGCACCGGGCAGTACCGCGAGCGCATCAATCCACGCGGCAACGCGGCTCTTCATTGTCTTATCGTCGCGCGCAAAACCCTCGTTTATCGTAAAGCGCCGCCTCCAGCCCTGTTCGGTCAGCGCCAGCTCACACAGCGCGCGCCAATACGGCAGGCTCGCGGGCTCCCCGGTAAGGGCCACGGGACCGCCCGGCGCCGCGACGCCCACGCCCTTGCCCGCGCCGGCTGCCGCGCGCACGCGCTGCGCATGGGTCAGCAACGCTTCACTCTCGCGCAGCAAGGCCGCGGGCAGCGATGCGATCGCCGCGGCCAGCTCTGCACGCAGCGCGGACTCGAGACTCGCCTGTACGCGCTCCGCCAGGCCGCTGCCCCGCGCCTGGAGCACTCGCGGCAGCCAGTGCGAGCGCCGCTCGAGCATGTCCGCCAGCAGCTGCTCGAGCCGGCGCCAGCTGTTATCGAGGCGATCGAACAGCAGTTCCGCCGCCACCGCCGCGTCGCGATCCTCCGCCGCCAGCTCCAGACAGCGGCGCGCAGCGCGCCGATACAGCGGCGCCGGGGCCGGCGCGATCTCGAGACTCGGCCCCGATCGCGCCGAGATCGGTAATTGCGTCGCCAGCCAGTGGTTCAGCGCATCGATGGTCTCGATGCGCAGCCGCGACGGGTTGCGAAGCAGGTTCCAACCGCGCGCCTGGTCACGCTCGCGCGCCGCCTGCAGCAACTGCGGCGCAATGCCCGGGATCTCCTGCCCCGCGCTCGCCGCCTGCAGCGCCGCGAGAACGCGGTGGCGCATCTCGGCGGCGGCCTTGCGCGTGAACGTGATCGCGAGGATTTCTTCGGGCGCATCGACTGCGGCCAGCAGCGCCAGAAACCGCGCTGTGAGCACGGTGGTCTTGCCGGAGCCGGCGGGAGCCTGCAGCAGCATCGAGCGCTCTACGTTCAGCGCCTCGCGACGCGCGCGCTGATCGAGTTCGAGGGCCGCATCATAGGCTTCAGGGTCCGACTGCTTCATTGCCCGCCGCTCTCGATCGCCGCTGCGGCCTGCGCCGCTTCCGCCTCGCCGGCCGCGGCGGCTGCAGCCGCCGCCAACACGTCCGCGTCGACGCGGCAAAACATCTGCAGGTGGCAGTATTCGCAGGCACCGGGCTGCGGCTGCACCGCGGCGTAGCCGCCGAGAAACTCACGCACCAGCCGCTGCAACTGCTCACGCCATTGCTGCAGCAGCGGCGGCCAGGCGCCCTCGCCCCCGGGTACCGCGGCAATTCCGCGCATGCGCTCGGGCCGATCCGCCAGGCCACGCAGCTTCAGGCCTTCGCGGCCCAGGTACGCCGCCATGACGGCCGCCACCTCCTCGCCCGCTGCCATCGCATATGCGGGCAGCTGCGGCTGCGGCGGCCGCTCGGCGAAAGCATCGAATTTCTCCGCAACGCCGCTCTTGTAGTCGATGACGACCAGCCGCCCATCGCTGAGCCGATCGATGCGATCGAGCCGCAGCTGCAGCATCGCGCCGGCGATCGCACAAGACTGATCTGACTCCAGCGCCCGCGTCTCGAACGGCTCGCGCGTGAGTTCCCAATCAATCAATTGACCAATCAGCCGTTCGGCGCGCGCTCGTTCGCGCCGCAGCAGCGCCGGGGCGATGGTGCCGGGCTGACGCGCGGCGATCTGCTCGATCGCTGACAGAACGCAGTCGCGTGCCAGCGCCAGCGTGGCCTCTGCGGCGCGCTCATGCAGCGTCGCCGAATCGCGCGTCGCGCGCCAGAATAGCTCCAGGGCGCGATGCAGCATCTGGCCACGCACCCGGGGATCAATCCCGGGCAGCGGCTGCGGCAGTCTCCGGGCCTGCAATCGCAGCTCGGCGAAGCTGCGGAACGGACACAGCGACTGCAGCTCGAGCAGCCGGATGCCACCCCGCAACGCTCGTTCCCGCGGCCAGCCCGGTCCGTTGGCATCGCGCCATGCTTCCAGCGCGGGCGCCTGTGCCACGATCCAGGCTTGGAGCTCGAAGGCCGAGCCGCCTGCGGCGGCGGTTGCAGGGACAGCGGCCGAAGGCTCGCGGAGCAACGGACTCATATCGCGTGGCAGCTCCGCCTCGCTGCGCGACCAGCTCCACACGCAGCGCGCAGTGCAACGCTGCCACTGCCGCATGCGCTGCACTGCGAGCCGAAGTTGGCCATCGGCGCTAGCCTCCGGCAGGCCGGCGTCTCGTTGCAGCATCAGCGGCAGCAGCGGATCGGGCTGCGCGGCGGGCGGCCAGACCTCGGCGGCGAGCCCGGCGACCCATATGCCGTCATAGCGCAGGATCGGATCATCGAGGCTGGCCGTCACCGTCACCGGCACATCATCGCTGGCGGGCTCGAAGGCCACCCCCTGCGTCAGATCGTGCAGCAACTGGCTGGCCTCCCCGGCTTGCAGCCGGCCGACTGGGGCCGCGATGGCCGCAAAATCTCCGAGCAGCTCATCAAAGCGCATCCGCACCTGCTGCTCATCGCCGCCGAGGCTGCTCTGGCCAGGCCAGCCGCAGCGCTCCAGCAGCCCCGCGAATGACCGCGCCCAAACCGCCGCGGTGGCCGCGCTCGACGCCGATGAGGCGTCGAGCGCGGCAATCAGGCGCCGCAGCACCGCAGCAGCAGCCTCGCCAAGGTCAATCGAGACCGGCGCCACCAGCCGGTCGAGCATCCCAGGCTGAACGTCACCGACGTTGTGTTCGCGCAGCCAGAGCTCGATGCGCAGGCATTGATTGCGCTCGAGCGCGGCCAGATAAGGTGAGCGCAGCAGCGCGCTGAGCTGCTCAAACGGCGCCTGCCCGACTGCGAGGGCGATCAAATGCAGCGCCGTTGCGACCAGCGGATAAGCGCTTAAGGCCTGACCACCCTCGAGCGCGAACGACGACTCGCCGCTGCTGGTCCCGGTCACGAGCATCGATCCGAAATCGAGCCGCTGCGACAGGGCCCGCTCCCACAAATGCCGCTGCTGTGCCAGCCGCGGCACCACGAGCAGCAATCGCGCGCGCCCATCGTGCGCGAGCTGTGCGGCGCACCATTGCGCCGCTGCTTCGGCCTCGAGCAACGGGTTGTCACAGCCGATCACTCGCGCCGCCTCACCGTCCGCGCCGGCCAGCGCGTCGGCGCGAATGAAGCCCTCAGCGGCCGACGGCGGGTCGCCGGCCACGGGCGGGTTGCCGGCCACGGGCGGGTTGCCGGCCATGGGCCGGTCACCGGCTACGCGTGCGCCGTGCTGCTCGAGCCAACACCGCCGCGCAGGGCCCAATGCGGGAAAACCGGCAAGCAATATGCGCGACGAGGGTTGCAGATGGGCGGCGCAGTCCCGCCAGGAGGTGGTACCGAGGGCATTCAGCTCATGGCTGCGGCGCCTGAAGTGGGCTCGCGCCTGCAGCAGCACCCCAGATTCCGCCGATGCGGCACGCGCCAGGGACAGTCCGTAGTCGTCCAGCCTGCCGATCGCGCGCCGCACCGGCTCGATCAGCGCAGCGGGCATCAGCACTTCGAGGCCGGTGCAGGCTTCATGCACCGCCTCACGCCATAGCAGCCATTCCTCCGGCGCGGAAAGCCGCCGTGGCAGGGACTCGCCGCGCGCACGCGCCGAGTCGAGTTCACGCTCGACCCAGGCGCTCCAGGGCAGAACATCGGGGCTGTTCCACACCCGCAGGCCGGCCGCGAGCATGGCAGCGCTGTGCGCCAGGCGTATTGCGGTAGCGCGTTGGCGGCTCGGCACGACGAGCGTGCCACCAGTGTCCAGGTGCTCTAGGAGCTCGTTTGTAAGCTCAAGCAAATCAAATTATTGCCGCGTAATTGTAAGGTATCACTTAAATCTAGCCTGGGCCTCGACCACGGTGCCACGGCCGCTTTCGGGGGCGCGCGAGGCTTGCGCCGCCAGCAACTCCTCGATGCGACCGAACACCACGCGCAGCGTCGCGGCGTCGGGGAGCGTCGTGACGCGGAAATGGTTGCGGTAAGGGACGTTGAAGCTCACGCCAGGCGCGACCAGTACGTGCTTCTGCTCCAGCAGATCGAGCGCGAACTGCTGGTCGTCGAACTCGGGCAGCGCCTGCGGCTCCACGCCGATGAAGGCGTACATCGCCCCCTCGGGTCGGGCCAGGCGCAGATAGCGGCTGGCGTCAGCCGCCTCGATGATCGCCCGGCGCGACTCGTACAACCGGCCGCCGGGGCTCACGAGCTGATGAATGCTCTGATAGCCGCCCAGGGCGGTCTGCACCGCCCATTGCGCCGGCACGTTGCTACACAGTCGCAGCGACGATAGCAGTTCAAGCGCCGACAGATAGTCGGCCGAGCCACGCAGCCGGCCGGAGAACACGGCCCAGCCGACGCGGTAACCGCAGGCGCGGTAGATCTTCGACAGGCCCGACAAGGTCGCGCACAGCGTGTCGCGCACCAGCGTCGCCAGCGGAATCGACTCGGCGCCGTCATAGACCATCTGGTCGTAGATCTCGTCGCTGTACACCACCAGCTGATGGCGTTCGGCGAGCCGCGCAATCGCCTCGAGTACCGCTCGTGGATAGGTCGCGCCGGTGGGGTTGTTCGGGTTGATCACGACGATGGCGCGGGTGCGTGGCGTGATCAGCGATTCGATTTCGGCCGGATCGGGCACGAAGCCGTTCTCCGGCCGGCAGGAATAGTGCACGGCGCGGCCGCGATTGAGATTGACCGACGCGGTCCACAGCGGATAGTCGGGGCTCGGCACCAGCACTTCGTCGCCGTCATTGAGCAGGGCCCGCAGCACCATATCGATCAGCTCGCTGACACCATTGCCGATGAACACTTCCTCGGCGCTCACGCCGGTCACGCCGCGCGCCTGCTGCTGCATTACCACCGCTTCGCGCGCCGGGAAGATACCCTTCTGGTGGCAATAGCCTTCGCTATCGGACAGGTTCTCGATCATCGCCAGCCGCATGGTCTCGGGCGTGCGAAAGCCGAACAGCCGCGGATTGCCGATGTTCAGCGATATGATCTCGTAGCCCTGCCGCTCCAGATCGTGCGCGCGGCGGGCCAGGCGCCCGCGGATCTCGTAACGCACATTCTTGAGGGATTCGCTGGGTCTGACGGTGTGCTCGAGGCTCATCGGTTAAGCCTAACCTGTGGCGCGACTGTGCGCACGATAGAGAGTTCACGCTTCCGCCGGCGCAGGGCGGGTGCGCGCGGTGCGGCCTAGAGCTGCGCCAGCACGTACTCCGCCGCCGAGACCTTGAATTGGCCCGGAGCCTCCACGTTAACGTGCGTGGCAACACCCTTGTCTACCACGATCGCAAAGCGCTGGCCGCGCATGCCCATGCCAAAGCCCTTGGCGTCGAGTTCCAGCCCCAAGGCGCGCGCATACTCGCCATTGCCGTCAGCGAGCATCAGCACCTTGTCGCCACTGTTGGAGTGCTTGCCCCAAGCATTCATGACGAATACATCGTTGACAGCCATGCAGGCGATCGTGTCGACGCCCTTGGCGAGCAGCTGCGTGGCCAGCCCCAGATAGCCCGGCAGATGCTTGGCATCGCAGGTGGGGGTGAAAGCGCCCGGCACCGAAAACAGCACCACGCGCTTACCGCGGAACAAATCGGCGCTACTGAGGTCCTGCGGTCCCTTGTCGGTCATGATCTTGAACTTGCCCTCTGGCATGCGCTCACCGGCTTTGATTGTCATGGCTCAAAACTCCTTCCGATTGTGTATAGCCTGATGGACAGCCTGTCGGCAAGCGCCTCAGGCGCTATGCCCGCTCGCGCGCAGCGACCACAGCTTGCCCAAGCGCGCATAGCCGACATTGCTTGAAGAGGCGGCCTTATCGAAGGCCTTTTGAGCCTCGGGCAGGTTCTTCAGCCGAAATTGCGTGATGCCCAGCAGCAGATTGGCCTCATCGGGCCTCTTCAGCCCGCCCTTGGCAATGCCCTTGGTGATGGCCGCGACCGCCTTGTCGTTCTGGCCGTAGGTCATATACGCGGCGCCGAGCTGCACCAGCGCATCGCCGGTGGCGGCGCCACCAGCGTCGTGCTCGACGTTACCGAGCTGTGCCTTATCGGTCGCGGCACGCTGCTTGGCACCATCGAGCAGATGCTGGTAGCGATCCTTCTCGCGTTGCTCGACAAACACGTTCCTGGCGAACGCCTGCTCCAGCACGACCTGGGTCTCGCCCGGATAACCCGCGTCCAGCGCGATCTCAGCCATTTCCGAGTAATCGGTTGCTCGTTTGAGCACGCCGACTTCGTTCATCAAGCGATATACATTGAGCTGCAGATGCGCGTCCTTGATATCCATGCGCAGCAGCGGCGCCAACGCATTGAGCCAGTAGTCGGGCTTTGGATAGTAGGTAACCAGCTTTTCAATTACCTTTTCCGCGTCGGCATCATCATTGGCTTTGAGGTAGCAGTTCCACTGAAATGCAAGAAGTCGTTCTTCTGGCTTGTCCTGGTGCTGCAGAACCTCCCCGATCGTGGCCGCCGCTTCTTTAAACTTGCCGAGTTTATTCTGGCAGTCGGCAATCGTTGTATATGTTTCGGCATCCGTCACGCCGTGTTTGAGCAGCTGCTGGCCGACATCAATCGTCTTGGCGTAGTCCTTCTGCTGGTATTCGATGCCCATCAAGGCCTTTAGCCAACCCCTTTGCTGATCTGGTGTGGCGTATTGTGATTGCGCCGCACTCTCCAGAATCGGGGCGGCGGCGCTGTAATCCTGCTTTTGGACATAGATGAACAGCAGCAGCTGATTGATAACGAAACTATCGTAGGGGGTCTTGTCGCCCGATGCCGCCTGCGCCTCCTTCACCTTCGCCAATGCCTCGTCGAGCTTCTTCGCCTGCAGCGCCTCCTGTGCGGCCTTCAGCGGCTTGGCCACCGCCTTGCTCACCTGAGGACCAGCGGGCGGCGTTTCCGCCGCTATCGTTGCACTGCACAGCCATGCGCCGGTGCAGATCGAGGCGAACAGAGCAACGAAATTCAGGCGATTCCTCATGGTGGTCCTCGGTAGTTGCAGCGCTGGTGATGGCACGATGATCGGGCCTGCGGTCCGGGCACTACTGCGCCTGCTGATGTAAGTGCGTGGCTTTGGTCCGACAACAGGCCCGAACCAGCCGCAATGCGGCCGGCGCCTTGCTGAGTGACTTCAATCCTCGACGAACTCACTGGTATTGACGAATCCGATCTTTTCCATGTGATTGCGCTGCGCCCCAGCCAGCACCTTGGCCACCACGTCGTACTTCACATGGCTGTCCGGCGCCAGATGCAGTTCCGGCTGCGGATCCTTGGCCGCCGCCACCTGGAATTGCTGTTCGAGCTCGGTGAACGAAGGAATGGTTTGGCCGTTCCATGAGATGGTGCCGTCGTAATAGATGTCGAGATTGATGATTTCAGGCTGCACCGGTGGCGGCGGCTGATTCGGGTTCGGCGGCGGCATGTCCAGCTTGACCGCATGGGTCATGATCGGCAGCGACAGAATCAGTGTCACCAGCAGCACCAGCATCACGTCGATCAACGGCGTGGTGTTGATATCGCACATTTCGGTGCCTTCGCTACTTCCCACACTCATCGACATAACGTTCGACTCCTGGCTCAGCGTTGGCCGCGCACGCCGTGATCGGGCTCGGTGATGAACCCGACTTTGATGACCCCGCCGCGATTAATAGCCGCGATCACCTTACCGACGTTCTTGTAGTCGGTATTCGCATCGGCACGGATATGGATCTCGGGCTGCGGCACCTTGACAGCTTCGCGCTCGATCCTCCCCACCAGCACCTTCATGTCGGGTACATGCTGCTGGCCCCAGTAGACTTCGCCGTCGGCCGTCACCGAGATGGTGATGTTTTCCGGCTTGGTCTGCGTCGGAATATTGACCGCTTTCGGCACCGCGACCGGCACGTTCTTGGTGATTACCGGAATGGTGATCAAAAAGATGATCAACAGCACCAGCATGATGTCGACCAGCGGCGTGGTGTTGATCTCCGACATGATGCCGCGCTCTTCACCGCCGCCCGGTCCCATGCTCATCGACATAATGACAGCTCCAGTATTGTCCGCTCGAGCGTTGGCGCCGATCAGCCCCCGACGCGCGCGCCGCTGACCAGATAGGCATGCAGATCGCTGGCGAAATTGCGCACCTCGTCCTGGATCAGTTTATTACGGCGCAGCAACCAGTTATAGCCGAGCACTGCCGGCACCGCGACGAACAGACCGATCGCCGTCATGATCAGCGCTTCACCGACGGGGCCGGCGACGCGATCGATGCTCGCCTGGCCGGCGATGCCGATGGCAATCAGTGCATTCAGAATGCCCATGACGGTGCCGAACAGACCGACGAACGGTGCGACCGAGCCGACGGTGGCGAGGAATGTCAAGCCACCGGTGTTCTGGCTGTTGACCGCGTCCACCGCGCGCTGCAGCGCCATCGTGATCCACTCATGCAGATCGATGCGGTCGGTCAGGCGGCCTTCGTGGTGGGACGCGGCGCGCAGGCCACTCTCGGCGATGAAACGATATTCGTCACCCTTCTTCAGGCGCTCGACCCCATCCTTCAGGGAAGGCGCAGTCCAGAATTGTTTTTCGACAATCTTGCCCGAGCGCTTGAGGGCGCGCTGATCCCAAAGCTTGGTAAACATGATGAACCACGATCCCAACGACATGATCACCAGGACCGAAAGGGTCGCACGGCTGACGATGTTGCCGTTCACCCATAGCGGGATCAGACCATAGGGGGTGGCGGAACTTGTTGCTGCGGCTGCTGCGGTGGCGGTATCCATAATTTTCCTCGTTTTAGATCCTTCCCGCCCGGCGCGAGCCCGGCGGACCAAAAGCGATGCCTATCGAACCAATGACCAATCCGGGTGACAGATCCGACTGCCCGCTAACCCGCGGCGTGAAGTTCAAACTTCACCGGCAGCGTGGGGCAACTGGCAACGGGTCTGCCTTCCGATGTCGCGGGCTTAAAGCGAAAGGCCTTGGCGACTTTGAGCGCGGCCTCGTCCAACAGCGGATGACCGGTAGTGGTGGCGATCTCAACCGAGTCGATCTTGCCGGCGACGCCGACACAGACCTTGACGATCGCCCGACCCTCTTCGCCGTTACGGCGGGAGACTTCAGGATAGTAGTCCTGTACGTCGGGTACGAAGGTGGGCTTGACCGGGGTCCCGGGCACGATCGCCCGTGGTGGCGGCGGCGGCGGTGCCGGCTGCGTCGTTATATTCGTAATCGGCGGCGGCGGGGCCTCCACCGGTATAGTGATATTGATCTCGGGTGCTATCACCTGCACCGGCGGCCGCTGCTTGAGATCTACGGGCGGCGGCGGCGGCGGCAGCTCCTTGGGCTTCTCGGTCTGAATGATGTTGGTCTCAAGAATCGTCTGCACGTAGCGGGTCCCTTGGCTGGCGAAGCCGCTGATAAACGCCCAGATCACCAGGGCGTGTACCGCGATGATCGCCAGCAAGGCGACCAAACGCCGCGATAGGTAGCCGGAATCCTGTGGGTAATAACTCATCGTGGCATGGCGTGTAATCGTCGATGAGTCTCCGACGAAGGCTGGGCCGCCCGCCTGAAGGCTGTGTGAACCGTAGCTATTGTCATACTGCCGCGGCGCTACCCCGGACCAAAATATGCAATGCGACCACTGCCATCGAGCCCCTATTAGCGGAATGCTCTGCAGCGGCGCTGCCCTGCCCTTGCGTTACCCGGTCGATCAATCTGCCCGATCGCACAGATGCACTCATCCGGGAGCGCTTGGGGTCGCGCTGCCCCGTGACTTCCGAACGCGTGTGCGGATCGACACAAGCGCAAGAACTTTAACTGCTCGTGACACCCGTTACAACCTTTAGGGCGGCCGTTGAGTTGTTCAAAGCCGCAGCACTAATTGAATCCGGATTTCGCATCGACCAGATCCGTCACCGCACCCTGTGACGCGCTGCTGACGACACGGGCATATTTAGCCAGTACTCCATGGGCCGCATAGGGGCGCCGCGGCTTCCAGGCGGCGCGACGCCGCTTGAGCTCAGCGGCCGAAAGGTCGACCTCGATGCGCCGACGCTGTGCATCGATAGTGATGCGATCCCCATTGCGAAGCAACGCCATCGGTCCGCCGATGGCCGCCTCGGGGGAGACATGCCCGACGACGAAGCCATGGCTGCCACCCGAAAAACGTCCATCGGTGATCAGCGCCACTTTGTTCCCAAGTCCGCGTCCGGTCAGAGCACTGGTCGGACTGAGCATTTCGCGCATTCCCGGCCCGCCTTTGGGCCCTTCGTAACGAATCACGATCACATCGCCGGCGCCCACTTTGTCACCCAGAATGGCGGCGGTCGCCGCCTCTTCGCCGTCGTAGATGCGTGCGCGTCCGCTGAAGTGCAGGCCCTCTTTGCCGGTGATCTTGGCGACGGCCCCCTCGGGTGCAACGTTTCCATAGAGAACAATGAGATGGCTGTCCTTCTTAATCGGATTTGAAATGTCTCGCACGATGTCCTGCGCCCGCGGGTAGTCGGCCACTGCATGCAGGTTCTGGGCCAGGGTGTCGCCGGTCACCGTCAGACATTCTCCGTGCAGCAAGCCCGCGTCGAGCAGGCGCTTCATCAATGGTTGGATGCCGCCGATCGCGACCAGTTCGGACATCAGGTAGCGCCCGCTGGGTCGCAGATCGGCGAGCACCGGCACGTGCCGGCCGATACGGGTAAAGTCATCGAGCCGCAGCCGCACGCGCGCCGCCTGGGCAATCGCCAGCAGATGCAACACAGCATTGGTCGAGCCGCCAAGCGCGATCACGGTCGTGATCGCATTCTCAAAGGCGTGACGCGTAAGAATATCGCTGGGCCGAATACCCTTTTGTAGCAGCTGTACCACGGCAGCCCCGGCGCGACGGCAGTCTTCGTGCTTGGGCTGACCGACCGCATCCTGGGCCGAGCTGCCCGGCAGACTCAAGCCCAGAGCCTCGATCGCCGAGGCCATGGTGTTTGCGGTGTACATGCCACCGCAGCTGCCCGGCCCCGGAATGGCCGTACGCTCAACCTCCAGCAGCTGCGCATCGCTAATCCTGCCGGCAGCGTGTCCGCCGACCGCTTCGAACACTGAGACGATATCGCGGCGCCCGGCGCCCGGAAGAATGGTGCCGCCGTAGACGAACACCGCCGGCCGATTGAGCCGGGCGATCGCCATCGCGCAGCCGGGCATGTTCTTATCGCAGCCGCCGATCGCGACCAGACCGTCGAAGCCCTCGGCGCCGGCCACGGTCTCGATCGAATCGGCTATGACCTCGCGCGACACCATCGAATAGCGCATGCCCGGCGATCCCATCGAAATCCCGTCCGAGACGGTAATGGTGTTAAACAGGACGCTCTTGCCGCCGGCGGCATCGGCACCCGCCGCCGCCTCGCGCGCCAGCCCGGCGATATGCATGTTGCAGGGCGTGACGTCGGCCCAGGTCGAGGCGATGCCTATCTGAGGCTTGGCGAAATCCTCATCCTTGAACCCGACCGCGCGCAGCATTGCGCGCGAGGGCGTCTGCTTGACGCCATCCACCACCTGGCGCGAGTAGGCTCGCGGATCAGGCGCGGGCTTGCGCGGCGACTTCCGCGGTGCGCGGTTTTTGTTATGGGTGATCATCAATTCCCTCCATCGAATAATACGTGTTCCAGCAAAGCGCAGATGCAAAACGGCGCCCGTGCAAGCGCCTAGCCGAAGCCGCCGCTAGCCGCAGCGGCGGCGGATCAGCTGGTAGAGCGCACGCACGCACTGGGCCTCGGCGCCCAGCGGCCGTCCAGGGCGATCCTTGGGATTCCAGGCGTACAGATCCAGGTGCAGCCAGTTCGGCGTGGCGGTCACAAAGCGCTTGAGGAACAGCGCCGCGATGACGGCGCCGGCAAACGGCGATGCCGACACATTATTAAGGTCCGCTATCCGGCTGCTGAGCTCATCGTCGTATCCCTGCCACAGCGGCAGCGGCCATACCGGGTCCGAGTGCGCGCGGCCAAGCTCGGCGAGTTGCATCGCCAGCGCGTCATCGGGGCTGAACACCGCGGGCAGATCCGGCCCGAGCGCGGTGCGCGCGGCGCCGGTCAAGGTCGCCAGGTCGATCAGCAGATCCGGCTTTTCATCGTCGGCATCCGCCAGCGCGTCCGCCAGCACCAGCCGGCCTTCCGCGTCGGTGTTACCAATCTCGACCGTGAGGCCTTTGCGCGAGCGCCACACGTCGCCCGGCCGATAAGCGGCGCCGCCGATACTATTCTCGACCGCGGGTATTAATACCCGCAGTTCGATCGGGGCGGCGAGCTCGAGCAGCAGCTGCGCCAGGGCCAGCACGCAGGCGGCGCCGCCCATGTCTTTTTTCATCGGCAGCATCGATGCCGGGGGCTTCAGATCCAGTCCGCCGCTGTCAAAGCACACGCCCTTGCCGACCAGCGTCACCCGCGGCGCATTGGGCCGGCGCCAGCGGCAGTCGATAAAGCGCGGCGCGCGAGCGCTGCCGGCCCCGACGGCGGCAATCAGCGGATAGGCCCGCGCCAGCGAGTCGCCGCTGTACACCAGGCTTTCAGCTGCGTAGCGCTCGCCGAGCGCGACAGCGGCGGCGGCGAGTTCTTCGGGTCCGAGTTGATTCGCCGGAGCGTTGATGAGATCGCGGGCAAAGCCCATGGCCTGCGCCGCGGCCTGGGCGTAGGCGACATCCGCGCCCGGCGGTGCGATCAGCGCGTTGGCTGCCGGCGGCTTCGGCGCTGTTCCGCGGTAACGGCTTAGCCGGTAGCTGCCAAGCAGCCATCCGAGAGCGAATTGCGTGGCTGCCGGCGGCGCCAGCGCAGTGGCGACGCGGTAGCTGCCCGCGGGCAGCCGTTCGGGCAACGGCGCGGCGTCCCACAGCGAGAGCTCATCCGGACCGCCCAAGGCACCGAGGCCCCAGAGCGCGCCCGCGATGCCGCCATCGACGGCCGGTAGCAGCAGCAACCGGTGCCGCTCCGCGGCATAGCCCTGCGCGTGGGCCCAGGCGCCCTGGACCGGTGGCAGCGACTGCAGCAGCGCAACATAGTTGCTGTCGGTGGCCAGCCACAGCGGCGCGCTGGAGCCGGCGGTGTCGCTGAACAACAAGGTCTGCATGGGAGCGAGAGCTTAAGCGAAATTGACAAGCACTTGATCGTTGTGCTGATATCCTTAGCGTCAATCGAGGCATTTTTGCAACGAACCATGCCGGCGTCCCGGATTATCCTATTGTCGGTAGATCTGCTGCTCGCAATGAGCGGTCGGGGCGCGTGCTGTCGGCGTTTCTAACACCAGGAAACGAACATACACCGAAACCCCGCACCGGCCGCCGATGCGGGGTTTTTTGTTTATCCACCGTGGAGCTTTGAATGATGCAGCTGTATTCCAGAAAAGAAGTCGACAAGAAGGCGCTCAAAGGCGCGCGCATTGCCGTGCTCGGCTATGGCAGCCAGGGCCGCGCCCATGCCCTGAATCTCAAGGACAGCGGCTTCAATGTGGTCGTCGGCGTACGCAAGGGCGGCCATGGCTGGAAGCAGGCCAAACGCGACGGGCTCGCGGTAGCCGAGCCGGTCGAGGCCGTGCGGGGGGCCGACCTGGTGGCGATGCTGGTGCCCGACATGGCACAGGCAGGGCTCTACGGCGCCATCAAGCCGTCGCTCAAGCCGGGCGCCACGCTGTTGTTTGCCCACGGCTTCAACGTGCATTTCAAGCAGATCAAGCCGCGCAAGGATCTGGATGTGGTGCTGATTGCGCCCAAGGGCCCGGGCAGCCTGGTGCGCCGGCAATACCAGCAGGGACGCGGCGTGCCCTGCCTGATCGCGGTGGCGCAGGATGCGACCGGCAAGGCGCACGCCAAGGCGCTGGCCTACGCCGACGGCATCGGCGGTACCCGTGGCGGCGTGCTGGCGACGAGCTTCGCCGAGGAGACTGAGACCGACCTGTTCGGCGAGCAAGCGGTGCTGTGCGGCGGGGCGACCGAACTGGTGGTGGCGGGTTTTGAGACCCTAGTCGAAGCCGGCTATCAGCCCGAGGTGGCCTACTACGAGTGCCTGCATGAGCTCAAGCTGATCGTGGATCTGCTGCACGAGGGCGGTCTGGCGAAGATGCACCGCTACATCAGCGATACCGCCAAGTACGGCGACCTGACCCGCGGCCCGCGCGTGGTGAACGATCGCACCAGGAAGGAGATGCGCAAGATTCTCAAGGAGATCCAGACCGGCAAGTTCGCCCGCCAGTGGATCAGCGAGCACCAGAGCGGCGCCAAGAACTATCGCCGCCTGCTCAAGCAGGACCTGCGCCAGCCGATCGAGCGCGTGGGCGCGAAGCTGCGTGAGCGCATGCCGTGGCTCAAGGAAACGCGCTGATCGACCGCCCTGGAACGTACAGGACTGGAACTCAAGGATTTACGGAGAGCGCCATGACACCCACAGCTGACCGGGTCCTGATCTTCGACACGACCTTGCGCGACGGCGAGCAGGCGCCCGGCTGCAGCATGACGCAGCCGGAGAAACTGCGCGTCGCGCGCGCGCTCGCGGAGTTGGGCGTGGACGTCATCGAGGCAGGATTTCCCGCCGCCTCACGCGGCGACTGGGAGGCGGTAAACGCGGTGGCGCGCGAGGTCCAGGGCCCGGTGATCGCCGGCCTGGCGCGCTGCTCGCGCGAGGATATCGAGCTCGCGGCGCGCGCGCTGGCCGATGCCCCGCGCCATCGCCTGCACGTATTCCTCGCCACCAGCGCGATCCATCGCCAGCACAAGCTGCACATGGCGCAGGAGGAGATCCTGCGGCTCGCGATCGAGGGCGTATCGATCGCGCGCGAGTACTGCGATGACGTGGAGTTCTCCCCCGAGGATGCCTCGCGTACCGAGCTCGACTACCTGGCGAAGGTGGTGGAAGCCGTGATCGCGGCCGGCGCCACAACGATCAATATTCCGGACACCGTGGGCTACACCGTGCCGGATGAATTCGGCGAGCTGTTCCGTTACCTGCGCCAGCACGTGCGCGGGATCGACAAGGTCACCTTGTCGGTACACTGCCACGACGATCTGGGCATGGCGGTCGCCAATAGCCTCACGGCCGTGGTGGCCGGTGTGCGCCAGATCGAGTGCACGATCAACGGCATCGGCGAGCGCGCCGGCAACTGCTCACTCGAAGAGGTGGTGATGGCGCTGGCGACGCGCGCCGCTTTTTTCAATCTGAAGACCAACGTCAACACCTCGCGGCTGTATCCGACCAGCCGCCTGGTGTCGAGCATCACCGGCATGCCGATCCCGCGCAACAAGGCCGTTATCGGCGAGAATGCGTTCGCGCACGAGGCCGGGATCCATCAGCACGGCATGCTGCAGCATCGCTCAACCTACGAAATCATGCGGCCGGAGGACGTCGGTCTGCCGCGCAGCAATCTGGTGCTCGGCAAGCACAGCGGCCGTCACGCCTTCCGCGAGCGCGTCAAACAACTCGGCTTCGAGCTCGATGAGCTGGAGCTCAACCGCGTGTTCGAGGAGTTCAAGGCGCTGGCGGATCGCAAGAAGGAACTGTTCGACGGCGACATCGAGGCGATCGTGCTGCGCGCCGGCAGCGCAGCGCAGGGTCCCTGGAGCCTCGAGCACCTCGACGTCGAAGCCCACAGCGGCGCACCGGCGGTGGCAACCGTGCGGCTCAAGCATGCCGATGGCCGTGCGCTCGAACGCCAGGCCACGGGCGACGGCCCGGTCGATGCGACTTACAAGGCGATCGTGCTGGCCACCGGTGTGGCGGTGACGGTACGAAAGTTCGAAGTGCATGCCGTGACCATCGGTGAGGATGCGCAGGGCGAGGCGATCCTCTACGTCGATAACAACGGCCGCAGCTACCGCGGCTCGAGCATCAGCACCAACATCATCGAAGCCGCCGGCCGCGCGCTGCTCGAGGTGATCAATCGCATCGAGCTGTCGCAGAAGACCGGACGCCACGCCGGCGGCCCGCGCGAACAGAGCACGCAGCTCGCGCAGACCGCGATCTAGGAGCCATCACCATGCCGATACCCGCAACACCCTATATCTGGTTCAACGGCAAGCTCGTGGCCTGGGAGAAGGCCACGGTACATGTGCTCGCCCACGCGCTGCACTACGGCTCCTCGGTATTTGAAGGCATACGCGCCTATGAGACGCCCAAGGGCGTCGCCATATTTCGTTTGCTCGACCACACCCGGCGCCTGTTCGATTCGGCGAAGATCTACCGTATACAGCTGCCGTTCTCGGCCGACCAGGTCAACGATGCCTGCCGCCAGGTGATCGCGGTCAACAGCCTGGCAGGCGGGGCCTACATCCGTCCGGTGGCCTTTCGCGGCTACGGCGAGATCGGCGTGGCGCCGAAGATCGATCCGCCGGTCGACGTGGCCATTGCCGCCTGGGAATGGGGCAAGTACCTCGGACATGAGAGCGAGGAAGCCGGCGTCGATGTGTGCGTGTCTTCGTGGCAGCGTGTCGCGCCCAACACCCTGCCGGCGCTCGCCAAGGCGGGCGGCAACTACCTCTCGAGCCAGCTGATCAGCCAGGAAGCCAAGCGCCTGGGCTTTGCCGAAGGCATTGGTCTGTCGCCCGATGGCATGGTCAGCGAGGGCGCCGGCGAGAACCTGTTCATGGTGCGGGACGGTGTGTTGCTGACGCCGGGACTGGCACATTCGACGCTCGCCGGCATCACGCGCGATACCGTCATGAAGCTCGCGCGCGAATTCGGCATGGAGGTGCGCGAGACCTCCATCCCGCGCGAACTGCTGTATCTGGCCGACGAGCTGTTCTTCACCGGTACCGCGGTCGAAGTCACCCCGATCCGCTCGGTGGATCGCATCACAATCGGCGCCGGCAAGCGCGGCCCGATCACCGAACGGCTGCAGCAGGCCTTCTTCGGCCTGTTCACGGGCACGACGGCGGACAAGTGGGGCTGGCTCGACTACGTGGACATGCAGGCGAAGCCACGCGTGGCCGCGGCGAGCTAAGCCAAAGCTGCACCGATACGTCATTAGTCTCAATGAAGCTGATAGGAACCATGGGTTTGCTTTTTATAAATAAAAGCAAACCCATGGTTCCTATCAGCCTCGTTGGGTCTGTTGATGAATGGATGTCGCGTCGATGAGCTGCGGCCCGGCGCGGCCACGCACGGGATTGCCAACATGAAGACGATGTTTCAGAAGGTCTGGGAGCAGCACGAGGTCGTGCCCGAGACGGCCGACACGCCCGCGGTGCTCTACATCGACCGTCACCTGATCCATGAAGTCACCTCGCCCCAGGCCTTCACCGTGCTGCGCGAGCGCGGCCTTACGATGCGGCGGCCGGATCGCACGCTGGCAACAATCGATCACTCCAGCCCGACGCGTACCGATCAGATCTTCGGCGGCGTGCCGATCGCGATCGAATCGGCAGCCGAGCAGATCGCGCAGCTGCGGAAGAACTGCGCCGAGTTCGGCGTCGAACTGTTCGATCTCAAGAGTGATCAGCGCGGTATCGTGCACATCATCGGACCGGAGTTAGGGTTCACACAGCCCGGCCAAACCATCGTCTGCGGCGACAGCCATACCAGTACCCATGGCGCATTCGGCGCCCTCGCCTTCGGCATCGGCACCACCGAAGTCGGCCATGTGCTGGCGACCCAGTGCCTGCTGCAGCGCCGGCCGCGCACATTCGCTATCACCGTCCATGGCGCTCTCTCCCCCGGCGTGACCGCGAAGGATCTGATTCTGTCGATCATCGGCGAGATCGGCATCGGCGGCGGTACCGGTTATGTGCTCGAGTACCGCGGCGCGGTGATGCGCTCGCTCAGCATGGAAGAGCGCATGACGGTGTGCAACATGTCGATCGAGGGCGGCGCACGCGCCGGCATGATTGCGCCGGATGAGACCACCTATAGCTATCTCAAGACACGGCCACGCGCGCCGCAGCGTGCCGCCTGGGAGCGTGCCCTGGCGCATTGGCGTACCCTGGCCAGCGACGCGGACGCCAAATTCGATCGCGAAATCACGCTCGATGGCAGCAAGCTCGAGCCGATGATCACCTACGGCACCAACCCGGGCATGGTGGTGGCGGTGTCCGGCTCGATCCCCGACAAGCGCAATGATCCAGTATTCGACAAGGCGCTGGCCTACATGGGCCTGCATGCCGGCGCGCGGATCGGCGGCCAACCGGTCAACGTCGTGTTCATCGGCAGCTGCACCAACGGCCGATTGTCGGACCTGCGCAGCGCGGCGCAACTGCTGCGCGGTCACCGGATTGCGCGCGGCGTGCGCGCATTGGTCGTGCCCGGCTCGCAGCAGGTCAAGAAAGCTGCCGAAGCCGAGGGCTTGGACCGCATCTTCATCGACGCCGGCGCCGAGTGGCGTGAATCGGGCTGTTCCATGTGCATCGGCATGAACGGCGACACCGTCGGCAGCGGTGATTATTCGATCAGCACCAGCAATCGAAACTTCGAGGGCCGTCAGGGCCCCGGCGCGCGCACGCTGCTCGCCAGTCCCCTGACTGCTGCGGCCAGCGCCGTGCGTGGCCGGGTCACCGATCCACGCGATTTCCTCAGCGGTTGACCGCGCACCATGGAACCGATAAGGCAGATTCGTTCGCGCACGGCGGTATTGCCGTACACCAACATCGATACCGACCAGATCATCCCGGCGCGCTTTTTGCGCACGACCACGCGAGCGGGGCTTGGTCAGCAGCTGTTCGCCGACTGGCGCTATAGCGCCGACGGCGCGATCAAGCCGGAGTTTGCCTTGAACCGACCCGAAACCGTGGGCTGCGCGGTCCTGGTGGCGGGCCGCAATTTCGGTTGCGGCTCCTCGCGCGAGCACGCCCCGTGGGCACTGCTCGACTACGGCTTTCGCGCCGTGATCAGCACCGAGATCGCCGACATCTTCCGCAGCAACTCGCTCAAGAACGGACTGCTGCCGATCGAGGTCGATGAGCTCACCGGCCAATGGCTGCTCGAGCATCCAGGCGCCGAGGTTGCGATCGACCTCGACAGCACCACCCTGCGTCTACCCAATGGCAACGCGGTCGAATTTCCCATTGAGGGCTTCGCGCGCTATTGCCTGCTCAACGGCGTGGACGAGCTCGGCTTCCTGATTTCCAGGCAGCGCGAGATTTCGGCCTACGAACAAGGGACGCGGCCGTGAAGGCGCGTATCGCGGTGCTCGCGGGCGACGGCATCGGCCCGGAAGTCATCGCCGAGGCGGTACCGGTGCTCGAGGCCATTGCCCGCCGTTTCAGCCATGAGTTTGCGCTGTCGGCAGCGCCTTTCGGCGGTGTCGCGATCGAGCTGCAGGGCGAGCCGCTGCCCGCCTCCACGCTCGAGACCTGCCGGCAGTCCGACGCGATACTGCTCGGCGCCATCGGCGGCCCGAAGTGGTCTTCGCCCCAGGCCAAGGTCCGGCCCGAGACCGGCCTGCTGCGCCTGCGTCGGGAACTCGGCGTCTACGCGAATCTGCGCCCGGTCAGCGTGCATCCGGCGCTGCGCAATGCCTCGTCCCTCAAACCGGAAATCATCGACGGCGTCGATCTGATCTTCGTGCGCGAACTGACCGGCGGCATCTACTTCGGCGCCAAGACCCGCGATGCGCACCAGGCCACGGACTTGTGCACCTATACGGCACCGGAGATCGAGCGCATCGTGCGGGTGGCGGCGCAGATTGCGCGCACGCGACGCCGGCGGCTGCTGTCGATCGACAAGTCCAATGTGCTGGAGACTTCGCGTCTGTGGCGCGAAGTCTGCGAGCGGGTGATACACGACGAATTCCCGGACGTCCAGCTCGAGCATATGCTGGTAGATTCCGCCGCGATGCACCTGATCCGCCGGCCGCGCGATATCGACGTCGCGGTCACGGAAAACATGTTCGGCGACATCCTCACGGATGAGGCCTCGATGCTCTGCGGTTCATTGGGCCTGTTGCCGTCGGCCTCGCTCGGGGCCGGCACGCGCGGCCTGTATGAACCGATCCACGGATCAGCCCCTGATATCGCGGGGCAGGGCATTGCCAATCCCTATGGCGCGATCCTCAGCGTAGCGCTGCTGCTGCGTCATTCCTTAAAGCTCGAGGAAGAGGCACGGACCGTTGAACTCGCGGTGTACCGAGCCATCGGCGACGGCGTGCGCACCGCCGATATCGCCGCAGCAAATCAACGCCCGGCGAGCACTCAGGAAGCCGGCGCAGCGGTGCTGGCAGGGCTGGCCTGAGCCTTGGCCTGAACTAGGGAACGGCGAAAAAGAGCCCACCGGTCAGGGCCACCGATTTCTTGTTGCCATTGCCAAACGTGATGCCGTAGCTCGGCCCCAAATACCAGCCTAGACGCTTGGTGCGCCAAAAGTACAAGTCAATGACCGCCTCCCCGCCCCAAGTGCTCGGCCGCTCGCCGGGCTGTGTGGTATGGGCCCAAGTGGGCCCCAGACCGGGCAGCACTTCTATCGTGCTGGAAAGTCGAAAGGGTTTCTTGAACGGGAGTTCAAGGTCCCAGTGCGTGGCACCCTGGCTTCTGTATGTCGAAGTGCCGAGTTCGATCTCCAGCCAATTCTCGATCGGTTCAATTTCGATTCCGACAGCGGGACCGAGGTGCGAGGTCCGTTCGGATATTTCCCGCTCGCCCGTCGCACCGAGCTCGAGAACGGCGACGTGGTCCTGTTCGGCGCCCTCATCCGTCGCGGCAATCGCCGGGGCGAATTGCAACAGTGCGCAGAGTGCGAGCGAGCCGACAACAACCGTTGCGCAGGGATGTTTGAACATCGTTGAATCGCCTCAAGAGAGGGACTTGTCAGGACGGCGCTTGCCAAAGGCGCGCATCACCGAGGGCTGCATCGGCAGGGTCTGCTGGTCGTGGGTCGCGACACGAGCATAGAGCCCGACCTTGAACGGTATCGTAGCGGGGCTCTTTCGGGCTATGGCCAAAAACCTCTCCCCATTGCTATGTCAAAAGCCCGGGTTCTCCAACGTGAGCCTGAAGCTGATCTGGCCTGGCAGTAATCTTTAGTTTATCGACCATACTATGCGCCCAAGAGCCTGACGGGAAGCCCATGCCGCGTCGTGAACTGCTGATGCCGCACGAGCACGAGCGCTGCTCGCGATCCCGCAGCAGGAGCCGGAACCGATTCGCCAAATAGACCCCGCCATGGCCACTCGATACAAGGCCCGCATCACGATCCTCGAAGACGCCGTGATCGAGGAGTTCTACGGTCCCTTACTCCTTGCCGGTCTCCCGGCGCTCCACCAAGGGTACGCGCACGCCCATGCGGCGAGATCCAGGCTCGCAGGCATCGGTCGGTCTCAATCCTGGCTGTTGGGCCGAGGCTGAAATCGAACAGCGGCAATCCGCGCCGCCACGAGCACCGCCAGTAAGGCGGCGAGCGCCAGGATTTCGGGCCAGTTCATGCTGTGGTCGTAGAGGCCAATAAAGATCTCCCGCAGAATGAAAGCGATGCCCACTTCCGTCAGAACCCGCAAGCGGACACGATGGAATTCCAGGTAGTCCGTGAAAGTGCGAAACAATTCGATGAGCACGAACACGGAGAGCACATCGATGACCAGCTCCCGGTCGAACCCATCGACGACGCCGTGTGCGAGGGTATGGGTGTGCACCGCACCTCGAAAGGCATCCAGCGCGGCAGTAAAGTCGAGCACCAGCCCTGCCACTGCGCCGAGCAGGGTCAGCAGCATGACAAAGATCAGGACCGTGACGATGGCATCAAGGAACCTGCCGTACATCTGCAGTACCCTGCTGGTGAGCACGGCTAGGACTGGTCCTTGCGGCGGGTCAACCGCTTGCTGTTTCTTATCCATGTCGCAGCTTGTTGGTTACCCCGTCAATTTCAGCGAACAATACAACCGAACCGCATCCGGCGGGCACACGCAATCGAACGTCGAGGCATTCCCGGGGCCCTACGGCTACTTTGCGGGAAATGAAAGGTCCCCCAGATACAAATTGTGATCGATGGCAAGTAGCTTCACAATCCCTCTTCAAGGCCAGCTTGCCCTGTCACCCGTTGCGCCTCGCCTGCTTTCGCGCCTACGCATCAAGCACCCAGTTACCCAGGTGCCTGCAAGGCTCGATACCGGGCCCGTGGCCGGCGGTTACCCGAGCGGGAATCCCACCCGCTGGAATCTGCGGCATCGCCGGCCGCTCCAGTACGCCTCACCCGCTGAGCGCCGCCCTCGGGGCCCTGGCCAAGCCGATCCACCGCCGGGACTTCTGGTACCTGTTCGCGACTTTTTTCATCTGCGGATTCACCACCAATGGCCTGGTCCGCGCACATCTGATCGCGCTCTGCGCCGATCATGGCATTGCCGAGGTTCGCGCCGCGGGACTATTGGCGATGATGGGCGTGTTCGATCTGATCGGTAGCACCGCCTCCGGCTGGCTGACCGATCGCTTCGATCCACGCAAGCTGCTGGTCATATACTACAGCCTGCGCGGTACCGCGCTGGTATACCTGCCCTACTCCAACTTCTCCCTCACCAGCCTGTCGATGTTCGCGGTATTCTACGGCCTGGATTGGATCGCCACGGTCCTGCGGACTTTGCGTCTCACCACCGAGGCCTTCCGTGAGACGGCCGCCGCGATGGTGTTCGGATGGATCCTCGCCGGGCATCAACTCGGCGCGGCCTGTGCGGCATTCCTGGCGGCCTATCGGCGCACGCTGCAGGGCGACTACGTCGACGCTGTTGTATTCACCGGCTCCGCCGGCATCAGCACCGCGGCGCTAGCCTTGCTGATCGGCCGTCACGGCGCAGCAAGCGCACGAGCGCCGCCGGCAAGAAGTGGCGGCGGCGGGCACCGCCAGCGCCGCGGCAACACCCTTCTGGCCACGAACAGGCCGCTGATCGGAATATCCGCTAGGGCTTCGCGCAGCCGGCGCTCGCAGCACTTGTAGTGCTTGCCGGTGGTCAGCACATCGTCGAACAGCACGATGCGTGCACGCGGCGGTTTGAGACCGAGCACTTCCCGGTCGAGCCCGATGACGCGATAGA
>JBEKRP010000029.1:0-41037 GCA_049518595.1 Steroidobacteraceae bacterium
AGCGGGGCTCCTTCTGGATCCAGGCATCGTTCGCAACCGCTTGAAGATCGATTCCACGGTCCCCAACGCGCGCTCCTTCCTCCAAGTGTGACGGGAATTCGGTTCGGTCGACCGCTAGCTGCGGTCGTTCGTGGACGGTCGCCCCGTGATCAATGGCGCGCGAACGCACGCGCCGGTCCCGACCCGCTCCAGCTTGAGCGATCAGATTTCGAAACGCGGAACTGTTTCTGATACCGCCCGGGCCGCGTTATGGAGGCCGTAACCATCCAGTCCACCCGGCCGCGCTTGCGCCGTGGTGTGCCCGAAAGCTAATGTCGGCGGCAAGCCTTCACGTGGTCACGCGCCCGGCGACCGGATGCGACGGCTTGGGCCGCGCGACCGGACTCGGACGGCATGCCACGAGGTTGCTTTCGAATTGGCGCGTGCAGGCGTCCCAGCTCGACTGCAAGGCGCGTGCGCGGCACGCGCGCGGGTCGATTTGCAGTGCCCTCTCGGCAGCCCTCGCCAGATTCGTATCGAGAGCCCCCGTGACTCCGTCCTGCACGACGTCTATCGGGCCGGTGACCGGAAACGCCGCCACCGGGACTCCGCACGCCATGGCTTCGAGATTGACCAGCCCGAAAGTATCGGTGAGGCTCGGGAACACGAGCACATCGGCGGCGGCAACGTGGGCCGCCAGATCCTCGCCGAAGCGAAAGCCCGCATAGACGGCCTCGGGGTATTGCGCCTGCAATCGCTGGCGGTCAGGCCCATCGCCGATCACTATCTTGGTGCCGCTCCATGGCATGCGCAGGAATGCGGCGACATTCTTCTCGACCGCCACGCGCCCCACGTAGGCCGCGACCGGCCGCGGCAGGTTTAGGAAATCTTTGCTCCCAGGCCGGAACAATTGTGTATCGACGCCGCGCCGCCAGCGCACGAGGTTCTTGAAGCCGCGGGCGGCGAGTTCGGTCTGCACTCCCCGGGTGCTGATCATGCAGCTCTGCGCGGCTCCGTGAAACCAGCGCAACACCGCATAGGAGACCGCGAGCGGAATCGGCAGCCGTGATCGCAGATATTGCGGAAACTGCGTGTGATAGGAGGTCGTAAAGCGCAGCCCGCGGCTGATGCAGTACCGTCGCGCGGAAAATCCGAGCGGACCCTCCGTCGCAATGTGCAGCGCTTGCGGCCGGAATTCCGCAATGCTCCTCGCGAGCTTGCGCTGCGGCAGGACAGCCACGCGGATTTCCGGGTAGGTCGGGCAGGGGAGGGTGCGGAAATCGCGCGGCGTCGCGAGCCGAACCTCGTGCCCAAATCGACCGAGCCAGGCTGCAGTCTGAGCCAATGTGTTGACGACGCCGTTGGTTTGGGGAAACCACGCATCGCTCACGATCATGATCCTCATGCGATGCGTTCTGTGCTTCGATTCGCGCCTTCAGACGAAGGCCGTGTTCGGTACCCCAATGGTCCTCCGGCGTTTGGTTCGCGCGACGAATCATTACCGCATCATGTGACGGTGGCATGAATGAAATGCAAAGATTTTGTTGCGCAGACGTTGCCTTGGCGGCGATGCTCTGCGAGCAGTCCGGATTCATCACCCAGGGCTACTCGCCGCTTGTGGGGGCATATTGGGTCACAGTCCCTGCGGTTCGGCGGCGACCGTCATGTTCCGGTAATCATTTTCCTATATTTGCTTCATGCCCATGCTTGAGGGCTGTCAACTCAAAGGAGTCCGAATGCAAAGCTTCCTTGAAGCGCTGAAAACGCAACGGTGGGACGATCATCGCTACTATCACCACAGCCGCATAAACCAGTCGCTGCATCTCGTGAGTGCGCTGAGCTTTCTGATCGCGTATTTCACGATCTTTACCAATCCGGTCGCCTCGGCGCTGATCGGATGGCTCGGGGCGATGGTGAGTCGGCAGGTGGGTCACTTCTTCTTCGAGCCGAAGGGCTACGACGCAGTCAATCAGGCAACACACGAACACAAGGAAGACATCAAGGTCGGCTATAACCTCAAGAGAAAGATCATTCTCCTTTCCCTGTGGGCGCTGTCACCGCTGCTCCTGTGGCTCGACCCGACGCTGCTTGGAATCTTTTCGCGACCCGTGGGCGGCGCGCAATTCCTGCGTCACGTCGCTCAGGTCTGGCTGACTCTGGGTTTTGGCGCACTGCTGTTTCGCACGGTTCAGCTGTTCTTTCAACAGGACGTGCAGACCGGTCTCGTCTGGCTCACCAAGATCATCACCGACCCGTTTCACGACATCAAGCTTTACTACCGGGCCCCGCTGTACCTGCTGCGCGGCGAGTTGATCGACCCGATGGAGGAGGTAAGCCAGCGGGCCTGAAGCAGTTCGCGCAGGACGCGCCGCTTGATAGCCTTGTTGGTGAGTGTCTCGCCCTCCCACCACCAGCCATCGTGCAACATTGCCGCGGCCGCCGACAGCATCCGGTCAATTACCGCGGCGAAGTCGGCATCCGTGTAGTTGAGGCTGAAGATGAGGCGACCCGTGCCCACCCAGCTCAGGGCCAGGCCTGCTGCGCGCAGGTAGTACTGGAACATCCAGTTGTAGCGTGAGGGCCGCAGGTAGTTGATGGTCCAGATGGACGAGAGATGTGATACTTGAACAGGTACTTGTGCCGCACGCAAGCGCTCATTGAGCTGACGAGCGCGCCGATCCCATATCTCGTCGAGACCCCGGTAGATGGCGCGCACGGGCTCGCTCTCAAGGCGCTGCAGGAACTCATACATGGCGCCCATGACGTACGGATGCGAATTGAACGTGCCGCGCGCAAAGCAGATGTCCGCTGGTCGATCCTCGCGGTATCGCTTCATCAGGTCGGCGCGGCCGCAAACCGCTCCGACCGGCAAGCCGCCGCCAAGCGTCTTGCCGTAGGTCACCATGTCGGCGCGAACGCCGAAATACTCCTGGGCTCCTCCCGGGGCAAGCCGGAAACCCACGAAGACCTCATCGAAGATCAGAACGATATTCCTCTCCGAGCACACCGCACGCAGCTTCGCGAGCCATGCGGCGTAGGCCGAACGATCGAAGTGCGCGCTACGTCCGCTGTCTATCAACCCGGAATCGCCCGGCGCGCTGGCATTCGGATGCAGCGCCTGCAGGGGATTAACCAGCACGCAGGCAATGTCCCGGCGCGTGCGCAATACATGCAGCGAAGCTTCATCCATGTCTTTCAAAGTATAGGTCTCGCGCGCTGCGATCGGGTTGCCGATTCCTGGTTGAACGTCGCCCCACCATCCATGGTAAGCGCCGCAAAAGCGTACGAGGTACTTGCGCCGGGTATGGTAGCGCGCGAGGCGCACGGCCTGCATCACCGCCTCGGTGCCGGACATGTGCAGCGACACTTCGTCGAGTCCGGAAATCTCGCGCAATCGCTCCACGTTGTAGACCATGACTGGATGGTACGAGCCGAGCACCGGGCCGAGGTCGCGAACCCGCTCGCTGCCGCGCTCGATGCAGTCCTTATAGAAGTCATATCCGAACAGATTCACGCCGTAGGAGCCGGTCAAGTCGAAAAAGCAATTACCGTCGATATCGGTCACCGTGGTGCCCGACGACGATCGCAGGAAGGCGCTGGCTTGCAGGTGTTCGCGGACCATCCGGCTGAATTGGAACGGCACGCGATAGCGAGCTGTAAACTGCACGTCGGAGAGTGTTTCCTGGACCTGGTCGGTCAACGCCACACTCTTGCGGTAGCGCTCCGCGTACAGGGCCGCGAGTTGCATGAATCCGGCGTGCCGCTTCGCCGCGACCTCCGGTGGCGCGTCATCGGCGCTGAAGAATCCCGCGTCGTCGTACTCGTAGTACGGGATCAGCGCGGCGATGCGCCGCGCGATGCGGGAATGCCCGGCGATGGAGCGGTGCTTGGCTCGCGACAATGCCAGTCTCAGCTGCGCTTTGCGCAGCAAGATCGCCAATATCAACGCGCCGGCAACGTACCACAGCATGATTGTGCTCGCCTATGGGGCCCGGTAAGGACGCACCCGAAACTGACCGGCACCGGTCTTGAGAAACGGCAACACGCGCGTGCCGGCCATTCATGTCGGGTACGGATGGCCCCGCTCGCAAAGTATTGCGGTTCAGTGACAGTTCGATGACGCCACGATCGGTTATCGCCAAGCTCACGCAACAGGAAGACCTGAATTTCCTGCTGACCAATCGCCTCCCACGCCGCTGGTTGACGCTCTTCACCGGCTGGCTGAGCCGACTCGAGCAGCCGCTGGTACGCGATTTCTGTATTGCCATCTGGCGCTTGTTCTCGGAGCTCGATCTGAGCGAAGCGCGGGCCACCCACTTCAAGAGTCTCCACGAGTGCTTCACGCGCGAGCTCAAAGATGGGGCCCGACGCGTTGATCCGGACCCTGCCGTTCTCGTGAGCCCCTGTGATGCAATTATCGGCGCAATGGGTCGGGTTGCCGCCGGATCCGTGCTGCAGGCCAAGGGGTTTCCTTACACGCTGATGGATCTGTTGGGCGACGACGAACTGGTTCGCAGCTACCTGAACGGATCCTATGTCACGTTGCGCCTCGCCTCCGGCATGTATCACCGCTTCCACGCCCCGTATGACTGTCGTGTGGAGCAGGTCACGTACATTTCCGGGGACACTTGGAACGTGAATCCGATCGCGCTCAAGCGGATCGAGAAATTGTTTTGTAAAAACGAGCGCGCCATCATTCGCTGCAGGCTGGTTCCTTCGGGCCAGCTGATTACGCTCGTGGCGGTTGCGGCAATCCTGGTGGCAAGCGTCCGGCTGCATTTTCTGGACGTGCTGCTGCATTTGCGATATCGCGGCCCAAATACGCTACCCTGCGATGCGTCGCTGCATAAGGGGGACGAAATGGGCTGGTTCCAGCACGGCTCAACCATCATCGCCTTCGCACCGGAGGGCTTCGCGCTGTGCGACCGCCTGCGGCAGGGAAGCATCATCCGCATGGGGGAGCCTCTGCTCGAGCTCGAAGGCTGACGCGTGAATGAAGTTGCCGTCATCACGGGCACCACTCACGGAATCGGCCGCGTGACCAGCCGTGGGCTCGCAATTGCCGGACGCACCGTCGTCATGCTGTGCCGTGACGTTCAGGCCGGGAATGTAGTGCGCGACGAGATCACGGAACAGGTACCTGGAGCGACCGTTCATGTCGTTCATTGCGATCTGGCGTCGCTCGTCTCGGTGCGCAACAGTGCCGACGTCGTGCGCCGAACGTTCGGCCCGATCGGTCTGCTCATCAACAATGCGGGAATGGTCAGTAGCAGGCACCGGATGTCGGAGGATGGATTCGAACTCACCTTTGCCACCAATCACCTGGGTCCATTCCTGCTCACTGCCTTGTTGTCGGACCGTCTGAACGAAACCGCGCGCGTCATCAACGTCGCATCCAGGGCCCACTACCGCGGCCGGATCGACTTCCGCCGGATTACCGATCCGCGCGCGCGCTACAGCGGCGTGGCTGCCTACGCCCAATCGAAGCTCGCAAACGTATTGCATACATTCGCGTTGGCGCGTCGCCTGTCCGGCACGCGCGTATGTGCCAATTGCCTCCATCCGGGAGTGGTCGCGACCAATCTGCTGCCTCGGTGGCTGCGCGTGGTGAAGCCGCTAATCAGCCGCGTCATCTTTAATTCCGAACGCGGCGCGCGCACGAGCGTCGGCGGCGATCGTGCTCGTAGCAATGAGCCCTTGAATCCCTTAAGATTCTTCGTAGCCCGGGTTGTACACGGTTGCGATTGGGCAGCGCGAGCCTGCGGGGGCGGCCACTCGCCGCCGGGGAGGCCACCCTTTGCGTTGCTCCGACCGGACCGTCCACGGGGCGGGAGTACTTGATTGTACGAATCTTTCGACGTGTGAGGCTTGCCATGTCAAATGAAAAGAACCGATCCCGGACTACGGAGATGCTGCTGTTCGCCGGTAACTTTCTTCGCCACCCGTACATGCTCGGCTCGATCATTCCCAGCTCACGCTTCCTGGTGAATCAGGTGCTCGAGCCAATAGACTGGGAGCGAGCCCGAGTAATCGTGGAGTATGGGCCCGGCGTCGGCACCATCACCGGCGAGATTCTGCGCCGCATGCATAGCGATGCACATTTGGTCGCCATCGAGACGAATCGCGCCTTCGTACGGTTCCTGCCGACGTCGTTGCCGGATCCCCGCCTGCACGTTGTGCACGGCTCGGCCGCCGAGGTCCAGACCGTGCTGCGGCGGCTCGGATTGCCGCTGGCCAGCTACATCATTTCCGGCATTCCGCTCGGTAGCATGCCGGAGCGCGTGCGGGCCGACATCGTCGCCAAGAGTCGCGCCGCTCTCGAGCCGGGTGGCGCGTTCCTGGTATACCAGTTTACGAGCCGGGTCCTGCCGGTCCTGCAGCGAACCTTTGGCGATGTCCGTCGCAGCTTCGAGCGGCGCAATCTACCGCCTGCGCAGCTGTTTGTATGTGCGACGGAAGCGGCCTGAAGCCGCTTGTCGGTAACTTGGGCCGTGGATTTGTCGCACCATCGCTCGCGCGTGGGCGACGAAGCTGCAGGTGTCGCTCGACCCGGTGGCACCCGAGCAGCTCAACTGGCTGATCTCCAGGCCGACCAACTGGGTGACGCCGTGCAGGGTTAAATCCCCGCTCGCCAGGGCTCGACGGTCGCCGTCAAATTCGACGTGATTCGAGTGAAAGCTCATCTGCGGGTAGCGCTGCACGTCGAGCCAATCGGGAGAGCGCAGGCGGGCATTCCAGCCCGAGTCGCTGCAGTCCACTGAAGCCGTTTGTACGCTGACGTCCACCCGGCTCGCCGCGCCCTGGCGATCGAGCACGAAGTCGCCGCCGAAGTCCGGAAAACGAGCGCTGACCCATAGCATGCCGAAATACTGAATGTCGAAGGAAATCCGGGTATTGACAGGATCCAGGCGATAGATATCCGCCGCCTGCGTCCGCAGCAGAGTCAGCGGCAGCAATAGCCATGATGCGCTTCTCATCGGCTCGCCCTTGCTCCTGGCCCGCTTCCGGAGACCTCCGTAGGGTAAGTGCCGCATGCGCAGCCCTCGGTTCAAGCGTGGCGGAAGCTACGCACGGCGGGCCGACTGCCGAGTCGGAGGAAGGCCTACAGCAAATGTATCCTTCCTGCCGTTGTCCCGGCGGCAGTGGGTCGCACTGTAGCTCTCGCGAGCTTCAGACAACCCAGGCCAAGGGTACGCTTGAAGAATCTTACCGGAGCCGAGCGGCGGTCCACGACCCGGCGCGGCAGTGAGGTCCGCCGCAATCATCGTCCGCTATTGGCCGGCCTGACCGCATTGGTGCTGGCCGCCTGTAGCGATAGCGGCACCAATGCCGGCGTCAACTCCGGTCCTGGTACGCCGAGTACGGCGCGCGGCACGCTGCTGCAGAATCCGCCGCAACTACTTACCACCGTGCCTGCTGCAACGCTGCTGGTGGAACTCAGTGCAGCCGCCAACCAGCAGACGCTGACCTTCAGCGGCGCGCCGATCCGCGACATCGCGGTCTACCATATCGAGTACAACAGCGTCGGCGGCGCCAACGAAGCCACCACCGCGTCCAGCGCACTGATGGTGCCAACCGGCGCGGATTCGCGCTGCAGCGGGCCGCACCCGATAGTCCTGTATGCGCATGGTACGACCACCGATCGCCCATTCAGCATCGCGGATTTGAACAATCCGCAGAACGCCGAAGGGCTGCTGCCGGCGGCGCTCTTTGCTGCGCGCAGCGACATTGTGGTCGCTCCCAATTACGCCGGCTACGACACCTCGACGCTTGCATACCATCCGTTCCTGCTCGCCGATCAGCAGTCCAAGGATATGATCGATGCGCTCACCGCAGCGCGCTCCGCATTGCCGACCCTGGATGCACCGCTGACGACTGACAGCGGTCAGCTATTCATTACCGGATATTCGCAAGGCGGCTTCGTGGCGATGCCGACGCATCGGGCCACGCCGGCCGCGGGCATGACGGTCACCGCATCGGCGCCCATGTCGGGCCCTTATACGTTGGCGGCGTTCGTCGAGGCCGAGTTTTATGGTGAGGTCAGCTCGGATGCGCCGGTAGTCGCGACCCTGCTAGTGACGGGGTATCAGCATTCATACGGCAACATCTACGCCAACGCGAGCGATATCTTTACGGCCGCATATTCGACCGGCATAAATTCCTTGCCGCCGAGTGCGACCCGGAGAAGCCAGTGATTCGCGCAAGGCAAGCTGCCAGAATATGCGCTGTTCAGCGCGACACCTCCCGATCCTGCATATGCCGATATCACGCCAGCCACGACGCCGGTCGACCTGGCGCCAATTTTCGCGATGGGCTTTGGCTTCGGCAATCTGATCCAGAATAGCTTTCACCTGAGCTACCTGCAGGATGCGCAGGCCAATCCGGATGGCGGCTTCCCCACGGTGACAAGCAATGTGGCGGCCGTGAGCCCGGGTCTGGCTCTGCGCAAGGCGCTCACGCAGAATGACCTGCGCATCTGGACCCCGACGGCGCCGACTCTGCTGTGCGGCGGCGATCAGGATCCGACCGTTTTCTGGATCAACACGCAACCGATGCAGGATTACCTGACAACGCACGCACACTCATCGAGTGCCTATAGCGTGCTCGATCTCGACTCCCCGGAAACGCCTACTGATCCGTATGCGGCCCTGCAGAGAAAGTCGAAGTGGCGAGACAGGCGGTGGCCGCCTTGGCAGTCGTGCAGGCAGCCCGCGATGGTGGAGCGAGTGCGGTCGCGAACGCCTATCACAGTACGCTGGTGCCACCATTCTGCCTCGCGGCAGTGTTATCCTTCTTGGCGGCCCAGTAGCCGCAAGCCCGGGGTCAATCCCGCGAGAACCCGAACGACTCGCTGCGACCGGTCTGGCACAGCGGCTGGACGCAATATCGGCCGAGGAGAATGCCGAGCCGCAGTATCATCGGCCCATGAATACCTCGGACAAATCAAGCCTGGAGCTGCTCAGGCAGATCGCCCGCCGGGCGATGCTCGAGCGACATTTGTTGCCGGATTTTTCCGCGACGGCGTTGACGCAGACGAATTCCATTACCGGGGCCGCGCGGGACGCCGACGCAGCAATCCGAGATCTGCGTAGCCTGCTGTGGGCCTCGATCGATAATGATGATTCCCTGGACCTCGATCAGCTCTCGGTCGCGCAGCCCCTGAGCGCCGGGACGGTGAAGGTATTGGTCGCGATTGCCGATGTCGACGCTATCGTGCAGCGCGGCTCGCCGATCGACGATCACGCCCGCAGTAACACCACTTCCGTCTACACCGTGGCGCAGATTTTTCCCATGCTGCCCGAGAAACTGTCGACCAACCTCACGTCGCTCGGCGAAGGCCAGGAGCGTCTGGCGATCGTTATCGATATGACGGTCAACGCCGACGGCGCAGTGACAGCGTCAGATGTATATCGCGCCGTCGTTCTGAATCATGCGAAGCTTGCCTACAACAGCGCGGCCGGGTGGCTTGCGGGCACCGGACCGGCCCCGGCACCGCTGGCGGCCGTATCGGGCCTCGCCGAGCAGCTGCGGATCCAGGATAATGTTGCCCAGACACTTAAGCGAGTGCGGCATACGCGCGGCGCATTGGATCTCGATACCATCGAGGCCCGACCGGTATTCGAAGGCGGGCTGCTGAAGGATCTGCGGCCCGACGAGCGCAACAGAGCCAAGGAGCTGATTGAGGACTTCATGATCGCCGCCAACGGTGTGACCGCAAGGTACCTCGCCAGCAGGGGCTTGCCTTCGCTGCGCCGGGTGTTGCGAACTCCGAAGAGATGGGACCGCATCGTCGCGCTGGCCATCGGCGTCGGCGAACGCCTGCCGGCAGCACCGAGCGCTCAGGCGCTCAACGAGTTTCTAACCAGGCGTCGCCAGGCCGATCCTGCGCGATTTCCTGATCTCAGCCTGGCGGTGATCAAGTTGTTGGGCAGGGGCGAATATGCGCTCGCGTCGCCTGGCGAGAATATGCAGGGACACTTCGGTCTGGCGGTCGGGGACTACTCTCACTCTACGGCTCCCAACCGGCGATTTCCCGATGTCATCATGCAGCGCCTGCTCAAGGCCGCGCTCGAGCGCCGGGCGGCGCCCTATGCCGAAGAGGAGCTTCGGACAATTGCCGTTCACTGCACGACGCAGGAGGACAATGCCGCGAAGGTGGAGCGGCAGCTGCGCAAGTCTGCAGCGGCGCTGCTATTGTCGGCGCGCATCGGCCAGCGCTTCGACGCGATAGTCACGGGCGCCTCGGATAAGGGAACCTGGGTCCGAATCAGCGCGCCGACGGCCGAGGGTAAGGTCGTCAAGGGCTTTGAAGGAATTGACGTAGGCGATCGCGTGCGCGTGACCCTGGTCGATACGAATGTCGAGCGCGGCTTCATCGATTTCGAACGGCTACCATAGATCCATGCAACCCAACACCACCCCGGATTCCCGGCTCGCCTACGAGGACAAAGATTTCCTGTCGAGCGACGACGGACGGCCCCTGCGAATCATCGCGGAATACCTGGAGCCGCTGCAGCGCTTTCGTCGCGCCAATATCCACGACACCATCGTCTTCTTTGGATCGGCGCGTCTGGCGTCCGATGGCCCTCTGGGGCGCTTCTATCAGGAGGCGCGCGAGCTTGCGCGCCTGCTCACTGTCTGGTCGAAAGGCCTGTCGTCACACGCTCACCATTACGTCGTCTGCTCGGGGGGTGGTGGCGGGATCATGGAGGCGGCCAATAGAGGCGCCTCGGACGCAGGCGGCCGGACAATCGGGCTCAACATCAGTCTGCCGCGCGAACAGCGGCCCAATCCGTATGTGGCGCATGATCTGGAGTTCGAATTTCATTATTTCTTCATGCGCAAGCTGTGGTTCGTGCACCTCGCGCGCGCGCTGGTGGTGTTTCCAGGCGGCTTCGGCACGCTGGATGAACTCACCGAGATTCTGACCCTCGCACAGACTCGCAAGCTCGAATGTCCGATCCCCGTGATTCTGTACGGAACCAGCTATTGGACTGAGATCATCAACTTCGACGCACTGGTGCGTCATGGCATGATCGATCGCGAGGATCTCGAGCTGTTCCAGTACGCCGATGATCCGGCGACAGCGCTTGGGCTGCTGCAGAGCAGACTCTTGCCGGAGGCCGACGAGGCGACGCCGGGATTCACCCACTCCAGAACGCAATCTTCGCGCACCGCCTGACGGGCGAATGGTGGCGAACGAGTTTGTAATTTCCAGCCACGGTGTGCGCAGTCCCAGGATCATTTATGGTACGGCCTGGAAGAAAATGCGCACGCAGGAGCTGGTGCGCACAGCTATCCAGAGAGGATTTCGCGGCATCGACACCGCCTGCCAGCCCAAGCACTACTATGAAGCCGGAGTTGGGGCAGCCGTGGCTGCCTGTCTGAACGACAACCTGCGGCGCGGCGACCTCTATCTGCAGACCAAATTCACGCCGCTATCGGGTCACGACCCGAAGCGGATCCCCTATGACCCGAGCGCGCCGCCGGCGCAGCAGGTGGCGCAGTCGTTCAAGACGTCGATGCGCAACCTGCAGACAGACTATGTCGATTGCCTGATCCTGCACTCCGCGCTCCCCGATCCAAGCCAGATGTCGCAGGTGTGGGGCGCGATGGAACAGTTGTTCCACGCCGGCGGCGCACGGCAGCTCGGCATCAGCAACTGCTATAGCCCGGCAAGCCTGGAGATGCTGTACCAGGTGGCCAAGGTGAAGCCGGCGGTGGTCCAGAATCGCTTCTACGCCGAGACCGGCTACGATCGCGAGATCCGTGAGTTCTGCCGGCGGCGCGAAATCCTCTACCAGGGCTTCTGGACGCTGACGGCGAATCCACAGCTACTGGCCCACGGCAACGTCGCGATCTTGGCCGCGAAATACACGCGCACGCCGGCGCAGATCCTGTTTCGCTACCTGACCCAGAACGACATCGTGCCGCTGACTGGCACGACGTCGGCAACGCATATGCGCGAGGATTTGGAAATCTTCGACTTCCAGCTGACACCCGGCGAGCTGCAAGCCGTCACCAATTTGCTTTGAAGTGGGCCGCTCGCGGGCGTTGCACGCCGCCCTTTGGTTGCAACAGGAAGGCCAGCGCCGCCGAGCAGGGCAGTGTCACTTTCAGCGTCAGTAACGGGTCCGCTCGCGTGCGACCGAGATTCACCGCGGCGATCGGTTTGCCGGCCAGCGCCGCCGCCTGTGCGAAGCGATAGCCCGAATACACCATCAGCGAGGAGCCGACCACCAGCATGGCGTCGGCTTGCATCAGGTGCAACATCGACGTCTGCACCCGATCCGGGGGAACGCTCTCGCCGAAGAACACGACATCCGGCTTCAGTACACCGCCGCACAGCGAGCAGGGCGGGACCTGAAAGCCCGAGAAATCCAGGCCTTCGAGATCGGCGTCGCCGTCGGGTGCCTGGAGCGCATCGAGTTCGGCCCACGCCGGATTGAGTCTTAGAAAATCGGCCTGTAGATGTTCGCGCGGCAGCCGTCGTTGGCAGCTCATGCAGCGAACCATATCGATCCTGCCATGCAGGTCGATCGCCTCGGCGCTGCCGGCGGCCTGGTGCAGGCGATCGACGTTTTGCGTCACCAGTCGCTCGACACGGTCCTGCTGCTGCAGGCGCGCCAGGGCACGATGCGCATCGTTGGGCCGCGCACCGCGCAAACGCCGCCAGCCGAGCAGGCTGCGCGCCCAGTAGCGCCGGCGGGTCGCAGGGTCGCCCATAAATGCTTGGAACATTACTGGCGCGGCGCGTTTCCACCCGCCGTCAGCGTCGCGGTAGTCAGGGATGCCGGATTCGGTGCTGCAGCCGGCGCCGGTGAGAATGAACAGGCGGGAATATCGCTCGATGAACTCTGTGAGTCGATGTTCGTCCATGGAACATGAACATAACACTGACTGGAGTGCGGCAGGGAGCAAGTCAGGGCTGCCAGATGCCGGCGTGCTCATCCGATGCGGACTGACAGCATCGAGATCGAGCCGCCGTCAAATCCTGCCACCGGAAAGCTTACCGGTTCGTTCTGTTGCCGCTGTGCGATGACATAGAGAAGCGGAAGGTAGTGATCGGGTGTCGGGGCGGATAACAGCGCATCGTGGCCCAGCGACTCATAATCCACGAGCGCCGCGAAATCCCCTTGAGCCAGCAGCTCCCGCGCGAGACCTTCGAATCTCAGCGCCCATTCGTACGGTGCGGCGGAGTGATTGCCCCAGGCATATGCATGCAGGTTGTGCACGATGTTGCCGCTGCCTACGATCAGCACGCCTTCGTCGCGCAAAGGCGCCAAGCACCTGGCGATCTCGAAGTGAGTTGCGGCATCCTTGGTCTCGTCGATGCTCAGTTGGACCACGGGGATCGCCGCGTCAGGATAGACATGTAGCAGCACCGACCAGGTGCCGTGGTCCAGTCCCCAGCTTTGGTCCAGATCGACCGGAAGCGGCGCCAGGACCTCCGCGATGCGGCGCGCCAATTCGGGTGAGCCGGGCGCCGGATAAGCGACAGCATAGAGCTCTCGCGGAAAGCCGCCGAAGTCATGAATAGTGCGCGGCCGCTGCATGGCCGTCACGGCCACTTTGGGTACATACCAATGCGCCGAGACACACAGAATCGCCCGGGGTTTCGGCACGCCGATGCCAAGCTGTCGCCAGCCATCGGTGTACTGATTGCGAGCGAGCGCATTCATCGGATTGCCGTGCCCGACGAAAATGACCGGCATGTGCAAAGACTGGGTCATGCAATGAAGCTTCGTGGGTTGGCGACAGGATTGCGCCGCCCCGAGAGAAGTTTATACCGCGGATCCCACGTTCGCCACGCGCGCCCGCGTCCAGGTGCATCCAGGGCTGGCGTTTGACGAGGCTACGATTAGATGTGAATGACGTCGATCTCGTTGTTGACGCTCAGGACGCCAGGCGCACACCAGGCGATATCTTCCGCTTGTTCGCGCTCGCTCCACGAGCGCACGCTGCCTCGCAGCGTGACGTTGCCGCCCTCGGCAGCCACCGAAACCGCATCGGCATCAATCTGCGCGCTGCGGTGAAAAGCGGCCTCTATTCCGCGCTTGATCTGCGCTGGAGCAGCGCGTGGCGCGATGCTGATGGCATCGTCAATCCCGGTCACTCCGGCGATTGCACGCACCAGATTCTCCGCCACGTCGCGCTGATAGCGCCATTCGGCTTCGCCCGTCAGCGAAACGCGGCCTCGATCGACAGCGATGTCGATGTGGCGGCACATCGAGGGCAGATGAGCCTCGAGGGCAACGACCGCCTGCCTTGCAATCTCCCCGTCACTCGGACTGGGTCCAGGCGGCAGGCGGACGGAGAGTTCGTTGATGATGCCGACGACGCCGGCGATGCGTTTGGCGGCTACCTCTGCGCGATATTTCTGCAAGGCGCTGCGCGCGTGGCCCGACAAGGTCACCACACCATGGCGGACATCCACGGTGATGCCGGTATCGTCGACATCCGGGCTCCAGCGCAACTCCTCGATCACATCGGCCCCAATGGCATCGTCGGTCTTCATGTCATGAGTCCCTCGGAAAAGTATACCCGCGTTGACCACGGGGCGGCTCACGAACGCCTCCCGGCCACGCTGGATTTCGGAGCGGCTTGAGGTTCGGCCATTTCGGTCGAGCCCAAGTCCGCCGACGCGTAGAACGGATAGTCGGTGTAGCCATGTGTGCCACCACCGAAGAAAGTCGCGCGGTCGGGCACATTTAGCGGCGCACCTGCGCGCAGGCGTTCCACGAGATCAGGGTTTGCGATATACAGTCTGCCAAACGCAATGAGATCGGCGAGCTTGTGCTGGCGTGCGTGCAAGGCTAGCGCCAAGTCGTAGCCGTTGTTGGCGATGTAAAGGCCGTTGAAGGCTCGACGCAGGATCTGCAGGTCAAAGCCATCGGCAACTTCGCGAGAGCCTTGCGTGGCTCCTTCGATCAAGTGCAAGTAGGCTAGATTAAACGCGTTGAGTTGTTCCACGACCCGCGAGTAGGTCTTTTCCGGATCACCGTCCCGCCCACTATCGTTGACTGGGCTTACAGGCGAGAGTCGAATGCCGACGCGACCTGCTCCGCAAATGGCCGCCACTGCCTCGGTGACTTCTAGCAGCAAGCGCGCCCGATTCTCCACGGAACCACCATAAGCGTCCCTACGTTTGTTGGTGCTGTCACGCAAGAACTGCTCGATCAAGTAGCCGTTAGCAGCATGGATCTCAACACCGTCGAATCCAGCGGCCAATGCGTTGCGCGCGGCACCACGATATTGCTCGATGATGCCGGGGATCTCCGCCGTCTCGAGTGCCCGCGGCGTCGTGCAGAGTTGGAAGCCGGCGCTCGTGTAGGCCGTGGCCTCCGGGCGAATTGCAGAGGGTGCGACCGGAAGCGCACCACCAGGCTGCAGTGAAGGGTGAGAAATCCGCCCTACGTGCCATAGCTGGACGAATACGCGGCTACCCTTGGCGTGAATGGCCGCCGTAATGGCCAGCCAGGCATTGATCTGCGAGGTGTCATAGATTCCAGGCGTATATGCGTAGCCTCGCCCCTGAGGGGAGATATTGGTTCCTTCGGTGATGAGTAGGCCGGCCGAGGCGCGCTGTGCGTAGTACTTCGCCATCATCGGCGTGGGGGTGCCGTCGGCGTTGGCGCGGCTTCGCGTCAGCGGCGCCATGACGATGCGATTCGACAGCGAACACCTGCCGAGTTGCACCGGCTCGAATAGGTCGGTAGGCGTTGCCGCTGATCGTTCGTCGCTCACGATTGTTTCCTCGATCTATCGCGGGCGCTTGTCACAAAGAGGGACACAGACTAATGCTCCTTCGATTCGCTGATTGCAGGGCCGCCGCGACTGCGGGAAAGGCTATGCACATGCCCCGCGAAGTGCATCCGCGAATGTACTTACCGGCGAGGGCAATGCGCCTGCGGGATCCGTGGGTCGCGGACCGCGGTGCGACCTTAGAGCTCGGGGAACTGGTGTCTGGCACGACTGATATCGATCACGGCTGCATGCATGACCGGGCTATATCAGTGAACTGTGGCGTCGATTACAGACCCAGCAGCCGTTCGGCGTTTCCGTAACAGAGCTTCGTCCGCTGCGGTTCGCTTAAGGGGGCTGTTTCCACAAAGCTGGCCGCGACGCCGCAGTCCTCGTACGGATAGTCGACCGGGAACATGACGTTGTCTTCCCCCAGCGCCTCTAATGCGCACAGCAACGCTGCATGGGAACAGACGCCGGCAGTGGTGATTGCAATGTTCTTTCGAGTGATCTCGGACGGCATTCTGTCCTGACCGGGGCCGTGTCGCGACTGGATACGCGAACGGCTGTCCAGTCGCCACAGCAGATAGGCTAAGGTCTCGCCCATGTGGCCGAGGATGAGCCTCAACTTCGGGAATCGATCGAAGGTGCCGCCGAAGACCAGGCGCAGGGCGTGCGTGGCGGTCTCGACGGTTCAACTCCAGGTTGCGCCCAATAGTTCCGGGCGGCCCAGGTACATATGCGGCATGTCATAGGGATCGCAGGGATACGGGTAGATCGGCACCTCAAGATCCTGCACGCGCTCCCAGAACGGGGAATAGATCTCTTCGTCGAGATAGTGCCCGCGGCTGTGGCCGTTTATCATCGCTCCCCGGAAATCGAACTCGTGAACACACCGTGCCAGCTCGTCCGCAGCCGCTGTGGGATCCTGTAGCGGCAGATGCGCGAGACCCGCGTAGCGGTTCGGACGTTTCTGGATCCGGGCAGCCAGAACGTCGTTCGCCTTTTGAGCTCGCGTGAGGGGGAGCCGCGCATCAGGTTCCCCATGCGCGACCGGAGGCGGGGCGCCTGACGCGCCCCGCCTGAAAATGTGAGTGAAGCAGCGGCCTCCCATCGCACAGCTATGCTGCCGACAGCGCCAGCCGCTACTGCACCTTGATTTCGATCGGCTTTCTGGCCTCTGTCTTCATCTTTGGCACGTGAATCGTGACCACGCCGTCCTTTGATTCGGCATTGATGGCCGCCGCATTGACGCTTTCGGGCAGCGTGAAAGTGCGCGAAAACTTGCCGTAGAAGCTCTCTACGCGGTGGAACTTCTCACCGCTGTCCTCCTGTCTCTGCTTGCGCTCACCGCTCACCGTGAGCAAGCCGTCCTCAAAGGTGATCTGCAGGTCTTCCTTCTTCACGGCAGGCAGTTCGGCGCGAATCAAATACTCCTTGCCGGTTTCACTGATGTCCACCGATGGAGCCCACTCGAAGCGCGCACCGCCGCGATTCTCGGGCAGGTTCCAGCGGGCAGCCGGACCCAGCAGGCGATTGAACGCCTCATCCATGCCGCCAAACGGTTCCCAGCGAATTAAGCTCATGACGATCCCCCTTCATAGATGGTGAAACCTAATTGAACTTTAGTGCCGATGGACATTGACGGCGATTCGGGAATGTACTTATCGGCGCGGTGGATTTCGCGGATTGCCGGCGCGGCGGCAAGCGCTAGACTACGGCCACAGCAAATCACGCGGGAGATGATCAGGAAAGCGCTTGTCTATCAAGGGCCCGGCAAGAAAGCCCTCGATCAGCGGCCGATGCCCGAGATCCAATCGACTGGCGACGCCATAGTCAAAATCGTCAAGACGACGATCTGCGGCACCGATCTGCATATTCTCAGGGGCGACGTTCCGACTTGCGCGCCGGGCCGCATCCTCGGCCACGAGGGCATCGGCGTCATCGAGCAGGTGGGCGCCGGCGTGACGGCATTTCAGCGGGGCAACCGCGTGCTGATTTCCTGCATATCGGCTTGCGGCAAATGCGACTATTGCCGCAGAGGCATGTATTCGCATTGCGCGACCGGCGGCTGGATCCTCGGCAACGCGATCGATGGCACGCAAGCGAAATATGTGCGCATCCCGCACGCGGACACCAGTCTCTATCCGATCCCGCAGGGTGCGGATGAAGAGGCGCTGGTGATGCTGAGCGACATATTGCCGACAGCTTTCGAATGTGGCGTGCTCAACGGCAAGATTGCACCTGGCAACACCGTCGGAATCATTGGGGCTGGCCCGATAGGCCTCGCGGCATTGTTGACGGCACAGTTCTATGCACCGGCCCAGATCATCATGATCGACCTGGACGCAAATCGGCTGGAAGTATCGAAGCGTTTCGGCGCGACTGCCACGGTCAATCCCGCGGATGGGGAGCCAGCCGGTACCGTGCTCCGACTCACGGGCGGTCGCGGCGTGGATACCGCGATCGAGGCCGTCGGTACGCCCGCGTCGTTTGAGACCTGCCAGGACATCATCGCGCCCGGCGGCACCATTGCCAACATCGGTGTCCACGGTGTGAAGGTCGATTTGCATCTGGAACGGCTCTGGTCGCAAAACATCAGCATTACGACGCGCCTGGTCGACACCGTCACGACACCGATGCTGTTGAAAACCGTGCGGTCTCAGAAGATCAATCCGACGTTGTTGATCACGCATCGGTTCAACCTCGATCAAATTCTGGACGCCTACGACACTTTCGGACGCGCGGCGAGCACGCGTGCGCTCAAAGTAATCATCGAAGCCTAGCGGCCGTGTTTCCGGAGTGAACACCTGGCGGGAATGGCGAAGCTGCAGTACCAGATAGCGTGGTCGCCCGATGATCTTTTCATGGACGAGATGATATGTGATCGCGATCGCTGATATTCTATGTCTCCTCCGCAGTATGATGGCGTCGCCGCGGCGCGCCGTAGGTACATTCCTGAATCGCGGCTACGGCCGCAGACTGCGATGATAGCGGCCGATAGGAACCGAGCCATCAAACCAAGATCGCCCCGTGAGTTGGTGATATCCGCCCGGTGGATGCCGGAGACAACATTGACAAGACTTCGAGCAGCGAGGACGTACGCCTTGGCTTGGGCGGTGCTGTTCGCGCTGCCGGCGGTGGCATGGCCTGCGTCCGTGGCGCAGCAGCAGTTGGATGCGGCGCTGCGCGCCAAGCCCGACGTACAGCGCGGCGAAGACCTATTCAAAGTATGCGTCGCTTGCCACGCCTCCGATGGCGGCGGCTCGCGCAATGGAGACGTCCCGGCGATCGCTGGACAGTACTGGCGCGCTGTCGTGCGTCAGCTTGTTGACTTCCACTACGGCAAACGTTGGGATGTGCGCATGGAGGGAATTGCGAAGTCGCATTACCTCTCCGGTGTCCAGGATCTGGCCGATATCGCAGCGTATGTCAGCGGTCTGCCGCGAATAACCGACCCCGGCAGGGGCGATGGCCAGTTCCGCGCTCACGGCATGACGGTCTACGAGCGACTGTGCGCGTCGTGCCATGGTGCGTCGGCACAGGGGGATACGCAGAAAGGCGTGCCGTGGCTCGCAGGGCAGCATTACGAGTATCTGCTGCGGGAGATGTATTACACCTTCGACCATCGGCGCCCAAATCTGGCCGGCCATCAGCTGTTATTGAGTGGTTTTGCGCGCCCCGAATTCCAGGGCGTGGCCGATTATCTATCGGGGCTCGGGCCACCCGTCAGTGGCCAATAAAATTCCCTCATTGGACGCTGGCGCGCCGTTTACGCCGCCTTTCCCTCCGATCCTCTGCGGGAAACGAAGGGAAAGGGCAGGTGTGGCCTCCGGCAAGTGTTGTCTACGAGCGCACGCTCAGGTGGTCCATCACCATGGAAACGCCTGGCGCAGCCCAAGCGGCCGCCTCGGCGTGCTGTCGCTCCTGCCAGGAATTGACTTCACCCTCCAGAGTGACGGTACCGCCCGCGGTTTGCACGCGGATCTTCTGCGCATCGAGGCTCGCATGGCGCCGAAATGCGTCTTCTATCTTCGCCTTGATATTTGTGACTGAGGCTTGCGGCTTGATCGTGATGTCGTTCGCCAGGCCTTTTACGCCTCGCAGGTGGGTAATCGCCCTTTCCGCGGCATCTCTCTGAAACCAAAAGCTGACCTCCCCGCTGAGCGTGACCCAGCCGTCGTGGACGACGACTTTGATGCCGGTGCCGGGGACTGACACGTTTGCATTGAGAGCGTGCAGTGCCGCTTCGGCAATTTCCGGGTCACTGCGCGTGGCATCCGAGCTAAGGTTTACAGCGAGCTCATTGGCAATCGCCTTGACGCCCGCGACGGATTGCGTGGCATCCTGGGCCGCCCACCGATCGGCGTAGGAGTTAACGTGGCCTGAAAGAGCGACGACGCCGTTCTTGACGGCCACGCCGATTCCTTGTGAGTCGAAGCGTGGATCCCAGTCGAGCTGAGCCTCGACGTCGTGCCGGAGCTGTGTGTCTGTCTTCATATCCATCTCCTCGTCTGATATCTCGCTACTCGCAGCCGACCAGAACGATAATCTTATAGGACCTCGGCAGTGTGCTCGAAATACGGGTTTTCCGCATTCATAACCGGGCGGTGGAGCCTGAACGTGCGATCTCGATACACGCCACGGCTTAGGAATCGGTACAGACGCGCCTTGCGCACGTTCACAATTTGGCGCACGGCAATTGCCGAACCTTAGTTCACATTGCACTTCAAACCCGGCTTTGTACCCAGCGCACGATGTCAGCGGTTCTCATGGCACCTGGGTGGCGGGCCACTTCGCGGCCGCCTTTGAATAACACCAGCGTCGGGATGCTGCGGATACTGAATTGGGTACCGAGTAGCTGCTCGGCGTCGGTGTCCACCTTGGCCAAGCGCGCCCGCGGTTCCAGCATGCCTGCGGCTTGGGCATACTGCGGCGCCATCGTCATGCACGGACCGCACCAAGGCGCCCAGAAATCCACCACCAGCGGAATATCATTACGATCGACGTGGGTCTGGAAGTTGGCGCCGGTCAGTGCAATGGTATGTCCCGTGAACAAATCCCGACAGCACTTGCCGCACTTCGGCCTGTGCGCGAGGCGTCCGGCCGGTAGCCGATTCACCGTATTGCAATGCGGGCAGACAATGTGCAGCGCTTCACTCATTCCAAATCAGTCATCAAGAATGATTCTCCGTAGCGACGCCCAGGATAGTCCAAGGCTCGGTCTCAGCCGGCCATCTCACCCGCGTTCGACGCGACAACGGGGGCGAGTATCGGCCCACTTATCCGACGACATCTAACGGAAAGTACGGATACTAGAGGATTCGAGCGTCGACGACGCTATTAGCTGAGGATTAGATGGCATCGATGAGATCAAACACAGCGCACGTCAGGAGCGGTCTGCGGAGGTTCGTGGGCTGGTCGGTCTGCGCAGTATTATTTGGATTGTTTGGCATGCGAACCAACGCTGGAGAGGCTGCGCGTGATGCCGTGGCAGCACGTGGTGAGCAACTCGCGCGATCGCAGTGTTCGGCGTGTCACGTTGTGGCCAGCGACCAGGAGTTTCCGCCACTTCGAAAGCTTCCGACGCCAAGCTTTGACGAAATCGCCAACCGGCCGAAGACGAGCGAGAAGTCTTTGCAGCATTTCATCGCGACGACTCACTGGGACATGAAGAGCGTTCCGATGAGCATGCCGGCTCAAATGCTGACGAAGGAGGAGAGGGTGGCTGTTTCACGCTATATTCTCAGCCTGCGCAGGCACTGAATATTTCTTCTTGCAATCTCACGCGGGACGCCCGTTGGCGGTGAGATTCCCAAGCGTTTGATTTTTCATCGAAAATGCAGCGACTCGGAAGAGGCGCACAATCCCCGCCCCAGCCCTCGCCCCGGCTCTCGAGTAGCGAGCTCACCGGCTTTTGGGCCGCGTGGACCAGCGTATCATTGTGCGGTCAGCTTCAGCCGATACTGCGGCTCGAGCGCGGGAAATCGATGCGGACCGCTATCGTCATCACAGCGTGCATCGCCACCGTGCTGGGCTGTGCCCCGATGGCACGGCCGAGCCCTGCGGCGCGTGTTGCACTGCCGCCCTTTGACGATGCGCCAATATCATTCGTGGTCGCAGCGCCTCGCTTCACAGCGGGTGAAGTGACTATCGTCAAGGTCTGCGTCGCTCCGGACCGTACTATCCTCAGTGCTGATGTCATGGAGTCTTCGGGCGATCGACGCTTTGATGACCTGGCGGTCACCTGGGCGCGGCAGGTCAGAGTACGATCCGCGCCGAGCGATGGCTCACCGTTGCGAGCTTGCGGAGAAGTGCGTGTGGAGATCAGGACACCGACGGAACCGCGCGTGATTTCGCGACCTGACAGCTCCCTCAGCTAGACACGTCGCTGGAGATAGAGCTGGATCCGAATCGCCCGTAAGAGCGGTGCCGGCAAGCCATTGCGATATGACGGTCCATCGATCCGATGGCCTCCAGCGCAATCCAGCGCTGCCGAACCAGGTATGCCAACCGAACATGTTGAATTTGTATGAATACGCATCTGGGTTGACGTGGTTGCCGTAATGCAGCGCGCGCAGCTCGAGCGCGTCGAGATACTTCCCACGCTGTGCCATCAGCTGGCCGGAGCAGTCGTTCCAGTCGTAGGCAGCAGCCCTCAGTCCGAGCTCCCGGTCGTGGCCATGCTGCCGCCCGAGCCAATCGAGATCGTATTCGGCGCCGGTGGTGCGAAATTCCTCGCCGATCCGGGTGTTGATCGCCGATGGCGACAGGGAATAGGCGCTGTGCCAGCCCGGCAGCCGGTTCTCGGGCGAAATCGGCGCCTTGAAAGCGCCGAGCTTCAGCCGTGAACGCCAAGCATTTAGGGAGAATGGCCGGATTTCCGCATAGGCCTGGGTCAGAGCCGTCAGATTGCGGTCATCGTCCGCATAACTGAGCGCGTTCGCCGTGAGCTGAACGATCTCGAAGAGATCGTGACGAAAGCCAACCTCCAGGCTATCCAGCCGTGCGACTGCCGCCGCGCGCCTGTGCCGGAGTGCTGGAGCCGTCAGGGAGCGGCGGCTTCGATCGCTATGTCCAAGTTCATCTCATCGCTGACCATCGGCGTGTACTTGGCCATATTGAAATCAGCACGCTTGATGGTGGCGGTCGCATTGGCGCCGATCGCGTCTTTCTTGTGCATGTTCAGCCCGTGCATAAATGACGTCACCGTAAGGGTGACAGGCTTGGTAACGCCCTTGAGTGTCAGATTGCCTTCGATGCTGACCGGCTTGTCGCCGTCGAACTTGACCGCCGTGGATTTGAAGGTGGCGGTGGGAAATTCCGTCGTATCGAGATAATCGGCTCCCTGAATGTTTTTATTGAACGGATCCGAGCCGGTATCAACCGATTTGGCGTTGATGACGATAGCCACTGAGCCAGTCTTGTCCGCCGGGTCGTAGGTCACCGTACCGCTGACGCTGTTGAAGCGCGACTCTTGCGTCGAGAATCCCATATGGTTGTACGAGAAGCGCACGAAGGTGTGATTAGCATCGGTGGTATAGACGGTCGGCGCCGCGAATGCCGCGGTGGCGAGGATCGCTGATATGAAAGAGGCCGTGACAGCTATTCTCAACGGATGCATCAGGACTTCTCCTTGGATTTGGGGGACGCGCATTTTAGAGCGCCGGCCGCGGCGGCACAATTTGTCGGGCCTTGAGAGGCAACCATATGGTTGCATATAAGGACATCCGTAGACGAAGTGTTCAAGGCGCTAGCTGATCGGAGCCGCCGGCGCTTGTTGGACCTGCTCCAGGAGCGCAATGGCCAGACCTTGAGTGAGCTCTGCGAGCACCTCGACATGTCGCGCCAGGCGGTGACCAAGCATCTGCTGCTGCAGGCCTGCAATCTGGTGGCGACGGTACGGCGTGGGCGCAACAAGCTGCATTACCTCAACCCGGTCCCCATTCAGGAGATCTATCAGGAGATCTATGAACGCTGGATCGGCAAGTTCCAGCGCCATCATCTGTGGGCGCTCGCGAAGCTCAAGAAAGGATTGGGGGAGCCGTGAACGCACGTAAATTCGTGTACGTCATTTTTATTGCCTCAATTCCTGAGCGCGTTTGGCAAGTCCTGACTCAGGCCGAATTCAGTCGCCAGTACTGGTTTGGCCGCTGCGTCGAATCCGATTGGCGCGTCGGCTCGATCGTCAAATACTGGATCGATGAATCCAGAGGCGATCTGGACTTTAGCGGCAAGGTGCTGCGCAGCGAGCCGCCGCAGCTGCTGTCCTATAGCTTCGGGGTGGAGTGGGGCCGCTGGGTGCAAAACTCAACCACGCACAAGCACATGCTCCATGAGCGGCCATCCCGCGTCATCTTCGAGCTCCAACCCACGGGAGAAGTGACCAAGTTGACGCTCGTTCATGACGAGTTCGAACCCGGCAGCAAGACGCTGGAGGGGGTCTCGAACGGCTGGCCTGCAATCCTTAGCGGTCTGATGAGCGTCCTCGAGTGCGGAAAATCGCTGTCGCTCCACGCGAAGGCTCGGATAGCGCAGCGCGCGGGATCAGCGCCTAGTCCTCGGCGAAATCCGACACCGGATCGATATCCACCGGCACGTCGTGCGCCGCCTCGAGCGCCTTGGCCGGCTCGGGCGGCATCGAGCCGTACCTGGCAAACCAGGCCTCGGTGCGCGTTCGATCGCCGGTAGCCTCCTGTTGCAGCAATTCCGTGGCCAGATCCGCGACGGCGCCTGGCATGCGATCGAGATCGATACCGTAGCGGCCCGTGCTCGGATCGCGCGCCAGCACGCCGCGACCGGCGAGATAATTGAACTCCATCATCTCGGCGCGGCCGTGCGCCTCTGCCACCCCGAAACGCACGGTGCGAAGAATGCCGGCAACATAAGAGATGTGGTAGCCGTAGAGCTTCTCCGGCGGCACGCCCCCGTGATCGGCCAGCCACTTGAGCCCGAACAGGCCGACGATATCAGCCTTGGCTTCTTCGAGCCCTGAATACGCCGTGCCGATCGCGGCGCGGATGTCCCGCTTGTTACCGTCAACACTCGCGAATGCCGGACCGAGACCGTGCGAGATCTCATGCAGCATGGTGGTCGCGAGGTAGCCCTCCGGCGAGGCCTGCACGGCCTGATCGGTCCGTAGCAGCCGCCGTGCGATCGGCAGGATCACCTGATTGACGCGTGCATCCATGAAATTCTTGAAGAAGATCTTCTTCGAGCCGCGCTGCTCGTGCACGCGCGGATCATTGGGCGGGTTGTCCGCGGCGGCCTGGTATCCGTGCCGCAGGTCTCCGGCTCGAAACGGCGCGACCATGACCTCCATCGGTGAACGCAGGCCCTTCTTCGATGGCCGGTCTTCGGCTGCGAGCGGCAGCGCGTCCTGGATGTCCGGCCCGTATTGCTGATAGACGTCGAGCTTGCGGCTCTCGACATCGTTGCGAACCAGCACCGAAGCGCCGTAGGACGTCTTCACACCGAGCAGTCCGTCCAGATAGCTCTCGCAGGGCGCAAAGATCACATCGACTTTCGGATTGTCGAGATCGAGCCAGGCCAGATCGCTCGGAAAATAGTCGTCGCTGAGCAGCGCGTCGGCGCGCAGGCGCAGAAACTTCGCGAACGCCGCATCCTCGGACAGCACGGCCGCTTGGCGCAGCAGCGTGGCCATCGGCTCCAGCCACTGGCGGTAGGCGACGTGATAGGGCACCGCTTCCAGCACGGCGCGGTGGCGTCGGATGACCGTATGCGAATCGTACAGCGCCGCTTTCTGATCGGGATGCGCTGCGACATAGCGGTCGAATTCGTCGCGCGTCAGGTCGGCAGGATACAGATTGCGGCCCGGCGGCCAGGGCGTGGTGCCGACGAAAGACGCATTGTCGCGGATCAGATCGTAGCGGCTGCCATTAATGCGCAGGAAGCGGCGCAGATTCCGCGCCCCGACGCTCTGCTCACCCCGCAACTGCTGGTAGAGCTGCCAGCCGGCCGGATCGCTCTGCTGCCAGTATATCCGGTCGAGATAGCGGCAGGCTTCGACCAGTTTGCCGGCCATCTTGCGCCCGCGCGCGCTCAAAGCCGTGGCGTCGAAGGGCATTCGTACGCGCTGGAATTTCGCGAGCTCGCCAGCCAGGTCCGGCGCCACAATCAGCGTACTGAGAGCCGGCGCCGCGGCAGCAGGTGTCGAGTCCGCGCCGGCAGTGCGGTCGCTGGCCATGAGGCCAGCGAACAATACGGCGGCAATCGATGCGAACACCGCCCGATTCGTCTTTTTACTTTGCACGCTCGCGGTCCTTGTAATGCCAACGGCAACGGGTCGCGGATGATCCATTCAGGCGTAGCGCTGCGCCCTGGCGCAATACATCGGCCTCAGCAGGATACGAGCCTTCCAGCGTTGTGCGGACAGCAGTGCAGGTGCCGCATTATCAAATACGTCTCGCATCGCAGGTCGCGGCGCGAATCAGAACCCCAGCGAGAAACTGCCAGCTGCGGGGGCAACCACTGCGGGCAGCGCGCCTTCAATGGCGAGCAGGCGCAGCTTGGTGCTCACCCCACCTCTAGCGGAAAAGCCACCGCTCTTGCCGCCCGCCGCGAGTACGCGGTGACAGGGCACGATGATAGGAAATGGATTGCGTGCCATGGCCTGGCCGACCGCGCGGGCCGCCTGGCGGTCGCCGCAAAGCGCCGCCACCTGGCCGTAGGACCGGGTTTGTCCCGGCGGGATTTGACGCACGATCGCGTAGACGTGCTGGTGGAATGGCGGCACCTGCGCCAAGTCCAGCCGGACGTACTGCAGATCGCGCGGCTGCCCGGCAAGCAAAGCCACGATGTCGTCGATGGTCCGCTGCATCGCGAAGGCGGGGCGACGCGCAGCGGCCCCGCAGTGCACGCGCAGCAAGCGTGCCAGCGTCGCCGACTCGGTGGCTTCTGGCAGCTGCACGGCCACGACGCCGCGCGCCCCCCAGGAGATGCCGCAAGCGCCAATGGCAGTCCGAAACAGGGTGTATGCCAAATCGTGCATGGTGAGCAAATCGGGCCCCGGGGCGCAGTGAGTATACCGCCGTGGCCCCGCTGCCAGCGCCGTCAATCGCAAGGTGCCGGCCGGAGCGACCGAGCGTAGACTTCGGCGCATGCCACTTGAGAATTTCCACCCGGCGGTCGCGAGCTGGTTCGCGAAGCATTTCCCGGTGCCGACTGCGCCGCAGCTCGCGGCGTGGCCGGCAATTGCAAGCGGCCGTCACGCGCTGATCGCCGCGCCCACGGGCTCCGGCAAGACTCTGGCGGCGTTTCTGGCCGCAATCGATGCACTGGTCCGGCAGGCGGTCGCCGGCGAACTCGCGGACACCACGCAGGTGGTCTACGTCTCGCCGCTCAAAGCGCTGTCGAACGATATCCGGCGCAACCTCGAGCTGCCGCTCGAGGGCATCGCAGCCGAGCTCAAGGCGATGGGCCTGCCGACTGTGGATATTCGCGCTCAGGTACGTACCGGCGATACGCCGCAGGCGGAACGCGCCGCCATGCGCCGCTCGCCGCCGCATATCCTGGTGACCACACCGGAGTCGCTGTATCTGCTGCTCACCAGCGAGTCTGGCCGCAGAATGCTGGCCACGACGCGATCCGTGATCGTCGATGAGATTCACGCCGTGGCGCCGACCAAGCGCGGGTCGCATCTGGCGCTGTCGCTCGAACGGCTCGCAGGCCTGTGCGGGCCGCCGCTGCAGCGTATCGGCCTGTCGGCGACGCAGAAGCCGATCGAAGACGTGGCCCGATTCCTGGTCGGTGTGCGGGCGACGGCCAGGGTCGGCGGCGCGGCGGCGGACGACTCGGCCGTGGACTGCGTAATCATCGATAGCGGTCACGCGCGCGGCCGCGATCTGGCGCTGGTGCTGCCCGACGCGCCGCTCGAGGCGATCATGTCGAACGAGGTCTGGGAAAACCTCTACAACCAGCTGGCGCGACTGATCGAGCAACATCGTACAACGCTGATCTTCGCCAACACTCGTCGCATGGTCGAGCGCGTAACCCGGCACTTGAGCAAGCGCATCGGCGATGATCGCATTGCCGCCCATCACGGTAGCCTGGCAAAAGAGCAGCGCCTGGATGCCGAGCAGCGCCTCAAGGGCGGCGCGCTGCGCGCGCTCGTGGCCACCGCATCGCTCGAGCTGGGCATCGATATCGGCGACGTCGAGCTGGTGTGTCAGCTTGGTACTACACGCTCGATCTCAACTTTCCTGCAGCGTGTCGGCCGTGCCAATCATGCCGTCAACGGCGTGCCCAAGGGCCGTCTTTTTCCCTTGAGCCGTGACGATCTGGTCGAATGCACCGCGCTGCTCGACGCGGTGCGCGACGGTGGGCTCGATGCCCTGAGCATTCCACCGCAGCCGCTCGATGTCCTCTCGCAACAACTGGTGGCCGAAGTCAGCGCCCGCGAGTATGGCGAGGAGGAGCTGTACGCGTTGGTGCGGCGTGCGTGGCCCTATCGCGCGCTGCAGCGCCGCGACTTCGACGAGCTGCTGCGGATGCTCGCGGACGGCTTCACTACCCGCCGCGGACGCCAAAGCGCCTATCTGCACCGCGACGCAGTGAATCATCGGCTGCGCGCGCGCCGCGGCGCGCGCCTGACCGCCATCACCTGCGGCGGTGCGATTCCCGACAATGCCGATTACCAGGTGGTCCTCGAGCCGAGCGGCACCTTCATCGGCACCTTGAATGAAGACTTCGCCGTCGAGAGTCTTGCCGGCGATGTGTTTCAACTCGGCAATTGCTCCTATCGCATTCTGCGTGTCGAGGCCGGACGCGTGCGTGTCGCAGACGCCAAGGGGCAGCCGCCAACGCTGCCGTTCTGGCTCGGCGAAGCCCCGGCGCGCAGCGCCGAACTGTCGGCCGCGGTGTCGGCGCTGCGCGCGGAGATCGACGCGGCGCTGCCGGTGATCGACGCGCCGGCAATTTCGCATTGCCTGCAGCAGGTGATGCAGCGCCATTACCTGGATCAATCGGCGGCACGGCAGCTGGTCGAGTACCTGGCCGCGGCCAAGGCTGTGTTCGGCCATTTGCCGACGCAGCGGCGAGTGATATTCGAGCGCTTCTTCGATGAGGCCGGCGACATGCACCTGGTGATTCATGCGCCGTTTGGCGCCCGCATCAATCGTGCCTTTGGCCTGGCGCTGCGCAAGCGTTTCTGCCGCGCTTTCAATTTCGAGCTGCAGGCGGCTGCCACCGAGGACGCGATCGTGCTGTCGCTCGGTGAGACTCACAGCTTCGAATTGCAACAGGTGTCCCGATACCTCGGTCGCGGCAGCGTCGAGCAGGTATTGATCCAGGCGCTGCTCGACGCGCCGCTGTTTAGCACGCGCTGGCGCTGGAACGCGACCATCTCATTGGCCATCAAGCGCTCGCGTGCCGGCAAGAAGACACCAGCGCCGCTGCAGCGAATGGCGGCGGAAGACCTGATCGCGGTGGTGTTTCCCGATCAGCTGGCATGCGCCGAGAACCTGCGCGGCGAGCGCGAGATACCCGATCATCCCCTGGTACGCCAGACATTGTTCGACAGCCTGCACGAGGCGATGGATATCGACGGGCTGGTAGCGCTGCTCACCGCGATGGAATGCGGCGAGGTACAGGTGCTTACACGCGATCTACCGCAGCCCTCGCCCCTGGCTCAGGAGATCCTCAGGGCCCGGCCATATGCCTATCTCGACGATGCACCGCTCGAAGAGCGACGCACTCAGGCCGTGAGTGCAAGGCGTTGGCTCGACCCCGAGACCGCCGCACAATTTGGTCAGCTCGACGCGGCCGCCATCGAGGCGGTCCGCGCCGAAGCCTGGCCGATAGCCGAGAGCGCCGATGAACTGCACGATGCCCTGATGCTCCTTGGCATCATGGACCCTGGCTGGGACGCGGCCGACAATCTCGATGCGGCATTCGCCGCCCTGGTGCGGGAGCGCCGGGCAACCGAGCTGCGCACATCGGAGCGCAGGTTCTGGGTGGCGGTCGAACAGCTGCCGATGGTCGGGGCGCTGTATTCGCCGAGCGTGCTGTCGCCGCAGCTCAGCGTACCGGCGGAGTATGCGATCCGCCGGTGGGATCCGGCAGAGGCGCTGCGCGAGCTGCTGCGCGGTCGTCTGCAAGCCGCGGGACCGACGAGCGCCAGTGCGCTGGCGAGGATTCTGGCGCTGCCGCGTGCCGCGATCGACACCGCGCTGTGCGCACTCGAGAGTGAAGGCTTCGTGATGCGCGGCCAGTTCACTCCCGGCAGCCAGGAACTCGAGTGGTGCGAGCGCCGGCTCCTGGCGCGCATTCATCGTTACACGGTCAAGTCGCTGCGCGCCGAAATCGAGCCGGTCGCGAGCGGGGATTTCATGCGCTTCCTGCTGGACTGGCAGAGCGTGACGGCGCAGCCGCGGCCAGAAGGCGTGGCGAGTCTGGAGCGCATCATCGAGCAGCTCGAAGGTTTCGAAATTCCGGCGATCGCCTGGGAGAGCGACGTGCTGGCGGCGCGCCTGCAGGATTACGACGGCGCCTGGCTCGACAGTCTGTGTCTTTCGGGGCGCGCATTCTGGGCGCGTCTGGTTCCACCGGAGAGTGCAACGGCAGCGCCGGTTCGCGCCACGCCGATGACCTTGCTGACGCGCAAGAATCGGGCGTTGTGGCGGCAGTTGTGCGGTGCGCGCCGGCAGGAGACGCAGCTCTCGGCCAGTGCACGCGCAATGGTGGATTTTCTGCAGTGCCATGGCGCCTCGTTTTTCGACGAGATCGTGCAGGGCGCCGGCCTGCTGCCGGCGCAGGCAGAGAGTGCTCTGGGCGAACTGGTGGCCGCAGGCCTGGCGAGTGCCGATAGCTTCGGCGGCCTGCGCGCGCTGCTGACGCCGATGCAGCGCAAGCGCCCGGCGCGCGGACGTCGCGCCGCACTGTTCGGCCTGGAAGAGGCCGGGCGCTGGAGTCTGGTGCGGCGCTCAATGACGGCGTCTGCCGCCACGACTGGTGCGCTGCCACCGGCCGGCGTACAGCCGCAGCCGATCCCCGATGCCGCCGAGTCAGACCAAGCGGTGGAGGCGCTCGCGTGGCTGCTGCTGCGGCGCTATGGAGTAGTGTTTCGGCGCCTGCTCGCACGCGAAGCCGAATGGCTGCCGCCGTGGCACCAGCTGTTGCGCGCCTATCGCCGTCTCGAAGCACAGGGCCTGATCCGTGGCGGGCGCTTTGTCGGCGGCATGAGCGGCGAGCAGTACGCGCTGCCCGAGGCCGTCGGCGCGCTACGGACCGTCCGCAAGCGCCCACGCGATGGCGCGTTGGTCGCCGTGAGTGGCGCCGATCCGCTGAATCTGGCGGGAATTGTTACGCCCGGCCCGCGATTGGCTGCGCTCGCGGGCAATCGCCTGTTGTTGCAGGACGGCGTTCCGGTAGCCACGTACGCCGCGGGCGAGGTGCAGTTTCACCGGGAAATGCCGCCGCACCAGCAATGGCAGGCGCACAACGCCTTACTGCGCAAGGTCACGCGCGCCGGCTTAGCCCAGGCCGGCTGAAGTCGCTCGCTTATGCCTGCCCGGCGCCTCTAGTCCCGGGCAAGCAGGTACATGTGTTCCACCTTGTACTGCGTTTTGGTGCGCAGACGCTTGCGTGCGACCTTGAGGCTGGAGGCTGCAAACGCCTGGTCGAGCTCGGTCTCAGGCAACGAGATGTCGACCATCTCCACGCCGGTGCCGTTGAAGTTGGGATAGCGGGCGATGGTCTTCTCCGCCTCGGCGAGCGGTGTAAACAGGGTCACGACGGCGCGCTGCGTGAAGCTGGCGAGGACATTGCGCAGGATGTCGCGCCACGCCGGGTTGTGTTCCAGAACGTGACGGATATGGATGGCGTCCACCGTCGAGCGGTAGCTCGAGAGGTCAGCGATGGCAGTGGCGAAGCGCGACTTGGAGCCATCGATCCCGACGTAGGTCTGATGGGCCCCGATATATTGCTGGAACCCGCCGAATCCACAGCCCCAATCTTCGACCGTCTTTATCGATGGGATGTTGAGCCATTCGCCGGCGAGCCTGGCTGTTGTCGCCTCGCCATACATCCTGGGCGCGCCGACTTCGGCCTCGTACCACGCATCCCACAGACCCGCCCGCGAGTCGCTCTCCGATGCCATCGCCCGCCTCCGCTATGCCTGGCAGCAGCTTACCAAAGCCCCGGCCAGCGCCCCAGCCTTGATTGCAATCGATATCCGAGCCGTCAGGCACGTCGCGGTTGCTGGGCAGCGTTGAGATTGCTCACTCGCGCCACACCTGAGCGCACCAGGTCCGATTCCCAGAGCCGCGACCGGTGACGCACCACCGCCGCCTGAATCACCGCGGCGGGGATCTCGCCGTCCAGATCCACGCCCACTCCCCGGGGTAGCAGGTCGGCCGGCGCGTTCGCCAATCGCTGCAAGGCAGCAGTTGTTGGATTGCCTGGCTGGTCCCGCTGCGTGTCGTAGTCGCCCTGTGAATAGACCCCCTCCGGGTGCCGGTACAGATTCGGCATGAACCACAGATACGGCGAATCTGACAGAAAGGCCGCCAGGGTGCTGAAAGAAGACACCGAGCAGACCAGCAAGTCAGCGTTCGCCAGCGCCAGCACATCCGAGCAGTCACCGGGAGGAAGATCGTTGGTCGTGATACACGGCCACTGACTGGTGAGAGGTTTGAGCTGCTCCTCGGTGCCGTCGGTAATCAACAGCAACTGCCAGCTATCACCCAGCGCGCGATCCAGTGAGCGCGCAAGCGCGTAAAGCCACTCGATCGGCAGCGAGATATTGGAAGCGCGGTGATAGTCACGGGGAATGCCGGGCGCCGAGAAGTCGCCGAGTCGCACGTGCATGCCCACGAGTATCTTGTGCGGGTCGATGCGCTCGCGCAGCTGCAGCAGGTTGTGCGCGGCGTAACGGCTCTGATAGAGCGTGGAGCGGATGAAATCACGCGCCGCCGCGACGTGGTGGTAGCCGCCCCAGAGCCCTTCCGTCACCAGCACGTAGGCACGACGATCGTGCAATTTATGGGCGGCTGCGAAGCCCTTGAGCGCCGTCACCACGTCGCCCCCGCCGTGCGTCAGGTAATCCGACTCCGTGAACTCGACCACGGGTAGCAGGTATTCGAGCGCGCGGTGATAGATCCAATCATCCGGCGCTGTATGAAAATGCCACCAATAGGCGCGCCGGTTCATGCCGAATGCGGGCGGCAACAGCTTTGCGTTGAGTACCTGCGAGGCGAGGAAGGCTCGCGCCCAGGGGAGCAGCTCGTTGCCGAGACCGTAGCCACGATTTTTCACCCGCGACAGGCAATACCGGAGATTTACGCCTTTCCAGGTGCCGTTCATGAGGCCGGGACCGTCGCCGGTGGCGGGACGACTATCCGGTGCAGGACTTTCCAGGCCGGCAGCTCGAGACTACAGGGCATACAGCTGTCGATGAATTCCGGACGCTCGCCCGAATTACGCACGACCGCCCGGCGCATGGCGTCTGCGCTAAAGATGGTGTCGGTCAGCAGTTGCACACGATCCCCAATCGATTGCCCAGCGCCGCCCGGATGGGTGAAGTTGTGCCAACCACCGCGAGCGCCAAAAAAGCCGGAGTGAAAGGCGCGCGGCACGCACGGCCAGGCGATCGGCAGTGGTGACTGTTCCTGAATGCGTCGTATCAGACCATCCTGCTCGACGAATCCAAGGCCGATCGAACTCGCGGGGAATTGTCTACGAATGTATCTCTTTGGCCGACGCAGGTACGCCATATTCACATGCGGCGCGATCAGGCTCTGCAGCACGTGCTTGTCAAAGCACATGCCATTGGAGCAGGAATCGCCGCTGCTCAAGTAATACGCTTCGGGATCATCCGGCAGGGTCAAAATTCGGTTGGGATTTTTCACGGGAATCGAGCAAAACAGCGGACCTGCCGCTGCATGCACGGCACGGTGCCAGCGAAAGTAATCGCGCGCCACCATGATGTCTTCCTCCACGAGAAACACGAGCTGCTTCGCCGTGGCTGCGGCATGCAGTAGACCCAACAGAAAGTTGGCGCTCGGCTTGGTACGGCGGAATGGACAGGGGTCCGCCACCTGAACTTCGAAACTCAATAGCCGGTCGGCAAAAGAATCGATGACTTCGAGGTTGTCGGGGGAAAATCCGGTGTCCGGTCTGAAGAGCACATGCACGCCGCCGATACCTTCGGCGCGCGTCAGGTTATCCAGGCAATGCCATAGGAATTCCGGGCGTCGCCAGCAGGGAAGCACTACGACATCCTTGTCGCCAGGAAGGCGCGTCAAGTCCACCCGCGAGGCCTTGATCACAGCTTGCCGGAAATTCCACCAGGTGCGGACTCGTCTCAACACGACGGCACGGGTCCACGGCCGGGGGTCCAGGCAATCGTATCCATGGTGTAGAAATCATACCCAGAAGCGGCGATTTACATGACCTTCGTTTCGATTCCGGAACCGTCAACGCCGTCAACGGCAGCAGCAACCGGCCTACGGTTCGATGATCTGCCGTTGATTCTCGAAGGCGCGATTCCGGCCGCCGACCTCCCCTTACCGGTCATGGCGGCGTTTCAAGGCCTCGAGCAATTGCCGATCCCGCGAGGCTTGCAACCCTCATTCGACGGTTAAAGACTGGCCACCCGTCGCGCGGGGGTGGCCAGTGGAGGCCGTGAGCGGACCGTGCCTGCGATCAGCGCTCCCAATGCCCCCGCTGGAAATGATAGTGCGGGCCATTCCCGACCCATGTATCGGGTACCCAATGATAGCCGCGATGCTCTCTGATCCAATGGCCACCAACCCATACGTGCTCATGACCCCGCCATTCCCAATATCCCGGCGCCCAAACATAACCCGCACGCGGTCCCGGGACCACTTCGACTCGGACCGGCGGCGGCGCCACGTCGATGTCGATGCTTACGCCAGCTGAGCTCACCGCGGGTGCAATGCTTGCCGTCGCGGCCAGCCACAACGTGGCGAGCAATAGTTTGCGCATAGCCATTATCAATGCTCCTTTATGCAAAACTGATCTCGGTCAGACCGCGCTCCCACGCCGCTGCTGCGGGCGCGCGGTCAAATTTCATAGCGTCGAACTGTATTTTACAACGATCCGTCTACCCTCTCGGTTGACCGTTGGCAATAGTCCTGAAACGCTTAGCGATCCCGCTGCTTAGCTCGATGGCCACGATGCTCGATATTGGCCGGTGCTCGCGCTTCAGTTTCCGTTCAGCGGCATGGGACCAGACTGCAGCTGCCATGAGATCCCCACAATGATCACCCGCGTTGCGATTCCAATGCTGCTGTTGCCGCTGCTGGCACTGACCCTGCCGCTGATGTTCGCGTTGGCTTGGCTGCTTGAGGCTATCAGCGATATGGCGCCGCCGCCGCGGCCGTCGAATGACCCATAGCCCGCCAAACCAGGGACCGTGGCAGCAGCGATTGCGGTACTGTCTTGTCGCCGGCAGGACGGCCGGTTATTCCATAAATGACAATAAGCGTTCAGAAAAAGCGCATTAATGTTTCACCGAAGATACAACAGCGATCATTGCGATGGCGTGGGCCTCCTCTTCGATCAGCGCTCGGGCGTTGAAAAGCCTGCCGCCTCGACCCGAATCCAATCCCTGAAAGCCCTGACGGTTGGCAGGGTTTGAGCGCGCGGCGGACAGACCAGCCAGTAGCCTTCTTCCAAGCGCAGCGCTCGCTCGCTGGCACGCACCAGCAGGCCACTGGCGATTTCATCAGCGACCAAACTCCATCGGGCCAGGACCAGACCCGCACCCTGCACCGCCATGCGCACCACCGCCAGGGAGGCATCGAACGTCGCGCCGCGCAATCCGGCCGCCGCCCCGCCGGTGCGGCCGTCAAATAGCCAGGTGGTCCAGGGCTCACTCAGGCTGTGCAGCAGCGGGTAGCGCCGTAAGTCGTCCACATCGCGCAGTGGACCGAACTTCTGGTAGAGGGATGGCGTACAGACCGGCAGCAGCCACTCATCCAGCAGTTTTTCGCTGTGCAGATTCGGGTAACCGCCCTTGCCGAAACGCACCGCCGCGTGAAAGTCCTCGCGTACAAAATCCACCAGCTCGTTGGAGGTATGCAGATGCAGATCGGCCTCGGGACAGGCAACGCGAAAGCGCTCGAGACGCGGCAGCAGCCACTGCTGCAGAAACGAGACGAGGGTGCTGACCCGCAGCGGACCGGCACTACGGTCACGGCGTGCGTCATCGACGGCGCGTTCGAGCTGCTCGAGCGCCTGCCGCACGCGCGGCAACAACGCCGCCCCTTCGTCCGTGAGACGCACCTGGCGGCCATTGCGGCGGAATAGTGGCCGTGCGAGATATTCCTCCAGCGACCGGATCTGCAGACTGGCGGCACTGGCAGTGACCCCGAGTGCATCGGCCGCGAGCGTGAAACTCAGGTGGTGTGCGACCGCAATAAATACGCGCAGGCTGCCCAAGGGCAGCCTGCGCACAGAGGGAGCCGATGACCGATCCGGCATGCCCCGCGTGCGAACCGGTCTGGCGTGCTTTTGGCTCGCGATACTCCAACTCCTCGCGCCACAACTTTCCGACGCCGTGGCCGCTAGCGCTGCGCGATGGTCGAATCGCGCCGGGGCGCAAGCCCCGATTGCTGTTCATGGTAAGCGCTGAGCGCGGGGCGATCCAGATTCAGATCCGCATAGTGCACGGTGACCGAGCGCTGCAGCTGGGCCGGGAATGTATCGACGGCGACCAGCGCTGCCTGGCCGGCGGACAGTAGCAATGCCATGAGGCCGGCGATCAGGTTTTTGGTGTTGGCGGACATGTAAGTCTCCTGTTCTGCGTGAAAGTGCTGGCAGACAGAATGCGCGGGCCCGCAGGCCGTGGATTGCAAAGTGCTCAAGTCGCCTTGAGATTTACTCAACCTCGGCCGGAGGCGGTCGCGCCCGCCGGCTTTGGCGGCTGCACGCCGATGCGCCTATCATCGGCGCCGAATGAACGAGAGCCACCCGATGCCGGCAATTCGCCGCATTGCGCATCTGGATATGGACGCGTTTTACGCGTCGGTCGAACTGCTGCGCTACCCGGATCTGCGCGGACTGCCGGTCGTGATTGGCGGCAGCCGCCGAGGGCTGGGCCAAGGCGATACCGGGCATAGGGCTGATGCGCGGCTGCGCGACTACGTCGGTCGAGGCGTGGTAACGACGGCGACCTATGCGGCGCGCGAGTTTGGTGTGCATTCGGCGATGGGACTCATGAACGCCGCACGGCTGTGCCCGCAGGCCGTGCTGTTGCCCGTGGATTTCAACGAGTACCGCAGGTATTCACGATTGTTCAAGGCCGTGATCGCCGAACTCGCGCCGGTCATCGAGGATCGCGGAGTCGATGAGGTTTATATCGACTTCGGCGCTGCCGAGGGCGGACAGGAGCTGGGCGGCAGGGCGCTCGCGCTCCGGATTCAGGGCGCCATTTACGAGCGCACCGGCTTGACATGCTCGATCGGCGTGGCGCCGAACAAGCTGATCGCCAAGATGGCGAGCGAGTTTCAGAAGCCGAACGGCGTTTCCATCGTCTTCGAGTCGGATCTGGCCGACCGGATCTGGCCGCTGCCGTGCCGCAGGATCCACGGCATCGGTCCGCGGATGAGCGCACGGCTCGAGCAGCTTGGCATCCGGAGCATCGGCGAGCTGGCGCGCTGTGGGCGCGACTGGCTGGTGCAGCAATTCGGCCGCAATCACGGCACCTGGATGTACGAGGCCGCCTGGGGCTGGGACGATCGCCCGGTGGTGACCGAGAGCGAGCCGGTGTCGATGAGCCGCGAGACCACGTTCGAGCGCGATCTGCATGCCGTGCGCGACCGCGCGCAATTGCGCGAGCTCTTCACCACGCTGTGCGGGCGATTAGCCGAGGATCTGCAGCGCCACGGGTACGTTGGCAAGACCATCGGCGTCAAGCTGCGCTATGACAATTTTCAGCGCGCTACGCGCGATCAGACCATCGATGGCTATACCAACGATGCCACGCTGATTCGGCGTACCGCCGGGCTGTGTCTCAAGCGCGCGCCACTCGAGCGCCGACTGCGCCTGCTCGGCGTCAAGGTCGCCGGGCTGGTACGCAGCGATTCAGCGGCGCGCGAGCCGGCGCATGCGCTGCCGGCGGAACTATCGCTGTTCTAGCAGTTTGGTAGGCTAGATGAAGGTCCGTGGCTCAGGCTGAAGCCGGACTCGGCCATACGGGCTCGACGTGTACCTGCGCGGTCACGGAGTTGGCGATGTAGCATTCGGCGTGCGCGCTGTGGTGCATGGCCTCGATCTGCTCCCTGGTCGGTAGCGGCTCGCCGGAAAACTGCACTTCGGGCTGCAGTGTCACGATGCTGATGCACCACTTGCCGTCGGCATTTTTCGCCAGAATCCCTCCGGCCTGGTCGCGGTAACGATCCACCCGGAACTTGCGTTTGACGGCGATCGCGAGAAACCAGAGCATGTGGCAACTCGAGAGCGCGGCGATCAGGGCTTCTTCAGGGTCGACGGCGCTCGGATCCGACAATGGCACCGGCACCGATTGCGGCGAGGACGAGCCCGGCACCTCCAGGCCGCCGTCGAAGCGCCAGCGGTGTCTACGGGGGTAACGGTTGTCGATGAAAACCGCATCGCCTCGCTCCCAGATGACTTCGGCCGAATACTGAGCCATCACTCCTCCGGGACGTGCGCTGGCGTGACTACGGCCGCGAAGCTTAGCGCATGCCCATCGTGCTTGCGCGAGTTCGCAATCGTGTCGATTGTTGGCAATGCGCTGGGCTTTCAGAAGGCGAATTTCGCGCTGCAGCCGCGCGGCTAAGCGGCGATCATCGGCGCGGCGCAGCGAATTCCTGGACCCAATAGATGCGCGGCGTGCCGCTGCTATTGGCCGCGTAGGCGATGCCGGATTCACTGAAGCGCGGATCCATGATGTTCTCGCAATGAGCCGGGCTCGCGAGCCAACCCTCGGCGGCTTCAGCCGCGGTCTCCGGTCCTGAGGCGATGTTTTCGCCGACGATCTGGTAGCGATACCCGGTGGCGGCGACGCGCTGCGCCGGAGTGCTGCCGTCGTAGCCCTGGTGCGCGAAGTAATTGTGGTTGAGCATGTCCTGCGTGTGCACTTCGGCCGCGCGGCGCAGCAGCACGCTCGACTGGAGCGGTGGTGCCGGCGAGAAGGCCTTGTTACCGCAACGCCTGGGCTGGGCACGCGCCCGGTTGATACGCTGCAGCAGTTCACCGGCGATCTCATTAGCATCGGCCCGTGCGGGGGGCGCGAATGGCGCCGCGATGATGACCCAGGTGTCGCGGCCGCGCTGGACGCTGCCGATATCGATAAAGCTCCGGTCGGTGAGCTCGGCGCAGAGCTTGCTCCTCAGGGCCTGCTGCACGGCAGCCGCATCACCGCTGACATGCAGCGCGGCCGACTGCTGCTCGCGGTAGCCGGACTGCTCGACCGCGGACTTAAGATATGCTCCGCGCGACCATTGCAATGCGGCCGCATTCAAGGCGCCGCTGTCCCCCAGCGCGACGCGTATGCCGGGGTGGCCGCCACAGCCCTGGCTGCGCAGGTTGCGCGCAGTGGCCAGCGCTGTGCTGGTGGTCGAGCCGGGCCCCGGAGCAGGCCAAATGCCGGCGGCATCAACGCTAGTGACCATCACGATCAGGACGGTGATGAATCCGCCCTTGACGCAAACAGTCGGTGTGAGCATGGCGCGTGATCGCGACCTCAGCGGCGGCCTTAAGTTCAGAGGGCAATCAGCTCTTCGCGCTCTGCATCCGGTCGGGCGGGATCGTGTTCTTCGGTGTTGAAGGACACGAGCACGATCGGCTGAGCGCCGGTGTTCTTGAACGCATGCGCAGTACCGGGAGGAAACACGAAGCGCCAGACTTCGCCCGCCGGCACATGCAGTTCCTCGGTCCGCTCGCCGGTGCGATAGCGCACCAGGGCGGGTCCCAGTACCGCGGTGACTTCGGTGCCGAACATATGCCGATGATTACCGCGGATCGCTCCCGGCTCCGAGACCACCGTGTGCACGTTGCGCCAACCGGCCAGAAGCGCGGGTTCGAGCGGCTCGAACACCGCGCCGCGTCCATCGGCGTGAACTTTGAGCTTGCGGATTTCCACCTCTGCCGCTGCCATCGGCATCCTTCGCGGTCAGCGCCCGTAGTGCGCCGTCAGGCTGGCCTTCGCCAGCGTGTTGGCGAGAATCAGGAAACCCACCATGGCCGGACTGGCTTCATCGGGCGCGTCAATGGTCTCGGACTTGAGCGCATACGCGGTAAAGATATAGCGATGCGGTTTGTCGCCGACGGGCGGGCAGGCACCGCCAAAGCCGGGTGTCCCAAAATCGGTGTGGCTCTGCACGGCGCCTGCGGGCAGTTTGCCGCCGGCGTTACCGGCGCCCACGGGCAGCGCGGTGACGCTGGCTGGAATGTTATAGACCAGCCAATGCCACCAGCCCGATCCAGTGGGTGCATCCGGGTCATAGACGGTGACCGCAAAGCTCTTGGTGCCGCTCGGGGCGCCGCTCCATGTGAGCTCCGGAGAAATGTTTTTGCCGCTGCAGCCAAAGCCGCTGTAGACCTGATCGTTCGATAGCGTGCCATTCGGCGCCACGGTTGGACTTCGCAGCCTGAAGGCGCTGTCAGCCGCTGCGGCACCGATTGTAAATGTCAGCGTGAGGGCGGCGATACAGACTGGCCGCAGCGATAACAGACTCGAACGCATGTCAGCCATGAATTATCTCCCGTCAATTGCCCGAGAATCAGCGCTGCCTGAGCGCGATGCTATCACTTCGGGCAGGCGGCGAAACGTCGGTCAGCCGTCTCGGATACGCGCAAATCGATTGCCACAAGGCGCATCATAGGACACGAGCTCTATTGGCCTGTCGGCGAGGGCGAGGATTTCACGATGCTGATGTTGATTGCGGGGCTGATCCTGTTCTTCGGGCCGCATTCGGTGGCCATCGTCGCCCCTAGCTGGCGCGATCGCATGGTGATGCATCTGCGCGCACTGTCGTGGAAGGGAGCGTACTCGCTGATCAGTGCGGCCGGTTTGATTCTCATCGTGCTTGGTTTTGCACAGGCACGACGCTCGCCCGTGGTGCTGTACGTGTCGCCGGCATGGCTGCACGACCTTACCTGGGTGATGATGCTGCCGGTTTTTACGCTGCTGTTCGCCGCCTACTTACCCGGACGAATTCAAACCGCGGCGAAGCACCCGATGTTGGCCGCGATAAAGATATGGGCGACGGCGCATCTGCTGGTCAACGGCACGCTGGCCGATGTGCTGCTGTTCGGGAGCTTTCTGGTCTGGGCGGTCGCAGTCCGCATTTCGCTCAAGCGTCGCGT
>JBEKRP010000030.1:0-33855 GCA_049518595.1 Steroidobacteraceae bacterium
CGCTCCGGTCCGCTGGGAAGAATGGCATGCCGGCAACGCTGTGGCCGATACGGCCTCGTTGCAGCGTGGCGCGCGCAACTTCATGGACTACTGCATCGGCTGCCACTCGCTCAAATACATGCGCTATCAGCGCATGGCCGACGATCTGAAGATTCCGACCTCGGTGCTCAACGCCAAGCTGGTGGCTGCCGGCAGCACCAACCTCGACTACATCGTCCCGGCGATGCCGGCCGCCGATGCCGCGAACTGGTTCGGCAAGACCGCGCCCGATCTATCGCTGATCGCGCGCTCGCGTAGCGTGGACTACATCTATCGCTTTCTGAAGACTTTTTATTCGGATCCCGGCCGCAGCACGCGCAGCAACAATCTGGCGTACCCGAGTACCGCGATGCCGGCGGTGCTGTCCGAGCTCGAGGGCGTCAAAGCGGCGGTGTTTCGTGACGCCAAGAGCCCTTCCGGAGGCACCGCAACCACGGAAAAAGTGTTCGATCACTTCGAGAGCATCGTGCCGGGCACGGTGACGCCTGAGCAATTCGACGGCTTCGTGCGCGATACGGTCAATTTCCTCGACTATGTTGGCGAGCCGGTACAGGTCGAGCGGCGCTCGATGGGCACCTGGGTGGTGTTATTCCTGTTGTTGCTGTCGGCACTCGCCTGGATGCTGAAGAAAGAGTATTGGAAAGACGTGCATTGAGAGCGCAATCCCTGCGCACTGGGCTGACGCCGGGAGCAAGAGCCGCTCCTGGCGGGGAGAGCTGATTCGTGTCTAGCCGCCGCTCGATCATGACGCTGTTTTCAGCGCCCGATCAGCCTTACAGCCATCGCACGCGCATCGTGCTGGCGGAGAAAGGCGTCGAGATCGACATCATCAATGTCGTACCCGGACGCTATCCGGAAGATCTGCTCGACCTGAACCCCTACCACAGTCTGCCGACGCTCGTGGACCGGGACCTGGTGCTGTACGACTCGCGAGTCATCATCGAGTATCTCGATGAGCGCTTCCCGCACCCGCCGCTGATGCCGGTTGATCCAATTCTGCGCGCGCAGTTTCGGCTGGCGCTGTATCGCATCGAGCGTGACTGGTACGGGCTGGCACAGCTGATCGATGAGGATCACGAGAAGAAGCACGTAACCAAGAATCGCAAGATCTTGCGCGACGCCATCCTGCAGAGCGCCGACGTATTCAAGGTCAAGCCGTTCTTTCTCAGCGATGAATTTTCGCTGGTCGACGCAAGCGTCGCGCCGATGCTGTGGCGGCTGCGGCACTATGAAATCGAGCTGCCGCCACAGGCCCAGGCACTGGCGCGTTACGCCACCACCATGTTTTCCCGCCCCGCGTTTCGCGCCAGTCTGTCCGACGTCGAGCTGCAGATGAGGACGGCTTGATGTCGGCAAAAAGCGCCGACCAGGGCGGGGGACTGTCGCGACGGCCGTATCTGCTGCGTGCAATGCATGAGTGGATCATCGACAGCGGGCACACACCGCATGTGATCGTCGACGCTCTGCGCAAGGGCGTCGAGGTGCCGGCGGCCTACGTCAAGGATGGCAAGATCGTGCTCAATCTGTCGACCACCGCGACGCAGCGGCTGCAGCTGACGAACGAATCCATCGAGTTCGACGCGCGCTTTGCCGGCATAGTGCATCGCGTGCGTGTGCCGATGCAGGCGGTGCTCGGCGTCTACGCGCGCGAGACCGGCGAAGGCATGGTGTTCTCGGAAAGTGAAACTGAACCCACGCCGCCCGAGCCGCCACTGCAGTCGGATAAGCCGCAAAGCTCGCGGGGTGACAGCCGTCGCGCCAAGCTCACGGTGGTCAAGTAGCGCGCCACGCCCCTAGAAGGCGCCCTCGATCCATTCGATCGGACCGGCGCTGCTGGTCAGCAGCAGCGTGTCGAACCGCACCACAAGAGCCGTGAGGCTCGGCTGGCGCGCCAGCAGATAGCGCGCGGCGCGCACAATACGGGCGCGCTTGGCGGCGGTGATGCTGGCGGCGGCGCCGCCAAATTTCGCTGTGCTGCGCAGGCGCACCTCGGCGATGATCAACAGCTGTCCGCGCCGCGCGACGATGTCCAGCTCGCCCATGCGGCAGCGGAAGTTGCGCGCGAGGATATTGCATCCCGCCCGCCGTAGCAGCTGCGCCGCCCGCTCTTCGGCCGCCGATCCGAGGCCTTGTCGGTCGATACGCGCTCGCACGGTTGGAAGCTGTGTCACACCGGGGGAGTCTGCGGCCCGCGGTGGCGGCAGAGCTATCCGCCTGAGCTCGGCGTTGATGCCTAAATTGCCCTCGCCGCGGACCAAATCACCGGCGCCGCCGTCATCCGGCCGGTCGGCCGATCGGCCCGTCGGCCGAACGGGCCGCCCTCAGGGCGAATCGCCGGCGCTGTCCGGCAGTCGCTTTGGCTCGCCGTCGCGCAGCTGCACCCAGATGAGGTCGCGCTGCACGCGACCGTTGGGATCGAAGTGGAGCTGGCCGCTCAGGCCTGCGATCTGCACGTCGGCCAATTTCTGGCGCCCGCCCGACAGCGCCAGCATCAGCTGACAGGCGTCATAGCCGAAGGCGAACAGGCGGCTGCGCCAGGCGACGCCGTCGCCCCAGGCCTGCTCGATGTTGTCGCGAATGGCATCGAGGCTGCCATCGCCGCTCACCATCCACGGCATGTCTGGATACAGCAGGCCATCGATGTCGCGGTTGGCATCGGTGCTATCGGGCTCGTAGGCATTCGACAACGAATAGCTCGGAATGTCGCCGGCATAGAAGAACTTGAGCTGCGGCTGGATCAGGCGCGCATTGATCGCGCTCGCCGGCACGATGAATACGAATTCGATATCGCCCCGATGCCTCGGCTCGAAATTAAGCTTCGTGCCGAGCACGTTCTGCAGATGCGCGTGGCGCGCGTCGCTGTCCTCGACACGCAGGATGTTCTTGAGCTCGTAGCTGTAGTCGTGCTCTGCCGGATCGTAGACCGTCTGGGTGATCAGGCTGCCGCCGCCGGCCGTCAACTCGCGCGCGAAGGCGTCGATCACACGGTTGCCCCAGTCGCCGCGCGGCACCAGCGCGACGCCACGGCGATGCCCGTCCGCCAGTATGCGGCGCGCGACGAGCTGGGCTTCGTCCTCGGGCGACAGCGCGAATTGGTACAGGCCGGCCGGGGCGGGCCGATCCGCCGGCAGAAAGTTGAGCGCCAGCACCGGTATCGACTGTGTGCCCAGGTCGGCGACTGCGGCGACGTCCTCGCGCGTCAACGGCCCGACGATGAAGCTCGCGCCGGCCGCGCGCGCCTGGGCGATCGCCGCGGCGGGCGTGATCGCCCCGGTGTCATAGACCTGCAGTGCGGGCCGGGTCGCTGCCGGCAACTGGTAGTAGGCGCTCAGAAAGCCGTCGCGTACCGTGGCCGCCTGGCCTGCGGCCGCGCCGGTCAAAGGCAACAGCAGCGCGGTGCGCCCGCCCGGTGCCGAAATGACCAACGGCGGTGGCAGCGCCTGGGCCAGGACTTCGAGCGCCGGGTGGTTTGGATACTTGGCGCGCCAACTGGCCGCTTCCGGTTCACCTATGAGCGAAGCTCCATGCGTATCGGTGGCGATCGCGCCCAGCTCGAGCCAGCCGCGCACGATGGGGTCCTGGCTGGCCTGCGCTTCGAGCTTGACGCCGTGCTCGCGCGCGTTACGCAAGGCGGCGAGCAGCCCTGAGCGCAGCTGCGTGCGCTCAGCGGCGTTGGCCGCGAACCCTTCGGCGGCCATCTCGGCGCGCACGCCGTCGACCGGGCGCGCCGCAGCCAGCGCGATTCGCATCTTGAGCGAGTAATAGGGCATCGGCGCGCCGGCGGCCGCGGACTCGGGGATGGCACCGATCTTCTGCCAGGCTTCCTGGGCGCGATTGGCGACCAGTGAGGCTTGGGCGTCGAGCAGCGATCGTTCGAGGTTCTGCGCCGTAGTCTGCGGTGCGCTGATGCCGGAGAGCACGCGCATGGCATCGACGGCACGGCCGGCGGCGAGCCACTCACGGGCGGCCGCCAGCTGCAGCTCGACTCGTTCAGGGGGCACGCGCGTCGCAGCCAGGTTCTCGTACTGCGTGGCGGCCTCGGCATGATCGCCTCTGCGCGCCGCGCCTTCCGCGGCCTGCTCGGTACCGGGGCGCTGCGAAACCGGCGGCGGCAGGACCGCGCATGCGGCCAACGCCAGCACGGCGATGAACGCCAACCAACGGCCGGTCGAGCCAAGCGTTCTGAGTTGCACCATCGACACCTTGCCCCGCAAGCTTGAAACTGCGCGCCGGTGCGCAGCTTTGGGCACGCGCCGCCACGGCTAGAAACGGAGAATTATAGTGGCTCGGACCGACCCGTTCCCGTCCACCGGCAGGCTCGAGGTGGTCGCGACGCCCATCGGCAATCTCGGCGACCTGAGCTCCCGGGCGCGCGAGGTGCTGGCCGCGGCCGATCTGATCGCGGCCGAGGATACGCGACGTACGGCCCAATTGCTCAACGCGATCGGGGTCACGGGCCAGCTGATCTCACTGCACGACTACAACGAAGAGGCGCGGGTCGAGCCTCTGGTGCAGCAGCTCAAGGCCGGCAAGGTGATCGCGTTGGTGAGCGACGCGGGGACGCCGCTGCTGTCCGATCCCGGCTTCGGGCTGGTACGGGCCGCGGCGGCGGCCGGCATCGAAGTGCGGGCCGTACCGGGCGCCTCGGCGGTGACCGCGGCCCTGAGCATCGCCGGACTGGCCACGGACCGTTTCGCGTTCGAGGGCTTTCTGCCTGCCCGCGCCGGCGAGCGTCGCGCGTTGCTCGCGCGTCTGGCAGCCGAACCGCGCACGCTGGTGTTCTTTGAAGCGCCGCACCGGATTGCGGCCGCCCTGGCCGATCTGGCGCGCAGTTTCGGCGATCAGCGAGCCGCAGTGGTCACGCGTGAACTGACCAAAATGCACGAGAGCGTGTATCGCGGCACGCTGCGGCAGCTGTGCGCGATGGCGCGTGACAACGCTGATTTTGCTCGCGGTGAAATCACCGTGGTGATCGCCGGCGCCGCGCCGGAGCGCGCCATCAGCGGTGATACCGAACTGCTGACTCGGGCACTGCAGCTGCTGCTCGAGGAATTACCGCCGGCGCGCGCGGCTGCGATCGCGGCCCAGCTCGCGGGGGCCAAGCGCAGCGAAGCCTACGAGCTGGCTTTACGGCTGCAACGCGGGCCGGCTACTGGCGGGCCGGCTACTGGCGGGCCGGCTACTGATTGAGTTGCCGCCGCTTCCACAGTATGGTGCATGCGCGGAGAGTCGGCCGGGCAGTCGCTGCACTTCATCACGATGAGGCGTGGAGGAAAGTCCGGGCTCGGCGGGCAGGGTGCCAGGTAATTCCTGGGGGGCGTGAGCCCACGGAAAGTGCAACAGAGAGTAGACCGCCTAAGCACCCGTCAAGGGTGCCGGTAAGGGTGAAACGGTGCGGTAAGAGCGCACCGCGTCAGTGGCAACACGCGACGGCATGGCAAACCCCACCTGGAGCAAGGCCAAATAGGGAAGTCGCAGTCTCCCAAGGACTGCAGCGTGCGCCCGCGCGTGCTTCCGGGTAGGCCGCTCGAGACGTGCGGTGACGCACGCCCCAGAGGAATGACTGCTCAAGACAGAACCCGGCTTATAGGCCGGCTCTCCGCCTATCGGGGCGGCCTATAGTCGAATATCAGCGAGCTTTACAGCGCAAGCTCATGATCCCTAAAGACTACCGCTTCCAAACAGAGGCCGGGTAGCTTCGGGAGCGTAAGTGCCTACTGCGCCTCAAAAATTTCCCACCGAGGCGTTGACATAGACGCATCGTGGTTCATATAGTGGCGGTAAGTGGGCGAAAGTGGGGAAAAATGGGCGATTCCGCCCCAGATCAATGTTCCGCGGCGCAGCAAAAGTCACCTTGGATGACAAGGGACGCATGGTCGTCCCGACGCGCTACCGCGAGCGCCTGTTCGAGCGCTCACAGGGCCAGCTGGTGGTCACGGTCGATCGGAACGGGGACTGTCTCCTGATCTATCCATTAGGCGATTGGGAGCAGGTCGAGCGCCAGCTCATGCAGCTGCCTAGCCTGCACGCGCAGTCACGGCGTCTGCAGCGGCTCATGGTCGGTCATGCGACCGACCTGAGCCTCGATGGGCATGGCCGCATGCTGCTGCCGCCGGAATTGCGCGAATTTGCCGCGCTGGATCGGCGCGCGATGCTGATCGGGCAGGGCAATTTCTGCGAACTATGGGACGAGTCTCGCTGGATGGAGCGGCGCGATTTCTGGCTGAAGAGCGAGGCATCGGCGACCGATCTACCGGCGGAACTTGATTCGCTGTCGCTTTGAGGCGGCCCCGAGGGGTCGCGGGGACTAGGGGAGTTGGATGAGCACACGCCGGTGCTTGTCGAAGAGGCGCTCAAGGCGCTCGCGCTGCGTCCGGGCGGCCTCTACGTCGACGCGACATTCGGCCGCGGTGGGCACACCGCGCGCATCCTCGAAGCGCTTGGCAGCGCCGGTAGCGTCGTGGCCATCGACCGTGACCCCGCGGCCATTGCGGCCGGACGCGCGCGCTTTGCGCAGGAGACTCGGTTGCACCTGGTGCATGGCGAGTTCGCCGAACTTGCGACGCTGGTGCATGCGCAGACAACTCGTACGCATTGCGATGGCGTACTGTTCGATTTCGGGGTCGCCTCCCCGCAGCTCGACGACGCTGCGCGCGGCTTCAGCTTCAGCAAGGACGGCCCGCTCGACATGCGCATGGACCCGACGCGCGGCCAACCAGTGTCGGAGTGGCTCGCCCATGCGGGCGCCGATGAGATTCGTCACGTGATCGCAACCCTGGGTGAGGAGCGCTTTGCCAACCGCATCGCCGCCGAGATCGTGCGCGCGCGTGCCTCCCGAGCGCTGACACGCACCAGCGAACTGGCGGCATTGGTGGCCCGCAGCGTGCGCACGCGCGAGCCGGGCAAGCACCCGGCGACCCGCACGTTTCAGGCGCTGCGCATGTACATCAATGACGAGCCGGGGCAGATGCAGCGTGGTCTCGAACAGGCGCTGCAACTGCTGGGCCCGGGTGGCCGGCTGGTAGCGATCAGCTTCCATTCGCTCGAAGACCGACTGGTCAAGCAATTCATCCGCTCGCACTCCGAGCTCGATCCGGTCCTTGCCCGCCTGCCGCGGCCGCCCGCCGCCGCACAACCGCCGCTGCGCCGCATCGGCAGCAAGCAGCTGCCTTCTGCTGATGAACTCGCAGCCAACCCCCGCGCCCGCAGCGCCGTATTGCGCATCGCCGAGAGGCGCCCATGAGCACATCACGGCGACTATTACTGCTGGCGCTGCCGCTGCTCTGGTGTGCGGTGCTGATATCGAGTGCCGGCGCGATCTACAGCAAGTATCGCGCGCGCGAACTGTTCGTCGAGCTCGAGCGCCTCAATACCAGGCGCGATGAGCTCGATGCCGAGTGGGGACGGCTGCAGCTCGAGCAGAGCGCGTGGTCGGCCTATGCCTTCGTCGAGCGCGTCGCCAGTGAACGACTGCACATGAGCATTCCGGACTCGCGCGACATCGAGATTATCTCGCCATGACGCGCCTGGGGTCGCGCGGCGGCTCACGCGGCACGGGCGCAGCGCATGGCAGCGAGCGCGTCAGTCCGTATTCGTTTCGCGCTCGCCAGTGGCTGCTGTTCGCGCTGCTGTTGGCCGCCGCCCTCGGCCTGGTGGGTCGCGCGGTGAACCTGCAGCTGGTCGATCACGGCTTTCTGGCGTCGCAGGGCGACGCACGCTTTTCGCGCATCGCCACCGTCGCGGCTCACCGCGGCAACATCGTCGATCGCAATGGCGAGCCGCTGGCGGTGAGTACGCCGGTGGATTCGGTGTGGGTCAAGCCGCAGGAGCTGGCGGGCAGCATCGAGCAACTGCCGCATCTGGCCGCGGCGCTCGGCGCCGACCGCGCCGAGCTGACCCGCCGCGTCAGCAGCAATCTGGATCGCGAGTTTCTCTATCTTGCCCGCGGCATGACGCCGCAGGATGCGCAGCGCGTCAAGCAGCTGAATCTGTCCGGGGTATATCTGGCGCGCGAATACCGTCGTTACTATCCGGCCGGTGAAGTGGCCGGGCACGTGCTCGGCTTCACCAGCATCGATGACGTCGGCCAGGAAGGCACCGAGCTGACATTCGATAACTGGCTCGCGGGCGAGAACGGCGCCAAGCGCGTCATTCAGGACAGCAAGGGCCGCAAGGTCGAGGACGTCGAGAGCATTCGGCCGGTGCGACCGGGCCGCGACCTGAGCCTGAGTGTCGATCTGCGTATCCAGTACATGGCGTACCGCGAGCTCAAGAGCGCGATCATCGAGAATCGTGCGCACGCCGGCTCGGTGGTAGTGATCGACATCGATACCGGCGAGGTGCTGGCGATGGTCAATCAGCCGGCCTACAACCCCAACGATCGCGAGCAGATGGTGCCGGCCGCGTACCGCAATCGCGCCGTCACCGATCTGTTCGAACCCGGCTCGAGCGTCAAGCCGTTTATCGTCGCGGCAGCTCTCGCATCCGGCAAGTTCAATGCCGACAGCGTCATCGACACCGATCCTGGTTTCATCCAGGTCGGCGCGACCACCTTTGAAGATGAGCACAATCTCGGCGCCATCGGCCTCGCCACCGTGCTGGCCAAGTCCTCCAACGTCGGCATGGCCAAGCTGGCGCTGCAGCTCGAGCCGCAGCAGATCTGGACGACGCTCAACCACTTTGGCTTCGGCCAGGTCACGACCAGCGGCTTTCCGGGCGAGTCCGCCGGCGTGTTCACCAACTACTCGCACTGGCGGGCGATCAGCATCGCGACGATGTCGCATGGCTACGGCATTTCGGTCACGCCGCTGCAGCTCGCACAAGCCTATGCCGTCATCGGGGCGCGCGGCGTTCGCCGGCCGGTGTCCTTGTTGCGCCTGGATACGGCGTCGAGCGGCGAGCGCATCCTCGATGAATCGCTATGCCGCTCTCTGATCCAGCTGCTGGAGGCGGTGACCACGCAGGAGGGCGCGACCGGCGTGCGCGCCAAGATCCCGGGCTATCGTGTGGCCGGCAAGACCGGCACCGCCTGGAAATCCATCAACGGCAGCTATTCCAAGGACCGCTATACCTCGGTGTTTGCGGGGCTGGCGCCCGCCTCCAATCCGCGGCTCGCGGCCGTGGTCGTGATCGATGAGCCGACCGCCGGCAAGTACCTGGGCGGCGATGTCTCGGCGCCGGTATTTTCCGCCGTAGTCGGCGGTGCACTGCGTCTGCTGGCGGTGGCCCCTGACGAACTCGCCGCGCCGAGCCCACCGCTGATTCGCGGTCAGAGAGTGGCGCAGCGATGAATGCTCAGGCGCTACCGAACTGGCGACCGCTCAAAGCCCTGCTCGGCGGCCTGGCCGATGTGCCCGAGCGCCTGGAAGTGTCGGACATCACGCAGGATAGCCGCAGCGTGACCCCGGGCGCGGCCTTCCTGGCTTGCCGCGGCCGCACGCACCATGGCCTGGATTTCGCACACAGTGCGGTCGCGGCCGGTGCGCGCGCGATTCTCTGGGAACCGGCCCCTGGCGTGACACCGCCGCCACTCGATGCGGCGATCGTGGTGTGCGCGGTGCCGAATCTGAGCGCGCAGCTCGGATTCATCGCCGACCGCTTCTTCGATGCGCCGTCGGCCAGCCTGACGGTGGCCGGCATCACCGGGACCAACGGCAAGACCACCTGTGCCTGGCTGCTGGCGCAGGCGCTGGAATACTGCGGGCGGCGCACCGCCTATATCGGCACGCTCGGCGCCGGGATTCCCGGCGCGCTGCAAGCGCTCGCGCATACGACGCCCGATGCGCTGACGCTGCATCGGCTGCTGGCGGGGCTGCGCTCGTCGGGCTTCGATTCGGTGGCGATGGAAGTGTCCTCGCATGCGCTCGATCAGAACCGCTGCGCCGGCCTGCGCTTCCACACCGCCGTGTTCACCAATCTGACGCGCGATCATCTGGACTACCACGGCGATATGAACGTCTACGGCGCCGCCAAATCCAGCCTGTTCAACTGGCCGACACTGGCGGCACGCGTCATCAACGTCGATGATCCTTTCGGCCTCGAGCTGGCGCGCGATCGGCTGCAGGCGCGCCTCGCGCGCGGCGCGCCTGAAGCGCGGCTGTTTCTGACCTCGCAGCGGCCGGCGAAGTGGGTCGCGAGCGGCGCGGACTACGTCTGCGCCAGCGGCGTCAAGGCGAGCGACTCCGGGCTCGAGCTCGAGATCGAAAGCAGCCGCGGCGCGGCGCGGCTCGGCAGCAGCCTGATCGGCAATTTCAATGTCGAGAATCTGCTGACCGTGCTCGCCGTGCTGCTGGCCTGGGATGTACCGCTCGCGATCGCCTGCGGCGCGCTGGCGCGTTGCTCGACGCCGCCGGGGCGCATGCAGGCCGAAGGCGGCGGCGCGTTGCCTTTGGCGTTGATCGATTACGCCCATACCCCCGATGCATTGGCCAAGGCGCTGCGCGCGGCGCGCGCGCACTGCCGCGGCCGCCTGTGGTGCGTATTCGGCTGCGGCGGCGAGCGCGATCGTGGCAAGCGCGGCGAGATGGGGCACATCGCGGCGACGCTCGCCGATGAAATCATCGTGACCGACGACAATCCGCGGCGCGAGGATCCGCGCGAGATCGTCGCGCCGATCATGGAGGCGATCACGGCCGCGGGCGGCGCAGCGCGCACGTGCGTGATCCACGACCGGGCACAGGCGATCCGCGGCGCGCTCGCGAACGCACCGGCGCTCGATGTCGTGCTGGTGGCCGGCAAGGGTCATGAGGATTACCAGATCGTCGGCAGCGAGCGCCGCGCCTTCAGCGATGTCGCCGTCGTGCGCCAGGTGCTGGCCGAACGCGGTAGCGTATGATCCGGACCCTCGAGCAATTCGCCGCCGCCGGTCACGGGCGCCTGCACGGGCAGGATCGCCGCTTCAACGAAATCGCCATCGACACACGTAAGCTGGCCGCCGGTGATCTGTTCGCGGCGCTGCGCGGGGAGAAAGCCGACGGTCACGATTTCGTGCCCGACGCGGCCGCGGCCGGCGCGGCTGGCGCCATCGTGGTGCGGGCGCTGCAGCTGCCACTGCCGCAAATCGTGGTGTCGAATGTCGAGGCGGCACTCGCCAATGCGGCGCGCGCCGCGCGTGCGCAATTCAAGGGCCCGGTGATCGGCGTGGCCGGCAGTAACGGCAAGACCACGGTCAAGGAGATGATCGCCGCCATCCTGTCGCAGCGCGGGCCGTGTCTGTCCACCCGCGGTAATCTCAACAACCACCTGGGCGTACCGATGACGTTGCTGCGTCTGGATGACAGTCACCGCAGCGCCGTGATCGAGATGGGAGCGAACCGCCGCGGCGACGTCGAACAGCTGGTGCAGATAGCGCGGCCGGGCATCGGCTTGATCACCAACGCCGGCGCGGAACACCTGGAGGGATTCGGTTCGCTCGAAGGCGCGGCACGAGCGGAAGGGGAGATGGTGGCCGGTCTGCCCCCGAGCGGCACCGCGATCATCAACGCCGATGATGCCTATGCGTCGCTGTGGCGTGCCGGCACCGAAGCGCGGGTGCTGAGCTTCGGTCTGCGGCATGAGGCCGACTTCCACGCCGCGGGGCTGCGCCTCGAGGGCGATGCGCAGGATTTTCTGACGCGCTTTCGGCTGCACAGCCCGCTGGGCGAGGTGGACGTGAGGCTGGCGCTGGCGGGTCGCCACAACGTTCGCAACGCGCTGGCGGCTGCGGCTGCCGCCACCAGCGCCGGCGCCACGCTCGCCGATGTCGCCGCGGCCTTAAGCTCGATCCGAGCGGTCAAAGGCCGGCTGCAATTGCGGCGCACGCGCGCCGGTGCCTGGCTGATCGACGACTCCTACAACGCCAATCCCAGCTCGGCGCGCGCCGCGCTGGAAGTCTTGAGCGAGCTGCCGGGTCGGCGCTGGCTGGTGCTGGGCGATATGGCCGAGTTGGGCGAATTTGCCGACAGCAGCCATCGTGAGCTCGGCGAGCTGGCTCGGGCCCTCGGCGTCGAGCGTCTGTACGCCTTCGGTGCGCTCGCCGGCTTGGCCGCAGACAGCTTTGGCGCCGGCGCCGAGCGCTATCGCGATGCCGCTGAACTCACGCGCGCACTGGATGCGGCGATCACGCCCGATGTGCGGCTGCTGATCAAAGGTTCGCGCGTCAACCGCCTCGAGCGAGTGGTCGAGGCGCTGGCACCGGCCGCAGGGCCGTAGGGCTTAGGTAGGTAGTCGATGCTCTACTGGATCGCGAAGCTGCTGGCGACGCACCACACGGGGTTCCACGTGTTCTCGTATCTGACGTTGCGGGGGATTCTCGCCGTAATGTCGGCGCTGAGCATGGCGCTGCTGGTCGGTCCGTCGATGATTGCGCGCCTGTCGCGCTACCAGATCGGCCAGGTAGTGCGCGATGACGGCCCGCGTTCGCATCTGCCGAAGGCCGGCACGCCGACCATGGGCGGCGCCCTGATCATCGTCGCGATCGTGGTCAGCACGCTGCTGTGGACCGATCTGCGCAACCGCTTCGTCTGGATTACGCTCGGCGTGACGGTGGGCTTCGGCGCGATCGGCTTCTGCGACGATTATCTGAAGCTCGTGGTCGGCAATTCCCGCGGCTTGAGCGCGCGCTGGAAGTATTTCTGGCAGTCGGTGCTCGGCCTCAGCGCTGCAGTGCTGCTGTACCGAACCGCCCATGTGCCGGCCGAAACCGATTTCTTCGTGCCGTTCGTCAAGACCATCAGCGTGCCGCTCGGGGAGGTTGGTTTCATCGCCCTGGCCTATTTCATGATCGTCGGCATGAGCAATGCGGTAAATCTCACCGACGGCCTCGACGGGCTGGCGATCATGCCCGCCGCGATGGTGGCCGGCGCGCTCGGCATCTTCGCCTACGCCAGCGGCAACTCGATCTTCGCCAATTACCTGTCGATTCCGGCCATCCCTCAGGCCGGCGAGCTGCTGGTCTTTTGCGGCGCGCTCGGCGGCGCCGGCCTCGGGTTCCTGTGGTTCAACTCCTATCCGGCGCAGGTATTCATGGGCGACATCGGCGCGCTCGCCCTTGGCGCCGCGCTCGGCGTGGTGGCGATCATCGTGCGTCAGGAAATCGTCACTCTGGTCATGGGCGGCATTTTCGTGCTCGAAACCGCTTCGGTAATCCTGCAGGTGGCCTCATTCAAGTTGACCGGGCGCCGCATCTTCCGCATGGCACCGATTCACCATCATTTCGAGCTCAAGGGATGGGCCGAGCCGAAGGTGATCGTGCGCTTCTGGATCATCAGCTTCCTGCTGGTGTTGGCCGGCTTGTCGACCCTGAAGCTGCGATGAGCGAATCCTCGCCAATGCCGTTGCGCACCGTGATAGTCGGTCTCGGCCATACCGGCTACTCGGCGGCGCGTTTCCTGCTCTCGCGCGGCTCGCGGGTCGCGGTGACCGACAGTCGCGCCGAGCCGCCCGAGCTGCGACGGCTGGCGGCGCTCGGCGGCGACGTGGTGGTGCGCACCGGCGGCTTCGATGCCTCGTTGCTCGAGCAGGCCGATCGGGTCGTGGTCTCGCCCGGGGTGGCGCTGACCGGACCGTTCTTCGACGCCGCCCGAGCGCGCGGCCTGAGCATCGTCGGCGATATCGAGCTGTTCGCACGCGCGGTGCGCGCTCCGGTGGTCGGCATCACCGGCACCAACGGCAAGAGCACCGTGACGACGCTGCTGGCGCAGATGGCGGCCCGATCGGGGTTGAAGATGCGCGCCGGCGGCAACCTCGGGTCGCCGGCGCTCGACCTGCTCGAGGGCGGCGTGGAGCTCTACATACTCGAGCTGTCGAGTTTTCAACTCGAGACCACCGACTCACTGTCGCTCGCGGCGGCGACCGTGCTCAACGTCACGCCCGATCATCTGGACCGTTATCCGGACCTGCAGGCATATGCGGCCGCGAAGGCGCGCATCTTTGCCCGCTGCGATGTTGCCGTCATCAATCTCGACGATCCGCTGGTGGCGGCCATGGTCGGTCCGGGGCGGCGGCAGTTGAGTTTCTCGCTGCGTACCGATGTCGGCGCCGACTACGCGCTGATGCATCGTGATGGTGGCGACTGGTGGCTCATGGGTCGCGGCGAGCCGCTGCTGGCCTTCTCGCAGATGCAGCTCAGCGGGCTGCACAACGCGGCCAATGCGCTCGCGGCGCTCGCGCTCGCCGAAGCCCTGGCGCTGCCGCGCGCGGTTTGCGTGGCGGCGCTGCGCGAATTCTCCGGTCTCGCGCATCGCACGCAGTGGGTCGCCAACGTCGGCGGCGTGCGCTATGTCAACGACTCCAAGGGCACGAACGTCGGCGCCACCCTCGCCGCTGTGGCCGGCATGCCTGGTCCGTTGATCCTGATCGCGGGCGGCGAGGGCAAGGGCCAGGATTTCACGCCGCTGCGCGCCGCCTTTGCCGGCAAGGTGCGGACGGCATTGCTGATCGGCCGCGATGCCCCTGCACTGAGCGGCGCATTGCAGGGCGTGTGCGAATGTCGCTATGCGCCCAGCCTGGAAGCCGCGGTCGACAGCGCGGCGCGTCTGGCGCAGCCGGGGGACACCGTGCTGCTGTCGCCGGCCTGCGCCAGCCTCGATATGTTTCGCGACTACGCCCACCGCGGCAACGTGTTTGCCGACGCGGTGCACAGGCGCTCGGCATGAGCAGCAAGGGTATCAATCCGACCCGCGAGCGCGCACACCGCGGCCCGGCGATCGACGGTCCGACGGTCATGCTGGTGCTGGCGATCGTACTGCTCGGGCTGGTGATGGTGACGTCGGCGTCGATCACGATCGCGGGCCGGGACGGCTATGCGTTTGCGTTCCTCGAACGCCAGCTATGGCTGGTGTTGATCGGCGGTGTGGCGGCGGCTGTGACCTTCGCCGTACCCACTGCGAGGCTGGAGCAGCTGGCGCTGCCGCTGCTGCTGCTGGCGGTGCTGCTGTTGTGCATGGTCCTGGTACCCGGACTGGGTCACGTGGTGAACGGCAGCCGCCGCTGGCTGCGGCTGGCCGGCATGAGCTTCCAGGTCTCCGAGGCCGCGCGCGTGCTCGTGCTCATCTATGTCGCCAGCTATGCGGTGCGCTACGAACAGGCGCTGCGCAGCGGCTTGCCGGGACTGTTCAAGCCGCTGGCGCTGCTGGCGGGGATCGCGCTGCTGCTGCTGCTCGAACCGGATTTCGGTGCTGCCAGCGTGCTGGTCATCACCGGCTTCGGCGTGTTGTTCCTGGCTGGCGCACGATGGCGGTGGATACTGACGATGCTGCTCGCCGCCGGCGGCTGCATGACGCTGCTGGTGATGTTCTCGAGCTATCGGATGCGCCGAATGACGGCCTTCATGGATCCGTGGGCCGATCCGTTCAACAGCGGCTTCCAGCTGACGCAGTCGCTGATCGCGATTGGGCGCGGCGGATTGTTCGGCGTCGGCCTCGGCGCCAGCGTACAGAAACTGTTCTACCTGCCCGAGGCGCACACCGATTTCCTGTTCGCGGTGCTGGCCGAAGAGCTGGGCCTGGTGGGCGTCGCCGTGACGCTGGGCCTGTTTCTGGCACTCGCCTGGCGCGCATTCGTGATCGCACGCCGCGCCAATGAAGCGGGCCTGAAGTTCCAGTCCTACCTGGCGTCCGGCTTCGGCCTGTGGCTCGCCGTGCAGGCGTTCATCAACGTCGGTGTCAACATGGGAGTGCTGCCGACCAAAGGACTGACGCTGCCGTTCATGAGCTACGGCCGCAGCAGCCTGATCGTGACGCTGGCCTGGCTCGGGATCCTGCTGCGCGTGCACCACGAGACCGTACACGGCAGCCGGCGGCTGTTACGGGCGGAGCGCGTATGAGCGCCGCGGCCAGCGCCACCGCCGCCGTGAATGCGCCGTTGGGCGCGCCGCTGGCACTGATCATGGCCGGCGGCACCGGCGGCCACGTGTTTCCGGCGCTGGCGTTGGCGCGGGAGCTGCGCGCCCGCTCCTGGCAGGTGGTGTGGCTCGGCACGCGGCGCGGACTCGAAGCGCGCCTGGTGCCGGCGGAACAGATCGCAGTCGAGTGGCTGTCGGTCAGCGGCTTGCGCAGCAAGGGCGCGCTGGTCTGGTTGACCGCGCCGCTCAAACTCTCGCGTGCGCTGCTGCAGGCATTGGCGGTGATTCGGCGGCGGCAGCCGGCGCTCGTTGTCGGGCTCGGCGGCTTCGTCGCCGGCCCGGGCGGCGTGGCGGCCTGGCTGCTGCGCCGGCCGCTGCTCATTCATGAGCAGAACGCGATCGCCGGCTTTACCAATCGCTGCCTGGCGCACCTGGCGCGCCGCGTGCTGACGGCCTTTCCAGGCAGCTTTGCCCCGCAGCTGCACGCTCGGGTCGTCGGCAATCCGGTGCGGCGTGAGATTGCCGAGCTGCCGCCGCCCTCGCAGCGCTTTGCGCTGCGCCAGGGTCCGACCCGCCTGCTGGTCGTTGGCGGCAGTCAGGGTGCCACGCGTCTGAATGCAATCGTGCCATTCGCGCTCGCGCGGCTGGCGGCAGGCCAGCAGATCGAGGTGCAGCATCAGTCCGGCGAGCGCTGGATCGAGGCGGCGAAGCGCAACTATGCCGAAGCGGGCGTGACGGCACGGCTGCAGCCCTTCATCGAAGATATGGCCGCGGCTTACGGCTGGGCCGATCTGGTGATCGGTCGCGCCGGCGCGCTGACCATCTCCGAACTGGCGGCCGCGGGTGTCGGCGCAATTCTGGTGCCGTTTCCGGCGGCGACCGACGATCACCAGACCCGCAACGCGGCGTTCCTGGTCGATGGCGGCGCCGCCGTGATGATCGCCGAGCGCGAGCTCAGTGCCGAACGGCTGGCCGCGGAACTCGTGCGCTTGTGCAACGGCCGGGGCAGGTTGCTGGCCATGGCCGAGCGCGCGCGCGCGCTGGCGAAGCCGCGCGCGGCACAGGAATTGGCCGACGCCTGTGTCGAGCTCGCCCGCAGCGCCGGCATCGGGGGTGTGGCGTGAGCTCGCGCCTGTATCCGCAGGGCCTGCCGCGCGCGCGCATGCGGCGCATCGACACCATTCATTTCGTCGGCATCGGCGGCAGCGGCATGGGTGGCATCGCCGAAGTGATGCTCAATCTCGGCTATCACGTGCAGGGTTCGGATCTCAAACCCAATGCCATGACCGAGCACCTGGCGGGGCTCGGGGCCGCAATCCGCTTCGGTCACCGGGCCGAGAACGCCGATCGCGCCGATGTCGTCGTGGTATCGAGCGCGGTGCCGGGCGACAACCCCGAAGTCCAGGCCGCGATCGCGCGCCGCGTGCCGGTGGTGCCGCGCGCGGAGATGCTCGGCGAACTAATGCGCTTTCGCGAATCAATCGCGGTCGCAGGCACCCATGGCAAGACCACCACCACCAGCCTGATTGCCAGCGTGCTGGCTGAAGGCGGCGAGGATCCGACCTTCGTGATCGGCGGCCGGCTCAAGAGCGCCGGCAGCAATGCGCGGCTGGGCGCGGGTCGTTACCTGGTCGCCGAAGCCGACGAGAGCGACGCGTCCTTCATGCATCTGCAGCCGGTAATCGCGGTGGTCACCAACATCGACAACGATCACCTCGGAACTCACGGCGGCGACTTCGACAAGCTCAAGCAGAGCTTCGTCGAGTTCCTGCACAACCTGCCGTTCTACGGTTTGGCGGTGCTGTGCGGTGACGACGAGCAGATACAGAGCATCCTGCCGCGCGTCAGCAGACCGTTCGTGACCTACGGCCTGCGCGAGGGAGTCGACGTGCGCGCGATCGGGCTCGAGCGCGACCGCACCGGCAGCCGCTTCAGCGTCGCGCTGCCCGGACGCGCCAGCGCGTTGCCGGTGATGTTGAACATTCCCGGCACCCACAACGTGCGCAATGCGCTGGCGGCGATCGCGGTGGCGAGCGAGCTCGGACTGGCCGATGCGGCGATCTGCCGCGCGTTGGCCAACTTCCAGGGCATCGAGCGGCGCATGCAGCACATCGGCGAGGTCAGCGTCGACGGCGGGACGGTCAGCATCGTCGACGATTACGGTCATCACCCGACGGAAATAGCGGCCACGCTCGAAGCACTGCGCCAGGCCTGGCCTGCCCGGCGGCTGCTGCTGGTGTTCCAGCCGCACCGCTATACGCGCACCCGCGATCTGCTGGATGACTTCGCCAATGTGCTCGCCGGCGTCGATGTGCTGCTGGTGACCGAGGTCTATGCCGCCGGCGAGGCGCCGATCAAGGGCGCCGACGGCCGCGCGATCTGCCGTGCCGTGCGCAGCCGCGGCAAAGTGGAACCGATCTTCGTAGATAAGGTCGAGGACATCGCCGGCGCGCTGCGCAACGTGCTGCGAGCCGGCGATGTGGTGGTGACCATGGGGGCCGGGCATATCGGCGCGATCGCGCACGAATTGCCGGCAAGGCTCAGCGGCGGAGGCGGCGCGTGAGGCTCAGGTTCGCAGCCGACTTTAATGGTCGTGTGCGCTACGACGAGCCGATGTCGGCCCACACCTCGTGGCACGCCGGCGGACCTGCGGACGTGTTCTTCTCGCCGCGCGACGCCGAGGATCTGGCCGCGTTCCTGCGCGTCTTGCCGGCCGACGTCAAGCTCCACTGGGTCGGACTGGGCAGCAATCTGCTGGTACGCGAAGGCGGCATCCGCGGCGTCGTCATCGCGACTCCGGGCGCTTTCACCCGCATCGAGCGGCGCTCGCAGACGCGGATCTACTGCGAAGCCAGCGTGCCGTGCGCCCGCATCGCGCGCTTGTGCGTCAACTGGGGGCTGGGGCAGGGCGAATTCCTCAGCGGCATCCCGGGCACCCTGGGCGGCGCCCTGGCGATGAACGCAGGTGCATTCGGCGATGAGACCTGGCGGCACGTGATCTCGATCGAAACCATCGACCGGCGTTGCCAGCGCAGAGTCCGCCAGGCACAGGAATTTCGTACCGGCTATCGGCGCATCGACTGGCCGCCGGACGCGGCGGAGGAATGGTTCCTGTCCGCCGAACTGCAGTTCGAGCCGCGCGCCTCGCAGCAGTCTCACAGCGTGCAGTCGCTGATGCAAAGGCGCAGAGAAACGCAGCCTGTGGGTGCGTGGAGCTGCGGTTCGGTGTTCAAGAATCCGCCGGGCGATCACGCCGCGCGGCTGATCGAGGCCGCAGGCCTCAAGGGCTGTCGCATCGGCGATGCGGTGGTATCTGACAAGCACGCCAATTTCATCGTGAATCTCGGCAAGGCTCGCGCCAGCGAGCTGGAACAGCTGATCCGCCAGGTGCAGGCGACGGTGCAGCGCGTGCACGGCATCACACTTGAGACCGAGGTGCGAATCATCGGCGAGCCCGCCGCCGCTACCGGCGCCATGGCGGTTGACGATGCCGGCGGCAACGCCGGCGTCAACGGAGGCAGGCACTGATGCGATTGCGGCACGATCCGCAGCGTCTCGATCGCGTCAAGGAGCCGGCAGACTTCGGTGCGGTGGCTGTGCTCTATGGCGGCGGATCGAGTGAGCGCGAAATCTCGCTGTTGAGCGGCAACGCGGTGCTCGCCGCGCTCAAACGTCGCGGTGTCGATGCACAGGCATTCGATCCGGCGCAGCGGCCGCTCGCGGATCTATTGCCGCTGCGGATCGAGCGCGTATGGATCGCGCTGCACGGACCCGGCGGCGAAGACGGCACCGTGCAGGGCGCGCTCGAGTTCCTCGGAGTCCCCTATACCGGCAGCGGCGTGCTCGGTTCGGCCATCGGCATGGACAAGCTGCGCAGCAAACGCCTGGCACAGGCGGTCGGCGTGCCGACTCCGGATTTCGTGGTGTTGCGCACGGCCTCCGATCTCGACCTGGCGCTCGAGCGCCTGGGCTTGCCGCTGATCGTGAAGCCGGGCTCGCAGGGATCGAGCGTCGGCATGGCGCGGGTCGAGCGCGCCGAGGACCTGGCGCAAGCCTGGATGAATGCGCGGCGCATTGAGCCGACCGTGTTCGCGGAAGCCTGCATCACGGGTGCCGAATACACGGTGGCAATCCTGCAGGGCCAGGCGCTGCCGTCGATACGCATCGAAACGCCGCGCAGCTTCTATGACTACGAGGCCAAGTACCTGCGTGACGACACGCGCTATTTCTGCCCTTCGGGCCTGTCGGCGCAGGCCGAGGATCATCTGGCGAAGCTCGCGCTCGCGAGCATGGATGCCTGCGGCGCCGAAGGTTGGGGCCGCGCCGATTTCATGATGGATCGCGCGGGTAAGCCGCTGCTGCTCGAGATCAACACCGTGCCGGGCATGACCGATCACAGCCTGGTGCCGATGGCGGCGCGCACGGCGGGCATCGATTTCGATGAACTGGTGTGGCGGGTGCTGGAGACCAGCCTGGTGCGGACCCGGATCGAAATCTGATGCGCATGCTGAAGCGTAAACGCAACAATCGCCGCAGCGCGCCGCGTACGCCCCGCTTCAGGCTGCCCGCGCTCAATTGGCGGCGCATCGGTTTGTCGCTAGCGGGGCTCGCGGTGATCGCGCTCGCGTTCGCGGGACTGGCGCTGCTGCTCGACCAGCCGATCCAGCGCGTCATCGTCAGTGGCCGGCTGCAGCGCGTCTCGGCACTGGACGTGGAGAAGATCGTGCGCTCGCGTCTGGCCGGCGCCGGTCTCGTGAGCGTCGATCTCGAGCACATCAGTCGGGGACTGCGCAGCCTGCCCTGGGTCGATCGCGCAGCCGTGCAGCGCAGCTGGCCGCGCGGCCTGAGGATCGAGATTGTCGAGCAGAGCGCCGTGGCGCACTGGAACAACGCCGGGCTGCTCAATGCGCGCGGCGAATTGTTCTTGAGCGAGGCGCGCTTCGTGCCGCCCGAGTTGCCGCAGCTCGCGGGGCCGGCGGGCTCGGAACAGGAAGTCACGGCGCACTACCTGGCCGCGCAGGGTCACTTGACCGAAGTCGGTATGCGGCTCGCAGCGCTCGAGCTCGACGCGCGCGGCGCCTGGAATTTGACGCTCGATGACGGCGTGGTGGTGCGCCTGGGCAGGCAGCAGGTCGATGCGCGCTTCGAGCGCTTCATGCTCGCGGCCGCGAAGCTGGTCAGCCAGCGCGCCACCGACATCGCTTACGTGGACATGCGCTACAGCAATGGCTTCGCGGTGGGCTGGAAGGGCGGCGCCGGCCATGCGGCACTCGGGCCGGCGCGGGCGCCGGCCGCCGACAAGACACAGCACAATGGCTAGAAAAGCGGACAAAGACGTCATCGTCGGGCTCGATATCGGCACCTCCAAGGTGGTCGCGCTCGTGGGCGAGATCACTCCGGACGGCGCCATCGAGGTGATCGGTCTGGGAAGTCAGCCCTCGCGCGGGCTGAAGAAGGGCGTGGTGGTGAATATCGAATCGACCGTGCAATCGATCCAGCGCGCGGTCGAGGAAGCCGAGCTGATGGCGGACTGCGAGATCAACGCCGTCTACGCCGGCATCGCCGGCAGCCACGTACGTAGCCTCAACTCCCATGGCGTGGTCGCGATCCGCGACCGCGAGGTCACGCACGGTGACGTCGAGCACGTGATCGATGCCGCCAAGGCGGTGGCGATCCCCGCCGACCAGCGCATCCTGCACGTGCTGCCGCAGGAATTCGTCATCGACGGCCAGGAGGGGATCCGCGATCCGATCGGCATGTCGGGCGTGCGGCTCGAGGCCAAGGTGCACATCGTCACCGGCGCCGACAGCGCGGCCCAGAACATCATCAAGTGTGTACAGCGCTGCGGCCTGGTGGTCGAGGACGTGGTGCTCGAGCAGCTGGCGTCGAGCTACGCGGTGCTGACCGATGATGAAAAGGAACTCGGCGTGTGCCTGGTGGACGTCGGCGGCGGTACCACCGACATCGCGGTGTTCGGCAACGGCGCGATTCGCCACACCGCCGTGATTCCGATCGCCGGCGATCAGGTCACCAACGACATCGCGGTATCGATGCGCACGCCGACGCAATACGCCGAGGACATCAAGATCCGCTATGCCTGCGCGCTGTCGCAGCTGGCCAATCCCGACGAGAGCATCGAGGTGCCCAGCGTCGGCGATCGGCCGGCGCGGCGGCTCGCCCGCCAGACGCTGGCCGAGATCGTCGAGCCGCGTTACGAGGAGCTGTTCAACCTGATCCGCGAAGAGTTGCGCCGCAGCGGCTTCGAGGAAGCGATAGCCGCCGGCATCGTGCTGACCGGCGGCAGTGCGCGCATGGAAGGCGCGATAGAGCTGGCCGAGGAAATCTTCCACGTGCCGGTGCGTCTGGGAATGCCCGGCCACGTCAAGGGACTGGGCGATGTGGTGCGCAATCCGATCTATTCGACCGGCGTTGGACTGCTGCTCTACGCGCGCGAAAACAGCGCTCCGGCCTCCGGGGCCGCAGCGCTCGGCGGCAATGTCGCGGGCGTGTTCGACCGCATGAAGAGCTGGTTCAAGGGAAATTTCTGAATCGACCGACCTGGGGAAACTTCAAGGAGCTGACAGATGTTTGAACTTATGGACGCGTACAGCCAAAGCGCTGTGATAAAGGTGATCGGCGTGGGAGGCGGCGGTGGCAACGCCGTGTCACACATGGTAGCGAGCGGCATCGAAGGCGTTGACTTCATTTGCGTCAACACCGATGCCCAGGCCCTCAAGGCTTCGAAGATCAAGACCTCGTTGCAGATTGGCTGCAACATCACCAAGGGACTCGGCGCGGGCGCCGATCCCGAGATCGGCCGCCAGGCCGCAATGGAGGACCGCGATCGCATCATCGAAGTGATCGAGGGTTGCGACATGCTGTTCATCACGGCGGGGTTGGGCGGCGGCACCGGCACCGGTGCGGCACCGGTGGTGGCGCAGATTGCACATGAGCTCGGGATCCTGACCGTCGCGGTGGTCACCAAGCCGTTCCAGATGGAGGGCAACAAGCGCTCGATGGTGGCCGACCATGGGATCGCGGAGCTGACCAAAAGCGTCGATTCGCTGATCACCATCCCGAACCAGAAGCTGCTGACGGTGCTCGGGCCGAGCACAGCCCTGCTCGACGCCTTCAAGGCGGCGAACCAGGTGCTGCAGGGCGCAGTGCAGGGCATCGCCGAGCTGATTACCCGGCCCGGCCTGATCAACGTCGATTTCGCGGATGTGCGCACGGTCATGAGCGAGACCGGGATGGCGATGATGGGCAGCGGCACGGCGAGCGGCGAGAGCCGCGCGCGTCAGGCCGCCGAAGCCGCGATGTCTTCGCCGCTGCTCGAGGACATCAACCTGGCCGGTGCGCATGGCATTCTGGTGAACGTGACGGCGGGTCTGGATCTGTCGATCGGCGAGTTCGAGGAGATCGGGTGCATCGTCAAGGAATACGCTTCCGATGACGCCACCGTAGTCGTCGGCACGGTGATCGACCCCGACATGTCTAATCAAATCCGCGTCACGGTCGTGGCGACTGGCTTGGGTAAGGGCGCTGCAGCGCAGCGTAGTCGCGCCGAGCCCATGCGCGACAGCTTCATCGAGCGCTCGGCGCTGTCTACCCGAGGCTCGGGCGCAAGCCGCGAGGCGGCCGCTGCGCGCATGCCGGATCAGGCCCAGGCGCGCCCGACCAGAGCTCGTGGCCCGCTGACCCCGAGTGACTATTCGGCCCTCGACAAACCGACCGTTGTGCGACAACGCGCTGTCGGCGATGGCTTACCGGCGACGCAGGAGGCCGAGGAAATGCTGGATATCCCGGCATTTTTGCGCCGGCAGGCGGATTGATACGATGGCAGACCTGCGGCGGAGCGGTTAGCTCCCCATCCGCCGCTGTGATACGGTAGCGCCGCCTCGTCAGCGGTGAAGGTCGGTTGCGGGCGGGCGTGCTCGCCTGCGCTCTTTGAAGAAAACGGCGCTACCACTGCCCCCTTAAACGTATAGGATCGGAATCATTCCTATGCTTGGTCAGCGAACACTACGAAACTCGATTCGGGCCACCGGCGTCGGCCTGCACACCGGCAAGAAGGTCATGATGACGCTCAAGCCCGCGGCCGTGGACACGGGTATCTGTTTCCGCCGGGTCGATCTGCCGCAGCCGGTAGACATCCCGGCGCGCGCGCAGAACGTGGGCGACACCACGCTGGGCACCACGCTGGTCCACGGCGACGCGCGCATCTCGACAGTCGAGCATCTGCTCTCGGCCTTCGCCGGCTTAGGCATCGACAACGCCTGCGTCGAGGTGACCGCGGCCGAGGTGCCGATCATGGACGGCAGTGCCGGTCCGTTCGTGTTCCTGCTGCAGTCGGCCGGCATCGAGGAGCAGGATGCGCCCAAGCGCTTCATCCGCGTGAAGAAATCGGTACTGGTCGAGGACGGCGACAAATGGGCGCGATTTGATCCGTTTGAAGGCTTCAAGGTGAACTTCGAAATTGAATTCGATCACCCGATATTCAAGCGCCGGCTGCAGCGCGCCACGATGGATTTTTCGACCACCTCATTCCTGAAGGAAATCAGCCGCGCCCGTACCTTTGGTTTCATGCGCGATCTGGAGACCCTACGCGCCCACAACCTCGCGCTCGGCGGCACGCTCGACAACGCGATCGTGCTGGATGATGTCGGGGTCATGAACGAAGACGGGTTGCGCTACGAGGATGAATTCGTCAAGCACAAGATCCTCGACGCCATCGGCGATCTCTACCTGCTCGGCCATAGCCTGATCGGCGAGTTTTCCGGCCACAAGTCCGGCCACGGCCTCAACAACCGGCTGCTGCGCGCGCTGCTGGCCGACAAGGATGCCTGGGAACAGGTCGTATTCGAAGGCGCGGAGCAGGCGCCGATTTCCTACGTGCCGGCGCATGCGGGCGAACCCACCGCCCTCGCGTCCTAGCGGCGCATCCAGAGGCACGTCCAGAGGCGCGTCCAGAGGCGCGTCCGGGGGCAATCCGCCAGAGGCAATCCGCAATCCTGCGTCCGTTCACCCAGGAGAGGGACTGAACTACCTGGCGCATTTTTGTAATCAAAAATGCGCCAGGTAGTTCAGTCCCTCTGTTGGGGGTTCGACGCGGATTGCCTCTGGACGCGCACGCTAGAGTGGGAGATTGCGGCGTCGCGCCTGGCGATGTCGAGCTGCATCGCCGCGAGCGCATAGCGCAGCCGCGTGCCCCAGGCGGCGGTGTCGGCGAATACCACCAGCTCGCCGTTTTTCGGCACCGCACTAACGATGTGCTCGGCGAGTTCGTCCGCGACCGCTCCCCGGAGCCAGTCGGCCCAGGACTGCTGCACCGGGATGCTGGCGGTTATCCGGCGCAAGCCGGGCCGATCCGATAGTAACTCATTGATTGACTTAGGATTGACGTCAGGACGCGACGTCGGCCGACGGGCCGCGTAGGCGGTCTGATGGCGATTTCGTGCGCCAGTCTTCTTGTCACGAAGAGACTTCTTGTGCATAGTCATCCGCACCGATCAAGGGCAAACCCGCCGAAACGCGGGCTCGCAAAGCTACCGGTCTTACGGCGGGAATCGCCAGGACAGCGGGGCTGCCGAGGAAGAAAGGGTACTGCATCTTAAGACAGGGTGGCACGCGGGGCGCAGATGATCGACCGCGAGCGATTTGGAAGCTTTCGGGTGCAGTGCAGCATCGGTGCTGTGGACCATCTTCCATGGATGTGTTCACGCGTGAACCTTGAGCTAAGGCTGTGGGCCGCGCTTGAAGTGCTCGCCGGCAGACTGGAGCGACAGGCATGAATGTGATTTTCTTCTGGCGCCGCGTGGGCAAGGCCCGCAACCTCAATCTATCGCACCCGCTGACGCTGGCCGTGGTCACGGTCATAGCCTTGAGCCTGCTGGTCACTATTTTTGCGCTGGGCTTGCACCTCGGCGAGAGCAGCATGGCGCGCATGGCGCTGCTGAATCCGGGCGCCGCGGTGCTCGCTCACCAGGCGGAAGTGGCGGCCCTCAAGGCGCAGCTGCAGGATCGCGTGGATGCGCTGGCGATGCGGCTGGGAGTGATGAACGCCCACGTGATTCGTCTCAACGCGCTTGGCAAGCGACTGACGCAGATGGCGCATATCAACAGCCGCGAATTTGATTTCGATGACGATCCGCCCCTGGGCGGTTCGGAATCCGATGGCGTCGGCCGCGGCGCGCAGGTACCGGTTCTGACCTCGATGATCGACGACCTGGGTCGCCGCATCGACTCGCGTTCGGGGCAGTTTTCCGCGCTCGAAAACGTGATTCTCGGCCGGCAGCTGTCGCTGGAGATCAAACCCTCGGGCCGTCCGGTGCGGGAAGGCTATATTTCTTCGTACTTTGGCGAGCGCATGGATCCCTTCAACGGCGAGGACGCCTTTCACAAGGGCGTGGATTTCGCGAGCGATGCCGGGAGTGATGTGCTTGCGGTGGCCTCGGGTATCGTGACCTGGGCGGGGCCACGCGAGGGTTACGGCAACCTGGTCGAGCTCAACCATGGCAATGGCTACGTCACGCGCTACGCGCATGCGGCCAGGACGCTGGTCACCGTCGGCGACCAAGTCGAGCGCGGCCAGGCGATCGCGGTGGTCGGATCCAGCGGCCGCTCCACCGGGCCGCACGTGCATTTCGAAGTAGTCAAGGACGGCCGCCAGATCGATCCGATGGCGTTCGTGGGGCGCTGAGCCGGTCGGACGCGGTGGATTTGACCTCGAGCACCTGCGTTCGCTGATGACGCATCGGAGCATATGAGGCGATTTTAATTATCAAAATCGCCTCATATGCTCCGATGCGCCAGCAAGTGCTGGGTTGCTCGATGGCACAACCGGCGCTCCCGCCCGGCGCGCGAACGTCTACATCGCGGCCCTGTCTACCCTTAGAATAACGCGTTTAGCTGCAGCGACTTTCTTTCAAGTCCCTGAAGCTGCGCGTTTCATCCAAAGGACTGTTCGTGTTACAGGCGCTGACCCGCGTATTCGGGAGCCGCAACGATCGGCTCGTCAAAAACTATACCCGCCTGGTTCGCGAGGCGACCGCCCAGGAGTCCTCGCTGCAGGGGCTGTCGGACGATGCGTTGCGCGCCAAGACCGGCGAGTTTCGTGCGCGGCTGCAGCAGGGCGAAACGATCGATCAGCTGCTGTCCGAGGCCTTCGCGGTGGTGCGCGAAGCGGCGCGCCGGACGCTCAAGATGCGGCACTTTGACGTGCAGCTGGTCGGCGGCATGGCCTTGCACCAGGGCAAGATCGCGGAGATGCGCACTGGCGAGGGCAAGACGCTGATGTCGACGCTGCCCGCCTATCTCAACGCACTTCCCGGCGAAGGCGTACACGTGGTCACGGTGAATGAGTACCTGGCGCAGCGCGATGCGGACTGGATGGGGCCGGTGTATCGCTTTCTCGGGCTTAGCGTAGGGGTGATCAAGAATGCGCAGGATTCGGCCGAGAAGCGCGCCGCCTATGCCTGCGACATCACCTACGGCACCAACAACGAATTCGGCTTCGATTACCTGCGCGACAACCTGGCGTACCGGCTGGAAGACCGGGTGCAGCGCTCGCTCCGCTACGCGATCGTCGATGAGGTGGATTCGATCCTGATCGACGAGGCACGCACGCCGCTGATCATCTCGGGGCCTGCGGAGGAGAGTACCGAGGTATATATCCGTATCAACGAACTGGTGCCGCGACTGACGCGCCAGCAGGTCGAGGACGGCCCGGGCGACTACTCGGTGGACGAGAAGGGCAAGCAGGTACATCTGACCGAGGCGGGCCATGAGCGCGTCGAGCAGCTCATGGCGGAAGCGGCTCTGCTGCGTGAGGGCGAGAGCCTGTACGACACGGCCAACATCCGCCTGATGCATCACCTGAATGCGGCGCTGCGCGCACACGCACTCTACAAGCGCGACGTCGAGTACATCGTGCGCAATGGCGAAGTCATTATCGTCGATGAATTCACCGGCCGCACCATGCCGGGCCGACGCTGGTCGGATGGCCTGCACCAGGCGGTGGAAGCCAAGGAAGGCGTGCGCGTGCGCGAGGAGAACCAGACGGTCGCCTCGATCACGTTCCAGAACTACTTCCGCCTCTACAAGAAGCTCGCCGGCATGACCGGCACGGCCGACACCGAGGCGCCCGAGTTCCTGCAGATCTACGGACTCGAAGTGGTCGTGATACCGACCCATCGGCCGATGATTCGTAAGGACCAGTCCGACTACGTCTACCTGACGCAGAAGGACAAGTTCGAGGCGATCATTGCCGACATCAAGGACTGCGCGCAGCGTACGCAGCCGGTGTTGGTCGGTACCACCTCGATCGAGACCTCCGAGTTCCTGTCCAACCTGCTGCAGAAGGAGAGTATTGGCCACCAGGTGCTCAATGCCAAGCAGCACGAGCGCGAAGCGCATATCGTCGCGCAGGCCGGCCGTCCCGCGACCGTGACCATCGCCACCAACATGGCCGGCCGCGGCACCGACATCGTGCTCGGCGGCAATCTCGATGCTGAGCTCGCGGGCCTGCCCGCGGAGACCGACCAGGCCACGCGCGAGGCGGCGCGGGCTGCCTGGCAGCAGCGCCACGATCAGGTGATCGGCGCCGGCGGTCTGCACATCATTGGCACCGAGCGCCACGAATCGCGGCGCATCGACAATCAGCTGCGCGGCCGCTCGGGTCGCCAGGGTGATCCTGGCTCCAGTCGCTTCTATCTGTCGATGGAGGACAATCTGATGCGGATCTTCGGTGATCCGAATCGCACCAAGCGGCTGCTGCAGTTCGCCGGCATGAGGGACGGCGAAGTCATCGAAAGCGGCATGCTCACGCGCCAGATCGAGAAAGCGCAGCGCAAGGTCGAGTCGCATAACTTCGATATCCGCAAGCAGCTGCTGCTGTTCGACGATGTCGCCAACGATCAGCGCAAGGTCATCTATCAGCAGCGCACCGAAATCCTCGGTACCGCGGATATGAGTTCCGCGATCACCGAGATGTTCGACGAGGCGACCGCCAGCCTGATTGATCAGTTCGTGGTGCCCAACAGTGTGCCGGACGACTGGAATCTCGATGGGTTGCAGGAAGCCCTTCAGCGCGACTTGAATCTGGCCGTGGAGGCCAAGGCCTGGCTGGCGCAGGAGCCTGAGCTCGAGGAAGCGCCGCTGCGCGCGCGCATTCACCAGACCGTGCGCGAGACCTACCAGCAGAAGGTGGAGCGTTATGGTGCCGAGATGATGCGTCACATCGAGCGCGACGTGGTGCTGCGCACGCTCGATCAGCATTGGCGCGAGCACCTGGCGGCGATGGAATATCTCAAGCAGGGGATCCACCTGCGCGGCTACGCGCAGAAGGATTACCGCTTCGAATTCAAGCGCGAGGCCTTCGAGCTGTTCTCGGCGATGCTCGATCGAGTGAAGTTCGACACGGTGTCGACCCTGACCAAGATCGAGATACGCACCCAGGAGCAGATCGACCGCGAGGAGGCCGAGCGGCGCGAACGGCTGATGAAAGCGTTGCGGGCGCAGCACGTGGAGGTACAGCCGTTGCTGGGCAGCAGCGAGCTGGAGATCGCGGCGGCTGCCCCGACCCCCGCGGCCGCCGGGCCCGGCATGCGGCCGGTCGGCGCAGCCGAGCGGGCGGCGGCACCATTCGTGCGTTCCGACCGCAAGGTCGGCCGCAACGAGCCCTGTCCGTGCGGCTCGGGGAAGAAATACAAGCACTGCCACGGCGCCCTGGTCGGCAGTCAGTGAGTGCCGCCGTGCGCGTGGTGGCGGCCGTGCTGCGCGATGCCAGCGGACGGGTACTGATCGCGCAGCGATCGGCCGGCAAGCACATGGGCGGGTACTGGGAGTTTCCGGGCGGTAAGATCGCCCCCGGTGAGAGCAGCGAACAGGCGTTGAGGCGCGAGCTGGCCGAAGAGCTCGGAGTATCGCTACGCCGCTGTCATGCGCTGCTGCAATTGCGGCATGATTACGCCGACCGCGTAGTCGAGCTCGATGTTTTCGTGGTCGACGAATACTGCGGCGAGCCCTCCGGTCTCGAGGCCCAGGCGCTCAAATGGGTGGCGGCCGCGGAGCTTGGCGGACAGGCGCTGTTGCCGGCCGACCGGCCGATCATTGAGGCCCTCAATTCGCAACGATGAGGTGATTGCACATGGCCCAGGACACCGGACTGCCGGATATTCAGCTCGATGGCGCCGGGCTGTATCGCGAGGATATGTTTACCGATCGCAAGGCCGGTAGCATACGCCGGCTGGTCCCGGTGACGGTGGACGGGCACACCGATCCCACGCGCAGCGTGCTGTATTCGGGCCAGACGCAGCTGCTGACACCGACCGGCGTGTTGCCGCTGGGCTTTGAGATCGAGGCGGACTCGCTCGAGGACGCGGTCAAGAAATTTCCCGCCGCGGTCAAGGAAGCGCTGGACCAGGCGATCGAAGAGGCGCGGGAGTACCGGCGCGAGGCCTCCTCGCGCATCGTGGTGCCGGATGTCGCTGGCGGGCTGCCGGGCGCGGGCCCGCTGCCCGGTGGCGGCAAGATCAAACTCTAGGGTTTCGCGCTCGGAGGTGTCTCGTCGGGGCCTGCGGACGCGCTACCGGGAATGGCATGCTTGTCGGAAAGCCAGGCGCCGAGATCGATGAGCCGGCAGCGCTCGCTGCAGAACGGCCGGTACGGAAATTGATCCGACCACTCGATCGCGCGCTGGCAGGTGGGACACCGCAACCGTTGGGCCACGTGACGCTATCTTCAGCTGCAGCAGACCAGTTCGAACGCGACATCCGCCTCAGTCTGGGTGGGGCGCTCCTCGATGCCGTTCCACTGCAGGAATCGCATGCTGCAGCGATAGTGACTGCCGCTGATTTCGGGATAGAGCGGGCTCGCCGCGGGCAGGCAGATACGGAGCAACTGGAAGGGTGCGTCGCGGTCGAAGCTCACGTTGAAGACGCCAGCCGCGGCCACTTCCTGGCGAGCGCGGCCGTTTTGTCGGGTAAGCCACAGCAGCTCGGCGATCGCATCACACAGCGGGCGCAGCAGCGTCAGCCAGCGAGCGAAGGCTGCGGTACGAGCCTCGGCCGGCTGATTGAGCCAGAAGAAATAATCCGGCAGGTCGAATTCACAGGTGCCGCCGGGTATCGCGCTGCGCTGCTTGATCGACGCCAGGAACTCGGAATCGCGCAGCGGCTGCAGCCATGAGCCGCCGACCGCGCCCAACTCTGCCCGCAGACGTGTGAGGTTGGCCAGCAGAGCGCGCAGACGCGTCGTATCGATACCCTGGCGGTCCTGGAATTCGTTGAGCAGCACCAGGTGGCGTTCGAGCTCTTTGACCACGTCACTGCGCATATCGCCTCGCGTCAGAATCGCGAGCATGTCGAGCAGGCTGCCAACCGCAGCGCGGCTGCCCCAGGGGCTGGCTATTTCATTATGGTAAACCGCCTGGCTGTAGAGAAAATCCAGCCGCAGGAAGGTGCGCATCCGCTCGTTCAGCGGCTGCTCAAAGATCGAGGGTTCCGGCGCTGCCTCGGGCATGGTCGCGGGATCGAGCATCCGGCTATTGTGCTTGAGGCGCTCGCCGCGCGTAAACGCCCTACCGGTCATCGGCGGGGCCTGCGGCGCGCGCTGGCGCTGCGAGCGCCAGATAGTTCTGATGCAAGGCCGCCACCTTCGGCGCCAGAGCGGCTGGGTCGGCATCATTGAGGATGACGTCGTCGGCGGCGGCGAGGCGCGTCTCTCGGCTCGCCTGGGACCCCAGCATGGCGCGAGCCTGTTCCGGATCGCAGCCGTCGCGCGCCTGCAGTCGCGCCGCCTGCAGACTTTCCGGACAATCCACCAGCAGCACGCGGTCGTATTGCGATGCGGCATGGGTCTCGACCAGCAGCGGAATCACATGAATCTGGTATTGCCCGCCGGCTTGCGCGGCCAGCAGCTCGATGCGAAGCCTGATCGCCGGATGCAGCAGAGCCTCGAGCTGCCGCCGCTTGCCGGCGTCCGCGAATACCAGGCGGCGCAGCGCCGTGCGATCGAGACTGCCATCGGGACGGCGCAGCTGGGCGCCGAAGCTTTCGAACACCTGCGCCAGCAGCCTCGTGCCCGGCGCGACGACGTCGCGCGCGACCTGATCGGCATCGATGACCGGAACTCCCAGTGCGCCAAACAGCAGCGAGACCGTGGTCTTGCCACTGGCAATACCGCCGGTCAAACCGACACGCAGCGGCTTCAGGCCTGCCGGCGGCGCAGGACGCGGGTCCATCAGCTATGCAGGGCGAACAGGCCCAGATAGCGTGCGACCATTTGCGGGCCCCACAACATCGCCACCCAGCCCGCGGCGGCCAGAAACGGTCCGAACGGTATCGGGTGGCCGCGCTCCTGGCGCCGCATGGTGATCAGCGCGATGCCGACGATCGCGCCCACTGCGGCCGAGAGCAGTACGATCGGCAGCAGCAGCTGCCAGCCGAGCCAGGCGCCGAGCGCGGCCAGCAGCTTGAAGTCGCCGTAGCCCATGCCTTCCTTGCCCGTCAGCAGCCGAAACACGTGATACAACGCCCAGAGCGAAACGTAACCGATCGCGGCGCCGCCGATGGCGCTCGCCGGATCGCTCGGCAGCGCGTGTGCGCTCGAGGCCCAGCCAGTCAGGCTCGCGACCAGTCCCAGCCAAAGCAGGGGCAGGGTCAGCGAGTCTGGCAGCAGCTGATCATCCAGGTCGATGAAGGTGAGCGCGATCAGGAACCAGGTGACGACCATAGCGCAGGCGGCGGCCCAGCCGAAACCAAGTCTCCAGGCCACCGCCGCCGTGGTCAGGCCGCTCAGCAGCTCGATCGCCGGATAGCGCACGCTGATCCTGGCCTGACAGCGGGCGCAGCGGCCGCGCAGCGCCAGATAGCTCAGTACCGGAACGTTGTGGATCGCGTTAATCGGCGCCTTGCAGGCGGGACAGCAGGAACGCGGCACCACGAGATTGAACGGCGGCTGATGCGCGGCCGCAGTCGGCGTTGGCTGGCCGGCAGGCGTATGGACCGACAGTAGCGCGCACTGCGCTTGCCACTGCCGCTCGAGCATGATCGGCAGCCGGTAGATCACCACGTTCAGAAAGCTGCCGACGACCAGGCCTAGAACTAACGCAACCCCGATGAAGGCGGCGGCTGATTGCGGCAGCAGCTCGAGCACGCGTTTAGCCGACGACGGCACCGAGCTTGAAGATTGGCAGGTACATCGCGATGACCAGGCCGCCGACCAGCACGCCGAGAATCGCCATGATCAGCGGCTCGAGCAGGCTCGACATGCTGTCGACCGCGGCATCGACGTCTTCTTCGTAGAAAGTGGCGACTTTGCCGGACATGGTATCGAGGGCGCCGGATTCTTCGCCAACCGCGATCATCTGCACCACCATGTTGGGGAACAGGCCGGTGTTCTCCATCGCGCGCTGCAGGCGTTGGCCGGTGGCGACCTCGTCGCGCATTTTCATCACACCGTCCTCGTACACGATGTTACCGCAGGCGCCGGCTACCGATTCCAATGCTTCGACCAGCGGCACGCCAGCGGCAAACATGGTCGACAGCGTACGCGCATAGCGCGCGATGGCCGCTTTATTCAAAATCGGTCCGATGATGGGCAACTTCAGCGAAACGCGGTCGAGGAATTGACGCATCTTGCGCGAGCGCTTATGAAAATAGATAAACGCGTAGATTGCGCCGCCGACGACGACCGCGAGATAGATGCCGTTGTGCTGCACGAATTTGGAAAGGTTGATGATCATCTGGGTGAAGGCGGGCAGATCGGCGCCGAAGCCTTTGAACAGTTCTTCGAACTGCGGAATGACGAAGATCAGCAGGATCACGGTCACGATGACCGCCACCACGAGCACCGCGGCAGGATAGAACAGCGCTTTCTTGACTTTCTTTTTGACTGCCTCGCTTTTTTCCTTATAGGTCGCGATCTTGTCGAGCAGGCCTTCCAGGGCTCCGGCTTGCTCACCCGCCTCGACCAGGTTGACGAACAGATCGTCGAAA
>JBEKRP010000031.1:0-33903 GCA_049518595.1 Steroidobacteraceae bacterium
AGGCTGAAGAGAAAGGTGGCGTCCGCCGCCGCGCGTTTGAGGGCATCGACGAGCGCCGGCACGCCTTCGCGGGTCCCGCGTAGCGTATCGACATCAATTTTCAGCGCAAGCTGCAAGGCACGGGTCTCGAACAACTATCACAGGGAGGATTCATACCATGAGAGAATTTTCATTACGAAAAATTCTCTCATGGTATGAATCCTCCTTGCGTTGGTTACTCAAGCAGTCTTCCAGCTTGCGCAATTTGGTTGCGATACGCATCGAAGATCTGCCGCAGCGCCTGCTGCATCGTCACCCGCGGGGTCCAGTCCAGATCGGCGCTGGTGTTGTCGATCTTCGGTACGCGATTCTAGTACTCGGCCGCGGTGATATGCACGAGCCGCACCTTGGCGGCATTGGTCTTGTATTCGGCATAGGTGGCCGCGACGCGCAGCATCTCCTGCGCCAGCTCGCGCACCGAGAGAGAATTGGCGGGATTGCCGACGTTGAAGATCTTGCGGCTGGCGCGCCCGTCGGCGTTGGCGATCATCTTCATCAGCGCATCGATGCCGTCGCTGATGCCGGTGAAACAACGGCGCTGCTTGCCGCCATCGACCAGACGCACATCCTCGCCGCGCATGATATGCCCAAGAAACTGGGTGATGACGCGCGAGCTGCCCTCCTTGGCCGCGTGCATGTTGTCCAGACCCGGTCCGATCCAGTTGAAGGGCCGGAACAGCGTGTAGTCGAGCTCATCGCGCATGCCGTAGGCGTGGATCACGCGGTCCAGCAGCTGCTTCGAGCAGGCGTAGATCCAGCGCGGCTTGTCGATCGGCCCATAGATCAGTTCGGAGGCATAGGGGTCGAATTCGCTGTCGTGACACATGCCGTAAACCTCCGAAGTCGAAGGGAACAGCACACGCTTACCGTGCTTCACGCACAGCCGCACTACCCACAGATTGGCCTCGAAGTCGAGCTCGAACACGCGCAGCGGCTCGCGCACGTAGGTCGCCGGGGTGGCGATCGCCACCAGCGGCAGCACCACGTCGCATTTCTTGACGTGGTATTCGATCCACTCGCGGTTGATGGTGATGTCGCCTTCGAAGTAATGCAGGCGCGGATTCTCGAGCAACGGCGCGATGCGATCGCTGTACATGTCCATGCCGTACACGCGCCAGTCGGTGGTTTCGAGGATGCGCGTCGACAGGTGATGGCCGATGAAGCCATTGACGCCAAGTATCAAAATGTTCTTCATCCGCTTCACTCCATGACCGACTTGAGCGTCAGCGAGCGCTCGCCAAAACGGCGATGGAAGCCCTCGGCGCTGCCGATATTGTCACCGAGCTCGAATTGCAGCAGTTTCAATGCGCCGTCGTGGCACAGCGCGTAGACATTGCCGTCGCGCCAGCGCAGCACCGGCGGTTCGGCGCGCAGCTCGGGCGCCGCGGGCAGCGAGCGCAGAATGCGCAGCGGGATGCCCTGGGCCTCGCTGTACGCTGCCGGGTAAGGCGGCGCGACGGCGCGGATCAGGTTATGAACTGCGAGCGCGCCGCGGCGCCAATCGATGGCGCCGTCGCGCGCGGTGCGGCGGCCGAAATAGCTGCCGGCCGCAAGGTTCTGCGGCGTGTGGCGCGCGGTGCCGGCGATCAACGCCGGCAGACAGCGATGCAGCGCCACTTCCGCCGCCACCGTGACCTTGCGAAACACCTCCACCGCGGTGTCATCCGGCAGGATCGGTACCGCCTCGCGGTCGACGATGTCGCCGGCGTCGGGTTGGGCGAGCATCGCATGCAAGGTGGCGCCGGTTTCATGCTCGCCGTGCAGCACCGCCCAATTCACCGGTACCCGGCCGCGATACTTGGGCAGCAGTGAGCCATGCATGTTGTAGGCACCGCGCGTGGGCAGCGACAGCAGCTCGCTGCCGAGCAGCGACCGGTAATAGAACGAGAACAGGAATTCGGGCCGCGGCGCGCGCAGCCGTTCGATGATTTCGGGGAGATTGGGATTTTCCGGCGTAAGCACCTCGATGCCGTGCCAGCGCGCATGGCGCGCGACGCTGTCGAACCAGATGTTCTCGCCGGGCGAGTCGCGGTGCGTGAGCACCAGCGGCACCTCGACGCCGTGCGCGAGCAGCGTGCGCAGGCAGCGCACGCCGACGTCGTGATAGGCGAACACCACCGCCCGCGGTGGGCTCATTTCTGGTCCTCGCGCCGCTCCAGCACGGTGCCGACGATATAGCGCGGCCGCCGCCGCACCTCGTCGTAGATGCGACCGACGTATTCGCCGAGCAGGCCGACGCCGAACAGGGCGACGCCGAGCAGGAAGAACGCGATCGCGAACAGCGTGAATACGCCTTCGGCCTCGGGACCGACCACGAAACGGCGCACGACCAGGAACAGCACGAACAGCACCGACAACAGCGCGATCACGATGCCGATGCCCGAAAACAGCCGCATCGGCGCGGTCGAGAAGCCGGTCATCAGATCGAAGTTCAGCCGCATCAGGGCGAACAGCGAATACTTCGATTTGCCGGCGCCGCGGTCCTCGTGCGCCACACGGATCTCGGTCGGGTTCATCGAAAACGTATAGGCCAGCGCCGGCACGAAAGTGTTGTATTCCGAGCATTGATTGACCGCATCGACGACCGCGCGGGCGTAGCCGCGGAACATGCAGCCCTGGTCGGTGATCTTCACCAGCGTCGTGCGCTCGCGGATCACGTTGACCAGGCGCGAGGCATATCGGCGCCAGGCCGCATCCTGGCGCTCTATACGAATGGTACCGACATAGTCATGACCGGCGTCGAGCTCGGCGAGCAATCGGCCGATTTCCTCCGGCGGGTTCTGCAGGTCGGCGTCGAGCGTGATGACGTAGCGGCCGCGGCTGTGGGCGAAGCCTGCGAGGATGGCGCGGTGCTGGCCGAAATTGCTCGAGAACAGCACCACTCGCGTGACATCCGGCCGCAGTTCGAACTGATTCTTGAGCAAGGCGGCGGAGCGGTCGCGGCTGCCGTCGTTGACGAACACGATCTCGTAGCTGCGGCTGAGCGCGTCCAGGGCCGGGTACAGGCGCGCAAACAAGGCCGGCAGCACCTCCTCCTCGTTGTAAACGGGAATGACGACGGTCAGATCGGCTGCGGCGTGGCCCATGTTGCGCGCCGCTAGCGACCGGACACGATCGCAGCGCTCGCGGCGCCAAGCCGCTCCGATAGCGCATTCACCGCCCGCGCCGTCTGCGCGCAAACCCGCTCGACGTCCTGGTCGCGCATCGCCGGAAACAGCGGCAGCGTGGCGATACCACGGCCGATGTGCTCGGCGATCGGGAAATCGCCGGGCTTGAAGCCCATCTGCCGATACAGCGTCAGCAAATGAATCGCCGGATAGTGCACGCCGACGCCGATGCCGGCGGCGTGCATCTGTTCGATGAAGGCGCCGCGCTCGATCCGCTCTGGCAGCACGATCTGAAACATGTGCCAGTTGCTGTTGCTGAAATCCTCGACCGGCAGCTCGCAGCCGAGCGAGCGGTCGAAGCACTCGAAATAGCGGCGCGCCAGCACGTGGCGCCGCGCAGTGAATTCCTCGAGGCGCACGAGCTGGCCGAGGCCGATGCGCGCCGCGATGTCGGTCAGATTGTGCTTGCCGCCGGCCAGCGTCGCATCGAGATCGCCGTTCGCAAACCGCTCCACTCCCTGCAGCCGCCACAGCTCGCAGCGCCTCGCTTCGTGCGCGTCGTTCAGCACCAGGCAGCCACCTTCGGCCGTAGTGAGGTTTTTGTTAGCGTGGAAACTGATCGAAACCAGATCCCCGCCGGCGCCGATGCGCTCGCCCTGCCAGGTTGCGCCCATCGACTGCGCTGCGTCTTCCAGTACGCGCAGCTGGTGCCGGCGCGCGATCGCATTCAGGCGGCCGCGATCGACCGGCAGGCCGGCCAGATCCACCGGCAGCAAGGCGCGGGTCAGCGGTGTGATGGCCGCCTCGATGCGGGACAGATCGATATTGCGGGTGCGCGGGTCGACATCGACGAATACCGGCCGCGCGCCGGCGCGCACGATGACGTTCGCCGTGGCGACCCAGGACAACGGTGTGGTGATGACCTCATCGCCGGGGCCGACGCCGGCGAGCGCCAGGCCGATCTCGAGTCCAGCGGTGCCGGAACTCAGCGCACGGACCGGCCGACCGCCAAAATAATCCGACAGCCGTGCCTCGAACTCGCGCACTTGCGGGCCACTGGTGATCCAGCCCGAGCGCAGCACGTCGGCGACTCCGGCGATGGTGTCCTCATCGATCGAAGGTCGCGTAAACGGCAGGAATTCCTTGCTCACGATAGCACCGTAAGTGCGCCGCAGCTTCAGCTGCGTGCAACCAACCAGACGCCGAGGATGATGACGCCGATGCCGGTCACACGCGCGGCATTGAGCTGTTCCGAAAACAGCAGCCAGGCGGCCAGTGCGTTCACGACGTAGCCGATCGACAGCATCGGGTAGGCGATGCTGACATCGACGCGTGACAGCGCCAGGATCCAGAACACGACACTGACCGCATAACACACCAGGCCGGCGAGGATCGGCGGGTTCAGCGCGATGCGCTCGACCAGCGTCCAGCCGTTGGCGAAGCTGAAGGCGACGTCCGAAATTGCGCGGGCGCCCGCCTTCAGCAGCAGCTGTGCTGCGGCGTTGAGCATCACCCCTGTCAAAATCAGCGCCAGATCCGCACTTCTCATCGTCTGAGCACCGCGACAAAAGACGGCGCAGTGTATATCACGCGCATCGGGGCGCCCAATGCTTCAAGTTCCTGATAATCCTCAGGTCGCAGAATAGCCAGCGCGTCGCTTTGCTGCTGCCAGGCCGGCACGAACTGCTTGAGATCGGCGATGGCGCGCCAGGGTTCCTGCTTCAGGCCAAAATCGAGCTCGCCGCGATAACCAACCAGGGTGCAGGTCCGTTGCAGATAGAACGGAATCGGCTGCAGGTAGCTGTTGACGCAATACAGCGGGGTTGCCCGGGTCAGCCACGGGCGCAGGTGCTGCGTGAGTTCCACCACCGCGCGCATTCGCGGCAGATAGTCGGCCGCGAGCAGTGCGGACTCGGCCAACAGCAGACCGCCCACGGCGGCGGCGGCGGCGGCGCCGATCACCGCGCCGCGGCGGCACAGGCGCGCGCCGATGCCGGCGCCGAGCGCCAGCAGCACAAAGGCGACGGCGAAGCCGAGAATGCTCATCGTCGAGGCGCGCGCGACCAGTGGCGCTGCCGGCGGGGCCCACCACAGCAGCAGCACGACGGCGCCGATGCCGGCCGCCGATGCGGCCACGGCGCGCAGGTGCGCCGCGAATCGCGGCGCCGGCAGGCCGGCGATCGCGCGACCGAGCAGCAGGCTCAAAGCCGGGAGCATCGGCACGATGTACGGCGTCAGCTTGGACTGCGACATGCTGAAGAACACCAGCACGAACGCCGCCCATAGCAGCAGCAGTGAGGTCGCGCGTTCACCGGAGCGTGCCGCGCTTAGGGCCCGGCGCAGCGCGCCCGGGAGCAGCGTCGTCCAGGGCAGCAAGCCGAGCGCCAGCACCGGCAGGAAGAACCAGACCGGCTGGTAGCGATCGAACTCGGCGCGACTCAGGTAGCGCTGAAAATGCTCGAAGATGAAGAAGAAATGCGCGAACTCCGGATTGCGCGCCGACACCAGCACAAACCAGGGCGCGGCCAGCACGAGCAGCGCCGCCAGCGCCCACCAGGGCTGCGCGCGCAGCGGCAACCACCAGTCGCGATGCATCAGCATGAACAGCACGGCGACCGCACCGGGTATGAGGATACCCACCAGGCCCTTGGACATCACCGCCAGCGCCACACCCACGCCCAGCAGCAGCGGCAAGCGCCAGGTGCGAGTCTGGGGCTCGTCGGGCCGCTGCACCAGCAATGCCAGCGCCGTCATGGCGATCTGCAGGCCGAAGCTCAGGCTCATATCGAGCGTGGCAATGCGCGCCATCGCGACATAAAGCAGCGCGCTCGCCTGCACCAGCACGGCGAGCAATGCGGCGCGCCGATCGTACAGACGGCGCCCCAGCGCCCAGGTGAGCATCAGGCCCAGCATGCCGGTGAGCGCCGGCCACAGGCGCACGGTCCAGGCATGTTGCCCGAACACCTCGAAGGCAACCGCCGTGGCCCAATAGCCAAGCGGCGGCTTCTCGAAGTACTTGATCGCATCGAGCCGCGGCGTTACCCAGTCGCCGCTGGCGACCATCTCCCGCGGAATTTCCGCATAGCGGCCTTCATCCGGGTCGAACAGGTGCGGGGAATCGAGCGGCAGAAACCACAACAGCGCCAGGCCCAGCCAGAACAAGGCTGCAGTGCGGCGGCTATGGGCACGTGGGACCGAGCCAGGGGAGGAGGACATTTGTCAGATCAACCGATACTAAGGTTGGGACGCGCGGTCGCGGGCTTGCCAGAGCATCAGGCTGCGCCGCGGCCCGAACGAGCGGTTGGCCACGAGCAGGTAATCCGGCGGCAGCGCCACCGTGCTGCCCTCATGATTATCCTGCACCAGCACCCATTGCGGCAGACTGGCACGCTGTAATGGTGATCGCAGCGATTGCGCCTCCACCGGGACCACCGGGCGTCCGGTGTAGAACGGAATCTCCGCTGCAAGCGTCTCGTCCATATTCACGGCGTATACCGGCTGCCCGGGTGGCAGGCGCTGGCCGAGCGCCTGCACGAACGGCCCCATATCCTTGACGTCATTGAGCAGCGGCGGCGCCAACGCCAGGATGATGGCATTGCCGGCAAATGCCGCGATCAGCGCCCAGAGCCCGGCACGGCTGCGCTGGCCGGTGGCGCTGACGTAGAGCAGCCCGGCGACCGGCACCACCGCGAGCAGCATGGCGATGATGATCGGCACGCTCGCAATCCCGTTCCAGACCCAGGCCGCGAACGGCGGCAGCAGGCAATACAGGCACAGCAACGCCACCTGCAGCCACCAGGCTAGGCTCAGGCGACCCTGGCTCGAGAGCTGCCACCGCTGCCACCATTCGTAACCGCGAATCCCGAGCCAGAGAAACAGCAGAGGCAATAGCGGCAGCAGGTAGGTTTCGCGCTTGGTGGCCGAAATCGACAGCAGCAGCAGCATGCCGGCACTCATGAGTGCGCCGTAGCGCGCCGGGTCGGGCGCGGCGGTCACTCCCATGATGGCCGCGCGACGCCAGCGACTGGGCCGGAGCGCCTCGATTAACGGCGGCAACCACGGCAGCAACGCGTACGGCAGGGTCCAGGCATAGTAGAAGAGCGGCTGCCGATGACCCGTGCTGCCGAGGGGATTGATGAGGCGCTGCACGTGATTGACGTAGGCCCATTCCCATAATGCCGCCCGGCCGCCCTGACTGAAGATGGCGAGCGCCAGCAGCGCCGCCGCCGCGGTCAACAGCATGACGCCGAGCAGCGGCCGCAGCCGCCGCCACTGCGTCGGGCGGTCGATGCCGATATAGACCAGCAGTCCCACACCGATCAGCACCGGTCCGATCAGCCCCTTGATCCACAGGGCCAGCATCAGCGCGAGATACAGCGCCAGACGCAACCGTGCGCTGTCGCCGCGTGCCAGCAGTTCCCAGGCCGCCCACGCCGCCACGGTCGTAGATAGCATCAGCAACGGATCGATCAGCACCCAGTGCGTCGATACCACGAACTGAAGACTGGTCGCGAGCATGCATGTCGATATCAAACCGGCGCTGCGCGAGTGCGCCCTGGAACCCCAGTGCAGCAGCAACGCCAGCGTCGCCAGGCCGGCGCCCACGCTGACGCTGCGGGCCGCCAGCACCGAGGGACCGCCGGTGAGGCGATAGACCGCCGCGACCAGCCAGTAATACAGCGGCGGCTTCTCGATGAAGCGCTGGCCATTGAGAGTTGGAATGACTGCCGGCGACAGCGCCATTTCGCGGCTGATCTCAGCCTCACGCGGCTCATCCGGCGTCCAAAGACCTCGGTTGCAGCCCAGCAGGCCGAGCAGCAGCAGGCCGAACAACGCCGACAGATACGCCACGCGTTGCGTGGCCGGAACAGCGGCAGACATAGGCAGTGGAAACAGCTATGGCGACACGCACTGTAGCCGCTGGCCGCGGCAGCAGCCACAGAAAAGTGGACCGCGCGCAGGCCTCAGGTGAACAACGCCGGCAGTGTTGACAGTGCCGTGCCCGAGTGGCGATGCTGCTGCGCATGGCGGCCGTGACACTATGGATCGCTACGCGCAAGGGGGCGTTCGCGCTGCGCGCCGACGCGCAGCGGCGCCGCTGGACGCTCAAAGGGCCGCAGTTTCTGGGCCACACGATCCACCATATCCTCCAGGATCCGCGCCAACCGAAGACGCTGCTGATGGCGGCGAAGACCGGGCACCTCGGGCCGACGGTGTATCGGTCGGACGACCGCGGCCGGGGCTGGCAGGAAGTGGCCGAGCCGCCGGCGTTTCGCCGCGCGGCAGCCGGCGAACCCGCGCGCGCGGTCGAGCGGGTATTCTGGCTGACGCCTGGCCACGCCCAGGAGCCCGGCGTGTGGTATGCGGGCACTTCACCGGCTGGCTTGTTCCGTTCCGAGGATGGTGGTGCCCGTTGGGCACCGGTGGCCGGGTTCAACGATCACGCGATGTTCCCTCGATGGGCGTCCGGCGCCAGGACGCCGGACGGGGAGTTGCTGCACTCCATCCTGGTCGATCCGCGCGATCCCAAGCATCTTTATCTGGCGATCTCGATCGGTGGCGTGTTTGAATCAACCGACGGCGGTCTGGATTGGGCACCGCTCAACGACGGGGTCGCTGCTGATTTTCTGCCCGATCCCAACGTGGCCTTCGGCCATGATCCGCATTGCGTGGTGATGCATCCACTTCGGCCCGACCGGCTGTATCAACAGAACCACTGCGGCATCTACCGGCTCGATCGCCCTTCGCGGCGCTGGCAACGGATCGGCAGCGCGATGCCGGCGAGGATCGGGGATATCGGTTTCCCGATCGTGCTGCACCCGCGCGATCCCGACGTCGCCTGGGTGTTGCCGATGGATGGCACCACGGTGTGGCCGCGCACCTCGGTGGGTGGCAGGCCGGCGATATACCAGACCCGCAATGGCGGCAAGTCCTGGCAGCGGCGCGATCGGGGGTTGCCGCGCGCGCGCGCCTGGTTCACGGTGCTGCGGCAGGCCATGTGCAGCGACGGGCAGCCGCGGCCCGGGCTGTATTTCGGAACCACCGGCGGCGAGGTCTGGGCCAGCACCAACGCCGGTGAAAGCTGGCGCTGTCTGGCGGCGCGCCTGCCGGAAATATATGCAATCAGCGCGGCGCTGCATTGAGGCGTAGCATGGCTTGCACCGTACATGTAGCCAGTCCCCTGCGCCAGTACACGGGCGGCGCGGCGACCGTCAGCGCCGAAGGAGCTACCTTGGAAGAGATACTGACCGATCTCGATCGCCGCTTTCCCGGCATGCGCTTTCGCATGATCGACGAACAACAACGCGTCCGCAGCCATATCCGGATCTTCATCGACACGCATGAAGCGCCAGACCTGAAGCAGACTGTACAGCCGCAGCAGCCGGTGCATCTGCTGTGCGCTCTGAGCGGCGGCTAGGCGCTCCCGTGCCACTCTCAGCCGGTGAGCTCAGGCGCTACAGCCGGCATTTGTCGCTGGCCGAAATCGGCGTGGCCGGTCAGGAAAAACTGCAGGCGGCGCGAGTGCTGGTGATCGGCGCCGGCGGACTGGGCTCGCCGGCAGCGTTGTATCTGGCCGCCGGCGGCATCGGCAGTCTCGGAGTGCTCGACTTCGATCGGGTCGATGAGTCGAACCTGCAGCGGCAAGTGCTGTACGACACGGCCGGCATCGGCATGCCCAAAGCCGAACTGGCGCGCATGCGGCTCGCGGCGCTCAACCCGGAGCTGCAGTTCCAGGCGCATCAGACCGAGCTGTGTGCCGCCAACGTGCAGGGAATATTCGAGAATTACGATGTCGTCATCGATGGCAGCGATCGCATCGCGACGCGCTATCTGGTCAACGACGCCTGCGTTATCTACGGCAAGGCATTGGTCTCAGCGGCGATCCACCGCTTCGAGGGCCACGCCATGACCTACGTGCCGGGCCGCGGCCCCTGCTATCGCTGTCTGTTTCCGGAAATGGCCGAGGGCGTGGCCCCGAACTGTGCCGAGGCCGGTGTACTTGGCGTACTGCCCGGCGTATTGGGCTTGATCCAGGCGACCGAGGCGATCAAGCTCGTCGTGGGCATTGGCCTGCCGCTGATCGGACGGCTGCTGACCTACGATGCGCTCGAAATGCGCTTCCAGGAATTGCGCTTCACGCGCCGGGTGGATTGCGCCGTTTGCGGCGAGCATCCGACCATCACCGCGCCGCGGGATCCTGCGGGCTTCTGCACTGCCGACGAGCTGCGACGCGTGCGCTCCATCTCTGCGGCGGAGCTGGCGCAGCGGATCCATGAGACCGGGCAGCCGATCAGCCTGATCGATGTGCGCGAGCCGGCGGAGTTCGCCGCCTCGCATCTGCCGCGCGCGATCAACATCCCGCTCAACACCATCGAGCAGCACCATCGGCAGCTGCAGCACGCAGGGACCGTCATTTTCCTTTGCCGCAGCGGCGTGCGCAGCCGGCAGGCTTGCGCGCTGGCCGACCGCATGGGTGTGAGCGAGGCATGGCAGCTCCAAGGCGGCCTGCTCGCCTGGAAGGCCGAGATCGATCCGTCGCTGCGGTTGTAGCAGCTGCTGCTAGGCGACGACGCGCTGCAGGTCGCGTACGAAAGCCTCGATGTCGGCATCAGTCGTCGCCCACGAGCACATCAACCGATAGCCGGCGCCCGAGAGCGTGTAGAAATGCCAGCCCATGGCGAGCATGGCCTCGGCCACCGTCGCGCTCATGTCGACAAACACCGCGTTGACCTCGACCGCGCGTGCCAGCCGCAGCCCCGGAACCGCGCTGATCGCGGCGCCCAGGCGTCGCGCCATTGCATTGGCGTGCGCTGCGTGGCGCAACCAGGCCCCGGATTCGAGCACGCCCTGCCACTGGCTGCTCTGAAACCGCATCTTGGAAGCGAGCTGCCCCGCCTGCTTACCACGGTAGTCGAACTCCGCCGCCAGCGCCGGATTGAAGAACACCACCGCCTCGGTCGTGTTGAGCCCGTTCTTGGTGCCGCCCAGCGATAGCACGTCGACTCCGACGCGCCAACTCAAGTCCGCCGCCGTCACCCCAGGCAAGGCCGCGAGCGCATTGGCAAAGCGCGCACCATCCATTTGTACCGCTACCCCGTGCGCGTGCGCGACTGCGCTGAGCGCCGCGATCTCGCCGGGCTGGTAGAGCGTGCCCCATTCGGTGGGCTGACTCAGCGACAGTGCCCGCGGCTTTGGAAAATGCAGGTCGTCGCGCCGCGTGATCAGCTGCAGCACGGCCGACGCCGACAGCTTCGCGCCCGCGCCGGACAGCGGCAGCAATTTAGCGCCGTTACTGAAGAATTCCGGTGCACCGCATTCATCCGTCTGCACATGGGCGGCCTCGTGGCAGACGATCCCGTGGTAACTGCGCGCCAAGGCCGCGAGCGACAGCGAATTGGCCGCGGTGCCGTTGAATACAAAGAACACCTCGGCGGCATCGTGCTCGAACAGCGCGCGAATGAGGGCACAGGCGCGCTCGGTCCAGGCGTCGGCGCCGTAACCTGGCGCATAGCCGGCATTGGCGGCGTGCAACGCGGCCCAGGCTTCCGAGCAGATGCCGGCGGTGTTGTCGCTGGCAAACTGCCAGCCCGGAGCAGCGCGCGTGGCGTCGTCATTCATAGGTCGCACAGGCTAACGCAGTTCGCGTAGGCTAGAGACTAATGTACGCCCTGGCCATTCACGGCGGCGCCGGCGCCCTGCCGCGCGTGCAATTCACTGCTGCGCGCGAAGACGCCTATCGGCACGGCCTGATGCAGGCCCTGGCCGCCGGCCAACGCCTGCTCGAGCGCGGCGGCTGCGCGCTGGACGCCGTGGAAGCGGCGGTCACCGTGTTGGAAGACAATCCTTTGTTCAACGCCGGGCGAGGAGCGGTGCTGGGCGCCGATGGCGCGGCCGAGCTGGATGCCGCGATCATGGATGGCACCGATCTGCGCGCCGGTGCGGTCGCCCAGATTCGTCACATACAGAACCCCGTGCAGCTCGCGCGGCGGGTGCTCGAGGACTCATCGCATGTCTTTCTGGTGGGCGCCGGCGCCGAGAGCTACGCCGAGGAGGTCGGATTCAGATTGGTTGACAATGATTATTTCATTACGCCCGATCGCCAGCACGAGCTCGAAGCGCTGAAGCGGCGGCCGGCGCGGGCGGGTGGAGCTTGGGCCACGCAGGCCGTCGCGCTCGACGAGCCACCGCTGGGCACGGTCGGCGCAGTGGCCTGCGATGCCGGCGGGCGACTGGCGGCCGCCACCTCGACCGGCGGCATAGCGGGCAAGCGAGCCGGCCGCGTCGGTGATTCGCCGGTGATCGGCGCCGGCACCTACGCCGATAACCAGACCTGCGCCGTATCGACCACCGGTCATGGGGAATGGTTCCTGCGCACGGTACAGGCTTATGACATCGCGGCCAGGCTGCGCTATGGAGGCTATTCTCTGGCGAGCGCGGTCAGTGAGGCGATCACGCGGCGGCTCTCGGGCCTGGGCGCGGCCGGCGGCCTCATCGCCGTCGATCAGCGCGGCGAGATCGTCATGCGCTACAACACCCCGGCGATGTTCCGCGCCAGCGTGCGCGATGGCGAAGCCGCCAGGCTCCACATCTACTGACCGGTCATGGCGCCGCCGAACCGCTGATCCCGCTGCTGCGATTCTGCGTCGGGTATGGCTCTTAAGTCGCCGGCGCAAAACGGTTGACGGTGCCCCCGCAGGGGCCGCGCTGTGGCGCAAGGAGAGCCGGGGGCACGGTCCGCAGCGCGGGTTATGTCACACTGAAAGCGGCAATCATCGCGGCCGCGAATTATCGAAGTGGCCGCAGCGTCAAGATCCTAGAATGGACAGGTGTGTCGCCTGCCTTAAGTCGACGGAAAACCCCTTTGCCGATCCTTCGCGTTGCCGTTGCTCAATTGATTGCCATCCTCGCCGCCTCGCTGCTGCCGGGCGCCGTGGCGCCCTCGGCGCAGGCATCGGAGAAAACCTCGCTACGGGGATTGATCGAGCAGGCGGCGATTTCCGCCAGGATCGACCCTGAAATCAGCAAACGCCAGGCCGAATCGGCGCTCGAGCTGCTGCGCCGTGATCCAAATCCGGAGCTTGAAATCCGCGCGCATTTATTGCTGTGCGACTACTACTCGGAGCGCGATCGAGCCGCTGCCGAGGAGCAGATCGCGGCGGCGACGGCGTTGCTGCCGCAGGCGACACGCCAGGGATTGCGCGCCGGGGTGCTCAATTGCCAGGGCGAAACGCTGCAAACGGTCGGCGAGAACGCTCAGGCGCGTGTCCTGTACGACCAAGCGGCTGCCATTGCCACGCAGGCGGGCGATGATCAGATGCTCGCCGAAGTGCTGCTCTCGAGCGGTTACTTGCGCGGTCTGCGCGGCGAGTACGCCGCGGGCCTGAGCGAGCTCAGGCGCGCTCAGACTCTGTTCGAGCAGCAGCAGATGCCGCAACACGCGCTGGCCGCGCTCGATAGTATCGCCATCATCTACAACCGCATGGGCGACTACACCGAGGCGGCGCACCTGTACGAGCACGCGCTCGAGGCTCAGCACAAGGCCGGCCTGAAGCGGGAAGAGATCGTCACACTGCACAATCTAGGCCGCGCGCACGAGAACATGCAGGAATGGGATGCGGCGCGCAGCGCGTTCGCCGCCTCGCTCGAGCTCAGTAAACAGCTGGCCTACGTTCGCGGTCAGGCCTATGCGTTGCGCGGGCTCGCCACCATCGCCAATGCCCAGGGCAATCCCAACGCCGCACTGACGCTGCTGGAGCGCGCCACTGAATTGCAGCATCGCACCCCGGATGTACGTCTGCTGGCGCAGATCGAGCTGGCCCGCGGCATCGCGCTGCATCAGCTCAAGCGCCTGAAGGAGAGCGCCGTGATGCTCGAACAGGCGCTGGCGGTATTCCGGCAGGCTGACTCGCTCGGAGAGCTCAGCCCGACCTATGATGAACTCGCGGCGGTAGACGCCGAGCTGGGCGACTGGCGCGACGCCTTCGATTACCGCACGCTCGCGCAGACCACGGCGACGCGGCTGTTGCGCAATCAGCTCGATCAGCGCTTTGCGACGCTGAAGGTGGAATTCGACACCGCGGCGAAGGAACAGGAAAACGAGCTGCTGATGCGCGAAAACGCGGCCAATCAACAGGCACTATCGCAACAGCTCAAAGCGAGCAAGCTGCGCACCGCGGTCGTCCTGCTCACGGCGATGCTGCTCGCCGTTCTGGTGTGGCTGGCCGTACACCAGCGGCGCAGCACACTGCGCCTGCGCGCGCTGGCGATGACCGATGAGCTCACCGGCGTGCCCAATCGCCGCGCGGTGCTGGCGCTGCTGGCGCAACTGCTACGGCGCAGCGACACGCCGACATCGATCCTCATCATGGACATCGATCATTTCAAATCCATCAATGATCGGCACGGTCACCTGATCGGCGACGAGACGCTGCGGTCGATGACCGCCAATCTGCGCGAGGCGGTGGCCGAGCCGGCCTTGTTCGGCCGCCTCGGCGGCGAGGAATTCGCGGTGGTATTGCCGGCTACCGGCCTCGACCAGGCGATCACGATTGCCGAGAGGCTGCGTGAGCGCGTGATGCGGGTCGATCTGTCGCGCTGGCTGGGCGAGCGGCGTATCACCGTCAGCATCGGTGTTGCCACATCGGTCCCGACCCTCGACACCATCAGCATCATGCTGCGCCGGGCCGACGCCGCGCTCTACGCCGCCAAGGACGCGGGCCGAAACTGCGTGCGTACCCACGCCGCCGCCGAAGAGCAGATCACGCCCCGCGTCGCCTGAGCGTTCCTCTCTCCCGCGCGTCACCGGGGCTTGCGCCCCTACCAGGGCAGCTCATCCAGGTCGACATTGCCGCCGGTGAGAATGATGCCGACGCGCGCACCGCTCACATCGAGCTGATGCTCGAACACCGCGGCGTAAGACACCGCCGCTGAGGCCTCGACGATAATCTTGAGGTGCTGCCATAGCGTGCGCATCGCCCGCACGATCGCCTCGTCGCTGACCGTGACGATGTCGTCCAAGTGGCGCCGGATCAGCTCGAAGGTGCGTGCACTCAATGCGCCGCGCAAACCGTCGGCGATTGTGCTCGGCTGCTGCGGGCGCGACAGCGTCCCCGATGCAAACGAGCGCTGTGCGTCATCCGCGCCGATCGGCTCGATGCCGACCAGTCGCATCGCGGGACGCATGGCTTTCGCGGCCACCGCGACCCCGCTCGCGAGGCCGCCGCCCCCCACGGGCAGCAGCAGCCAGTCGAGATCAGGCACATCCTCAAGCAACTCGAGCGCGATCGTGCCCTGTCCCGCGATCACGCGCGGATCGTCGTAGGGATGAATAAACGCCGCGCCACTATCACGCACGAGCTGTGCCGCCAGCGCTTCACGCGCGGCCAGGGTGGGTTCACACAGCAGCACTTCGCCGCCATAGCGGCGTACCGCCTCGAGCTTGGCGCGCGAGGAATTCTCCGGCATCACGATGCGGGCGCGCACGCCCCGCAGCCGTGCTGCACGCGCGACCGCTGCGCCGTGATTGCCCGAGGAATGCGTGACGACACCGGCGCGCAGCTCGGCCGCGGACAGTGCAAACACCGCATTGGTCGCACCGCGCGCCTTGAATGCACCACCCTCCTGAAAATTCTCGCACTTGAAGTACAGCTGCGCACCCGCGAGCGCGTTCAGCGTCTCATTTTCGAGCACCGGCGTGCGCCGGGTCCAGCCCACGATACGCTCGCGCGCCGATTGGATGGTCTCCAGGGTGACGTCCGGTTGCTGCATTGACCGCTCGCTGAGGACCCGAAGCATACCGAATTGGCAATTCGCTCACACACTGGTGTTCGGGCTGACGCTGAGCTTGCTGGCGGCGCTGGTGGCCGTCGCTCTGGTTCAGACACGAGCGCCCTGTCAAGAGCCGGCGACTCAATGCTGCGTCGCTGCGGCCGCGCCTAAGTATTGATACCAATGGCTGCGGGCCTATGGCAGCGCTAGCTTGCGCAGCAATGAGGCAGAGTGAATCGCTATAGATGCTGCATGGCCATCAATCCAATCCGCCGGATTCTGGTTGCGATCAAGGACCCGGCTGCGAAAGCGTCGCCGACGCTGGCCAAATCCGCCCAGCTGGCCCGCGCCTTCAACGCCGAACTCGAGCTGTTCCACGCCATCGATATGCCGATGTATCGGGACGTCTACGCCTCCGGGGACCGGCAAATCGGTGATGACGAGCAGAGCATACGCGCGAACTACCTGCAGGCGCTCGATACCATGGCGGCGCCACTGCGCCGCAGCGGCCTGCGCGCATCGGTCGCCGCGGAATGGGATTTTCCCCCATACGAGGCGATCCTGCGGCAGGCCAAGCGCTCGCGGACTGATCTGATCGTGACCGCGGTTCATCCTTCGGCGCGTCACGCGCTGTGGCCATTGCATCCGACGGATTGGGAGCTGCTGCGTCTGAGTCCGATGCCGGTGCTGCTGCTGAAGAGCTGGCGCGCCTATCGCGAGCCCGTGGTGCTGGCGGCGTTGGATCCGACGCATGCGCGGGCAAAACCTGCCGATCTGGATCACCTGGTGCTGCAACTTGGTGCCGATTTCAGTCGGGCCCTGGGCGGCAGCCTGCACGCGGTACATGCCTATGGCGCGAGCCCCGCGGCAATGTTGTCCGCGCTGGCGCGGGGGCTCGGTACCGCGCAACGCCTCAAGGCCCGCGCCGGCAGCGCTCGCGCCGCCGCGACTGAAACGCTGCGGTTACTGCCCGGGCTGGCGTTGCCGCAGAGCCGCCTGCATGTCATCGACCGGCTACCGGTCGACGCGATCGCCGACACGGCGCGCGAACTTGGCGCCGCGATCGTCGTCATGGGCGCGGTATCGCGCTCCGGCCTCAAGCGCCTGATCATCGGCAATACCGCCGAACGGGTGATCGACGATCTGGGCTGCGACATTCTGGTGGTCAAGCCGCAGGACTTTGGGATCCGTTTCCCTCGGCACACGCGCGGTGCCCACCTGCGGGTCATTACGCCGCCGATCCTCTATTAAGGACCCTGAGACTGCAGAGAGGTCCCGACCGCCTCCATGTCATCGCGCTGCAGCCCGCGTGCGACGCCGTGCGCCTATGACCCCTAAGGGTGATTACGTATGGAACCAAAGGTGATTACGTATGGAACCAAATCTGTCAGGGCCGTACCTTAAGTGAGCGATTAGGTTGCTCGCGAGACTGAGTAATCAAGCAGACGTCTGCAGTAGAGGCAGTCCGGAAAGTTATGATTCTAAATTACGCCATTCAGCGGCCTTCGATTGACACCGCTCTGCGCCAAGGAAGCGACCAGCCGGGCCATTCTAAGAAATCACCGCTGTATTGACGATAATGCCTAAACACATCGCGCGACTCCTGCTGCTGTTCGTCGGATTCATCGCCGTCGCGATCACGGTGCGATATTTCCTCACCGACAGGTCCTTCTATAGGTACGGGCACTATCGCGGCGACTCGGTGGCGGAAATCGCCCGGGACAAACCCAAGTACCAGGGCACGGCATATTGCGAATCCTGCCACGCAGCACAATTCGCCGAATGGTCCAAAGGCATCCACAACAGCGTCAGCATCGGCAAGTTCGTCACATGCGAGGTCTGCCACGGCCCGGCCGGCAGCCGCGACCCTGAGCAACGCTTTATCAACGCAGCGACCGGCCGGGTTCACCCCAACAACCTGAAGCTTAGCGTCCCGACCGATACGCGCGCGCTCTGCTCGGTTTGTCACGAACAGATGCCGGGCCGACCACTACAACAGGCCCAGATCGTGATCGCGGATCACGCCGGAACGCAACAGTGCACGCTCTGTCATAACCCCCATTCGCCGCAGACGCTCGTCGGATCACTCGGCGCGCCGGCGCATCCGGGCCACGCGGCGGCGGGCAAGAACAAGACCGCGACCTGCGCCGCCTGCCACGGCGCCGACGGTGTCAGCGTCAAGCTGCCCGGACCGACTCTCGCCGGACAGAACCAGGCCTACCTGCTCGAATCGCTCACGGCGTACAAGACCGGCAAGCGCACCAATGCGCTCATGACGCCCATGGCCGCTGTGGTGAGCGAGGGCGATATTGGGGATATTGCCGCGTATTTTTCCGACCAGAAATGCAAACCCACCCTGAATGCCGCCGATCAGGCCCTGGCCGCGCGCAAGGCTGGAGCGTCGGTGTGCACGAGCTGTCATGGGACGAACGGGGTCGGCACCAATCAGGCGTGGCCGAACCTGGCCGGGCAATCCAAGGATTATCTCGCCAGTGCGCTGAAGGCCTACGCGCGCGGCGAGCGCTCGAATGTGATCATGTCTGCGCTCGCCAAAGGCTTGAGCGATGCCGAGGCGGAGAATTTGGCGACCTATTACGCCAGCTTCAGTTGCCAGTAAGACGGCGCGCAGAGCGGATTCGGCCAGGAGGATATCGGAAATGGATGACAAGGAAAAACTCGAGAAGCACCAGATCGCGCGCCGTGCCTTTCTGGGTTGTCTGGGAGGTGCCGTGGCCGGTGGCGCCGCCGTGGTAGCCACGACTGCCGTGCTGCCCAACGAAGCACGGGCGGCGGCGAACAGCGCCGCGCCCGCCGTGCCGGCGATCCCGGGCTATGACTGGAGCAAGCACCGTTGGGCGTTCGGCGTTGATGCCACGAAATGCATCGGCTGCCTGCGCTGCGTCGAGGCGTGCAAGGCGGAAAACGAGGTCGCCGGCGACGCTCATCACTTCCGCACCTGGGTCGAGCGCTACGTCTATCTGGAGGGCGAGGACCGGCCGCGCATCGACAGCCAAGACGACCCCGTGAACATCGCAGCCTCCGGTTCGGAAGGTGCCTATCGATTCGCCAACCGCTACAAGGACGCGAAGGTCGACAAGGCCTTCTTCGTCCCCAAGCTGTGCAACCACTGCACCCATCCGGCCTGCGTGCAAGTGTGCCCGACCGGCGCGACCTTCAAGACCGACGACGGCGTGGTCGTGATCGACCATACCTATTGCATCGGTTGCCAGTACTGCGTCCAGGCGTGCCCCTATGGCGCGCGCTTCTTCAACCCTGAATTGAACGTTACCGACAAATGCACCTGGTGTTATCACCGCATCACCAAGGGTTTGCTGCCCGCTTGCGTCGAGGTGTGTCCGGTCAGTGCTCGCATTTTCGGAGATCTCAACGACAAACAGAGCCCGATCAGTCAGTTCGTTGCCAATAATCGGGTCGACGTGCTCAAGCCTGAAACCGGCAACGCCCCCAATGTCTACTATGTCGGCATCGACAAGGAGGTAAGGTGATGGAACCCCTTTTTGCGGCCGCACCGTACACCGGCTACGTCTACCCCAACGAGACCGTCTTCCCGTGGGGCATACTGATCGTCGTCTATCCCTATATCACCGGGCTGGTGGCCGGCGCATTCACGGTTTCAAGCCTGTATCAGGTGTTCGGCCTGACGCGTCTACGCCCGGTCGCGCATCTCGCCTTGCTGACTGCATTGTGCCTGATGTGCTTCGTACCCACGCCGCTGCTGCTGCATCTCGGCCATCCCGAGCGCGCGTTCAATGCCGTGTTCACGCCGCATTGGAGTTCCGCAATGGCCATGTTTGGCTACTTTGCCGGCTTCTATGTCATTCTCCTGGCATTGGAGACTTGGTTCGTGTTCCGACCCTACATGGTGCAGCAGGCGCAACGCAGGAAAGACCTGCTGGGCCGGCTTTACCATGTGCTGTGCCTCGGGTCGCATGATTTGTCAGACAAGGCAATGCGCTACGACCAGAAATGGATCTTCGCCTTGGCCGTCGCCGGCATCCCCGGGGCTCTCGGCCTGCATGGCTATGTCGGATTCCTATTCGGTTCTCTCAAGTCCCGAGAATGGTGGTCATCCGACTTGATGCCGGTCATATTTTTGTTTTCGGCGATCATCTCCGGTACCGCGCTATTGATCGTTCTGTATGTCCTGTCCTGCAAGTTGCGCAGGGTTCCGATTGACGTCGATTGCGTGAAGGCGTTGGGCTACACCCTGTGGGGTTTCGTCATGTTCACCCTGGTGTTGGAGGGGGTCGAATTTGGCAATGTCATCTATAAGGCCCGGGAGGGGATCGACATCATCATGGCTTTCGTGACCACCCGCCTGATCGTGCCCTTCTTTGTACTGCAATTCGCCGTCGGCGCGGTAACGCCGATCATCATCCTTTCCTACATGTTCTGGCGGGGTACCGCGGGAAGAGCGCTGGTCGCCGGCATCACGGTGAGCGCGCTGTTGGTGCTGTTCAATGTGATCATGATGCGCTTCAACGTAGTCATCGGTGGGCAGGAGATCTCAAAGACTGGGAAGGGCTTGCTGATTTTTCCCTGGGTGATCTTCGGCAGGGAGGGCGTATTGGCCGCAGCCTCGGTGCTGATCGCGCCGTTTCTGCTGTTGTTAGTGATGATCCGGCTGCTGCCGCCCTGGGAAGACGAGCATGGTGACGATAAAGCGGTGGTGTGAGTTCAAGCCGTAGAGTGGCAGCACACGGGAGCGCGGGAGCGCTGGAAACCCGTACCGTTGTCGGCATTGTCCGCCGATCGTTCTTGAACTCCTAATCAACGTTGCGGGCCTTGGCAGGCGTTGCGGCGCGGGGCACTGCATCGATTGTCTGCAAGGCACCTGGCTCGTCTGACCAATCGCCCGCTATAAAATGGATTTTACGAACATTGAATGCCCAGCACCGACATTAAAGTCTGGTCCATTCGAAAATTGCTGAATGGCGGCAAGCGCTACCCGCACCCCCGGGCTGCCTTCGTGTTCTCACCCCACGCTCAAGCCGATACCGGCCAAAAGCTGCTTTCGATGAGCAACGGCCACGTTCAGAGCCTCGCTCACTGCGGTCATCGCGGTCGCGCTCAGGTCCGATCGGCAATGTCGACAAGTTGCTGAACGCTTCCCGTCTTATCCTGCATCATCCAGTGGGTTAGATCGCCGCTCGATATCACGGCGAGCACCTTGCCGTTTTCCACAATCGGCAGGTGCCGGAACCGTCGATTGGTGACTATCGTCATCGCCTCGCCGACCGTCGTCGTCGGCGGGATACTGTAGGGATTATCGGTCATTACCTCTGAGACTTTCGTTTTGAGTGGATCACGGCCGGCGGCCAGCACCTTGTTCATCGCATCCCGCTCCGTGAAGATGCCTATCAACCGTTGGCCATCCATGATGATCAGGGCACCGAGCTTCTCGGAGGTCATCGTGCGCACGCACTCGGTGACCGAGACATCGGGTCCAACGGAGTGTATCGGATCGCGCTTATCGAATAACCTGCTCAATGGAGTCCGACGCCTGTCACGTATGCTCATGAAATACACGGCGACGATAACGACGGCGACGATCAGAAAGAACACGTATATCGTCAATTTGCCAATCGTCGTCTGCACATCTTCGACCGCAGCAAACGCGGCGGGGGATAGCAGTGCGAACCCGCTGGCGGCGACCGAATTGCAAAGAAACCTTCTCATTGCTGTTGCTCCTCGATTGGTATGCTGACTGCGATCGAGTCGCCCGCTTACCGCCGCTTTGGTACGTGCTCGGGCCCTGCATCCGAGCCCGCGCCATTTTCGACGTCTATCGGTGAGCGTTCTGTGGTGACATTGAACCTAACTACGAGTGACGTCAACCGCTCTGCGACGGTTCAAGAAAATGCCATTGGGACCCTTTATGAGTCGGTGAGAAGTCGGCATCTCGGCAATGCGGCCAACGTTGTAGCCGGGTACCCGCCGGCGTTCTCAAGCTGCGGCGCTGGCCGTTTCCACGTCCTGCAAATGATAATCATCTCGCCGGCCTCTGCACCGCCTCTGGCGACGCGGCGGGGAAAAGCCAAGGGGGGGCGAAGGTGCTCGCATCGAGCCTCGCCAGCCCGGTCATCACTGCGTACCGGTCGCATAGGAGCCACCGTTGCGCAGTGCCGCGACATATCGCCGGTGCTGGTCGATCATCCCACCTGTCGCTTACGCTAGATCGTATCATTTGTTTACAGAGGATCGTGTCAGCCTAATCGATCACTGCATCCTCGCATCCTTTTGTCACCTGTAACAAATGACGGGCGCATCGCAACACCTATAGCGCAACAATCGGCTCAAACACAAATAATCAAAGATTGGACTCGAAGTGATGGATGCACGACGGTGCGCTGACGGCTGTCAACGCGTCTAAGCAGCTCGCATCCTGCTCCCACATTGAGCACGACCCATAGCAACTAGAGACTCACCAGATGCACGGCCGCAAATATTTCAACTACCCCTACTTGTATGATATTTCGATCGGGGTTATGTTCTGGCGGTAATAATGGCGCTCGTTGGGTGTTTGATTGCATCTACAACTGAGCGGCTCAAGGCAGGGCAGAGTGATGTTTCTAAAACTCGAACTCTTTACGTCGATTGCTGTGACGATTGGTGTACTGTTGGGCACCGTTGCTAATGCCGACACGCTTCAAGCGTGTATGGAGACGAAAGCGGCAGCGCTCGGTACAGTGACAACGGAAAAAGTGCGCGAGAGACAAGGGTGCACAACGGAAGGAACGGATTTCATAGTCAATAATTACCAATACCAAGGATGGAAACAGCACACATGTGATGACGACGTCTGCTGGACGGCACCGCCAGGACGGATAATTACCGATGCGTCAGCCGCAGACGTAAGTGCAAACGGGGACGAGCACACTATCGGAGCGCCGCGGTATTCACCGGATAAGGAACTAGCAACGACGGTGTGCGTTCATGTTCACGCAAAGAGCAAAGAGCAGAGCAAGGGTTCTAGAGGCTGGCAAAAAATTGACTTGATCGCGACGACAAAGCACCTGCCGGCGCAAGAGGAAATGATAACTATTGCCGCGGAATGCGTTAAGGAAGGGGCAAAATAAGCACGCGGACCTGGCCTTCGCGAAAGAACATCGGCCGCGCACGAGGTTCAGCACTATCCCGCCACCGAGTTCCAGGGGCACCTCGAAACGCGATCCTCTTGGACTCAGCGCCCCCAGATCGATGAAGGGTGCTATGGACTAGGCGCCACTCGCCGACTCAAGCGCCGCCTCGCTGTCCTCGCCAGAACTATCCAGTGCCGATCGCCAACGCCAAAACAACCCCGCATTGACCCCTCGCGCCGACAAAACTCCGTTACCGTCAACCCGCAGGATCCCTGGCGTGAAGACAGTTCCCGCCACATCGCCGCGCTGCGCTTTACCCGCTTTATCTTGCTCATCGCTCACTCCAGTAGTCCGACAACTGGAGTGCTATTGTCCGGATCCATCCCTCGGGCAAAAGAACGCCGCGTGCTTACCGCTTACCACCGTGCATCACCGCCAGGTTGCGCATATTGTTCTGGAATGAGGGCAATTGCTTCATGGGATATTGCACGTGCTGGCCTCGCAGGCCATGCCCGTCTGGCGGACGAAACTCGGTACCGCATGCGCCATCGGCGCGGGCTATCGCTTCGCGGAATATGGATGCGATTGCCGGTAACACGTATCCGGAGGTCTGCAGCGCCTACGGCGCTAGCGAAGGCGCCAGCCGGTTCTGCAGCGCCAACGCGGTATTCAACCGGCGCGATCTTGTTCGAGCTCGATCTCAGTCACCGAGCGGCGACCGCCGCCGATTTTCTCGAAGATCTGCTGTCGGTGATAGTCCAGATGCACGCGCTGCTCCGGGGTGAATGGGCGCGCTGGCGCCGGCCGCTCGAGGCCCCAGGCCTTGCGCACGTAGGGATTCAGATGGCGGGAGATCAACAGCATGCCGTCGTCCGCAAATGAGATGTGACCGCGATCGAACAGATGGTGAATATGGGGGGAGAGCAGCAAGCCGTTAGAGCCATCGAGCTTCTCCCGATCGTCGGCGTCCTTCCAGGGCTTGATGTGGGTAGCTCGCAGGTAGCGGCGATCCAGGACGCCGGTCACCCGACATGCCGTTTCCGCATGCTCCACACGCTCGCGAAAAATGCCCTGCCCGTTCCGGGCGTTGATCAGCTGCCGCCGCTCGCGAGGCCCGATGTCGGATCGTTGCCAGATGTGTTCCTCGATCGCTTTCTCTGCAAGCTTGCCATCCATTTCCATGCCGATTCGGGCCTCGCAGTCCTCCACTTGCCGGTTTAGCAGCCGGCGCAGGAGCTGGGCCATGGGCGCGGGTATCTCGGCGAGGTAGACGTTTTGATTGAGCTCACCGGAGGCCCGAAGCGGTGACTGCCGGCGGGGCAGAAGCGGCTTGATCTCTGCCAGGTGATCCTTCGGCCGCAGCGGCTCGACCAGCTCCACGAAGCGGATCGGAACCATCCAGCCGTCGTCCGCCGGCCCTGGCTGCGCCGGCACGCCAGATTGCACGGGCATCGGCACGCTCCGAGCGCGCTCCAGCGCGAAGCCAATAGCTGCGATGGTTGCTCCCGCGCACGAGAACACGATGTCGCCTGGCGTCAGGCGCGTCATGTTCTGATGGGACTGATTCCTCGACCCGTTCTTATTCTTCCTCGGTAACCACAAGTAGCCGCCATCGACTTCCGCACGATCGCTATGCGGGTGATTCACCCACCAATGCCGCAGCTGGGGCGTTTCGGCGGCTTCCGTGCGAACGTAGCTCGAAGATTCGTTCTTCATTGTTGTGAGTGCAGCAGCCTCGATTGCGGCGCAGCCCACAGGGGCCGCATATCTGCACAGATAATGCCTGCGATCCCGGCTCCATGAAAGGCCCTTGCGCCGTGTCGGCGGCTTGCGTTGAGTTGCATCTGTTACGGAGCCGCCTGTGCAATCGTTTCGGTGCCGGCCGATTGCGTCAGCGCCAGGAGGTCACGCAGTGCGAGATCGAACTGCCCGGCGTGATTGAACCGACGCCACTGCGCTTGCAGCAGGTTGCGCGCTTGCGCAATCTCGCCCATCCGGACATACGCTGCAGCGGTGACGGTCGTGAGATATGCGAGCTCGTCTTCCGCATTGGATGGATGTGGTCCGAGCAGCTCCGTACCGAGCTTCACGATCTCCGGTGCGTTCCGCTGCGAGATTGCCGCAAGCAAATCCGCCCACGTTTTGTGTTCACCCGTCACATCGCGATAACAGGGGCTGGACATAACCTTAATCCAGATTTCCTCAAGCTCGGCCGGATTCAGATACGCCGACGTATCGTCGCTGATGTTGCGTACCGCGTTTTTCCAGGTATTCTGCGCTGGCTTCGCAGCACACCGGTCCCGACTCATGTCAATGCGCGCCAGGTATGACGCGCTGAGCGGATCCAAGTCGTCGAGACTTCCAATGGATACGGCACGGCGAATTTCGAGAGCCCTTCGCACCAGGCGGTCCCGAAAGATTGCGCTGTTCGCGGCAGGCTCGACTGTTGCACCCCGCGGCGCAGAGCCGTCGAGTAGCTCCAGGAACGGGATAGGCAAGAGGGTGAGCGCGGGCAGTTCAAGCGCGTTCTCCCGCATGTAGCGCAAGCGCGGTGCATTGAGATCCACAAACGGGAAGAAATCCGAATTCGGCGGAACCGGTATCGTCTGCAGCAACGGGCCAATCGTCAGATTATCGCCGATCTTTCGCAGCTGAATGTCAGCGACCGATTGTACGCCGACCCGCGTGAGCTCTGCGCGCAGCTGTGGCGATTGCAGTAGCCGATCATCCGGGGCCCGCAGCGTTGCGCCGCGACTCGCAATGATCAGAATATCTAAATCGTCAGTATTGTAGAGCGCGTACGCACCGAAGTGCGGAGCCAGCGCTTTCATGACCGACGCCAGAATTCCTATGTTCGTTTCATAGACCTGCATCCACTGCACGAAGTACCCATCGGGCGCAAGGTACTGCGCGATGCGCCCGTAAAACTCATCCGAAAATAGAGTTGCGACTCCGCTCACCCACGGATTGGATGGTTCAGAGACGATCAGATCGTACGACTCACGCGCGCTTGCAAAGAAGGTCTTTGCATCCTCGTAAACAATGTGGCTGCGCGGATCGTCGAAGACGTTGCTGATGCGAGGACCAAAGCCCTTGCGCGCAGCTTCCACCATGAGCGGCTCGATCTCGATCGAGTCAAGCCGATTGACCAGCCCGCTCGTGAGAAGCGTATGGGTCGTAAGCCCGGATCCGAACCCGATGTTTGCGACGCGGGCGGGGTGCGGGTGCATGCTGAGCGGTATTGCCGCGGCCAGCACCATGGTGCTTTCGTCGACCGTTGCTTCCCCCGGCCCCATTTGTATGCCCGCGTCCGGCTTGCCGTTTGTGGCAATCGTCACCGTCCCGTCCAGCTCAACCAAACTGATCGTGGCTGTCTTGCCGTCTCGCAGATAAGTGACGGTCGCGCCGTCTGGCAGCGCTGCGGATCCGGTGCGGTAGACACCCGACGCCATCTTCGCAGGATCCAGATTCACGACGAATATGGCAAAGCCGAACACCCCAACAGCGGCCGCCATTGCCACGGCTGCGGTGCGCGACGGGTAGCGACGGCTGGCAAAAAGGCGCGACAAGCCTAAAGCCATGTGGATACCAGCGCCTCCGAGAATGACGCCCTTGACCCCAACGAGTGGCATGAGCACGTGGATCGTCAGCAGCACGCCAACGATTGCGCCGAGGGTGTTTGCCGAATAGATCGTGCCGATGGCCCGTTCGCCAGTGCCGCGACGCATGAGCTCGTGCGTCAGCAGCGGCAGGGTCATGCCCGCGCAAAAGGTCGCCGGAATCATGATCAGCGCAGCGATCGATTGGCTTATCGCGTTGAACGCGACATAGCCGCTTGCGGTGTGCGCCGAGGTCCCCAAAAACCACGCCATGAAATCAAACGTCAGGTTGTAAGCTGGCAAGGTCAGCGCGGCCAAGGTTCCCATGGCGATCATGACGTAAGCCAGGTATGCCACCGGATCGGCGATTCGCTCGATGCGCCGGCGCACATACAGTCCGCCGAATGCCAGTCCAAAAATGAACGCGCTGAGCATGAGCTCAAATGAATGTGTCGAGCTGCCGAGTACCAGGCTGAGCATCCGAATCCAGCCCAGCTCATACATGAACGACGCCGCACCAGTCAGGAATGCCGCGACCGTGAACCATCTGGCCAACTTGTCTTTCCCCGAGAACGGCGCGGATGCGGTCTGTGGCGCTGCGGCGGGTTCCGCCTGGCCGCGGACGATCGCCCAAATCACCAAAGCCAGTGCGATATTGAGGACTCCGGCGGTCCGGATCGTGCCGGGCAGGCCAACAGCTTCAATCAGTACAAAACCGCTGACGAGGACTCCGATCGCGGCGCCCAGACTGTTGGTGAAATACAGGGTAGCCAGCGTCTCGCCCGGCCGCTCGGGCCAGCGGCGGATCAGGCCGCCGCTTATCAGCGGAAAGGTCATGCCCAGAAGCGCGGACTGTGGAAGGATGAGAAGAGCAGCCAGTGACCATTTGTAGGCATGAATCAGCAACCCCGCGGGGAGCACAGGTATTACCGAGGCAAACGAGAAATCAACGGCGGCAACGAATGTTTGATGAAAGAAGATGCCAAATATCCCGATCAGCCCCTCGACCAGTACGTATCCCCAAAGGAGCTGCCTGATGCGGGAGGAGTAGTGCGCAACTGTCCAGGATCCAAGCGCCATTCCTCCCATGAAGATGGCGAGCACGAGGGTTTGCGCGTAGGCGGCATGGCCGAGGAAGAGTTTGAGGTAGTGCGACCAGATGGACTCGTAAATCAGTCCGGTGAACCCGGATACGACGAATACCGCGAACAGCAACCGCCGTCGCATGAAATCGAGTGTCTGCATTGCTGATCTGCAATCCCTGTCCGCCGTGGCACGCGCACAGTACAACATGACGTGAGCACTAGACAGAATAGGCTCGTGAACGCGGTCACCAGCCTCTATCTCGATTGCGGACCGATGGGCTATGCGTCGATGCAGTGATCGGCGATGTCTCGTCAGAACCCTTTGTGCAGCAGCTGGCTGAACAGGTCCATCGGGACTACGGCGGCCTTGATGTCTTTGTAAACAACGCCGGAGTCAGTTTGATCGCGCCGGCGGAGGACGCGACAGCCGCCCGGTGGCCGCGTGTGATGAACATCAATCTGTTGGGTCCTGTCCTCCTGTGCAAATACCTGAGCGCTCAGATGTTGCATCGCCGGAGCGGCAGCATTGTCAACGTCGCGGCGGCGGTCGCCTTTCTCGCCGATGATGATATGCAAGGGTTCATCACCGGCGTCAGTCTGCCGGCCGACGGCGGCTGGGTCGCCGACGGAAGCTGCGATGCGCTGCGGATAAGAACGCGAGGGGCTTAAGTCACCCACCCACCGCGGCCTGCGAGCGGCGCTTGCCCAGCCCGATACCCGGCCCGTCGTGGCACGTTCTCGGCACACCCAATCTCAGTTGGTCACACACGCGCCACCTTGGCCTCTGTGGCGCTCATTCAGGCCCACTGTGGATAGCGAGTTCTCACCCAGACCTCGGCATCGAGCGCGACAAGATATTGACTGACCCGTTCCATAACGTCGGCATCTACTGGAAGTCCCACTGGAACTGTAGCGCGGTCAGCGGTTCGAGCCCATCGAGCCCGAGCATAGACACGCCGAGGTCTGAGCTCGCGATTCCGGCGCAGCGTACAACCCTTGCGTACAGTGCATTGAATCTAGAGGGGATCGGTAATGAACATTCTTCTTGTGTACCCTCGCAAGCCCGACACCTTCTGGAGCTTCAAGCACGTCTTGAAGCTCGTCTCCAAGCGGGCCGCGTTCCCACCGCTCGGCCTGTTGACGGTCGCGGCGATGCTGCCGCCCACCTGGCAGCTCCGGCTGGTCGACCTGAATCTCCACGATTTGGACGATGAGGATCTGCGGCGCGCCGATTTTGTCTTTCTGAGCGGGATGATCGTTCATAGACAGTCCGCGCACGAGATCGCGGCACGTTGCGCGGCGCTCGGCAAGGCGATTATTGCGGGCGGCCCGTTATTTACGACGGGATATGCGGATTTCCCGGACATTCCTCATTCCGTGCTCGGCGAGGCCGAAGACGTCATGGCACGGCTCGTGGCGGACATCGAACACGGCACGGTGCAGCCGGCCTATCGCGCCGCGGCGTGGCCCGACGTGCGCAAGACGCCCATTCCGCGCTGGGATCTCATACGTATGGCCGAATACGTCTCGACGCCCGTGCAATTCTCGCGCGGCTGCCCGTTCAGCTGCGAGTTCTGCGACATCGTCATCATGAACGGACGTGTGCCCCGCACCAAGGATCCGGCGCAGTGGGTTAGCGAGCTCGAGGCCCTGCGTGTAGCCGGCTGGAAGGACATGGTTTTCATCGTCGATGATAATTTCATTGGCAACCGCAAACGGGCCCGGGAACTCCTCCGCGCGATGATCGCGTGGCGCCAACGCGTCGGCCCGACAATGGGCTTTCTCACGGAAGCCTCCGTCAATCTCGCCGATCACGAAGAATTACGCGAGCTGATGGTCGAAGCCGGATTCAAGAAAGTGTTTCTGGGCATCGAGACACCTTCAGCCACCGGTATTGAAGAATGCGGCAAGACGCAAAATAGCTGCCGAGAACTGGGCGCTGCCGTGCAAACGCTGCAGCACAGTGGGTTGGAAGTGATGGGTGGATTCATCGTCGCCTTCGACTCGGATCCGCCTGATATTTTTGCGCGGCAATTCGAGTTCATCCAGCGCAGGGCAATCGTAACCGCCATGGTGGGATTGCTCACGGCCCTGCCGCAAACGGCCCTCTACCAGCGGCTCGCGCGTGAAGGGCGCCTCCTGGCCGCAATTGCCGGCAATAACACCGAGGCGGCCATCAACTTCGTGGCGCGACTGGACCGGGACTTGATCATCTCGGGCTACAAGGAGCTGATGCGCAAGCTCTACGCGCCGGCCCAGTACAACAGACGCGTTCGCACATTTCTGCGCGCCCTGCGCCCACGCGGACCGGCGACGCGGCTGTCCAAATCGGACCTGAAGGCGTTCCTGAAGTCCCTCTGGCTGTTGGGAGTGTGGCACAGGGGCCGGCGCGCCTACCGGAGCCTCTTTTGCTGGACGCTGCTGTCGCGTCCCAGGCAATTTCACGCGGCGATTGAGCTGTCCATTCTTGGCCACCATTTCCGCCGCGTTGCGGACCGGCTCTGAGCGGTATTCAGCCCCTCCTGCTCGTGCGCAGGCGGCCGCGCCCCGGCGAATTGGCATTCAAGGAGGATGCCGGAACGGACCGGTGCACACCGGAGGGCTTATGAGTTGATGCGCATATTACGGGGCGAGCAGCATCACGGTATTGGTGTTGTCATCATTGAAATAGATCAGGTTGGTCTGCGTGTTTACCATGCCATAGGGTCCCATCGTCGTGACGATCGTGGGCACCGTGACGATGCCAAAAATCGCGCCGGCCGCGCCGGTGTCGACGTTCTTGGTGGCGACCACGCCGGCGGTCGGTGAAATTTCGATCAACAGATTGGTGCCGCTGGGATCGAGTGTGTTACCCACCACGAGATCACCGTTGACGAGCAACGCGCCGCTGATCGGACCATTTAGCGGCGCGCCGGAGGCGATAACCTTGGCGGAGGCGGCGGACGGGCCCGAGAAGCTCGTGCCGGAGACGAGCACGCCATCGGTGCCGATCGCTGCGACGCTCGATAGCGCGACGACGCGATTGGAGTTGGTGTCTACGACGTAAAGGGTGTCGTTTGCAGCATCGTAGGTGAGGCCCGCCGGCGCCGAGATCGATCCGGGTGCGCCCAGGTTACTGCTGAACCCGGAGGCGATTTCGGTGAATGAGGCCTGTGCGTCGCCGTTCAGAGTAATGCGGTCAATCGCCCCGGTCATCACGTTGGAGACGTACACAACTTGATTGCCCGCGTGGGTCGCGTACATTGCGCTCCAGGGCTCGGCGAAGACATCGGTCGAAAAGGGCATCGATACGGCGCCGCTCGGGGCGATGAGCACCGTGGCATTGGCTTGGCTGGCGGTCGCGACGATGCTCCCATCCGGTAGGCTCGTGAGTGAGGAGCAGCCCAGCAGCTGCGCGGATTGGGCGATACCGTAGGGCGTCGCACCAGCCACGGGGTGCAGTCCGATGATCGTGGTGCCCAGGCCTTGCGTGTTGGTGCTGCCATCATTGAAGTTGCAAACGATTAGATCACCCATCGTGATGAGCCCCGCGGTGGCGGTGGCCACGGTCAAGCCGTAGGGGTTACCGCCGTGCTCGGTGGGATCAAGTGTCGACCCGATGGTCGTTATCGTGGCGAGTGTGGGCAGCACCGCACCGGAGATCGTCACGTTTGTGACAGTATTTTGCATACCGTTGGAGCTATAGCCGCCGCAGCCGGCAAGCAGGGCAATCAGGGGAAGCAGTGTCGTGAGCATGGCGCGACGCGCCTGCCCGAATGAGCGTACTGGACTGTTCATGGGCTCGAGCCTCCAGGAAAGCGACGATGGCCATCCCCGAGCGAAGGGGCCGGGGAGCGTTGCAGCTTGCTCACGCTTTGCAGAAAAGGCGCTGGCGCGTTGCGTTTGATAGTAGGTACCGCGGCCGGCGTTTTGGGTTTCGAGCGTGAGAAAAAAAGGTCGGGGGGGCTGGCGAGGCCGATTAACCAGCGGACCTCACTGATAGCGCATGTAACGACGGGCTTGCGACGCAGGACGCCGCCCATGCCAAAGCCAGTCGGAAGCGCGCCGAGCTTCATTACTGTGGGTTGTCTTTCGGTGTTATGTGTTTTTAACCCGAACTCCTTCCCGTTTTTGATTCTGCCGTGGTCAGTAGGTCCCTATTTTTTGGCTGTTTTGACTGGAGTGAGTGGCTTTTGTTGGCTGCATGATGTAGGCACTAGACTGTTGCAGACGTGGTGCGGATATCGTCTATTTGGCGCATTGCAAAACGTGGAGGTGCAGTGCATGTCGTCACCCTGCCGGGCAATCGCCTTGAGGCATTGAAGGGCGATCGCAATGGGCAGCACAGCATTCGGGTAAATGATCAGTGGCGAGCCTGCTTTGAATGGCCTAAAGGCGCAGATGGTCCGGCAAATGTTGAGGTGGGTGGATTACCACTAGAGGAGATCTTTATGACGCGTCATGCAACTTATCCTGGTAAGCATCTCGCCGAGCAGCTCGAGGCACTCAATAGGAGCGCAGCGGAGCTGGCACGTCAGCTCAAGGTTCCGACGAATCGGATTACGCATATCCTCAATGGGCAGCGTGCGATCACTGGGGATACGGCGCTGCGTCTGGGGCACTTCTTCAGTACGAGTGCCGATTTCTGGTTGAGCCTGCAGAAGATCTGCGAGCTTCGTGTGGCCGAGCGGGAAAGCGGCGCGGACATCAAGGTACTGCCTCGGCTGCGCAATCGCGCCGCCTAGTCCACTCTTTCTCGATAACAAGGGCTCAAGGCGACGACGTCCGCGCCTAACTTTGGCGAGACTCCCGCAGATGACCGAGCAGGCCACGGTCGACGCCGACGGCCTTGGGGGATCCCACTGCTTTTCTCCTGATACTCCCCGCTGACCTGTGGCCCGTCTTTCGGGAAGCTTCGTCGTGTGGTGTTCAACGAGTCGTGAATGGTGAAACGATAGAACCCGCGAATATTCCAGGGCTGTGGTTCTATTCCACAGCTACATTGCACTACGAACCATTAAATATTTGATTTATGGTCGCCAGGGGTGGAATTGAACTTAGGTGCCGCGTGGCTGCTTTTGGCTCTTGGATGAGTTCTTAAAATCGGGGTTACCGAAAGTTACCCCGTTATTTTGCGTGCAATTTTGGCGGCGACTCAGTTCCGAAGATGGCTATTTCGCCCGTTCATTCGGCCGCACGGTCTAAATTTGAAGCCTTCCCTGTTGCATTGGTGCGCGCCTAGCGATCAAGGGCCGTTACGGCTTTATCGCCACGATCTTCCCGTTTTCCCACACGTACAACGGCGTGCCATACATGCGCGCAGTCTTCCGCGCATCCTTCGCCGCACGGCGCAAGGCCCGCCCTACTCCCGCAGCAAAGTTTTGAGGACGGTCTTTTGCTCGCGTCTTGGCTTTCAGAGTAGAGGAGGGTTGGGTCGTCATGACACCAAGCCTCCCCCCTCACAGACCCCACCGGGCGCAATTAACGCAGCGGGTTCCTCAGCGAGAGTGGACACCGAACAGAACGGTGTACCTGATCGGCCTACTCTCATGAAGGACTCCTCCAACTAACCCAGGAATGGACGATGTGCGGCAGCGCGAGCGGATGGCGACGCAGCAGAAGCTGATACTTTCCCCAAGGTAGGCGGTTGCCCCGCGTCCTGCGGTTGAGCCACTTCCGCCAGATACCCCGGACCCCGCAATAGAACTGCCAGAGGCTCCGGTAGTTCGATGCACGGCCGTAGTACTGGTAGTGACCCTGCAGCTTCGCGTTGAGGGTGGCTTGTTGTTCTTGGACCGGATCGTGACGATGCATGCGACACCATTGGGCCACAGCCTTGAGACTGCGCTTCAGGCGCTTCTTCATCGTCCTCACCTTCACCATGAATGCCCCTCGTCGGCTGCGCGCACTGATGTGCGTGTGGCCGAGGAACTCGAACGTCGCAGGTTGAGTGCCCCGCTTTTCCGCCGTCGTCAGGGCCATGCGCCCAAACTCCACTAGGCGGGTTTTCTGCGGATGTAGACTCAACCCGTATTTCGAGAATCGCTTGGCGAGCACCTCGAGTACTCTCTGCGCATCCTCCTTGTTCTGAAAGCAGATCACCGCATCGTCCACATATCGCACGACAAACGCCTTGCCCTTCAGCCGTGGCTTCACCTCGTCCTCGAACCAGCGGTCCAGAACCTGGTGAAGGTAGACGTTGGCCAGGAACGGGGAGATCACC
>JBEKRP010000032.1:0-33370 GCA_049518595.1 Steroidobacteraceae bacterium
GACGACGGAGATGGCTATCGCAGCATCTACGCTCATGAGTGGCCGAACGTCAAGGTCAAGGCCGGCCAGCACGTCAAGGCCGGACAGCTGATCGGCTACGAGGGCGCGACCGGGGGGGGCGTCACCGGATGCCACCTTCACTTCGGCCTGTACAGCCCGCTGGAGACGGCCACCTTCGCGAACCTGCCGCAGTACATGCACGATTACCACCTGCCGGCCACCGAGACGGCCCGCGTCAATCCGCTCCTCGTGCTCCCGTACCGGAACGACGTGGAGGAGATGCGGACGCTGCGGCCCATGGAGGCAGCCGCCTGGGCCTCGGCGCATCCTTCGGCAAACCCGTAGAGCTAGCCGGGCCGGCGGTCAGCCGGCGCGGTCGTATCGCCTCGCCACGAGTGAGTACGCCGGCAGCCTGGCCAGCGACTCGCTGAGCGGGGCGGCCGGAGCCCCGTCCCGACCCACGATGGCCAGCAGCGAATCGGTGGCCGTGGCATCGGCCGGGCGGGCATCGATCTCGGCCAGGTCGATGATCACGCGCACCGGCGTCGCCGTCCCAAGCTCGACCTCCGCGGCGGCCCGCGCCGCCTCGCGGTCGGCCGCTTCGTAGTTGCGGCGCAGCTCGGCCTCGGCGCGCCAGCGCGAGCGGCGCAGCAGGATCGCCTGCCAGACGCGGCCCACTTCGGGCGCGACCGTCCCGTCGCCCGGCCCCGGCCTCTCGGACAGCGCCTCGCCGCGCGCCCAGAGAGCGGCCTGGTGGAGCAGCGCGTACTCGTCCAGGTCGGCGTAGCTGCTCAGAGTATCCACCGGCGAGGCATCGCCGAAGAGGGCCTGAATGCTCGGCCGGAAGACCTCCGCCAGATCGAGGTCGATGGCCCGGACCGATCGATGGAAGTAGATCTGCTGGTACATGAAGAGTCGCGCCGTCAGGAACATCTCCAGGGTCCCGAGCCCCGGCTCGTAGAGGGAGAGCCCGCGCGGCCCGATGAAGCTGTAGCGGCGGAGCCTCTCCACGTCGATTGGTCCCGTGGAGACGCCGATGAGGTACGCGTCGCGGCGGACGTAGTCCAGGTTGTCGACGGTGAAGACGCCCGAGAGCAGGGGCTGCAGCAAGCGCAGCCAGCGCGGCATGCTCGGATCCGCGAGGGCCGGCTTGGAGACCAGGAACGAGACCCAGCGCGGATCGATGCGCTCGTCCGGCCGCAGGGCGTCGCGTTCGGGGACCATGCCCGGGGCGCGCCGGATGGCCGCGATCGTGTCGCCCAGCTCCCGCTCGATGATCAGCGCCGAGAGGTCCTCGTGGGTCAGGCTCTTGCCCGCGCCGCGACGGGGATCGGCCGGGGCGGGGAAGTGGCACAGGACGTGCTCGTCGAAGAAATGGGCGAATGGTCCGTGGCCGACGTCGTGCAGCAGCCCGGCCAGCCGGAGCGTTTCGACGACCAGGCCTTCAGAGGGCAGCGTGACGCCGGGATCCGCCTCGGCCAGAGCCGTCCTCAGGCTCGGATACAGGTGACGGGCCCACAGCCCCGCCTCGTGCATGACGCCCAGGCCATGGGTGAAGCGGCTGTGCTCGGCCGTCGGGAAGACCCAGCGAGCGCTCTGCAGCTGGCTGATGCGACGCATCCGCTGCAGCCAGGCCGAGTCGAGCAGGTCGCCCTCGGCCGCCTCCTCGGTCGCCAGGCCGAGCGCGCGAGCGCGTTCGGGCGTGAGGCGCTTCGCCAGCTCGATGTAGCCGTGGATCGGATCGCTGACGAGGTTGACGGCCCACATCTGCGGATGGGCCTGCCCATCGGCGGGCAGCCCATCGGGCCCCGAGGCTCGCGTGGCGTCAGGCTCCATTTCCATCGAACAAGCGTAGCCTCCAACGACGCGGCCCGAGCGCCGCCTCAGTACCGCGCCGCCGCCGCCCGGTAAGTGGCCGCGACCTCGTCCCGAAGCTCCGGCGGGGCGAGGACCTCGACCTGGGCGCCCCACTGCAGGATCCACCGCCGGATCTCGATCGTGCCCGGCACGCGCCCGCGCCACACGACGCTGCCGTCGTCCTCGCGCGTGACCTGCTCCGTGGGGTGCCACGTCGTCTCCGTCACCAGCCCGGCGATCGCGGGGTCGAAGCGAAGCACGACCTCGACTTCCTCCTGGTCGGCGATGACACCCCAGGCCCGGCCCAAGCCCTCCTGCACCGTCCGAGGGTCGGGCGGCTCGAAAGTGTCGGGCGTCAGCGAGAGCTCCAGGATCCGCTGCAGCTTGAATGTTCGAATCGCGTCCCGCGACTCGTCGAAGCCCATCAGGTACAGGGCCCGCGTCGTCGCCGACGCCTCCAGCAGATACGGGTGGACGCGCGCCTTCCTCGGCGGCCGGCCGGGGCTGTACGTGGCGGCGTCGTAGGTCAGCTCGACGACCCGCTGCTCGGCCCAGGCGCGGGCGAGGGTCCGCAGGTGGCGCGTCAGCGGCCCGTCCTGGGGCCGACTCGCCAGGACGTCGATCGTCCGCTCCAGGTGCCGCGCGACGACGGGCGGGAGGATCTCCGCGAGCTTCTGGAACGCGGCGCCCATGTCGGGCTCGTAGCGATCGGCGAATTGGGCCGTCAGCCGCGCCGCGAAGAAGAAGGCCACGGCCTCGTCGAGCGTGAGGCGCAACGGAGGCAGGAACGCTCCCTCGACGATCCCCCACTTGCCGCCTTCGCTCCACAGCGGGATCTCGATCTCGCCCTCGAGTGCCTGCAGGTCGCGGTAGACGGTCCGCCTGGACATGCCCACGAAGCCGGCGATCGCGTCGGGGGTGGCGCCTTCGGGGTGGGCCTGCAGATAGCGTATAACGCGGTAGAAGCGGGCCAGTCGATCGTGCTTGGCGGAGGCCCGGTCGGAGGTCCGGTCGAGGCGATCGGGAGCCGCGGAGGAGGCCGGCCGGGACGCCGGGCCGCTCGTCGGGTCGGGGTCGCGCGAGGCGGCCGGGGTCATTGCCCCGCTCGCGGTGGCGAGATGCTGACGGGCCAGCCTCGGTCGGTCGCCGTGAGCTTGATTTCGACCGTCGCCTGCAAGCCATGCGGCAGGATCGTCTGGGCGCTGCCGTTTACCGAGCCCGAGATCAGGCCGATCTCGCCGTCGCCGAAGACCCAGTAGTCGATCTCGCCGCGCCACGCCTCCATGCCCGCGGTTGCGATCTGGCCGACCACTACATCGCCATAGCGATCCAGCACCAGGCCAGGCAAACCATCGGACTCGCCGAATACCACACGGTAGTACGGCGCGGTGTAGATGCGCTCGCGCAGCCCCAGCGCCACTTTGAGGCGATGTTCCAGCCACGATCGGTCCGGTGGATGTACCGGACTGCGGCTCAGGATCCGGGCGCAGATCAGCGCATGCGGATTGACATAAGCGTAGCCGAGGAACAGATCGCGGTCGGACAGTACCCGCGCCATGGCGCCGACGGCGAAGTCGGTCAGCGGCGTGGCATCGTTGTCCACCTCATTGGAGAACACCCATAGATGTCCGGCGCGCAGCCGCCGGTCTTCGCCGCGCTTGAGGCGCAGAACCGGCAGCGCGGCAAGCACGCTCGGCGTACCGGATTCTTCGGCGACAACTGGCATCGATGGGGTGACGATCCATTATAGTGGCACGCCATTTTACTGGAAATCAGCGGCGGGCCCATGGACAAACGCACGGCGCAGTCAGTGAACCGGCTCGCGGAGCAGACCAGCCCGTACCTACGCCAGCACGCGCACAATCCGGTGGACTGGTATCCGTGGGGCTCCGAGGCGCTCGAGCGCGCCCGACGCGAGCGCAAGCCGATACTGCTGTCGATCGGTTATGCGGCCTGCCACTGGTGCCACGTCATGGCCCACGAATCGTTCGAGGATGACGCCACCGCGGCGACCATGAACGAGCTGTATGTCAGCATTAAAGTCGATCGCGAAGAGCGCCCCGACCTGGATCGCCTCTACCAGTTGGCGCACCAGATGCTGACCGGTCGCGGCGGCGGTTGGCCGCTGACGATGTTCCTGATGCACGACGACCAGCGGCCTTTCTTTGGCGGTACCTATTTCCCACGCGAAGCACGTTTCGGTCTGCCGGCGTTTCGCGATCTGCTCGGCCAGGTTGCACGCTATTACCACGAGCACCTCGAACAGCTGCGGGTCCCGGCCGCCCAGATCGTCACCGCGCTCGAGGATCTCAATCCGCCACCGGCCGCCCCCGCGCCGCTGACGGCCGAGCCGCTGGCCGCATGCCGCGCGCGGCTCGAGCAGAGCTTCGACAGCGAATACGGCGGCTTTGGCGCGGCACCGAAATTTCCGCATGTACCCGGCCTGGCCCGGCTGCTGCGCGCCTGGCACGCGAGCGCGCGGGAAAGCGCGCCCGACCTGCAGGCGCTGTACATGAGCAGCCTGACTTTGACGCGGATGGCCGAAGGTGGGCTGTTCGACCAGCTCGGTGGCGGCTTCTATCGCTATTCGGTCGATGCACGCTGGGAGATCCCGCATTTCGAGAAGATGCTGTACGACAACGCGCTGCTGCTCGCGGTGTACGCCGAAGCGGCGGCCGCGACCGGCGAGCGACTGTTCGCCGACACCGTCGCGCGCACCGTGGACTGGATGCTGCGCGAGATCGGCGGCGGCTCGGCGGCCGGCCGTAATGGCGACGCCGACGACGGCGCGCTGTACTCGAGCCTGGATGCCGACTCGGAAGGCCACGAAGGCCGCTTCTACGTCTGGCAGCGCGAGACGGTGCAGCAGGCGCTCTCGCCGTCGGAGTGGGGCCTGTTCGCCACGCGTTTCGGCCTCGATGGCCCTGCCAATTTCGAGGGCCAGTGGCACCTGTGCGTGCGCTCGAGCATCGAATCCATAGCCGAGACGCAGCATCTGTCGATCGACGAGCTGCGCGCCGCGCTGCACAGCGCGCAGACCAAACTATTGCAGCTGCGCGCCTTGCGCATACGCCCCGGCCTCGATGACAAGGTGCTCTCGAGCTGGAACGCGCTGGCGATTGCGGGCCTCGCGACCGCGGCGCGCTGCCTCGGTCGCGACGACTACGCCGCTGCGGCCACCGCGGCGCTGCGCTATCTGCGCCGCGTACACTGGCGCGACGGGCGGCTGCTGGCGACCAGCGCGCGCGGCCAGGCGCGGCTGGCGGCCTATCTTGACGACTATGCTTTTCTACTCGATGCCATCCTCGAGCTCGCGAGCGTTCGCTTTTGCGCCGACGAGCTGGCCTGGGCCACCGAACTCGCAGAGGTCATGCTGCGTCATTTCGAAGATGCGAGCGCTGGCGGGTTTTTCTTCACCGCCGATGATCATGAGGCACTGATCAGCCGGCCGAAATCGTTCAGCGACGAGGCCATACCGGCCGGCAATGCGATCGCCGCCCGCGCCCTGCTGCGCCTCGGCTATCTGCTGGGCGAGCCGCGCTATCTGCAGGCCGCCGAGCGCACCCTGCGCGCGGCGTGGCCGGCATTGCTCAAGTACCCCGAGGCCCACGCCTCGATGCTGCTCGCGCTCGAGGACTATCTGCAGCCGCCGCAGATCGTGGTACTGCGCGGCCGTGCCAGTGCCATCCAGCCCTGGCACAGGCAGCTCAATGCCGTTTTCGCCCCGCGCCGCTGGACGCTCGCCGTGCCCGCCGGTGCCGCCGGCCTGCCCGCCGCCATTGCCTCCAAGCCTGCCGCTGATGGGCCCCTCGCCTATGTCTGCCGCGGTACGCAATGCACTGCGCCGATCAGCTCGCTCGACGCGCTGCTCGAGGAACTCGACGGCTGACGGCGACGGCCCGATCGGGCATCGCACCGTCAATCGAAGCTGCCGAGTGGCATATAATCACAGCCAGTAGCCCGCTGAGAATTCACCGGCCGTGGCCGCATCCACCGCATGCGCGGTCCGATGGGCGGAATATCGTGACCGCACAGACCTCCATCATTGCAGCCCTGATCGCGGCCTTGCTGTTCGGCGCCAGCACGCCGTTTGCAAAGCTGCTGGTGGGCGACGTGCCGCCGATATTGCTCGCGGGCTTGCTCTATCTTGGCAGCGGATTGGGGCTGTGGCTGCTTCGCCTGGCGCGCGATCGAGGCCTGGCGGCGCCGAGGCTGCCGGCCCGCGAGTGGCCCTGGTTCCTCGGCGCCATCGCCTCGGGCGGGGTGCTCGCGCCGATGCTGTTGATGTACGGCCTGACGCGGACCTCGGCGGCCAACGCCTCGCTGCTGCTCAATCTCGAAGCTGTATTCACCGCGCTGCTCGCGTGGATCGTATTCCACGAAAACGCCGACCGGCGCGTGGTCCTCGGCATGGCGCTCATCGTCGCCGGCGGCGCAATTCTGGCATGGTCACCGGGCGCCATGGTTCAGGGTGCCGCGCACGGGGCCATTGCTATCGCCGGCGCTGGCCTGTGCTGGGGGCTGGATAATAATCTCACGCGTAAAGTCGCCGCGTCGGACGCGATGTTCATCGCCGCCACCAAGGGCCTGGTCGCCGGCATCACCAACTGCGCGCTCGCCATCGCGCTCGGCGCGAGCCTGCCGCCCCTGCCGCTGATCGCCGCCGCGATGACCGTCGGCCTGTTGGGCTACGGCCTGAGCCTGGTGCTGTTTGTCGTGGCTCTGCGCGGCCTGGGCTCCGCGCGTACCAGTGCCTACTTTTCAACCGCGCCATTCCTGGGCGCGGCCGTGGCCGTGATCGCTATCCACGAGCCGGCTGCGGCGGCATTCTGGCTCTCGGCGCTGCTGATGGCCGCCGGGGTCTGGCTGCATCTGAGCGAGCGTCACGAACATGAACATAGCCATGAAGCCCTGACACACGCGCACACTCATGTGCATGACGCACATCATCAGCATGAGCATGACATCGCCTGGGACGGCACCGAGCCGCATTCGCATCAGCATGATCACCAGCCGATCAGGCACCGTCATCGGCACTATCCCGATCTGCATCACCGCCACCGTCACTGACGGCTGCAGCCGGCCCCACGCCGGGAGCCACCGCGCGGCCCGGCGCGTTCAGCCCCAATGATGCGCGGCTCGCACGATAAATATCACTCCGAGAGCGGCGAACAGCGCGGATGCCGTGTAATTAATAGCTCTGAGCGGCAGACGATGGGCGAAGGCGTTGCCAAGAAAGATCACTGGCGTATTGGCGAGCAGCATTCCGCAGGTCGTGCCGCCGATCACTGCAAGCAGGTTCGGGTAGGCAGCAGCCAGCGCGACCGTGGCGATTTGCGTCTTGTCGCCGATCTCCGCCAGGAAGAACGCGACTAAAGTCGCGACAAAGGCACCGGCGCTGGTCGTACTGGTGGCGCGCTGATCGAGCGTATCGGCCTTGAGGGTCCACAAGGCCATCGCGATCATGCTCACGCCGACCGCGGCATCGAGCATCGCCGGGGTCAGCTGCCTTCCGAACCACGCGCCGATCAATCCCGCGACGCCATTACTGGCCAGCGTTGCGCACAGGACCGCGGCGACTATCGGCCAGGGCTTGCGATAGCGGGCCGCCAATACCAGCGCCAGGAGCTGCGTGCGGTCGCCCATCTCGGCGGTGGCGATGCTGGTCAGGGATACAACGAAGGCTTCCATCGGGGCACTCCAGAGCAGGCCTTAGCGGCCGCGCATTTTCATTTCTATTCGACTAAAATCACTTTGCTCGATGTCCAACCGGCCTGCGTAATAATCGTAACGAATAACGGGGAGCCAGCAATCATGATTCGCCATCGAATACCATTGGTGTGTGTTGCCGCCTGCGTGATCGCCGCATTTGCCGCGAACGTGGACGCGGGTAACTCGCAACAGGATAAAATGACGGCCTGCAACGCCGAGGCCAAGTCCAAGAACCTGGCTGGAGACGATCGCAAATCCTTCATGAAGACCTGCCTCAGCGCAGCGCCGCCGCCCGCTGCCCCGATGAACAGTCAGCAGCAGAAGATGAAGACCTGCAATGCGGATGCGAAGACGCAGGGACTTACCGGCGATGCGCGCAAGCAGTTCATGAGCAACTGCCTGAAGGGGTCCTGATCATGGGACTCCTGGATGGGCTGATCGGCGGCGCGGTCGGCGCCGAGATGATCACGGTCGTCAATCAACTGATCGAGAAGCACGGCGGACTGCCTGGAATCGTAAGCCAGTTGCAGCAGCAGGGACTCATGTCGACCGTCGATTCGTGGATCGGCGCCGGCCCCAATAAGCCAATCTCGGCGGACCAGGTCCACCAGGCCTTTGGCCCCGAGGTGATACGCGAATTGGCGGCCAGGACCGGCATGACCCCGCAGGATCTGGCGCAAAAGCTCTCACAGGTATTGCCGCAGGTGATCGACAAGCTCACGCCGGCCGGCACCGTGCCGGCTCACTGACCTGGGGCACACTGACCTCAAAGCGCGGCGGGGGTGCTACTCCACCCCGCCCGCATCCCCCGGGCGCCGATTCACTGCCACCACGGTTGCCTTCGGAAAAAAATTGAACTCCGAAGCACTCGCCCAGGTATAGGCCCCCATGGCCCGGCCGACGATCAGATCGCCGGCCTTGAGCTCCGGCAGCATCAGGTTCTCGGCGATGACGTCGATGCTGTCGCAGGTCGGCCCGGCCAGCACCGATGGCAGCTGCGGCTCGCCCTGACGCAGCGATTCCACCGGGTAGCGTGCGTGATCGTAGAGCTGCCCGCTGTAGGAGCCGTACAGCCCGTCGTCGAGGTAGTACCACCAGTGGCCCTCACGCCGCGCGCGTCCCATGACGGTCGCGACGCCGATTGCCGACGGCCCGGCGATATAGCGCCCGGGCTCGGCGATGACCCGCACGCGTTTGGGTAGCTTGGCCAGCGCTGAGCGGATCGGGGCACAGAACCGCCGGATATCCACCGCGTGCTGCAGGTAATCGATCGGAAACCCACCGCCGATATCGAGCGTATCGAGCGTCCCGAGCCGCGCGCGTCGGGCCGTCGCCAGCAGCCCGGTGCACGCCTCGATTGCCTCGACGTGCTTGAGCGCATCGGCCGCTTGTGAGCCGACGTGGAATGAAAAGCCCTGCACGTCGACGCCGATCGAGGCCGCCAGCTGCGCCAGCGCCAGCGCATCCTCGGGATCGCAGCCGAATTTGCGCGACAGATCGCATACTGCGCCGGGGTTGCGGAACGAGACGCGCAACAGCAGCGCAGCGCGTTCACCGTAGGGTTTGAACTTGCGCAGCTCGTCGGTGTTGTCGGCGACAAAGGTACGCACGCCGAATTCGAGTGCGTTGCGAATGTCACGCGCGCGCTTGATCGGATGGGTATGTATGCAGCGTTGCGGATCCACCCCGAGCGACTGCAGCAGCTGCACCTCGCCGGTGCTCGCCAGATCCAGCCAGCCGCCTTGTTCGATGATCGCTCGCACCACGGCCGCGTGCGGCAGCGGCTTGAGCGCATAGTGCAGGTCCACGCCCGGCAGCGCCTGGCGCAATTTTCGGTACTGCGAGCGCACGCGCGCGCAATCGACGATCAGCAGTGGCGAGCCGAACTCGCGCACCAGCCGGCGAATCTGCTCCGGCTGGAACGGATCGATGGAGCGCGGCATCAGCGCGGCACGCGTACGGCCGCTCGGTTGCGCGCCGCGGCGTTCAAGGCAACACGCCTACCGCCACGGGATCGTTGCCGTCCGCCAGCTCGCCGGCGCTGGCCGCTGCCGCGCGGTGCAGGCGGTCGTAGGCGGCGTCCCAGCGTTCATCGGCCGGGACTTCCTGCACCAGGATGCGCGCGCAGCCGGCCTTGTCGAGCGCGCGCAGATGCGCGTACAGATCGTGCGCATAATTCTCGGGGCGCTGTCCGCCATTGATCCAGGTGGTCAATTGATAGGTTCCCAGCGGCGGATGCAACGCCAGTACGGCGACGCGCAGGCCGCCTTGGGTCAGCGCCGCCACCAGCCCCTCGAGCTCACCGCTGGGCACGACCGACAGCGGCGTCGTCGGCGCATAATGCGCGCCGGCACTACCCGGCACCCGCGGCGTCTGCGCCGATGTCTCTGTCACCACCTCGCCGACCACGCGCTCCAACTGCGACAGGGTCACGGCGCCGGGGCGCAGCAGCTGCACCTTGCCGTCGAGGCACGCGACAATGGTCGACTCGAGCCCGAGCCTGCATTCGCCGCCATCGAGAACCACGCGCACCTCGGCGCCGAATTCTTCACGCACGTGTTCGGCCCGGGTCGGGCTCAGGCGGCCGTAGCGGTTGGCGGACGGCGCCGCGATGCCACCGCCGAAAGCAGTCAGCAGCTGTTGCGCCATCGGGTGCGCCGGTACGCGCACGGCCACCGTATCGTGTCCGCCCGTGACCAACCGATGCACGTTTTCCGCGCGCGGCAATACCAGCGTCAGCGGTCCGGGCCAGAAGCGGTCGGCCAGCTTCTGCGCCGCCTCGGGCACCTCGCGCGCCCAGCGCGTCAGGTACCTGGGACTGTCGATGTGCACGATCAGCGGATGGGTGGTCGGGCGGCCCTTGAGCTCAAACACCCGGCGCAGTGCGGCCGGATAGCCGGCGTGGGCCCCCAGCCCGTAGACGGTCTCGGTCGGGAAAGCGACCAGCTCGCCGTCGCGCAGCGCCTGCACGGCGGTCGCGAGCTCGAGCGCTGTGGCGCGAACGACTCTTACCATGGCATAGATTGTACCGGCGGCGGGTGACGCTATTCGAGGGAATGTCGCTCCCACCCGGCGGCGGTGTGCCGCAGCTCATAGGCTGGCCAATAGTGCCGATCGAGCTTCAAGGTGATCACTTCTGCGGCCCCATTCCAGCCCAAGGTCTTGATTCGCAGCGACGAACGATCCGGCCGTCCGCCCACTTGTCGCAGAAATACGTCAAGATCGGGCGTGGGCTGGCCGTCAACTTCGACGATCCGCCGTCCGGGTACCAGCCCGTAATGCGCCGCCGGCGAGCCGAACTGGAAGTACGCGATATAGACGCCTTCCGGGGGAATGCCGCGCTGCGCGCTGATGGCCCGGTGCGGCGCCTGCAAGGTCGCCCCGGCCCATTGCACCAGGCGTTCGATATCGGCGCCCGAGAGAGTTGCCGTCTTTACCATAAGGGTCTTCTGCCCATCCACGCGCCACACGGTCGCGTTGACCACCTCTTTGTTCGCCACGGCGAGCTCGACATCGCGAAACTGCGTCACCGGCTTGTCGTCGATCGCGAGCAGTATGTCGCCCGGTTGCAGCATCCGGGCCGCATCCGAGCCGGCCACCAGCCGCGCCACGCTCAGGACCTCGCGTGCCGACGGGTTGGCCTTCTCGATGCGCAGCATCCAGGCATCGCTCAATCCCAATCGGCGCGCGCTCGCCAGCGACTGCGGCGTGAACTCCGCCTCCAGCGAATGCAGCGGCCGACCCTGGCGCACGATATCGAGCGTCTCGGCCACCAGGTCGCTCGACATGCCGCGATTTTCCTGTACCAGATCGCGGCCGTTGTCCGAGGCGAAGCTCGCCCACAGGCCGCGCACCCGGCCCACGTCGTCGGCCAGCACGCCGACGAAATCATCGGGTGCGTTCACCAGCGAGGCGACCTCGAGATTGCTCTCGCGAAACTGCACCGAACGCGACAGTGGCAGCTGCAGCGGATCGACGTCGGCAATGCTGGTGATACGGGACTTGAGTTCGCCGTTGCCATCCAGTCCGACCACGTTGACCGTCTCGCCGGCCTTCAGCGGCGCCGTATCGAGCCTGGCCGCCCTGACCGGCGTCGTACCAATGAGCTTCGGGTCGTAATGAATAACCGCAAGGTTATGCAGCGGGTGCACGTACACGATCTCGCCGGGAATCTCGATCGTGCCGGCGAAGGTCAGCCGCACGTCGCCCACCGACACTGGCACGGTATTGCGGTCGGTGATGATCAGGCCGCGCTCGGCGTCGATGATCAGTCCAGCGCCGTGGTAGTTGCGCTCGGTTACGCCCGATACCGCATACGGCATATCGAAGGTCATGAACACCAGCGACGGGGCGATCGCGGCCGCATACTTGTCATCGATACGCGGCAGCTGCGCCGAGGCGGGCGCAGGCAGTTCCACCTTCGCGACTGACGCCAGATCGGTGCATGGCCAGTAACCGATGCGGTCATCGCGATGACATTGGCGCGCCGGGAACCAGCGCCGATCGATGCGTATCGAGCGCAGCTGGCTGGTGTTGGGATCGTCGATGGTCACGTAGCGCACGGTCGCGCGCGCGCCGTCCCCGAGTTCGCCCACCGCGGCGGTGAAATCCGCCAGGTCATCGATCGTCTTTGAGTTCAGCTCGGTGATGATCGCGCCGCGGGGCACGCCCGCGGCATCGAAGATATAGCCCGAAGCGGCGACGAATGCGCCGCGCCCGGGACGATGAAACGCACGCGCCTCCTGGTACGACAGCGAATGCACCACTCCCTCGCCGATCTCGAGGAATGACGCCGGAGTGATCGAGTCCAGGTCATCGACCTTGAGCTTGGCCGTGTACAGGATTCCACCGCGTTGCAGCTGCAGCTCGACATTGCCGCCGACCGTATCGTCGAGCACGGCTTCCAGCGGATCGAAGCGGGTCACCAGCGCTCCGTTGACACGCACCAGGATATCTCCCGGTTCCAGTACGCCATCGCTGGGCGACCCCGGCTGCACATCCCATACCACCAGCATGCCGGTGCCATCGGGCTGCGATTTACGAGCCTCGGCCTCGGTGCCGCTCTGCAGACCCAGCCGCCGCAGTTCATCGTACGGCCGGTAGCGAAACTCCGTCTCCAACGTGCCGCGCGTGACCGGCTTGCCTTGCTGGATCAGCTGCAGCGCGCGCCGCACGCGGTCGAGCGGCAGATAGAAGCTCGACGCCGCACCGCTGGCGCCGCCGGCGTTGAGCGCCACCACACGGCCATGGATATCGATGACCGGCGACCCCGAGGAGCCGCCCGAAGTGCCCGACGCCGCCTGAATATAGAAGGTATTGAAGTCGTTGTAGCGGCCGAGACCGTAATCCGGAGCCTCGCGGTCGAGCCGCGCCAGCGTGCCCGCGAGTATCGACAACTGTTCGCCGGCGTTATTGCCGACGACGCGGATCTCGCGTCCGATCTGCGCCGCCTGCGGCGCCAGCGGCAGCGCCTTCGGGCTGATGAATTTCAGCTTGCTCGGATCGTAGCGATAGAAGCCGAAGTCATGTACCGGATCGCGGTAGATCGGGTACAGCTGTACCTCTTCGCGATTGAGAAACGTTGCCTCCGCGGTCACCGGACCGGGCGTCACGACGTGACGGTTGGTCAGTATGAGACCGCGTTCGGCATCGACCACGAAGCCGGTCGCCTGGGCCGACGTATTGCGCTCGGTATCGAATGAGAGCGCCTGATCGATCTGAATGGCCACGACGCTGCCGGCAATGCGCTCCAGCGTCACCGCCCAGTCAGCCGCCGACGCTTCCTCGCCGGCGGCAACCGCGACAGTCGCAGGCAGCTTTGGCGGCGCATTGGCAGCGGGCGGTGCGCCCTCGCCCGTGGCCGGCGTCGGTACCACGGCGGTCGCGGCAGGTGCGGAAGCCGCAGCAGGCGCAGCAGGCGCAGCAGGCGCGGCGGGCGCGGCGGGCGCGGCGGGCGCCGCGGGCGCCGCTGCCAATGCCGCCGCCGATGCGATCAGCGCAGCGCAACTTGCCAGAGCCCAGAGCCTGAATCTCATAGTGAATATCCAAAATCCGCGCGGAAGCGGTCGCGAAACTCATCGGGGCTGCAGCGATGCTGCTGCGTGCCGTGGTGCTCGATCTTGATCGCCGCCAGCAGCGCCGCCACACGTCCGGTCGTGTCCCAGTCCAGCCCCCGTGCCAGACCGAACAGCAGTCCGGCGCGATAGGCATCGCCACAACCGGTCGGATCGGCGATCCGCGCCGCCTTCGCCACCGGGATTTCTCGCAGCCTGCCGTCGGCGTAAATCCACGAGCCTTCAGCCCCGCGCGTGACGATCAGTGCCTGCACCCGCGCGGCGATTTCTCCCAGCGACCAGCCGGTGCGCGCTGACAGCAGACTCGCTTCATAGTCGTTCACCGCCACCCACGCCGCGCGCTCGACGAAGTCGCGCAGCTCGACCTCGCCGAACATCGGCAAACCCTGGCCCGGATCGAAGACAAACGGTACCCCCGCGGCGGCGAACTGCTCGGCATGCTCGAGCATACCCTGCCGGCCGTCGGGCGACACGATACCGAGCTTGACACCGCTGCTCTCAGTGATCCGATTCAGGTGCGAATAGTTCATCGCGCCGGGGTGAAAAGCCGTGATCTGGTTATTCTCCAGATCGGTCGTTATGTAAGCCTGGGCGGTGAATTGGTCGGCAACGATGAGCACGTGCGTCAATGGCAGGCCGCTGCGCTCGAGCCACTCGGCATAGGGTGCAAAGTCATGTCCTACGGTCGCCATGATCAGGCCGTCGCCACCAAGCAGCTGGAGGTTGTAGGCGATATTGCCGGCGCAGCCGCCGAAATTGCGCCGCATCGAGGGTGCCAGAAAGGACACGTTCAGCACGTGCAGGCGGTCAGGCAGGATGTGATCGCGAAACCTCCCCTCGAACACCATGACCGTGTCATAGGCCATCGAACCACAGATCAGTGCCGTCATCGATTGGGAACCCCTTTAGGCAAGTGTAATGTCCTGGTCGACCAGCGATCACACCGGCCGCGACCAAAGCGCACAGCGTCCGGTTACTGGCGTCCAGTCAGCACCAGCAGCCAGACTACGCCCAGCAGGATGAACGACAGCATTACGGCCGCCGAGCCGATGTCCTTGGCCAGCCCCGCAAGTACATGGCGCTCCAGGCCGATGCGGTCCACCGTCGCTTCGATGGCGCTGTTGAGCAATTCGACGATCAGGATCAGCAGCACCGGCCCCACGAGCAGCGCGCGCTCGACACCGCTGTGTCCGAGCCACAGGCCCAGCGGCAGCGCCAGGCAGGCGAACAGCAGCTCCTGGCGAAACGCCTGCTCCTCGCGAAACGCACCGACAAAGCCCTTCGCGCTCGAAACGAAGGCCCGCAGCATGCGCCCCAGGCCCTGAAGTTTCTCGCGCTTTATCACCCGGCCGGCCCCTGGTAGATGAGGTTTAGCTCCCGCGCCGCGCGCACGTCATCCAGGCGCCGCACCGGCAGATTATGCGGAGCGCCATGCAGCTGCTCGGGATCCTCCTGCGCCTCGCGCAGGATCTGCGCCATTGCGCTGATGAACGCATCGAGCGTTTGCTTGCTCTCGGTCTCGGTGGGCTCGATCAGCAGACACTCGCTGATCAACATCGGGAAATACGTCGTGGGCGCATGGAAGCCCAGATCGAGCAGCCGCTTGGCCACGTCCATCGCCGTCACGCCGTAGTCCTGCTCCGCTCGCTTGAGCGTGAGGATGAATTCATGGCTCGCGCGCCGCTGCGGATACGCCGCCTCGAAGCCGATCTGCTGCAGCCGCGCCGACAGATAATTCGCATTCAAAGTCGCGTATTCGCCGACGCGCCGCATGCCGTCGCGACCGAGCATGCGCATGTAGACGTAGGCCCGCAGCAGCACCCCGGCATTGCCGCCGAAGCTGGTGAGCCGGCCGATCGACTGCGGCAGATCACGCTCGCCCAGCCAGCGATAGATCGGCTTGGCGGCGACGCGCTCGGCATCGGGCTCGCGCCCGACAATCGGCAGCGGCAGAAACGGCAGCAGCCGCGCCGACACACCGACGGGGCCCGCACCCGGCCCACCGCCGCCATGCGGCGTCGAGAAGGTCTTGTGCAGATTCATATGGATTACGTCGAAACCCATATCCCCGGGACGCGCCTTGCCGAGAATGGCGTTGAGATTGGCGCCGTCGTAGTACAGCAGGCCGCCGGCCTCGTGCACGATGCGCGCCAGCTCTTCGATACGCCGCTCGAACACCCCGAGCGTCGACGGGTTGGTCAACATGATGCCCGCGGTCTTCGGACCCACCGCCGCACGCAGCGCTTCGAGATCGGCGTCGCCATCAGCTCCCACGGCCACTTCGCGGGCAACGCAGCCGCACATGGTCGCGGTCGCAGGATTGGTGCCGTGCGCGGCCTGCGGCACGATGATCTCATCGCGCGCCAGATCACCGCGCGCGCGGTGATAGGCGCGAATCATGGCCACCCCGGCGAACTCTCCATGCGCCCCGGCGAGCGGACTCAGCGCCACGCCGCGCATGCCGGTGATCGCCTTGAGCATTTCCTGCAGCTCGTACATGCAGCTGAGGAATCCCTGGCCATGCTCTATGGGTGCGAGCGGATGACGCCCCGCGAACTCCGGCAGCAGGGCCGCGGCATTGCAGGCCCGGGGGTTGTACTTCATGGTGCAGGAGCCGAGCGGATAGAAATGCGTATCGATCGAGAAATTCAGCTGCGACAGGCGGGTGTAGTGGCGCACCGCATCGAGTTCACTGACCTCGGGCAGCATCGGCCGGCGCCGGCGCCGCAAACCTTCCGGCAACGCGTCGACGGCCGCGCTCGCCGGCAGTCCCGGCCATTGGCCGCGCGCGCCGCGCCCGGGCCGGGAATACTCGAAGATCAGCTTCTCGCGCAGCGATAACGTCACGACGTGGCTAACCTGAGGGCCGCAGCGTCTATGCCGCGCGCGCCGGGCGCAGCGCCTCGGACAGCGCGCTCGCGTAAGCCTCGATGTCGGCGCTGCTCTTGGTCTCGGTCGCGCACACCAGCAGCGCTGGGCCGAGCTCGGGGTAGTGATCGATCAGATCGAGGCCGCCCTGAATGTCGCGCTGAGCAAGTGCCGCCAGCACCGGTGCCACGGGTCGATCCAGCGTCAGCACCGCTTCATGAAAAGTCGGCCGCGCGAATACGCGGCGCACGCCCGCGATGGCCGTCAGTGCTCGCACCAGCTCCTCGGTCCGCGCCATCGACGTCGCGGCCACGCGCTCCAAGCCTTCGGCGCCCATCAGCGACAGATACAACGTGCCGGCCATCATCAGCAGGCCCTGGTTGGTACAGATATTCGAGGTCGCCTTGGCGCGCCGGATATGCTGCTCGCGCGCCTGCAGCGTCAACGAAAAACCCGGCCGGCCGTCGGCATCGACCGTAGCGCCGACGATGCGCCCCGGCATCTGCCGCACGTGCTGCATGCGCGTGGTCATGAAGCCGAAGTACGGGCCGCCCGACGACAGCGGACAACCCAGCGGCTGACCCTCGCCGACGACGATATCCGCACCCTTCGCGCCCCATTCCCCCGGCGGTTTGAGCAGCGCCAGTGAGATCGGGTTCACCACCGCGATCACCAGCGCTTCGCGCGCATGCGCCCAATCGGTCAGCGCATCTACCTCCTCGATCACACCGAAGAAATTCGGCTGCTGGATGACCAGCGCCGTGAAGTCCTGTCCGTCATGAGCCGGGAACGAGTCGAGGCTCAGATGGCCCGCATCGCGCGCATACGGCAGAGTGTCGAATATCAAGCCCTGATTCAGGGCAGTCGCGAGCGTGACCGCGCGATAGTGCGGATGCAGGCTGCGCGGCAGCAGGATGCGCGCCGCTTTCGAGCGCCGGTTGGCGCGCACGGCCATCAGGCAGCCTTCCGCCACCGCGGTTGCGCCGTCGTACAGCGATGCGTTCGAGACCTGCATGCCCGTCAGGCTCGCCATCATGCTTTGGTACTCGTAAATCGACTGCAGCGTGCCCTGGCTGGCTTCGGCCTGGTACGGCGTGTAGGCGCTGTAGAACTCGCCGCGCGTGATCGTGGACCAGACGGCCGCGGGGATGTGATGCTCATAAGCGCCGGCGCCGATGAAGCACAACGCGCGCCTGTCCTGGCGCGCGCGCGCGGCCATGAGCTGCATCGCCTCGAGCTCGCTCAATCCCGTCGGCAGCTCATCCAGCGACTGCACCCGCAGATTCGGCGGTATCTCATCGAACAACGCCTCGATGCTCGGCGCACCGATGGCCGCGAGCATCTCGCGTTCGTCGTCATCGGTGTGCGGAATGAAAGGCATTCGGATCCTCAGCCTGCAGCCGCGAGCGCCTGGTAGTCGAGCGCCGACAGCAGCCCCGAATCGGCGCCCTGGGCCGTTGGTTTGAGCCGCATTATCCAGCCACGCCCATAAGGATCCTGATTAATCAACTCCGGCGACTCGGCGAGCTGCACATTGATGGCCACCACGGTCGCGGCGACCGGCGCATAGATGTCGGAGGCGGCCTTCACCGATTCGACCACCGCGCAGGCCTCACCGGTGGCGAGACTGCGGCCGACCTCGGGCAGCTCGACGAATACCAGATCGCCCAGCGACTCCTGCGCATGATCGCTGATGCCGATCTCGACGATGCCCTCGGGCAGCACCTTCAGCCATTCGTGGCTGCGCGTATATTTGAGGTCTGCCGGAATCTTGCTCATTAACGCTATTCCTCCCGAACATAAATCGCCGCAACCATTGAGCGCGTCGTCAGCAGCCGCTGCAACTAAAGCTGGATCAGGATTACGGATGGATCACGGCTACAGTGGGATCACGATCACAGCGGGATCACGATCTCAGCGGGATCATCGCCCGGCCGTGGCGCACGAATGGCGGCCGCACGGTCAGCGCTGGCAACAGCCGGCCGCGCACCTCGACCTGAACCGAAGCTCCGGTCGCCGACGGCACGCGCGCCAGACCGATGGAACGCGACAGCGTCGGCGAATACGTGCCGCTGGTGACCTCGCCCTCGCCGACACCGGCCACGATGACCCGTTGATGGCTGCGCAGCACGGCACGCTCATCGAGAACCAGCCCGATCCGCTTGTGATCGCTGCCGCGCGCGCGCACGGCTTCGAGCGCCGGGCGGCCGATGAACTCGCGCTGCGTCGGCGCGAAGGCCACGGTCCAGGCCAGGCCCGACTCGAGCGGATTTGTCTGTTCGTCCATGTCGTTGCCGTAGAGATTCATGCCGGCCTCCAGCCGCAGTGTGTCACGGGCGCCGAGGCCGCATGAGCGCACCCCGGCAGCATTGAGACCTTGCCATAATTTTCCAGCGTCGCCGGCCGGCAGCATGATCTCAAAGCCGTCCTCACCGGTGTAACCGGTACGCGCGATGAACCAGTCCGCGATCCGTGCGCCGTAAAACGGTTGCAGCGCCATCGCCGCCAGGGCTGCCTCGGACGACAGCAGCGTCGCGGTGCGCTCGCGCGCAAGCGGACCCTGGACCGCCAGCATCGCCAGATCCCGGCGCACGAGCAGCCTGACATCCAAACCGGCCGCGTGGGCGCCGATCCAGTCCAGATCCTTGTCGCGCGTGCCGGCGTTGACCACCAGCCGGAATTGATCGTCGGCGAGGTAATAGGCGATCAGATCGTCGATGACGCCGCCCTGCTCGTTGAGCATGCAGCTGTACAGCGCACTGCCCGACTCTGTAAGGCGAGCGATGTCATTTGCCAGCAGCCGCGACAACAGCTCGCGCGTACGCGCGCCGATCAGATCCACGACGCACATGTGTGATACGTCAAACACGCCGGCTGCATGCCGCACCGCATGGTGCTCCTCGATCTGCGAGCCGTAGGCGACCGGCATGTCCCAGCCGCCAAAATCGACCATGCGCGCCCCCAGGGCCACGTGAAGGTCGTATAAACAGGTGTGCCTGCCCAGACTCGTCTCCGCTGTGCGTCCGTTCCTGCTGTTATCAACGGGTATTGGAATCATAGCAGCGCTCGCCGCTTCCCCACTACGTTTTGCCATTACAATAGGAGCATGGTACGCAATCGCCACCCGACGCTGCCGGTCAAGGTCGCCGGCATCACGATCGGCGGTCAGGCACCGATTGTGGTGCAGTCGATGACCAACACCGACACCGCCGACGTCGAGTCCACCGCGCGCCAGGTGCAGCAACTGGCCGAGGCCGGATCCGAACTGGTACGCATTACGGTCAACACGGCCGAGGCCGCGGCAGCCGTGCCGCGCATTGGTGAGCGACTGCAGCAGCTGCGCTGCAGCGTGCCGCTGATCGGCGACTTCCATTTCAACGGCCATAAGCTGCTGCAGGAGTACCCGGCCTGCGCCGAGGTGCTCGCCAAGTACCGCATCAATCCGGGCAACGTCGGGCGCGGCAGCAAACGTGATCCGCAGTTCGCGGAGATGATCGAAATCGCCTGCCGCAATGGCAAACCGGTACGCATCGGCGTCAATTGGGGCAGCCTCGACCAGGACCTGCTGGTGCGGCTGATGGATGAGAACAGCCGCAGGAGCGAGCCCCACTCTGCGCAGGAAGTCATGCGCGATGCCATCGTCCGCTCCGCCCTCGACTCTGCCACCCGCGCCGTGGAACTCGGCCTGCCGCGCGATCGTATCGTGCTCTCGGCCAAGGTCAGCGCGGTGCAGGACCTGGTGGCCGTCTACGGCGAGCTCGCCGCCCGCTGCGACTTCGCGCTGCATCTGGGGCTGACGGAGGCCGGTATGGGATCCAAGGGCATCGTCGCTTCCTCGGCCGCGATGGCGATCCTGCTGCAGCAGGGCATCGGCGACACCATTCGCGTATCGCTGACCCCGGAGCCGGACGGCGATCGTACACGCGAGGTCATCGTCGCGCAGGAACTGCTGCAGACCATGGGACTGCGCTCCTTTACACCGCTGGTGACCGCCTGTCCCGGCTGCGGCCGCACTACCAGCACCTATTTTCAGACCCTGGCCGATCGCATTCAGCGCCATCTGCGCGAGCGCATGCCGGGGTGGCGCGGCGCCTATGACGGCGTGGAGGACATGACCGTGGCCGTCATGGGCTGCGTCGTCAACGGACCGGGCGAGAGCAAGCGCGCCAACATCGGCATCAGCCTGCCCGGCACCGGCGAGCGGCCGGTGGCGCCGGTGTACGAAGACGGCGCCAAGACGGTGACCCTCAAGGGCGAGCGTATCGCCGAGGAGTTCCAGGAGCTGGTGGAGCAGTATGTCGCGCGCACCTATGCGCGCAGAGTCCAGAGCTGAGGCAAGCCGCCGCCATGAACGAGCTGGTTGACCGCCGCTGCAAACCCTGCGAAGGCAATATCGCCGCTTTCTCCGCCGAGCAGGCGCAAGCCGCGCTCAAGCAACTCTCTGCCGACTGGCGCTTGATCGAAGACGGCAAGGCCATCAAGCGCGAATTCGCGTTCCGCGACTTCTACCGCACGATGAGCTTTGTCAATGCGCTGGCGCACCTCGCCAATATCGAGGACCACCATCCGGACCTCGAGGTCGGCTACAACTACTGTCGCGTGCGCTTCTCCACGCACGCCATCGGCGGCCTGTCCGAGAACGATTTCATCTGCGCAGCCAAGATCGACCGCATCGCCACGCGGTGAGCTGCCGCGCCTCTCGCCTCTCGCCTCTCGCCTCTCGCCCCTGCGCGGGCCGGGTCCGGGTCCGGGTCCGGGGTCCGATAAGTCATTGGTCGATGGCTAGGACACTATGAGCGGCATTTTCGTAATGAAAATGCCGCTCATAGTGTCCTAGCCATCAGCCATTAATCACCGGATACCGGTTCCGCGAGCCGGGCGCGCGCGAGGCGCGGCAGCTCCCCGGCCGTGCCCAGCGCCCGCCGCGCGAACGCTCGCTTGAGCGTGCCGCTGCGATTGACCACGCCCAGACCGCGATTGAGCAGCCAGGCGGCGGGACCGCGGGCGGGGCCAAAGGCGCTGTGGAATGCACTCATCGTCGCGTCCATAAACAGATTGTGCGTGCGGCGCTGCTGCTCATAGCCGCGCAGCACACGCAGTGCACCGGGGTCTTCGCGCTGCGCCGTCGCGCTCGCTACCGCCTCGCACAATGCCGCCGCATCCAGCAATCCGAGGTTTGCGCCCTGGCCCGCGAGCGGATGGATCACGTGCGCCGCATCGCCTATCAGCGCACAGCGCGGCGCAACGTAGGACTCGGCTGCCATGCTGCGCAATGGAAAGCCCAGGCGCTCGCTCGCGAGCGTGGTCGCGCCGAGCACGCCGTCGGCGGCCGCCTCCAGGCGCTGGTTGAACTGAGCGCCGCTGCAATCGCGGAGTTCCGGCGCTTGCGCCTCATCGACCGACCACACGATCGAACTGCTGCCGTCGAACAAGGGCAGGAACGCGAGCGGTCCGGTGCGCAAAAATCTCTGCCAGGCGGTATTCTCATGCGCTCGCTCCGTGCGCACCGTCGCCACGATCGCCAGCTGCCGATACTTGCGCGTGCGCACCGCCAGTCCGACGCGCTCGCGCACCAGCGACTGCGCGCCATCGGCACCGACCACCAGCCGCGCCGCCATCTCACGTCCGTCGCTGCACTCCAGTTGCGCGCCTTCGGCGCCAATGCCAAGGCTCGCCAGCCGACCCGTGATCAGCGTGCCGCCGGCCGCGCAGAAGCTGTCGATGCAGCCACGCAGCAGCGCGTTGTTCTCGGCGATGAACCCAAGATTCGGCTCGCCGATGTCGGCGGCGTCGAAGCACAGTGCCGCCTCGCTGGCGGCGGCCGTCGATTCGTGCCAGACGCGCATGCGTTCATAGGCGCACAGCCGCGCCTGATTGAGCCGCGGCCACGCCTCTGCCGCCCGCAGCACGCGCTCGCTGGCGCGCGAGATCGCCACCACGCGCAGATCCGGCGGCGCATCGGGCGCGGTCGCGGCGGGCAGCTCGCTCGAGAGCAGAGCGATGCGTTGCGGCTCGATGCCGGCATGGCGTACCAGCAGTGCCGCGGCGCAAGCGCCGGCCAGACCACCGCCGACGACCGCGATGTCATAGCCGGCCGTCATGATTGCAGCGGCAAGCCACGAGATAGCCGCGGCAGCAAGCCGCCAAAGCCCCAGCTCAGGCGCGACAGCGCACGCTTGGCCGGATGACTCAGGTCGAATAGCAGCAGTCCGAGATTGCGCGCCGCAATCGCCCCACCGCGCTTATTGCTGAATAGCTTCACCAGCTGGTCGGTAAAGGCGATCATGCCGCCGCGGTCAGCGGTGCGCCGGTGAGCGAACTGCGCGAGGAGTTGATCCGCACCCGGATCGCTCGCTGTGGCGATGAGTTCGGCGAGCGTGGCCGCGTCGCGCAGTCCCAGATTGAAGCCCTGAGCGGCCACCGGGTGCAGCGCCTGCGCGGCGTTGCCGATCAGCGCCACGCGCTCACCGGTGCTGGCCTCGGCGCGCACCAGCGACAGCGGGTAGCAGCCGCGCTTGCCGGCCTGAAGGATCTGGCCCGCGCGCCAGCCAAAGCTGTGCTGCAGCTGGCGGCAGAAGTCGCGGTCGTCACAGTCGCGCATCGCCTGCGCGATGTCGGGCGCCAGCGACCACACCACCGTGTAGGCGCCATCGGCCAGCGGCAGCAACGCCTGCGGGCCGGTGGCGGTAAAACGCTCAAAGGCGATGCCCCGCGCGCTGCGGTCGGTCCTGACATTGGCCACCACCGCCACCTGCTGGTAGTCGCTGGCGTTCGAGTCGATACCGGCCGCCTGCTTGACCAGCGAATGCGCGCCATCGGCGGCGACCACGAGGCGCGCCTGCACCAGATCGTCATCCTCATGCTGGCCTTCGCTTGCAGCTTCGCCCCGGACGGTGAGCTCCGCCCACTCGGACCCGAGCTTGACCGCCGTCACGCGCGCCGGGCTGCGCAGCTCGATCCGAGCGCAGCGCCGGAGCGTGCGCCACAGCACCGCGCCGAGATGTCGGTTGCTGACCGTGTAGCCGAAGGCCGCGAGCTCGTGTTCGGCGGCGTTGAGCCGCGCAAAGCCGAAGTGGCCGGCATCCGAGATATGAATCTCGCGTATTGGGGCCGCGCCGGCCGCGATCTCATCCCAGACCCCGAGGGTGCGCAGGATTTGCCGCGCGCCATTGCCCAGGGCGGTGCTGCGATCATCGAAGCTCGGCTGCGCGGGGCTGTCGGCGGCCACGGCCTCGATCAGCAGTACCTTCAGCCGCGTGCCGGCCAGCGCCAGCGCCAGACTCGCCCCGACCATGCCGCCACCGACGATGGCGACATCGCAGCGGCACGCAGCCGGCGGTTTCACGCGGCCGCCATCAACGCTTCGATCTCGTCCGGCTCCTTCGGCGCATCATCGGTCAGCACCTCGCAGCCGCCACGCGTGACCGCCACATCGTCCTCGATGCGCACGCCGATATTCCAGAAGCGCCGCGACACATTGCGCGTGCCGGCCGCGATGTAGATGCCGGGCTCCACGGTCAGCACCATGCCGGGTTCGAACACCCGCCATTCATCGCCGACTTTGTAGTCGCCGACATCATGCACGTCCATGCCGAGCCAGTGGCCGGTGCGATGCATGAAGAACGCCTTGTAGGCACCCGAGCGGATCAGCCCCGGCAGCGAACCCTTGAGCAGGCCGATGCGCTTGAGCCCCCGGGTGATGGCGCGCACGGCGGCCTCATGCGGTTCATCCCAGGAATTGCCGGGCTTGACCTTGGCAATCGCCGCACGCTGCGCCTCGAGCACGACCTCGTACACCGCTCGCTGTTCGCTGCTGAAGCGGCCGCCGACCGGGTAGGTCCGTGTGATATCGGAGGCGTAGTAGCCGAACTCGCAGCCGGCGTCGACCAGCAGCAGGTCGCCATCGTTGAGCCGCGCGCTGTTGTCGCGGTAGTGCAGCACGCAAGAATTGGGGCCGCCACCCACGATCGGATGGTAGGAGATATCGGCGCCGTGACGGTTGAACTCGTGCAGTAGCTCGGCCATGACCTCGTATTCCATGCGCCCGGGCCGGCAGAAGCGCATCGCGCGCACATGGGCACCGGCGGCAATCTCGCCCGAACGGCGCATCAGGCTCAGCTCGCCGCGGCTCTTAAAGAGCCGCATGTCGTGCAGCACATGGTCGAGTGCCACGAACTCCTGCGGCGGATGCGTGCCGCTGCGCGCCTGCGAGCGCAGCGTATTGACCCAGCCGACCACGCGCTGGTCGAACTCCTGGTTCAGACCCATGGTGTAGTACACCCGCGAGCGCTTCTCGAGCAGGCCCGGCAGAATCTCGTCGATATCGGTAATCGGAAAGGCGTCGTCGGCGCCGTAATCCTCGACCGCACCCGCGGGACCCGCGCGCTGGCCATCCCAGATCTCGCGTTCGCGGTTGCGTTCGCGAACGAACAGCACGTATTCCGCCGCCGCGCGCCCGGGGATCAGCACCGCCACCGCCTCCGGCTCATTGAGGCCGGTCAGGTAATAAAAATCGCTGTCCTGCCTGTAATTGTACTCGACATCGTTGTTCCGCTGCCGCACCGGTGCCGCCGGCAGGATCGCAATCGCATCGCTGCCCATCAGCCGCATCAGTTGCGTGCGCCGGCGTGCGAATTCGCCTTTGACTGGATCGGCCATGAATGCCTCGGTGACGGATTGAGAAGGTCGGGACAGTACAGCAGCCGTAAGGTTAGTGCAGTACGTGTCCAGGCGGAATGTGGCGCTCGCGCAGCGGCTCCAGCTCATCGAATACCAGCTGCACGCCTACGCGTACGAACTCCGTCAGTTCCGCCAGTGCGGATTCATTAGCCTCTTCGCCGTCGGTCGCATCGACGCCGGCACGCGTGATCTCCGTCAGATCGCGTACGATCTCGCCGAGTTCTCCAGGCAGGCGCTGCGGATCGGCGGTGCCGCTGGTGCCAAGCCCATAGAGGAAACCGGTGCACCAAGAGGTCAGCGCCTGGGTACGCTCCTCGATCGGGCGGTCATCCCCGGGAATCAACAGGTCGAAGTCCATGCCGTGACCGGTCAGCGCTGCGACCGTTCCCTCATAAAGAGTCTGCAGCACCGGATCGGCGTCCCCGGCACCCGTGCTGCCGCCAGGCAGGATCTCGGCCAGCCAGTCCTCGAGACGGTAGGGGACCAGCGCGCACAATGCCCCTGCCAGGGTGCCATGCGCCTCGGCCGGATCGGCCAGCGCGTGCGAAGCGGCCAGCGTTTTCTGGATTTCGGAGTAATCGTGGTGCGTGGACACGCCAAAATGGTATTGCAGCCTTCGTATCGACCGCAACCCTGGTCACTACGCAGCCATTTTCATTGACCTATGTGTCTGCGCGGAACTATAGTTTTGCCATGACAGAAGCTAAGGGTACCGGGGCGATCGATCTGGAGCTCAAGCGCCTCGAGAAGCGCATCGATGAACTGCTCGCCACCGTGCAGCAGATCAAAGAAGAAAATCGTGCGCTGCGCCAGCGGCAGGAGACGCTCGCCGCGGAAAAGACCTCGTTGCTGAATCGGAGCGAGCAGGTTCGCACGCGCGTCGAGGCCATGATCGGCCGCCTCAAGGCCATGGAACACAGCGCATGACCGAGTCGCGCGAAGCGATACGCCCGCTGAGCGTGCGCATCCTGGAAAAGGAATACATCGTCGCCTGCAGCCCCGATGAGCGCACCGACCTGCTCGACAGCGCGGAGATTCTGAACAAAAGCATGCGAGAGATTCGCGACAGCGGCAAGATCGCGGGCCTGGACCGGATTGCGGTCATGGCGGCGCTGAACCTGGCGCACGAAGTGCTCAAACTGCGCGCCCGCGATACCGGTGCGGATCACGAGACCGGCCATCGCATCAAGGCTCTGCGCGAGCGGGTCGAATCAGCGCTGGAAAAGGGGCAACAGCTCGAACTGTGATCCCGTCAGCGGACTCGGCCAATCCACGGACAGTTGTTCAAAGTTTGGTGTACAGTGGCCGTAAGCGTCGCCTGCGGTGTTCGACAATCGGGCTGGGTTACCTCTCGACCCTAATTGAAACACCCAAGGGATCGATAGCCTTGCCGACAGCACTGTGCAGGTCTGCCATGCAGCAGAAAGCCTTACCTGTCGCAGGTGATCCCACTTGTTGCTCCGGTCGAGAGCAACGGTTCGTACCGGCATCTGCGGGTGACGCCCCTGGATTCCCTCATCAGTAGCGCCGGCTGCGCCACTAGCGCCACGGCGGGAGCGCGCCGCGGCCTGCGGCGTCGGCTCCGTGCGCTCCGCGCCGAATTGACGCCGGCGCAACGCACCGCCGCCGCCCACGCCATCACTTCGCACATCGGCGGCACCCGCTGGTTGCGTGGCGCACGTGCTGTCGGACTGTATGTATCCATCGGCACCGAAGTCCCTACCGAGCCGTTGCGGGCTCTGGCCCTGAAGCTCCATTGCCCGGTCTATCTGCCGTGCATCGTCGATTACCGCTACCGCCGCATGGTGTTCGCGCGCGATCATGGCATGCTGCAATCGATCAATCGCCTTGGCATCCCCGAACCCGATCCCCTACAGACCATTCCTGCGCGCGCGCTGTCGGTGGTGTTGCTGCCGGTGCTCGGATTCGATCGCCACGGCACACGCCTGGGCATCGGCGGTGGTTACTACGATCGGCTGTTTTCGTATCGGCGGCATCGGCAGAGTTGGCACCGGCCGCTGCTCGTCGGCATCGCCTACCGATGCCAGCAACTGCCGCTGATCGAGCGCAGCAGCCATGACGTTCCGCTGGATGCGGCGGTCACCGAAGACGGTGTGTCGATATTCACCGGTGCAGCCTGGTAGGGCGCGCGGGCGATGCAACATTGGCTCCTTAGGACCGAGCCCTCGACCTGCGGCATCGACGATCTGCAAGCCGCGCCACGCAAGATCACCAGCCGGGAGGGAGTACGTAACTACCAGGCGCGCAACTTCATCCGCGACCGGATCAAGAAGGGCGATGATGCCTTTCCTTATCACTCGAGCTGCGATGTACCCGGCGTCGTCGCGATCGTACGGCTAAAATGCCGATTTAAGCGCGTGATCACGCTGGTGGAGCTGCAAGCGCATGCGCGCGATCAGTTGGCCTCGATGATGATTCTGCGCGCGGGTAATCGGCTCTCGGTCACCCCGATCGAAGATGCGCATTGGCGATTCATCCTCTCATTCGAGTGAAATGGAACGTTGTGTGAGACAGATCACAGTGACGTGCGCCCCTACTCGTTTGCTTGTAATTTTGCAACGCGTGTATATACTCGGGCCCCGGACTAACCTGACATGGAGATATAGTCATGGCGAAAGCAAAGAAGAAGGCCAAAAAGAAAGCTTCGAAAAAGAAGTAAGGCCTTCATATACGGCGGGCTTGGATAACCTCCTCGCTCGCCGTACCTCAAGCTTCAAACAGTGCCCGCGTTAGCGGGCACTGTCGCATCTAAACTCAAATCATCGGATATCCTCACATGACAGAGCCTTCCGCAGCCATCACCGACCCGGGTCAGATCAGGAAACTGCACGCGGCCCGCGCCTCGCTAGCGATGTTGCGCGACGACATGATCCTCGGCATCGGCACCGGTTCCACCGTCAACGCCTTCATCGAACTGCTCGCAGTCGAAGGCTGGGCATCGCGGCTGCATGGCGCGGTGTCGAGTTCTGAAAGCTCCAGCGTAAGGCTGCGCGCCCTCGGCACACGCATCCTGGATCTGAACGAGGTACCCGATCTGCCGCTCTACATCGATGGTGCCGACGAAGCCACCCGCGCTCGAGCGCTGATCAAGGGCGGTGGCGCCGCATTGACGCGCGAGAAAATCATCGCCGCCGCGGCCGAGCGTTTCGTCTGCATCGTCGATGAGACCAAGCTGGTCGATACCCTCGGCCGCTTCCCATTGCCGGTGGAGGTCATCCCGATGGCGCGCAGCTATGTCGCCCGGCGCCTGGCCGAGTTAGGCGGCCGACCAACGTGGCGTCAAGGGATCACCACCGACAACGGCAACCACATTCTCGACGTTCATGACTTGTCGATCGCCGATCCGGTGGCGATGGAGGCGAGCATCAATCAGATCACCGGGGTGGTCACGGTCGGACTGTTTGCCTCGCGCCCCGCCGATTTGTTGATCATCGGCACGCCCAGCGGCGTCGAATTCATCTGACGGCACGAACTCGCAAGCGAGTGGTGGCTGGGGGACTAGGATTCGAACCTAGGTTAGCGGAGTCAGAGTCCGCGGTCCTACCACTAGACGATCCCCCAGCAGGATCAACGCTTGGAGTACTGCGTGCCGCGACGGGCTTTGCGGCGACCGACCTTCTTGCGTTCCACTTCACGCGCATCACGCGTCACGAACCCCGCCTGACGCAGCGGCTTGCGCAGCGCCTCATCGTAACCAATCAATGCGCGCGCAATGCCGTGCCGGATCGCGCCGGCCTGGCCGGTGATACCGCCGCCCTTGACGTGCACCTTGATATCGAACTTGGCGGTGAGCTGCACGACTTCGAGCGGCTGGCGCACGATCATGCGGCCGGTCTCGCGGCCGAAGAATTCATCGATCGGACGCTCGTTGATCGTGATGCGGCCGGTACCCGGCTGCATATAAACGCGCGCGGCGGCACTCTTGCGCCGGCCGGTACCGTAATTCGGAGTCGCTGCCATTGTGTCTTCCTGTCAGATATCCAGCGGTTTCGGCTGCTGTGCGCTATGCGGATGCTTGGCACCGGCAAACACGTGCAGCTTGCGGAACATGCGGCGGCCGAGGGTGGTCTTCGGCAGCATGCCCTTGATCGCGAACTCGAGCGCCCGCTCGGGGTGCTCCTTGAGCAGCTTCCCAAGTGCGATCGACTTGAGATTGCCCAGGTAGCCGGTGTAGTGGTGGTACATTTTGTCGTCCAGCTTGTTACCGGTCACCGCAATCATCTCTGCGTGCAGCACAACGATATGGTCACCCATGTCCACATGTGGGCTGTAATCGGCCTTGTGCTTGCCCTTGAGGCGTAGAGCGATTCGCGATGCCAGTCGGCCCAGAGTTTTTCCACTGGCATCAACAACATACCAATCGCCGCGAACAGTCGCCGGCTGGGCGAATTCGGTCTTCATCATGTCACTTCAGCCCGCGCCGCAGGCTGTCCCAAGAATGGAATTCGAAAAGGCGGGGGAGTCTACTCAAGGACCCCGAGCTTTGCAAAATTCGCTCCGGCCCAGCCAACGGCGGCTTCCCCAGCCACATGACATATAATGCGCGCATGCTGGCCAGCGACATCCTCGATTCGGCGCTTAAGGTGGCGGATGAAACGCTGCGCACGCTGTTTGCGCCGGCGCCGGGCGTCCGCAACCCCCCTTTACCGCCCGACTCCCCGCTCACCGAGGCGGAAAAGCGCCATGCCGCGGGGCTCATGCGCGTCAACCACGCCGGCGAGATTGCGGCCCAGGGCCTGTATCGCGGCCAGGCCGCCCTGTCACGCTCGAGCACCACGCGCGATTTCATGCGGCGCGCCGCCAGCGAGGAAGGCGACCATCTGGCGTGGTGCGAAACCCGGCTGCATGAACTCCACTCACGGCCAAGCCGCCTCAACCCGATCTGGTACCTGGGCTCGTTCGCGATCGGCGCCACCGCGGCGATGTTCGGCGATGAGATCAGTCTGGGCTTCGTGACCGAGACCGAGCACCAGGTCGAGGGCCACCTTGCAAGCCATTTGGACCGTCTGCCGGCGAACGACCAACGCAGTCGCCACATCGTCGAGCTGATGAAATCCGACGAGGCAGCGCACGCGCAGGCAGCGCGCGCAGCCGGAGCGGCGGCGCTGCCCGGACCGATCCCGACGCTGATGCGAGTTGCCGCGCGCGTCATGACCGGCACCGCCTATTGGTTCTGAGCGCGCCGTCAGGGGCAGGTGAGCGGCGCTGAATTGCCAATCTTGAACGGTCTCTTGCGGCCGGCACAATTTGGTAATAAAAAGCCGGCAGCGATCATCGAATTATCATTGAACGAAGGCCATAAAAACATGGAAGAGAATGTCAGACCGCTGAGCGACATTCCCGCTATCAATCGATTTCTGAGCTATTGCCGCATCCGCACGGTGCCTTCCAAGACCGTGCTGATCCATGCCGGCGATCTGCCTGATGTTCTCTACTACATCATCAGCGGCTCGGTCGAAGTGATGATCGAGGACGAAGAAGGCAATGAGATGGTGCTTGCCTACCTCAACAAGGGCCAGTTCTTCGGCGAAATGGGGCTGTTCTACGAACAACCTACCCGCAGCGCCTGGGTGCGCACTCGCAACGCCTGCGAGCTCGCCGAAATGACCTACCCGCGCTTCCGCCAGGTCGCGACCGAGAGCCCGGGCCTGATTTTCGAGCTCGCCACGCAGCTCGCGACCCGCCTGGATCGCACCAACCGCAAGCTTGGCGATCTGGCGTTCGTCGACGTCACCGGCCGGGTCGCCCATGCGATCACCAGCCTGTGCGATGAGCCCGACGCGATGACGCATCCGGAAGGCATGCAGATCAAGGTGTCGCGCCAGGAACTGTCGCGCCTGGTCGGTTGCTCGCGCGAGATGGCCGGTCGGGTGCTCAAAGTGCTCGAAGACCAGGGTCTGCTGCGCGCCACCGGCAAGACCATCGTGGTGTTCAATGCGCGGCCGAAGATGAAGACCCGGCCCGTGATCGTGCCCGCCAAGCCCACCAAGGACAAACCCGTCGCCGCGCCGAAACCGGCGTTCGATGATGATGACGACGAGGACGAGGCTTAAGCGCGGCCCGGCGCGGCTGGAAGCTTCATAGAGGCGGGCAACCAGGTTAGAGATATCGAATCACATGAAGCATTTTTATAATTAAAAATGCTTCATGTGATTCGATATCTCTAACCCGAATCCAAACCTCTTTGAAGATTACGCGGCCGGGCCGAGCGCCGCGCGCATCGCGGCGATGGTCGCCGGATAGTTCCTGCTGCCGAATATCGCCGAACCCGCGACAAAGGTATCGGCGCCGGCTTTCGCCGCGGCGGCGATGTTGTCCACCTTGATGCCGCCATCGACCTCGACCCGAACCGCGCGCCCGCTGGCGGCAACACGCCGCCGCACCTCCGCGATCTTGGGTAGCGCGCTGGCAATGAACTGCTGGCCGCCGAAGCCTGGGTTCACCGACATCAGCAGCACCAGATCGAGCTTGTCGAGCGTGTAATCGAGCCAGTTCAGCGGCGTCGCGGGATTGAATACCAGCCCCGGCTTGCACCCATGCTCTCGGATCAGTTGAATGGTTCGATCCACATGTTCGGTGGCCTCGGGATGAAAACTGATATAGCCCGCCCCGGCCGCCGCGAAATCCGGCACGATGCGATCGACCGGGCGCACCATCAGATGCACATCGATCGGCACCGACACGCCGCGGCGGTGCAGCGCCTCGCAGACCACCGGCCCGATCGTCAGATTCGGCACGTAGTGGTTGTCCATCACATCGAAGTGGATCAGATCGGCGCCGGCTTCGATCACCGCATCGACCTCCTCGCCGAGGCGCGCGAAGTCGGCTGACAGAATCGACGGCGCGATCCAGCGGGCGTTCTGGCCGCCGCTCTGGCCGGGTGGCTTGCTCATGCGGCTAGTTTAGCAGCCCCCGATGACGCGGGCTCCTACCGCATCCCCCGGCGCTCCCGGATCACCTCGTAGGCGGCCTGGATCTGTTGCGTGCGCTCCTTGGCACGCTCGAGCATCGACTGCGGCAAGCCATTGGCCTTGAGTTTGTCCGGATGATGCCGGCTCATCTGCCGCCGGTAGGCCTTCACGACCTCCTCGTCCGACATCTGGGCCGAGGCCTCGAGCAGGCTGTAGGCCTGCGCAATCCGCTCATTGCTGGCCGCCGCCGCGCCCCTGCCGGCACCCGCCCGACCCGCGTCGCCGGCGCCGCCCATCGCCGCCCCCTGACGAAAGCGCAGCAGGCTCTCGAGCCGCGCGAAGTCGCCGGCGGACAGACCCAGCAGCAACGCCACGCGCTGTAGCCGCGCACGCGGCACTGCCGACAGGCCATTGCCCGCGAGCGATGCCTGGAGCTGAATCTCCACGAAAAATTGCGCCAGATCCGGATTGCCCGCGATCGATGCGCGCAAGCGCGCCAGCGCGGCGTCGAGGTCGAACCCCGGCTGCTTGCCCTCGGTGAAATAGCCGATCGCGGCCTGGATCTGCGCCGGTTGCAGATGCAGCGCGTGCATGACGGCGCGCGCCGAGGCAATTTCCTGCTCGGTGACCCGGCCATCCGCCTTGGCGATGTGGCCCATGACCCGAAATGAGGTCGGAAAGAACAGCTCGTTGACCAGTCGGGCGTCGGGCCCGGCACCGAACATCGCGCCGCTGATCTGCCCGGTATCGAACAGATGGCCGATGAACGCCCCGAACGCGGCGCCGATGGGCCCCAACGCCAGCATGCCGAGCGTGCCGCCGATGATCTTTCCTCCCCAGTTCATGAATTGCGCTGCCGTTGCTGTGTGCTCATCGATTTCTCTGCGCTCATTGGTTCTCCGTCAGCTGTCGGGGCCTATGCCGACCGCCGGGGATGCCACGCATGCTTGACCCCGCCGCCGCGCGGGCGGCAAGATGCGCGCCCTTTTCTCGCACCCGGTATGGTAGCAAGCCTTGGCCACGACCCCCGGCACGGTTGCCGAAACCGCGGTCTATGAGACCGAATTGGCGGGCCTGACGCGGCTGCATCGCGGCAAAGTCCGCGACCTCTACGCGTTGGATGACGATCACATGCTGATCGTCGCCACCGATCGCCTGTCTGCGTTCGATGTCGTGCTACCCGACCCCATACCAGGCAAGGGCCGCGTGCTAAATGAAATTTCGCTGTTCTGGTTCGCTCGCACCGCC
>JBEKRP010000033.1:0-33258 GCA_049518595.1 Steroidobacteraceae bacterium
ATTTCGCGCATATTCTCCGGCCTGAGATTCGTGTAGCGCTTGAGCTCGTTCCAGGACTCATGGAGCGTGAACTGCGCGACCTCGTGAATCTGATAGCCACGCTCGAACAGACGGCTGGTAGCTTCGTGCCGCAGATCGTGGAAACGCAGATCCTTGATCCCGAGCACGTGGCAGGCACGGGTGAAGGCCGTCCCTACGCTCTTCGGGTCATACGGGAAGATGTACTCGCCCGTCTGCGGCTGTGCCTGGACGATCGCCCACGCCTCCGGCGTGTATTTGAAACGCCGGTGATTGCCGTTCTTGTCAGTCGGGTGCTTGGCGTCGCGAACAACGCCAGTGCGTGTTGCGGCATCGTTGTCGTGCCATTCGAGCCGGCAGATCTCGGCCTCGCGTCGAGCGGAGCAGGCCGCGAATTCCATTACGGGCAGCATGCGGATCGTGGAGCGCCTTTCCCGGCGAGCAAAATACTCGCGCAGCCGTTCGAGCTCGTCCGCAGTCGGCCGCCGTGTCCGCTTGCGCGCTTTGCCGGTCAGGCGCAGTTCGCGGCAGGCGTTGCGTGCCTGTTGCACGACCTCGGGGCGGACCGGCAGTTCTTTGACGCTGCGAGCGGCTCTCAGGACGACGCCGATCCAGATCAGGTCATTCGCCACGGTGGCCGCCCCGGTGCCCTCGGCGCGCTGCGAGCGCACGTGATCGATCAGCATCGCGGCGGTCAAGCTCAGGGCATTGGTCCTGCCGAGCGCATGGCGCTCCAGGAATTCGAGATGGGTCTGCTTGCTGCGCTGCCATTTGGAGATGGTCTCGAACGTCGCGATATACCAACGGATCAGCTCGGCGAGCGTGGGCGCTCCTTGCTGCTCTCGGACAAGGGTGGCGGGATCTTCGAGCGCCACCTCGCGGTGCCTGGCCCAGCTCAGCGCCGCAGTTCGATGCGCGAAAGTTTTGCTTTCCCGGTGAATGATCGCCGCACCGCGGCGGATGCGGACGATCGCCGTATAGCGCGTGATGCCGTTGGCTTGTCTGCGGGCTTTGATGGTTGGCATGATGATTCCGAGGGGACAAGCTATTCTTGTCCCCTTTATGTCCCCTCGGCAACCAGTAAACTCCCCGGAATACGCAGAAATCCCGCAGGAACGCGCAGCATGGAAAGCGGTATAAAAATAGGCATTTCATCCGAGAAAAAGGCTGATTCTATCGATCGTCGGATCTCAGTCGCTCCCATGATGGATTGGACCGACCGCCACTGCCGCTATTTTCTGCGCGGGTTCTCGCCCCGAGTGCTGCTCTACACCGAGATGATCTCGGCAGCCGCGATCGTCCACGGCAACCGCGCCCGCCTGCTGCGCTATTCTGCTGAGGAGCAGCCGCTGGCACTGCAGCTCGGCGGCAATGACCCCTCGCTGCTCGCGGCCGCTGCCCGCGCCGGTGCCAAGAGCGGCTACCGCGAAATAAATCTCAATTGCGGTTGTCCCAGCGACCGGGTGCACGCCGGCGCTTTCGGGGCCTGCCTGATGCTCGACCGTGAACGGGTGGCCGACGGCGTGGCCGCAATGTGCGCCGCCGTGACGGTTCCGGTCAGCGTCAAGATGCGCATTGGCGTGGTCGCGGGGCAGGAGGCGCGGTGGCAGCTCACGTGCTACGACGAGGATGACTACGAGCGCCTGCGCGGCTTCACCGCGCTGGTCGCGCAGGCGGGCTGCAGCCGTTTCATTGTGCATGCGCGCAAAGCCGTGCTCGGCGGCCTGTCGCCGCGCGAGAACCGTGAAGTGCCGCCGTTGCGCTTTGATGTCGTGCAGCGTCTCAAGCGTGATTTCCCGCAGCTGGCGATCGATGTCAACGGCGGCCTGCGTACCACCGCGGCGTGTACCGCGGCCCTCGGCTGGTCGGATGGGGTAATGCTCGGCCGCGAGGCCTATCACCGGCCCTACCTGCTGGCCGAGCTGCAGCAGCTGGTGTTCGACGATGGCTGGCGTTGCCCCGAGGCCGGTGCGCTGCTCGAGCGCATGGCCGCGTACGCCGAGCGCGAAGTCGCTGCCGGCGAGCGCCTGCCCGCAATCACCCGACATATGCTCGGGTTGTGTTCAGGAAGGCCGGGCGCGCGCCGTTATCGGCAATGGCTGTCGGAGGGCGCCCGCGAGCACCAGGCCCGAGCCGAGGCTTCGGGGCCGAAGCGCGCCGCCGGGCTGCTGCGCGCAGCCGCCGCGGCGCTGTGTGCGGTATAACGCTTGTCCGCTGTGCGCCGCGGCTCTTTCCAGTAACATTCGGCAGGCATGGGCAAAGACATCGAGCTTGCGATCCTGTTCGCCGACGTGGTCGGCTCGACACGCCTGTTCGAGATCATGGGAGACCTGCGTGCCCGCGACATGGTCAGCACCTGTCTTGAGGTGATGCGCGAAGCCACCGAGCAGCACAACGGCAGCGTGATCAAGACCATCGGCGATGAGGTGATGTCCACGTTCCCGACCGCGGACGATGCTCTGAACGCGGCCGGAGAGATGCAGAAACAGATCGCCGCCCACACCGAGCTGCGAGTGGACGGTCAGCCGGTCGCGATACGGATCGGCTGCCATTTTGGTCCGGTGGTGCTGGAGGCCCGCGACGTGTTCGGCTCCAGCGTACACACCGCCAACCGCATGACCAGTCAGGCCAAGGCGGGGCAGATCATCACCACCGCGGCAACCGTCGAACGGCTCTCGCCCGAGTGGCGCGCCTCGGTGCGGCAGATCGATGTCGCTACAATCCGCGGTCAGGGCGGCGAGATTGCGCTCTACGAGGTGCTGTGGCAGACCGAAGATGTCACCAGCATGCTGCCGGCGATTGCGCTGACCGGGCGCGACAATCGCAAGCCGCAGCGACTGCGCCTGTCGGTACAGGAGCGTGAGCTGATCCTCGATGAGCAGCGCCCGCATATCGCCATCGGCCGTGCCGACGACAATGACATCGTGATCCGCGGCAATCTGATCTCGCGCCTGCACGCGACCATCGAACTCAGCCGCAACCGCTTCACCCTGACGGATCAGAGCACCAACGGCACGTTCGTGCAGATCACCGGCGAGGAGGAGGCCTTCGTCCGTCGCGACAGCATGTTGATCAAAGGTGAGGGCATGATCGGCCTGGGCAGGATTCCCGATCGCGACTCGCCGTTGACGATTTTTTTCGTTTGCGAGGAATGCTGAGCGGCCGTCAGCGGCTGATTGGCCCGCCGGCCGCTCGTCTTAAGTAGTTCCCACGGCCTCGAGCCGGCGTGCAACCTCATCGACTTCCGCCAGCATCGCGTTCGGCAGGTGCGAGCCAAATTCCAGCAGGTACTGACGAAAACTCGCGATTTCCTTGCGCCACGCGGCGTTCGGTACCGCAGTCAGTTCGGCCAGCGCCTCGGCGCTGATGTCGAGGCCAGCGGTGTTGATATCGCCGGGCCGCGGCATGTTGCCGATCGGCGTATCGACGGCGCCCGCACTGCCGGCGCAGCGATCGAGGATCCAGGCCAGCACGCGCAGATTGTCGCCAAAGCCCGGCCATAGGAACTTGCCGGCGGCATTCTGCCGGAACCAGTTGACGTGGAAGATATGCGGCGGACGTTTGAGTTTGGCCCCGACGTCGAGCCACTGCGCCCAGTAGTCGCCGAAGTTGTAGCCCGCGAACGGCTTCATCGCCATCGGGTCACGGCGCACGACGCCGACCTGACCGGCGGCGGCGGCGGTGGTTTCCGAGGCGACCGAGGCGCCGACCAGCACACCGTGTTGCCAGTTGCGGGCCTCGTACACCAGGGGTGCGAGCTCGCGCCGACGGCCGCCGAAGATCAGCGCCGAAATCGGCACGCCGCCCCGGTCTTCCGCTGCACGGCTGTAGGCCGGGTTCTGCGACGCGGCGACCGTGAAACGGGAGTTCGGATGTGCAGCCGGCCCGTTCTCTGGATCGTAGGGATGACCGCGCCAGTCGGTGACCGGGCGTCCCTCGACGCGGCCTTCCCACCAGGGCTCGCCGTCGGCGGTCAGCGCGACGTTGGTGAACAGCGTATCGCGACGAATCGTTTCGTCCGCATTGCGATTGGTCTTGGCGTTGGTGCCGGGCACGACACCGAAATAGCCTGACTCGGGATTGATGGCCCACAGGCGCCCGTCCGCACCGGGCTGGAGCCAGGCGATGTCATCGCCGATCGTGAACACTTTCCAGCCCGGGAGCGAATCCGGGGGTATCAACATCGCGAGGTTGGTCTTGCCGCAAGCTGACGGAAAGGCCGCGGCCACGTAATGGGTCTCACCGCGCGGGTTCTGCAGCCCGACTATCAGCATGTGCTCGGCGAGCCAGCCCTCATCGCGCGCCTGCCAGCTGGCGATGCGCAGCGCATGACACTTCTTGCCCAGCAGCGCATTGCCGCCGTAGCCGGAGCCGATGCTCTCGATCGAGAGCTCCTCGGGGTAATGCATGATGAAGCGGCGCGAGGGATCCAGATCGCCGATCGAATGCAAGCCGCGGACAAAGCTGTCTTCGGTCACGATGCGCTCGAGCGCGGCGCGGCCCATGCGCGTCATGATTGCCATGTTGAGCACGACGTAGGCGCTGTCGGTGATCTCGACTCCGCAGCGTGCGTAGGGCGAATCGAGCGGCCCCATGCAATAGGGCACCACGTACATGGTGCGGCCCCGCATGCTGCCGCGGAACAGTTCGCGCATCTTGGCGTGGGCCGCGCTCGGGTCCATCCAGTTGTTGTTTGGGCCGGCGGCTTCCTTCGAGCGCGAGCAGATGTAGGTCAGATGCTCGACGCGTGCGACGTCGCTGGGATCGGAGCGGTACAGATAGCAGCCCGGAAAGCTTGCCTGGTTCAGCTCGCGCAGCTCGCCCTTCGCCAGCAGCTCGATGCGCAGGCGCTGCAGCTCAGTCTGCGATCCGTCGCACCAGTACACCTTGTCCGGCTGAGTCAGCTGCCGCACACCCGCGACCCATTCGGCGACGTTATTGGAAACTTCCGAAAGGCCAGCGAAGGTGTGGCGGGCAGTCGCCATGACGTATCCTCAACTCTTAAAGTGAAACGGAGCGCGTTAGGAATTATACCGGCGGGTCCCTGTATTGCGGGATTTTTGCCCCATTGAAATTATCCCACTGGGTAATATGTTGAACCTCGATGCTATCCTGGGCGCCACAGGCCCGTTGATCCGCGCACTGCAAGGCTTCAGGCCTCGTCCGGCCCAGCAGCAGATGGCGGCGCGCATCGACGCGGCGCTGCGCGCGCGCGAAGTCCTGCTGGTCGAAGCTGGTACCGGTACCGGTAAAACCTATGCATATCTGGTGCCTGCACTGCTTTCGGGACTGCGCGTGTTGATTTCGACCGGTACGCGCACACTCCAGGATCAGCTCTACCACCGCGATCTGCCGCTGCTCGCGCGCGCCTTGGGTCGGCCGGCGCGCGTCGCCCTGCTCAAAGGCAGATCGAATTATCTATGTCGCGCGCGCCTGGCGGACATAGGGCAGCAGGAGCAGCTCCTGCCCGTATCGGCCGACGCGCTGCTGGCTCGTATCCGCGACTGGTCGCAGGCGACGCGCAGCGGCGATCTGGCGGAGCTGGCGGAGCTCGCCGATGCGCATCCACTGCGAGCCCACATCACTTCGACGCGCGAGAACTGCAGCGGCACCCGCTGCGGCGAAATCGCGCGCTGCCACGTCTTCGAAGCACGCCGCGCAGCGTTGGAAGCCGACATTGTCGTGGTCAACCACCATCTGCTGCTCGCGGACATGGCGCTCAAAGAAGAGGGCTTCGGCGATCTGCTGCCCAGCGTCGATGCAGTGGTGCTCGACGAGGCGCACCAGCTGCCCGATCTGGCCAGTGAGTTCTTCGGCGTCAGCGTCAGCAGTCGACAGCTCGAGCTGCTGATCGCGGATCTTAAGCGCGAGCTCGGCAGCGTGGGGCTGGGGGTGCGTGAGTCGGCGAACCTGACCTCGGAGATGGAGCGGTCACTGGCCGCTGCGCACACGGTGCTTGGACGCAGCGAGCGTCACCTCGGCTGGCGCGAGCTGCGCGATGACGCCCACGAGGCTTTGCGGACATTGCAGCGCTCGTGCCGCGAACTGGGCGCGAAGCTCGACGCGATCTGTCCGCAGCCCGAGGTGCAGCAATGCGCCACGCGCGCGCGGTCGCTGGCGGCGGCACTGGCACAGATCATCGATGAAGCGCCCGGCGCGCAGGCGGCGAGAGTTCCCGAGCAGGCCGACGCCGAAGCGGACGCCGGCGCGGACGCGGTGAGGGTCGCGGGCGCGCGCACGGTGTCGACGCACGCACGCGGCTTTGCACTGCGCCTGCTGCCGTACGAGATCGCGAGCCGCTTTCAGGCGCAGCTATCGCAAGCCCACAATGCCTGGATTTTCACCTCGGCGACGCTCGCGGTCGGCGACGACTTCAGTCACTTCGCAAGTCGCCTGGGCCTCGATGGCGCCGCGACGCTACGCTTCGACAGTCCATTCGATTATTCGCGCCAGGCCTTACTGTATCTGCCGCGCGGCCTGCCGGAACCGTCCGATCCGGGATTCGGCGACGCGGTGATTGAGACCGCTCGGCCATTGCTGGAGAGCGCGGGCGGCGGCGCGTTCGTACTGTTTACCAGTCACCGCGCGCTTCGGCATGCGGCGCAGCGGCTCAGCGGCCAGCTGCCGGCCGAGCTGCCGCTATTGGTTCAGGGCACGGCGCCGCGCGAGCAGCTGCTGCGTCGCTTTCGCGCCAGTGGTCGGGCCGTATTGCTCGGTACCGCGAGCTTCTGGGAGGGTGTGGACGTGCAGGGGCCGGCGCTGCGGCTGGTGATTATCGACAAGCTGCCATTCGCCTCACCCGAGGATCCCGTGGTACGCGCGCGCATCGAGTATCTGAAAGCACGGGGCGCCAACGCCTTCAAGGACTACCAGCTGCCCGAGGCAGTGCTGGCGCTCAAGCAGGGGGTGGGCCGATTGATTCGCAGCGAAGAGGATCGCGGTGTGGTGGTGATCTGCGATCCGCGCATGAGCGAGCGCGCTTACGGCCGCATCTTTCGGGCCAGTCTGCCGCCGATGGCTACGACGCAAGCCAGCGAGGTCGCGTTGCAACGACTGCGAGAGCTCGGAGCCGGCGCGGGCCCGAGCGCCGCCGCTTGCGCCGCTGCCGCCGTGACGCTGCGACCGTGACGCTGCGACCGTGAAACTGCTGGCGCTGGATACGTCCACGGAGCTGTGCTCCGCCGCTCTGTGGCTGGAAGGCTCTCTCAGTGCACGCGAGGCGACCCGGGACCGCGGACACAGCGAACTCATCCTGCCGATGATCGATGAGCTGCTGGGCGAGGCCGATCTTGGCCTGCGGCAGCTCGATGCGATCGCGTTCGGGCGCGGTCCGGGTGCCTTCACGGGCGTGCGTCTGGCCGCCGGCGTCGCCCAGGGACTGGCGTTTGCGGCGGACTTGCCGCTGCTACCGATCTCGGACCTGCGGGCGCTCGCGGCGCAGGCGCTGCTGCTCCCAGGCGCGCCGCCGCGCGCCTTGATTTGCCAGGATGCGCGCATGGGTGAGATCTATTGGGGTTGCTTTGAGCGGGTAGCAGAGGCGATTTACCCGATGGGGCCGGAAGCGGTCGCCACGCCCGGGACCGTGGTGCTGCCGCCGGCCTGGACCGGCGAGCGCGTCTGCGGCGCGGGCTCAGGATTTGCGGCCTATGCCTCGTGGCTGCGGGCGGCCGTCGGCACGCTGACCGCAGTGTTTCCGGATTTGCGGCCGCGGGCGAGCGAAGTCGCGCTGTTAGCGGCATATGACGGCATGGCGAGCGCGCTGCCGGCGGAGCAGGCGCAGCCGGTGTATCTGCGCGATGACGTCGCCCAAGTGCCCTTACAGGCCCCGGCGCGAACTTCACCAATCTGACAAAATCGCCGACTGCGTCATACGACTGTAACAGGTCCACCCTAAGGTTCGCGCGCAGGCTTGCAACGATATGACTTCAAAGCAGATTTTAGTTGTTGAGGATGAGCGGCCGATTCGCGAGATGATTGCATTCGGCCTGAAGCGCGCGGGTTTCGAAGTGCGTGAGGCGGAGGACTGTCGGGCGGCTAGAGCGGCCCTGGCGGATCGTCGGCCTGACCTGATCCTGATCGACTGGATGCTGCCCGACAACAGCGGGCTTGAGCTGACGCGCTCGCTCAAGCGCGAGCGCGACACCCGCGATCTGCCGATTATCATGCTGACGGCGCGTGCGGAAGAGGTCGATAAGGTCGCGGGCCTGGACGGCGGCGCTGACGACTACATGACCAAGCCGTTTTCACCGCGTGAGCTGATTGCACGAGTGCATGCGGTGCTGCGCCGCAGCGGCGGCCAGGATGAAACGGAGCTGATCCGGGTCGACGACCTGACTCTGGATCGTGCCGGGCATCGCGTCATGGTGGGCGAGCGCACCGTTACGCTCGGTCCGACCGAGTATCGACTACTGGAATTTTTTATGACTCACCCGGAGCGGGTCTACAGTCGTGAGCAACTGCTCGACCGCGTTTGGGGTGGAAATGTGTACGTCGAGGAGCGCACCATCGATGTCCATATCCGGCGTCTGCGCAAAGCGCTAGATGACTACGGCTATGATCGGCTGGTACAGACGGTGCGCGGGGCGGGTTATCGCTTTTCGGCGCGGCCGGAAACCTGACAGCCGCGTCGATTCGACAGGCGGACCTTAACGACGCATGAATTCCGGCGGTTGGTTGTCCCTGATCGTGCGATTGTCGGTCGCGCTGGCGATCGGGCTCGTGGTCGGTCTCATCCTCGGCGCCCCATGGGCGGCAGTGGCCGTAGTGCTGGCGATCTACCTGGCGATGCAGTTGCTGCACCTGCTGCGCCTGCTGCGCTGGCTGCAAGCCGATCAAGCCGAGCCCGCGCCGGAGCTGCCCGGCCCCTGGGGCCATCTGATCTCGATGATCGTGCGCCTGTATCGGCGCAAGCAGTTCCACAAGCAGCGCTTGCTGCGGCTGTTGCGCGAGTTGCGCCGCTCGACCGCGGCGATGCCGGAAGGCGTGGTGGTACTCAATCCGCAGGCTGAAATCCTTTGGTTCAACCGCACGGCGGCGCGCCTGCTCGGTTTTCGCGGCAAGACGGATTTCGGACTGCGCATCGAAAACCTGGTGCGCCAGCCCGAATTCGTGCGCTACCTGCGCGCCGGCCAGTATGCGACGCCGGTGATCGTGCGCTCTTCGGTAGGCGCCGAACAGTACCTGTCGCTGCAGATCGTGCCCTATGGAGCCGGACAGCTGCTCACGCTGGTGCGCGATGTGACGCGCGAGGCCAGGCTCGAGGCCATGCGCAAGGATTTCGTGGCCAACGCCTCGCACGAGCTGCGCTCGCCGCTGACAGTGATCTCGGGCTACCTGGAGACGCTGACGCAGGATACCGAATTCGATCCCGCGCTGGCCGGCCCGCTGCAGGAGATGCGGCGGCAGGCGCAGCGCATGACCAGCATCGTGCAGGATCTGATCGAACTGTCGCGGCTGGAATCGTCGGACAGCGAGGCCACGCGCCAGCCGATCGATGTGGTTGCGTTGATGGCGCAGCTGCGCCAGGACGTGCTCGCGCGCCCGCAGCACCCAGCGCAGGTGCAGGTGCGGGCGGACTCGAGCGCGATGCTTCTGGGCGAGGACATCCAGATCCACTCGGCCTTCGCCAATCTGGTAGACAACGCCGCCAAGTACACGCCTCAAGACGGCTCGGTGCAGATCCGCTGGTGGACCGATGACAAGGGCGGGCACTTTTCAGTCACGGACACTGGTATCGGCATCGCATCGGAACACATCCCACGGCTGACCGAGCGGTTCTACCGCGTCGACGCCGGCCGCAGCCGCGCCACCGGCGGTTCCGGCCTGGGACTGGCGATCGTCAAGCACGTGCTGCAACGACATGGCGCCCAGCTCTCGATCGAGAGCCAGGAAGGGCGTGGCAGCAAGTTCACCTGTGACTTTCCGCGCGAACGGCTGCAAACCGCCGTAAAGGAACTCGTCCTGTAGCGCGCGGCGAGTGCGGCCAGGGCGTTGCCAGTGCCAACCGAATGCGACGACATTTTTTCAAAGCTGCGAAGCGCATCTCCTGCGAAGGCTGGCAATTGCGGTATATTCTTTCAAATGCGCGCTATGGGGCGCCGGCGGAAGGGGTTTTTCGAGGTCTAATCATGGAAGCCGCTTACATTTCCCACCACACCTCGAAGCGATTTAACGAGGATCTCGAGCGGGTGCGCAGCAAAGTGCTCGCGATGGGTGGTTTTGTCGAGGATCAGCTCAGCCGCAGCCTCATGTCGCTGGTCGATGCCGACAGTTCGCTGGGGCGCGCGGTCGCCGGGGACGACTACAAGGTCAATGGCATGGAGGTCTCGATCGACGAGGACTGCAGCCGCATCCTCGCTACCCGGGCTCCCGCCGCCGGCGACCTGCGTATGATCGTCGCGACCATCAAGACCATTACCGATATCGAGCGCATCGGCGATGAATGCGAGAAGATTGGTCTGATCGCTGCGCGCCTGGCGACCATCGAGCGGCCAGCCGATCGCTACCGCGAGGTCAAGCATCTGGGCCGTACGGTGCAAATGCTGCTCCATGACACGCTCAATGCCTTCGCCCGGCTGGATCCCGAAGCCGCACTCAGGACCTGTCGCCAGGACCGGGTGGTCGATGAGGAATACGAGGCGATTCAGCGTCAATGCATCACGTTCATGATGGAGGATCCGCGCACTATCCGGCGCGCGCTCGACGTCATGTGGGTAGTGCGGGCGCTCGAGCGCATCGGCGATCATGCCAAGAACATCTGCGAGTACGTGATCTACATGGTGCATGGCAAGGACGTGCGCCATACCTCGCTCGATCATATCGAGCGCGAGCTCGCCGAGTGGGCAGTACGCCGGACGTAGTGCGCCGCAGATTGAATTTCCTGGGCGTCTTGGTGTGCCTGGCGCTGCTGGGTTACGCCTGGTATGCGCAGGCGATGCTGCATCTTGAGCCCTGCCCGTTGTGCATCTTTCAGCGCGTCGGCGTCGCCGCCGCCGGACTGCTGTTCCTGCTCGCGGCGCTACACAAGCCCAAGCGCTGGGGTGCGGCGGTCTACGGAGTGCTGCTCGTGGTCGCAGCGCTCGCGACCATGGGTGTCGCGGCGCGGCACCTCTGGATCCAGCATTTGCCCGAGGGCGCAGTGCCGGCCTGCGGCGCGACGCTGTCGTACATGCTGGAGGTCTTGCCGCTCACCGCCGTGATCCGCAAGGTACTGACCGGGTCCGGCGAGTGCGCCAGGATAACCTGGTCGTTGCTCGGTCTGTCGATGCCAGGCTGGGTGTTCCTCGCGGCCGCGGCCTTGGGGGCGCTCGGGGCCTACGCCAACTTTTCCAGCCGGCGCGCCTAGGCCAGCAGATTTCGCAGCGTCTGCAGATAGATCGCATGCAGCGTATCGATGTCCTCGATACGCACGCACTCGTTGACCTTATGGATACTGGCGTTGACGACGCCAAGCTCGACCACCTGCGCACCCATCGGTGAAATGAAGCGCCCGTCGGACGTTCCGCCGCCGGTCGATAGAGTTGGTTCGCGCCCCGTGACCGCACGCACAGCCGCGCACACCGCGGTCGAGAGCGGCCCAGGCGGAGTGTAGAACGGCTCTCCGGAAACGTACCACTCGAGCGTGTATTTCAGCTGATGCCGGGTGAGCACCTCTTCGACGCTGCGCTTGAGCTCATCGAGCGTTTGCACCGGCGAATAGCGCAGGTTGAAGCGCGCCTTGAGCTCGCCGGGGATCACATTCGGAGCGCCGGTACCGGCATTGAGATTCGACACCTGGAAGGTCGTGGGCTGAAAGTGCTCATTGCCCTGATCCCAGACGCGGCTCGACAGTTCGGCCAGTGCCGGCGCAAAGCTGTGGATGGGATTTTCAGCGAACTGCGGGTAGGCGATATGGCCCTGCACGCCGTGCACGGTGAGGCGTCCGGAGAGCGATCCACGTCGGCCGATCTTGATGGTGTCGCCGATGGTGTTTTCGCTCGAAGGCTCGCCGACGATGCACCAGTCGATGCGTTCGCCGCGCTCGCGTAGCGTCTCGACCACACGGCGGGTGCCGTCGACCGACGGGCCTTCTTCGTCGCTGGTGATCAGGAAGGCGACTGCGCCGCGATGATCAGGATGTTCGGCGACGAAACTTTCGGCGGCGGTCAGCATCGCCGCCAGGCCGCTCTTCATGTCGGCAGCGCCGCGGCCGTACAGCAGACCCTCGCGGATGGCGGGTTTGAACGGGTCGGAGCGCCATTCCTCGAGCGGGCCGGTCGGTACCACGTCGGTGTGCCCGGCAAAGCACAGCAGCGGTCTGGCATCGCCCCGTCGAGCCCACAGATTGTCGACGTTGCCGTAGCGCAAGCGCTCGACGCAAAATCCTATCCTGCTCAGCCGTCTGGCCATCAGCTCCTGGCAGCCCTCGTCAGCCGGAGTCACGGAAGCGCGGGCGATCAGGTCATGGGTCAGTTCGAGCGTGGCGGACATTGATTTCCTTCCCAAAAGGCGCCGGCGCCGCGGCGCCAGCGGGCCGGCTCCAGCGGCTGATAGGTTTGGCGCCTTATACGGTGCATGCGCGCCACCGACAAGGGCTGACACAAATCTGTCATCAGGATCCGTATACCATGAGCGGATGAGCACCGAGGGGCTGAGTCACCATATCTCCAGCCGCTACAACGAGGACCTCGAGCGGCTGCGCAGCAGCGTGCTCGAGATGGGCGGCGTGGTCGAGCGCCAGCTGACGCAGGCAATCGGCGGCATCACCGAGCCCGACGCGCGCGTGATGGTGCGCGTTACCCAGGAAGAGCTGCGGGTCAATCAGCTCGAGCGCTCGATCGATGAAGACTGCAGCCGGATTCTCGCGACTCGGGGGCCGACCGCCTCGGATTTGCGTCTGATCATCACCATCCTCAAGACGATCACGGACCTGGAGCGGATCGGCGATGAGGGCGAGAAGGTGGCCGCCATCGCCGCCCGGCTGGCCGTGCGCGAACGGCCGAATAATCGCTATCGCGAACTGCGCAATCTCGGCGAATTGGTGATCAATATGGTGCACGACACGCTCGATGCATTCGCCCGCTTCGATACCAATCTGGCGCTGGCGGTGCTGCGCCGCGACCGTACGGTCGATGAGGAGTACGAGGCTATTCACCGCCAGACCATTACTTTTATGATGGAGGACCCCCGCTCAATTCGGCGGGCGCTCGATGTCATGTGGGTGGTACGATCGATGGAGCGCATCGGGGATCACGCGAAGAATATTTGTGAGTATCTGATCTACCTGGTGCTGGGCAAAGACGTCCGCCACACCAAGATCGAAGAGATCGAAAAGGAGCTACAGGCGCCCCGGAGCTAAAGCTTGTAATGACCTTCAGTTAGCGTAGCCGTATGAATTTATGGAACAACTGGTGAGAAGCAAGCCGCCCGAGCCCGGATCCAGCGGTTTCCCGCCGGTGTCCGATATCGACACCGGGGTGATTCCGATCCGGGCCAGTGGGCGCGGTATGTTGCAGGTGGCGGTGGATGAGACGCGGCGTTCGGCGGCGCTCAAGACGCCGGTGAAGGCGCGGGCCGAGGCGTTGGACTTCTACTACGGCGAGTTGAAGGCGCTCAAGAATCTCAACATCGAGATCCGCGAAAAGCAGGTTACGGCGTTGATCGGGCCCTCCGGTTGCGGCAAGACCACGTTCCTGCGCTGTTTCAATCGCATGCATGACCTGACTCCGGGCACCCGGTACGAGGGCCGCATCATGCTGCTGCCCGAGGAAATCAACCTGGTGGCTCGCAACATCGATCCGATCGAAGTGCGCATGCGCATCGGCATGGTATTCCAGAAGCCGAATCCGTTTCCCAAGTCGATCTTCGAGAACGTCGCTTATGGGCTGCGTATCCGCGGCGTGCGCTCCCAGATCCGCATTCAGGAAGAGGTCGAGAAGGCGCTGCGTGGAGCGGCGCTTTGGGATGAAGCGAAAGATCGGCTCACGAGCTCGGCGCTATCGCTCTCGGGCGGCCAACAGCAGCGGCTGTGCATTGCGCGCGCGCTCGCCACCAGCCCGGAAATGCTGCTGTTCGACGAGCCGACCTCGGCACTGGATCCGATTGCCACCGCCCGCATTGAGGAACTGATCGCCGCGCTGCGCGAGCAGGTCACGGTGCTGATCGTCACGCACAACATGCAGCAGGCGGCGCGCGTGTCGGACTACACGGCGTTCATGTACCTCGGCGAGCTGATCGAGTTCGACGAGACTTCGAGGATCTTCACCAATCCGGGGCAGAAAGCCACAGAAGACTACATCACCGGGCGCTACGGCTGACCGTGGCGCCCGAAGAGCACACTGCCAGAGGTGGGAACATTGCAGAGGGATATACACATAGGGGGAATTTTTCGTAATTGAAAAATTCCCCCTATGTGTATATCCCTATGAGCGCTCAATACCTCTGGATGGTACCCATCGGGCGCCACGGTCAGCCGCAACGCCGGAGCTGGCCTCGGCCCGGGCTAATCTGCCCGGAGCAATTCGTTGAGAGCCGTCTTGGCGCGGGTCTGGGCGTCTACGCGTTTGACAATCACCGCGCAGTACAGGCTGTGGCTGCCGTCCTTGGACGGCATGCTGCCGGACACGACTACCGAGCCCGGCGGGACTTCGCCTCGCAGCACCGCTCCGCTCGTGCGGTCGTAGATGCGCGTGCTGGCGCCGATAAACACCCCCATCGAGATCACCGCGCCGGCACCGACCACGACACCCTCGACAATCTCGGAGCGGGCACCGATGAAACAGTCGTCCTCGATGATGGTCGGCGCGGCCTGCAGGGGTTCCAGCACGCCGCCGATGCCGACACCGCCGGAGAGGTGCACGTTGCGTCCGATCTGTGCGCAGGAGCCGACCGTTGCCCAAGTGTCGACCATGGTGCCGGCACCGACGTAGGCGCCGATGTTGACGTAAGAGGGCATCAGAATTGCGTTTGGCGCCACATAGGCGCCATATCGCACCAGCGCGTGCGGTACGACGCGCACGCCGCCGGCCGCGAACTGCGCGGCATCCGTGCCGGCGAATTTCAGCGGCACCCGGTCGTAGAAGCGCGCATAGCCGGCATCGATGACGATATTGTCATGCGTGCGGAAATACAGCAGTACCGCCTTCTTGAGCCAGGTGTGGACCTGCCAGCGGCCATCGATCTTTTCGGCTACCCGGCACTCGCCGCGGTCCAGCGCGTTCACCGCCCGCGTGATAGCGTCGCGCGTGCTCGGGTCCACGCTCGAGCTGGAAAGTTCATGGCGCCGCTCGTACGCGGCCTCGATCCGGGCCTGGAGTTCTTGTGTGTTCATGTGCCGTCGATGGATTCCTGAAGTGCTGATGCTGTGGCTGGGCCGAGCCTCGGCGCCGGCCGACCGGTGCTCGAAAGGCGCGCATCCTCAGCTAAGCCGGGCCCGCGAGTCCAGTCAACGGTGTCGGACCAAGCCGTCGCTGCCGCCTCCTGCTGGACTACAGTCTTGCCCGCGTGTTCCTATAGCCGGCGCCGAACACAGTTGGCTACGGTCAGCTGATGTCGACGATTGATGCGATGAACCAGACGGCCACTCCGATCGAAGCCTACCCTGAAAGCGCCAATGACCCCAAGCTCGCGCCCCGCAGCTCCCTGGCGGGCCATGCGCTGTATCTGGATATCGACGGCACCATCCTCGATCTTGCACCGAGTCCGGACGCGGTCGAGGTTCCAGCCTGGATGGTGCCGCTGCTGCAGCGGCTGTCGCGCAAGCTGGATGGAGCGGTCGCGTTCGTGAGCGGTCGCACGATCGGCGCGATCGACCACCTGTTCCGGCCGCTCACCTTTCCCGCCGTAGGCGTGCACGGCGGCGAGATTCGAACACCGGACGGCGAGATCTTGGTCGACGAGCAACTGACCGCCGAGCTGCAGTCGGCTGAGCCGCTGCTGCGCGAAGCTATTGCCAGGATCCGCGGCGTGCAGCTGGAGAACAAGCGCAGTGTCATCGCCCTGCATTATCGCAGTGTGCCCGAGCGCGGCCGCGAGGTGCTCAAGGTAGCGGAGCTCGTAGTGGCGAGCCTGGGCAGCCAGTTCAGCGTGCTGATGGGCAAGTGCGTGGTCGAGATCCGACCACGCCACCTGACCAAGGGTTCGGCGATGCGCCGGCTCATGGAGCGAGCGCCATTTCGCGACCGCACCCCTATATTCGCCGGCGACGACAGCACCGACGAGGATGCCTTCGAAGTCGTGAACGAGCTCGGCGGCATCAGCGTGCGCGTGGGCGAGGAGGCGCCGACCGCGGCAAGGTTCCGCCTGGCGAATCCGGATGAGCTGCGCCGCTGGCTGCTGCAAGTGGCGGAAACCTGAGCGATTTGATGTCTTCGAAGCCCCGAGCGCAGCCCACGCCAGGCGTGTGAGGATCCACGGCGTATGAGCACCGCAAGTCTCGATCTGGCCATGACCGGAAACTGCCAGGTCGCGTCCCTAATCGACGGCAATGGCACGCATGTCTGGAGCTGCCTGCCCCGATTCGACGGCGATCCGGTGTTCAGCGATCTCATGGCAGGCTCCGACGCGCCCAACCGACCCGGCCGCTGGGCCATCGAGCTGCTGGAGCAGACTTCGAGCACCCAGGCTTATGAGCGCAATACCGCCATCGTCGAGACCACATTGACCGACAGCCATGGCGCTGTGCTGGCCATCACCGATTTCTGCCCGCGCTTTCGTCAGTACGATCGAAATTTCCGCCCGGCGATGCTGGTGCGCATCGTGCGCCGTCTGGCTGGGCGGCCGCGGCTGCGCATGATACTCGCGCCTGCCGAGAGCTACGGCGAGCGTTTGCGCCCCGGCACCGCGGGCTCGCATCACATCCGCTACGCCGGCCGTGATCTCGATCTGCGGCTGACCACCAACGCGAGCATTGCCATGATCCGGGAACAGCGGGTGTTCGTGCTCGAAGATACTCTGGCGTTTATTTTCGGCCCGGACGAGACCGTCCATGAATCGGTCACCCTGCTGTCGCAGCGGCTGCTCGATGCGACCCGCGACTACTGGACCGACTGGGTGCGCAGCCTCGCCGTGCCGTTCGAATGGCAGCAAGCCGTGATCCGGGCGGCGATCACGCTCAAGCTCTGCAGTTACGAGGACACCGGTGCAATCATCGCCGCGATCACCACGTCGATCCCCGAGAGCGCCAACAGCGGCCGTAACTGGGATTATCGTTATTGCTGGATTCGCGATGCGTATTTCACCATCCAGGCGCTCAATCGGCTCGGCGCCACACGCACGATGGAGGGCTACCTGCGGTTCGTCCAGAACCTGACCGCCACGCCGCCGCTGCGCCTGCAGCCCTGCTACGGCATCGACGGCAACCTGCAGCTCGACGAGACCATCGTGCCGCATCTGCAGGGCTATCGCGGCATGGGGCCGGTGCGCGTCGGTAACGCCGCATACTCGCAGGTGCAGCACGACGTCTACGGGGCCGCAATCCTCGCGGTCACGCAGAGCTTCTTCGACGAACGCCTGGTTCGTCGCGGCACCGAGGCTCTGTTTGCGACGCTCGAGCCGCTGGGCGAGCAGTCGGTCGTCGTGTTCGGACAGCAGGACGCCGGCATCTGGGAATACCGCGGCCGCACGGCCGTGCACACCTTCTCCGCCGCCGTGTGCTGGGCGGCCGCCGACCGCCTGGCACGGGTCGCAGGTAGGCTCGGCCTGAGCGCGCGCGAGCAATACTGGCGGGGCCACGAGCGCAGCATGGCGCAACGCATTCGCGAGGCGGCGTGGTCCAAATCGATGAACAGCTTCACCACCACCTTCGATGGCGACAGCGTCGATGCGAGCCTGCTGCTGTTGGCGGAGCTCGGGGTGGTCGATTGGTCGGATCCGATGTACATCGCCACCGTGGAGCGCATCGGCACGACATTGCGCCGCGGCGCGTTTCTGGCGCGCTACGCCGAGCCCGATGATTTTGGTATGCCCGAGGTCGCTTTCAGCGTCTGCACATTTTGGTACATCAATGCGCTGTGGAGCATCGGCCGCCGGCCGGAGGCGCGCGAGCTGTTCGAGGAAATGCTCCGACGCCGTAACGGGGTCGGCCTCATGTCGGAGGATCTGGCTCCCGGCAGCGGCGAGATGTGGGGCAATTATCCGCAGACGTACAGCATGGTCGGCATCGTCAATTGCGCGATGCGGCTGTCGCGCTCCTGGGAAGACGCGCTATGAGGCTGCGGGCGATGACTTTGGCCGGTGACTACAGCCGACGTCTAGCGCCGGATTCATGCCAGGCGCCGGTCCAGTGCCTCGGATAGATGGGCGCGCAGGCGTTCGGCGGCCGCCTCATCGAGCGGCCGCTGCGCCCGGTCGGTCAGATAGAACACGTCTTCGGCGCGCTCGCCGAGCGTGCTGATCTTGGCCGCGTGCAGATCGACACGCTCCTCCCACAGCACCTTGCCGATATCACAGAGCAGGCCGGGCCGGTCAGCGGCAGTGAGTTCGAGCACTGAACGGCGATTGCGTTCATCGACCGCGATCGTGATCTGCGTCGGCGTCTTGAACACGCGCATCTGCCGCGTGGCGCGTCGCGACACCGCCAGCGGCGCCTCCTCGGGGCGATGCAGCGAGCGCCACAACGCCTGCTCGATTTCCATCAGGCGCTCGGCATCGGTGATCGCCGAACCGTCGTCTTCAAGCACGTGGTAGGAGTCGAGCGAGAAGCCGTTGCCCACCGGCGTGATGCGGGCATCGAGGATGTTGAGGCCGAGCTGATCGAGCACCGCGGTGGCGCGGGCGAAGGCGTGGCGCCGGTGCGGAGCGTAGATCATGACCGCGGTGGTGCCGCGTTCGGTCTGCGGCTCGACTGAGACCAGCGCTTCATCGGCGTTGGCGTCGCCGGCGGCCAGCGCGCGCGTGTGGCGCGCGATTTCCCCGGCATCGTGCCGCATGAAATACGCGGTCGGCAAGCGCGCCCAGGTGCGCTCGATCGCCGCCGGCAACACGCCCGAGCCGCGCAACTGGGCGCGTGCCGAGGCCTGGATCTCGCGCACTAGCTCTTCCTGATCGACCGGAGTCTCCAGGCCGCGGCGTAAAGCCCGCTTCACGCACTCGTAGAATTCGTGAAACAGCGACGCCTTCCATGAATTCCACAGCTTCGGATTGGTGCCGCGGACGTCCGCGCAGGTCAGCACGAACAGATAGTCCAGGTGCACCTCATCGCCGACTTTGCGCGAGAAGGCGCTGATGACCTCGGGATCGCCGATGTCCTGCTTCTGTGCGGTCATCGACAACAGCAAGTGGTTCTTGACCAGCCAGGCCACCAGGCGCGCGTCGTAGCGCGACATGCCCTGTTCGAGACAGAAAGCCTCGGCGTCAACCGCGCCGAGATCCGAGTGGTCCCCGCCGCGGCCCTTGGCGATATCGTGGAATAGCGCGCTCAGATAGGCGATCTCGGGCTTGGGCAACTGCTGCATGATCGCCGAGACCCGCGGCAGCTCGTGGTCGAATTCGCTCATCGCGAGCCGGCGCAGGTTGCTGACCACGAACAGCGAGTGTGCGTCGACCGTGTACACATGGAACAGGTCGTACTGCATGCGGCCGATCACGCGCCCAAACGCCGGAATGTAGCGCCCGAGCACGCCGTAATCGTTCATACGCCTCAGCTCGTGAGTTACGCCGCGAGGCGCGCGCACGATCTCGAGGAACAGGCGGTGGTTGCGCGGGTTCTGACGGAACTCCTCGTCGATGAGCCATAGATTGCGAACCACGGCGCGGATGGTGCCGGCGCGCACGCCACGGATCTGCGGGTTCTGCTGCAGCAGCACGAACAGCTCGAGCAGCGCCGAGGGGTGGCGGCCGAACACGTCCTCATTCACCGTCTCGAGATAATCGTTGTGCACCTGGAAGCGGGGATTGAGCGGTTGCGGCGGCTGATCGTCGCTCAGGATTGCCTCGCGGAACAGCTGCAGCAGCAGCTCATTGAGCAGCGTGACGTCGATAATGGTGCGGTAATAGCGCTGCATCAGCTGCTCGACCGCGAGCGTATAGGAGGCATCCTCGTAGCCGAAGCTGCGCGCGAGCTTGATCTGATAGTCGAACAGCAGCCGGTCCTCATGACGGTCGGTCAGCACATGCAGGCCGAAGCGCACCTTCCACAGAAAGGACTGCGCCGCCGTCAGCCGGCGCAGTTCCGACGGCGTCAGGAAGCCGTGGGTGACCAGCTCATCGAGCGACTCGGCGCCGAATTGCCGCTTCGCCACCCAGGCGATGGTCTGCAGATCGCGCAGGCCGCCGGGGCCGGTCTTGACGTTGGGCTCGAGGTTGTAGGCGGTATCGTTGGCCTTGAGGCGCCGGTCCTGCTGCTCGCGCACCTTGGCTTCGAAGAATTCGCGCACCGGCCAGACGCGATCGGGTGCGAGCGCAATGCGCATGGCGTCAACCAGCTCGACGGAGCCGGCCAGGCGCCGCGATTCCATCAGCGTCGTCATGACGCCGACATCGGCGGCGCTTTCCTCGGCGCATTCAGCCACGGTGCGTACGCTGTGACCGACTTCCAGTCCGATGTCCCACAGGAATGAGACCAGTTGTTCGACGCTTGCACGTTCCGCGTCCGCCAGCGGCGCCGGGACCAACACCAGGAAATCGACATCGGAGTAGGGATGCAGTTCGCCGCGGCCATAGCCGCCGACGGCAACCAGCGCCAGGCGGCCGGCCAGATCCTGATTGAGTCGCTGTTGCCACAGCGCACACAGGAGTAGGTCGGTAAAGCGCGAGCGGGCGCGCACCAGGCCCTCGACCGGCTCCTCTTCGAAGAAGCGCGCGCGCAGCTCTTCCTGCGCCTGTGCCAGCAGGCTGCGGCAGCTGTCCGCATCGCCGCTCGATTCGGCCAGCAGCCCCGGCAGGCGATTCAGCAGCGGCCAGTCCAGGGGCGCAGGCGCACGCGGCGGAGCATCGTCGAGCACCGTTGAGTCGGGTACCGCCACGCTGTCCTCAATGCGCCGCGCGTGGGCTCAAGGTCAGTACTTCATGCCCGCCTGGTGTAACCAGCACCATGTGCTCCCATTGCGCCGACAGCGAATGGTCTTTGGTCACCACGGTCCAACCATCAGGCAGCACGCGCACATGGCGCTTGCCCGCATTGATCATCGGTTCGATCGTGAATACCATGCCGGCGCGAATCTCGAGCCCGGTGCCGGGCTCGCCATAATGAAGGACCTGCGGGTCTTCATGATACACGCGGCCGATACCATGGCCGCAGTATTCGCGCACCACCGAGAAGCCTTCGGCCTCCGCGAGGCTCTGGATCGCGTGTCCGATGTCACCCAGGTGCATGCCGGGGCGCACCAGTTCGATGGCCCTCCACATGGCGTCGTTGCAGACCTCGGCCAGGCGCCGGGCGAACGCCGGCGGTTTGCCGACGAAATACATGCGGCTGGTGTCGCCGTGGTAGCCGTCCTTGATGATCGCGATGTCGATGTTGAGGATATCGCCGGCCTTGAGCTTGCGATCGTTCGGAATACCGTGACAGACCACGTGATTGACGGATGTGCAGATGGTCTTTGGAAAGCCGCGGTAGCCGACATTGGCCGGGATGGTCTTTTGCACGTTGACGATATAGTCGTGGCAGATCCGATCGAGCTCCTCGGTACTGATGCCCGGCACGATGTGCTCACCGATCATATCGAGCACATCGGCCGCCAATGCACCGGCGATGCGCAATTTCTGCTGCTCTTCAGGCGTTTTCAGTGATATCTGGGAGCTGCGCAACATCGCCGTCGGACCCGCTTAAGGCATTGTTCAGGCTGGTACTTCATGGTATAAAGCGCGGCCTTTTTTGGCAACGCAATCCACACGCGCATCGTGAACCTATGACCGGGTGTCCGCCAAGGGGCGATGGGGCCTTGACTTAAGCTCCCAGCGTCGTTTCAAGGATCGTCATTCAGGGATGCGCGGAGGCCACAACCCGACAGAGGAGTTATCGTATGCCCGGCGTGTCGATGCGACAGATGCTGGAGGCGGGTGTTCATTTCGGACATCAGACCCGCTTCTGGAACCCGAAGATGGAGCCTTTCATTTTCGGCGAGCGCAACAAGATCCACATCATCAATCTCGAGAAGACGCAACCCCTGTTTGCCGATGCGGCGTCATTCATCAAGCAGGTGGTCGCCGATGGCGGCACCGTGCTGTTTGTCGGCACCAAGCGCTCGGCGCGTGACGCGATGGAGAAGGAAGCGCTGCGCTGCGGCATGCCCTTCGTCAACCAGCGTTGGCTGGGCGGCATGCTGACCAATTTCAAGACCATCCGCGGGTCGATCAAGCGGTTGGCCGAGCTGCAGGAGATGGCCACCTCCGGCGCGTTGGACAAGCGCGGCAAGAAGGAGGCGACCCAGTTGCGCCGCGAGATGGTGAAGCTCGAGCGCAGCCTCGGTGGCATCAAGAGCATGGAGGCGTTGCCCGACTCTCTGTTCGTGGTCGACGTCGGGCATGAGAATATCGCGATCCATGAGGCCAGGAAGCTGGGTATTCCGGTTGTTGCGGTGGTGGATACCAACTGCTCGCCCGATGGTATCGACCACGTGATTCCCGGCAACGATGACGCCATGCGCGCGATCCAGCTGTATGCCGCGGCCATCGCCGACGCGGTGCTGGAGGGCAAGTCTTCGGTGCCGCAGGTGGTGGTGGGCGAGGACGAATTCGTGGAACTCGACGAGGAAGGCAATCCGCGCCGCAAGAGTGCGAGGCCAGGCCGGCCCAAGCCGGTTGCCACCGTGCGCCGCAAGGCCCCGCCGCGCCGCCGTCCGGCCGTAATACCGCCTTCAGCGGCAGCGGTGGTCGCCGGCGACCCGGCCTTGGAGGCCGATCTGGACGACGGCGCCGAGATCGCCGAGCTGGCCGCGGCTCCGGCGCCGATTGGCGTCAAGCGTCGCACCGGAGCAGGGCCGGCGCGCCGGCCGCGCAGCGGCAATGACGCGGGCTGAACTGCCCGGGGGGCGTGATGCACCTTTCGGCGCAAGCCGATCGGCGCGGCACTCGCGCACGAAGCCGCGCTGCGACAACCAGTTTCTCTTCCAGATTTAGGATTGCCAAAGTATGAGCGTAACAGCGGAAGCAGTTCGACAACTGCGTGAGCGCACCGGCGCCGGAATGATGGAGTGCAAGAAGGCGCTGGTCGAAACCGACGGCAATCTCGACGCCGCGGCCGAGCTGATGCGCAGGCAGGGCTTGGCGAAGGCCGACAAGAAGGCGGCGCGCATCGCCGCCGAGGGCGTGATTGTGATCGAGCGCGCGCCCGCCGGGCGCGCCGCGGCCATGGTCGAGATCAATTGCGAGACCGATTTCGTCGCCCGCGAGCATGATTTTCGGAATTTCGCGGCTGACGTGGCGCGGCTGACGCTCGCGGGACGGCCGATCGATCTGGATGCGCTGCTTGCGGCGGAGTTGACTGCGGGCGAGAGCGTTGACGCGCGGCGCCGAGCGCTGGTGGCGAAGATCGGCGAGAACATCAGCGTGCGCCGCTGCGTGGTGCTCGAGAGCAGTGGTCCGCTCGGTGCCTATGTCCATGGCACCCGCATTGGCGCGCTGGTGGCGCTCGAAGGCGGGTCGGCCGAACTCGCGCATGACCTGGCGATGCATGTGGCCGCGAGCAATCCACGCTATCTCAGCGTGGCCGAGGTGCCGGCCGACCTGCTCGCCAAGGAGCGGGAGATACTCGGCGAGCAGGCGCTCAAAGACGGCAAGAGCCCTGAGATCACTGCCAGGATGGTCGAGGGTCGCCTGCGCAAGTCTTTGAATGAAATCAGCCTGCTGGGCCAGCCGTTCGTGAAGGACCCGGACCGGAGCATAGAGAAGCTGCTCGCGGCCGCGGGGGCCCGCGTGCTGCGCTTTGAGCGCTTCGAGGTCGGCGCCGGCATTGAGAAAAAACCGGAAGACTTTGTCGCCGAGGTCATGGCGCAGGTCAGTGCGGCAGGCGGCCGCTAATCGCCTGCCGCAGTGGCTCCTCGACGTTCGCCTCCATCAAGACCGCGGCCTGGGTCAGTGTGGGCAGATCATGCAATACCCCGCCCGTCGCGGGGTTTTTTTTGGCAGACTGAAGCGGTTCGTGTCGCGGGAGCGAAGTCTGAGTATGGCGCTGGGTATCGCGCGTGGCCTCAACCGTGGAGGTTTACCCGTGGGCAATAGTCAAACGGGCTCCTGAAACACAATGGGCACGATGAATCAAGACAGCACGCCCACCTGGAGCCGCATTCTGGTCAAGCTCTCGGGCGAGGCATTACTCGGGGACGCCGACTACGGCATCGATCCCGCGGTCCTCAAACGCATTGCGAGCGATGTCGGCGAGGTGCAGGCGCTCGGTGTGCAGATTGCCATCGTGATCGGCGGCGGCAATCTGTTCCGCGGTGCGGGCCTGGCGCGCGCCGGTATGGATCGCGTCACGGCAGATCAGATGGGTATGCTGGCGACCGTCATGAATTCGATTGCGCTGCAGGACGCGCTCGAGCAGCAGGGCATGCAGGCGCGAGTCATGTCGGCGATTCGCATCAATGAGGTGTGCGAGGACTTCATTCGCAGGCGAGCCGTGCGGCACCTGGAGAAGGGCCGGGCGGTGATCTTCGCCGCCGGCACCGGCAATCCATTCTTCACCACCGATACCGCAGCGAGCCTGCGCGCCATTGAGATTGAGGCTCAGTTGCTGCTCAAGGCCACCAAGGTTGACGGCATCTATTCTGACGATCCGGTGAAAAACCCTTCCGCGCGGCATTACTCGCGATTGACCTATGATCGGGTACTCGATGAACGTCTCAACGTTATGGATGCGACGGCGATCGTGATGTGCCGCGACTATCGGATGCCCTTGCGCGTGTTCAATCTGGGCACGCCTGGTGATCTGCTGCGCATCGTGCGCGGCGAGGACATCGGCACGCTTGTGACCAACGACTGAAGGCAGGATGGCCATGCTCGACGATTTGAAGAAAGGCGCGGCGGCGCGCATGCAGAAATGCGTACAGGCGTTCCAGGCCGACCTGAAAAAGCTGCGCACGGGGCGTGCGCATCCGAGCCTGATCGAACACCTGAAGGTTGACTATTACGGCTCGGACGTGCCGCTGCAGCAGGTGGCAAATATCAGCGTCGAGGATGCGCGCACGCTCGTGGTATCGCCGTGGGAAAAGACCATGGTCGGGCCGATAGAGAAGGCCATCCACAAATCGGAACTCGGCCTGACACCCAACACCGCCGGCGCGGTCATCCGCATCCCGCTGCCGCCGTTGACCGAAGATCGCCGCCGCGACATCACCAAGATCGTGCGCCAGGATGCCGAGAATGCACGCGTGAGCGTGCGCAGCGTGCGTCGCGATGCGCTCGCGGATGTCAAGGAAATGCTCAAGGAAAAATTGATCTCGCAGGACGACGAACGCCGCGGGCAGGACGAGATTCAGAAACTGACCGACCGATTCATCGCCGAGATCGATCAGCTGTTGGCGGCAAAGGAAAAGGAAATTCTTCAGGTTTGAGCAGCGATTCACCAGGCCCCGTATCCATCCCGCTGCCCCGCCACGTGGCCATCGTCATGGATGGCAACGGGCGTTGGGCGCGCGCGCGCGGTGGCGTTCGCGCCGATGGCCACCGCGCCGGGGTGGAGCCGGTGCGTATGGTCATAGAAGAGTGCGTGCGGCGCGATATCGGCGCCCTGACGCTGTTCGCCTTCAGCAGCGAGAACTGGGGCCGGCCGCGCGATGAGGTCATGAGCCTGATGTCGTTGTTCGTCGAATCGCTCGAGGCCGAGATCGAGGAACTGCACCGCCGGGGCGTACGTGTGCGCTTCATCGGCGAGCGCGACGAGCTGAACGCGCGGCTGCGTGCCAGCATGGCCAGCTCCGAGCAGGTCACCGCCGCGAATACCCGCCTGTCGCTACAGATCGCGGTCAGCTACGGCGGGCGCAGCGACATCGTGAGCGCCGCGCGCCGCCTGGCCCTGCAGGTCGAGCGTCATCAACTCTCGGCCTCGCAGGTCGATGAGGCAACTTTCGGCGCGGCGCTGGCGCTGGGCGGTTTGGCCGACCCGGATCTGTTCATTCGTACCGGGGGCGAGCAGCGCATCAGCAATTTCCTGCTGTGGAACCTGGCCTATACCGAACTCTATTTCACCGAGCTGCTGTGGCCGGATTTCGACGTGGCAGCGTTCGAGGCAGCCTTGCAGCACTACGCAGCCCGGCAGCGGCGCTTCGGATTGAGCACCGAACAGATCCAGGCCGTCGGCACCGGGGCGCCCTGAGGCCTGCGCCGATGCTGCGTTCCCGCGTACTCACTGCCCTGACGCTGACAGCCCTGCTGGTTGTGGCGATACTCTATTCGCCGGCGAGCATCACGGCGTCGATCCTGGGGTTGTTCCTGCTGATCGGCGCCTGGGAGTGGTCGGCGTTTCTCGGGCTCGCCCTGCCCTGGCGCCTGCTCTACGTGCTCGCGCTCGCGGTGCTCGCAGTGGCGGGCTGGCGTTACACCTTTGACGTCACACGCTTCAGGCAGATGCTGGAGTTCGGACTCGCCTGGTGGCTGGTCGCGCTGGCCTGGATCGCATGGGCACCGCAGCGTGTGGGCCGCGCGGCCGCGGCGCTGGCGGGCGCATTGGCACTGCTGCCCACCTGGATCGCACTGGTGCATATTGATGCGCGGTGGACCGACGGCGCGCAGTGGACGTTATTCATTCTGGCGCTGGCCTTCATTGCCGACACTGGCGCTTTTTTTGCCGGCGGCCAGTTCGGCCGGCTACACCTGGCGCCGCGCGTGTCGCCTAACAAAACCTGGGAAGGCGTGATTGGCGGTATGCTGTTCGCGCTGGTGTTTGCGGCCGGCGGCGCCGGCTGGTTCGCGCTGCCGGCGCAGAGCTTTCTGCCGTTATGCCTGGCCGCCGCGGCCTTCTCCGTCATCGGCGACCTGACCGAAAGCCTGCTCAAGCGCCACGTGCGTCTGAAGGACAGCGGCCGGCTTTTTCCGGGCCACGGCGGCGTACTCGATCGTATCGATAGCGCCACCGCCGCGACGCCGGTGATGGCGCTGGGATTGATCTGGCTTGGGGTAGGTAAATGAGATTCACGGCATGCCTTGGGCCCCTCCGCCTCGATACGGGTGGTGCATGAGCATCGGCGTGGCGGTCCTGGGCTCGACCGGCAGCGTGGGCGCCAGCACGCTCGAGGTGCTGTGGCTCAATCGCGAACGCTTCCGCGTCGCGGTGCTCGCTGCGCGCAGTAATGTGGAGGCTTTGCTGGCCCAATGCCGTCGCTTCGAGCCCGAATGGGCGGCGCTGGAATCGCCCGAGGCCGCGCGCGAGCTGGAACGGCGGCTCCGTGCTGCAGGCAGCCGCACCCGCGTCGCCGCCGGCGCCAGCTCGATCACCCAGCTTGCGGCCGACCCGCAGGTCGATTACGTGATGGCGGCGATCAGCGGTGCGGCCGGTCTACGCTCAACACTCGCGGCTGCTGCGGCCGGCAAGCGCCTGCTACTGGCTAATAAAGAATCCGCGGTCATGGCCGGGTCGCTGCTGATGACTGCGGTGCGCGCCTCCGGCGCGCAGCTGATTCCCATCGACAGCGAGCACAACGCGATCTTCCAGTGTCTGCCGCCGGGATTCCGGCCCGGCGAGCGGCCCGCGGGGGTGCGCCGGCTGCTATTGACGGCCTCGGGCGGTCCGTTCCTGAATTGGAGCGCGGAGGCGCTGGCGAGCGCAACGCCCGCACAGGCCTGCGCCCATCCGCGCTGGAATATGGGCCGCAAGATCTCGGTGGATTCAGCGACTTTGATGAACAAGGGGCTGGAGCTGATCGAAGCCAGCGTATTGTTTGGCATGGGTGTCGAGGACATCGAGGTGCTGGTGCATCCACAGAGCATCGTGCATTCCCTGGTCGAGTACGAAGATGGTTCGGTGCTGGCACAGCTGTCAGCGCCCGATATGCGGGTTCCGATTGCCCAGGCGCTGGCATCGCCGCAGCGCATGCCGGCCGGTGTAGAATTTCTGGATCTGGTGCGGGCGGAGCGTCTGGAGTTCCTCGCGCCGGATCCCGAGCGCTTTCCTTGCCTGCGGCACGCTCGGGAGGCGGCTCGCCTGGGAGGCTTGTGTTGCGCCAGCCTGAATGCCGCCGATGAGATCGCCGTACAGGCTTTCCTCGACAAGCGATTGAACTTTGATGATATTCCGGCGGTCATTGAAGCAGTCATGGCTAGGGTTCAAGGGGGAGCGATGACCGGACTGGACGCGGTTCTGGCAGCTGATGGTGAGGCGCGGGCCTTGGCGTCCGAAGTGGTTGCGCGCCGTACCGCAGGCCAGAGCGTGCGCGCATGAGCCTGTCGGGGATCCATCCGCTCGCATTCGTTGTGACCGCGGCCGCATTCGTTGTGGCCATCTGCCTGTTGGTCACGGTGCACGAGTACGGCCATTTCTGGGCCGCGCGCCGGCTTGGCTTCAAGGTATTGCGGTTCTCGGTCGGCTTTGGCAAGGCGCTGTGGACCCATGTTGCCGGCCCGGACCGCACGGAATATGTCATTGCGGCCGTGCCGCTAGGCGGCTACGTCAAGATGCTCGATGAGCGCGAGGGCCCGGTAGCCCCCGAGGATCTGGCGCGCTCCTTTACCCGTCGCCCGCATTGGCAGCGTATCGCCGTGCTGTTCGCCGGCCCGGCCTTCAACATCATCTTCGCGGTGCTGCTGCTGACCGGCATCTATCTGGTGTCGGGGATCACGCTGGTGCGACCGCTGCTCGGCAACATCGAGCCCAATAGCATCGCTGGCCGTGCCGGGCTCAAGGCCGAGGATGAGATCATCGCGATCAATTCGCGCCCCGTGAATTCCCAGCGAGACATCGTGCTCGATCTGCTGGACGCCATCAGCACCAGCGCGCCGATCACGCTCTCGGTGCGCGCAGCCGACGGCAGCCCGCGCACGGCCACCCTCGACATCCCGAAGGCCGCCGAGCGTCGCCGGCTCACCGAACCGGCGGCGCTGATGAACGGCCTGGGCCTGCGGTTCTATGAGCCGCCGATTCCCGCGGTGCTGGGGGTCGTGGAACCCAATGGCCCGGCTGCCAGCGCCGGTCTGCAGGCAGGCGATCAGATCGTCGCCGTCAACGGCGAGCCGGTGCATGACTTCCTCGGATTACAATCGCGCGTGCAGGCGCATCCGGGTGAGAGTGTCCTAATCCGCTACCGCCGTGGCCAGACTGAGAGCGGCGTGCGCGTGCCGACGCTGGCAGAAACCGTAAACGGCAAGACTGTCGGCCGTATCCATGTGAGCCCGCCGGTTACGCCCTTGCCGGCGAGCATGCTGCGACATATCAGCCTGTCGCTGCCGGCGGCGTTCGCGCACGCCAACATCGAGGCCTGGGACATGACGGCGCTGCAGGCGCGGTTGTTCTGGCGCATGCTGATCGGGCAGGTCTCGATCAAGAACCTGAGCGGCCCGCTCAGCATCGCCCAATACGCCGGGGATTCCGCTGCTCTTGGGCTGTCGTCGTTTCTGCAGTTCCTGGTGATCGTCAGTCTCGCCCTGGGATTCATGAACCTGCTGCCAATCCCGATCCTCGACGGCGGCCAGATCCTCTTTCAAGCCATCGAGTGGCTCAAGGGCAGCCCGTTGTCTGAACGTTTCCAGACCATCAGCCAGCAGTTGGGTGTGGCGCTGTTAATCGTGCTGATGGGCGTTGCGCTGTTCAACGACCTCACGCGACAGCTCGGTTGAAGCGTCCTTGATCAGTCGCACGCGGCGCGCGAAATGGCGTGCACTCCTGGCAGCGCTCGCAATGGCCGCTGTGCCAATCCTGGTTGTCGGGCAGCAGAGCGCCGCGGACGACTTTATCGTCAAGGATATCCACATCGAGGGCCTGCAGCGCATATCCGAGGGCACGGTCTTCAACTATCTGCCGGTCAACATCGGCGATCATTTCACCCCGTCACGACAGCGCGAGGCTCTGCGCGCGCTGTACGCCACCGGCTTCTTTCGCGATGTCGAGTTGCGCCGGGACGGCGACACGCTGATCGTCGCCGTGGCCGAGCGCGCTTCGCTCGAGAGTATCGATATCAAGGGCAACAAGGACATCAAGACCGAGGATCTGCAGAAATCCCTGCGCAACGTCGGCCTCGCGGCCGGCAAGACCTTCGATCGTTCGACGCTCGATGAGGTCACGCAGTACCTGACCGATCAGTACTACAGCCGCGGCAAATACGCCGTTAAGATCGACACCAAGGTCGAGGATCTGCCCGACAACCGTGTACGCGTCAACATCGAGATCAAGGAAGGCAGCCGCGCCAAGATCCGCCAGATCAATATCGTCGGCAACACCAAATTCAAAGACAAGGATATTCTCGGTACGCTGCAGCTAACGACGCCGAACCTGAGCTCCTGGTACAAGGAGAGCGATCGTTACTCGCGCGAATCGCTGCAGGGCGATCTGGAGAGAATCACCGCCTGGTACCAGGACCGCGGTTACGCCAATTTCCGTATCGACTCAGTGCAGGTCGCGGTGGCGCCGGATAAGAGCGATATTTTCATTACGGTGAACGTGAGCGAGGGTCAGGTCTACAGGCTCGGCGAGATCAAGATTGCAGGCAACACCATCGTGTCCGAAGCCGAACTCCGGGGACTGCTATTGGTGCATAGCGGCCAGATCTATTCGCAGAAGGCCATCAGCGCAACGCAGGAGGCGATCAAAAACCGTCTGGGCGCGGAGGGCTTCTACTTCGCCAAGGTGGAGCCGGTCCCCAGCACCGATGAACAGAAGAAGATCGTCGCTCTGACCCTGTTCATCGATCCCGGCAGCCGGGTATACGTGCGCCACATCAACTTCACCGGCACCACGCGCAGTAACGATGAAACCCTGCGACGCGAGCTGCGGCAGCTGGAAGGTTCCTGGCTGTCGAACGTCTCGCTCGAGCGTTCCAAGCAGCGGCTGCAGCGCGATCCCTTTGTTGAGAGCGTCGAGATGTCTACCGAACCGGTAGCGGGCGTGCCGGACCTGGTGGATGTGAACTTCGCGGTCAAGGAGCGGCCGAGTGCGACCGTCGGCGGCGGTATCGGCTACTCGGCGTCGCAGAAGTTCGTGCTCAATGGCAATTTCAGCGACAGTGACTTCTTCGGCGGCGGCGACTATGTGGCGCTCAACATCGATTCTGGTGCGTACAACAAGATCTACAGCTTCAGCCAGACCGATCCGTATCGCACCGTTGACGGCCTGTCCCGCACGGTATCGATGAGTTACCGCGACTCGACCCAGTTCACCTCGGAAACCTCGGCCTTCGGCTCAAAAAATGTGGCGCTGGGCCTGACTTATGGCTACCCGATCACCGAATACCAGGGCGTCAGTGTCGGGGCGTCGCTGCAGCACATCGACCTTCTGACCTACGCCAGCAGCAGCGCTCTGCAGGCGGTGCACTGGGTGCAGCAGAACGGCCATCCCTATACCAGCCAGGCGGTGTCGACCTTCATCGAGCCCGATGGAGCGACCACCTCGTACTCGACCACGCTGCTCGGCTCGAGCTACAACAGCGTCGAGCTGACGGCGGGCTGGCAATACGACTCCCGCAACCGTACCCTGTTCGCCGATCGTGGCGTACGCAATGCGCTCTCATTCACCGTGGTGCCACCGGGTGGCAACGTGCGCTACTTGCTCGGCAGCTACGAGTTCTCCGGCTTCCTGCCCATCTGGCGGCACTGGGTGCTGACTGAGGGCTTGCAGGTGGCTTACGGAAAGCCACTCGGCGGCACCGTCGGCATGCCGCCCTACAAGCGTTTCTATGCCGGCGGCCCCGATACCGTTCGCGGCTATACCGAGGACACCCTGGGGCCGGTGGACACGAACGGCAATCCCTACGGCGGCAACCTGCTGACGGTGTCACGTACCGAGCTGATCGTGCCGTTGCCAGAGAAGTGGCAGACCAGCGCTCGTGGCAGCCTGTTCTTCGATATGGGCAACGTATTCTCCACCGACGGGACCCAGTTTGTCGGCGCCGACCTGGCGACCCCGGTAGAGTACAAATTCAGCTATCATGCGCTGAAGCAATCGACCGGTGTTGCAGTGCAATGGCTGGCTCCGTCGCTGGGCATTTTTCGCTTCAGCTACGGCATCCCGCTCAATAAGTACCGTGGCGATGCGATTCATTTTCCGGACCGCACCGAGGGCTTCCAGTTCTCGATCGGGCAGTCGTTTTAGCGTGGCTTTGGCACGAGCAGGAGCAGGCATGAGTTTTCGGCGGTGGGTCGTGGTTTTATCGGGGGTAGTGGCGCTGGCGGCGGCGGCCGCGCCAGCGTGGGCGGATCTGAAGATCGGCGTGGTCAACTACGCGAAGCTCATGCAGGAATCGCCGCAGGCGAAGGCGGCGCAGGACGCGCTGCGCGGCGAATTTGCCGGCAAGCAGAAGGACTTGCAGAGCCAGCAGCAATCCCTCAAGAACAAGGAAGACTCGCTGCAGCGCGATTCGGCCACCATGTCCGCCGATCAGCGCAGCGCGGCCGAGCGGGAATTGCGCGAAGGCAATCGCGACCTGCAGCTCAAGGTCCAGCAATATCAGGATGACTTCAACGCCCGGCAGAATGAAGAGCTCTCGAAGCTGCAGAAAACCCTGGTCGAGGAAGTGCAGACCTTCGCGCAGGGGCAGAAATTCGACCTGGTGCTGGCCGATGGCGTGATCTTTGCGAGTCCGGTGCTCGATATCACGCCGCAGGTGCTGTCGGCATTGCAGGCTCGCGGTGTGCGCGCGCCGGCATCGACCGGTGGCGCCGCGCCGGCTGCAACCCCGAAGGCTAGCGCCCCGGCGGCGACACCGAAGGGCACGCCGACGCCGAAATAGCGCACCCGAGCGCAGCGTCTGATCCGCGCCGACCATGGGCATTGCACTCGGCCAGCTGGCGGTACGCTTCGGTTGCGAGCTGTCCGGCGATCCGGATGTGGTCGTCGACCATGTGGCACCGCTGCTGTCGGCGGGCCCCGGGGCCTTGAGTTTTCTCGCCAACCCGAGGCTGGCATCCCAGCTTGCCGCGACCCGCGCCGCCGCGGTGGTACTCGAGCCGCACAGCGCCGCGGCCTGTCCGGTCGCGGCGTTGATCACGTCCAATCCGCACGCGTTGTTCGCACGCATTGCCGGCCTGATCCATCCGCTGGCACCGCTGCGGCCGGGCATCCATCCGAGTGCGATCATCGATGCGCGCGCGCGCCTCGATGCCAGCTGCGAAATCGGTCCCTATACCGTCATCGCGGCCGACGCCGTCCTCGGGCCGCGCTGCCTGATCGGCCCAGCCTGCCTGATC
>JBEKRP010000034.1:0-31269 GCA_049518595.1 Steroidobacteraceae bacterium
GCAGACTGACGTCATCGCCTCGGGTGGCCGGAATGTGCTCGACTGGCTCGTGCGCTACGTCTATCCGGCCGAGCAGCGCTTTGCCGATGACGCCTACGCGCGCGAGGTAGCGGAGTTCTTTCTCGATGAGCTGCTGCGCAATGGCACGACCACGGCACAGGTGCTCGGCACGGTGCATAAGACTTCGATCGAGGCGTTTTTCCAGGCCGCTGCGGCGCGCGGCCTGCGCATGATCGCCGGCAAGACGCTCATGGACCGCCACTGCCCGCATGGCCTGCGCGACAGCGCGGCGGCGGGTGAGCGCGAGATGCGCGAACTGATCGAGACCTGGCACGGCCGTGATCGGCTGCACTATGCGATCACGCCGCGCTTCGCGGCCACCTCGTCGGTCGAGCAACTGCAGTGCGCCGGGCGCTTGGCGCGCGAATATCCGGACGTATTCATCCACAGTCATCTGGCGGAAAACCGCAACGAAGTCGTCTGGGTACGTGAGCTGTTTCCGGATAGCCGCAGTTACCTCGATGTCTACGACCGCTTTGGCCTGCTGCGGGATCGAGCCACCTATGCGCACTGCATTTATCTGGACACCGCCGACCGGCTACGAATGGCCGCGAGCGGGGCCGGCGCTGCGTTTGCGCCGACTTCGAATCTTTACCTCGGCAGCGGCCTGTTCGACATCGCCGCCAGTGATGCCGCCGGAATGTGCTTCGCGCTGGCCACCGACGTGGGCGCCGGCAGCAGCTTCAGCATGCTGCGCACGATGGGCGAAGCCTACAAGGTTGCTCAATTGCTGGGCCAGCAGCTGTCGCCGCTGCGGGCCTTCTACCTGGGCACGCTTGCGGGCGCACGGATGCTCGGGCTCGCCGACCGAATAGGGCGCCTCGCACCGGGCGCCGAGGCCGATTTCATCGTGCTCGATCCGCAGGCGACGCCGCTGCTCGCAAGACGCATGGCGCAATCGCGCAATCTGGTGGAGCGGCTGCTGGTCTGGATGACCCTGGCGGATGATCGCGCCATCGGCGCAACCTATGTGCTGGGAAAGGCCGTGCCGCGGCCCGCCCCGCGCTGAGGGCGTAGCAGCATCAGGCGCTCATGGCTCCGGGCTCATGGCTCCGTCGTCTCAGCCAGCAGTTGCTTGGAATTCTCCGGGGTGCGAAATACCAGCGGCCGTTCGATGTCGGGACGGAGGGGGCGCGGGCCGTTGACGATCTCGAGCACCCGCGCGTGCAGCGGTGATTTATCGCACACGGGATCGGTAGCACCGACATCGCCGGTCAGCAGGAAGGCCTGGCAGCGGCATCCGCCCAGATCCTTGGTCTTCTCCGGGCAGCTGCGACAGGGTTCGGGCATCCACTGATCGCCCCGAAAGCGGTTGAATGCCGGCGAGTCGAGCCATATCTCACGCAGGCTGGCATTGCGCACGGAGGGCAGATTAATTCCTGGCAGCATGCGCGCCGCGTGGCAGGGCATCGCCAGGCCGTCGGGCGCGATCACCATGATCGTCGTACCCCAGCCGTTCATGCAGCGCTTCGGCCGCGTCTCGTATAAATCCGAGATGACGTAGAGGATACGCAGCCGGTTGCCGATGCGTTGACGATAGCCGGCGACCACCGCCTCCGAGCGCTCGAGTTGTTCGCGCGTCGGTAGTAATTGGCTGCGATTGAGATCGGCCCAACCATAGAACTGAGTATTGGCCAGCTCCAGGTACTCGGCGCCGATCTCGAGCGCCAGATCGATGATGCGGTCGACATGGTCGATGTTGAGGCGGTGGATGACGCAATTCATGACCATCGGGAAGCCATGATCCTTGATCAATCCGGCGACCCGCCGCTTGAGACTGAAGGTGCGGGTGCTGGAGAGAAAATCGTTGAGTTCGCGGGTCGAGTCCTGGAACGATAGCTGTACATGGTCGAGCCCCGCATCCTTCAACGCGCGCATCCTGGTCTCATTGAGTCCCACGCCCGAGGTGATCAGGTTGGTGTAGAACCCGAGCCGATGCGCTTCGCCGACCAGTTCCTCGAGATCGGGGCGGCTCAGCGGTTCGCCGCCGGTGAGCCCCAGCTGCACCGCGCCCAGGGCCCGGGCTTCCGCCAGTGCACGGCACCACTCCTCAGTCGACAGCTCGCTCTGGATGTTGGCGAAATCCACCGGATTTGAGCAGAACGGACAATGCAGCGGGCAGCGGTAGGTCAGTTCCGCCACCAGCCATAGCGGCAGCGCGGCGGTTGTCGGTACGGTGCTGCTCATGGCGTCACCGCCTCGCGCCACTCGACCCAACCGTCCCGCGTTGCCGAGCGTAAAAATGCCTCGACATCCGCATCGATGGCATCGGACTGAAATGCCGCACGCAGGTCGGCAATAATCTCGTCCGCCGAACACCTGCCGTCGCAGCGGCGCAGAATCTCTCCAGCCGCGACATTGAGCTGCACCATACCCTCCGGAAACAGCAACACGTAGGCATTCTGCGCCGCTTCCCACTGAAAGCGATACAGCGGCGCGATACGCGGATACGACGCGCGCGGCAATGGTGTCGAGTCATCCATCGTTCAGACCGTATCGCAGCTGAATGGCATCCAGCATCGACCACAACACGTCGAGCTTGAATTGCAGAATGGCCAGGGCACGCATCTGCGCCTGGCGAGTGAGAAAATAGCCCAGGGTGACCTTGAGCCCGTGTTCCGCATCGCGCGTGGCCAGCGGCAGGCGCGATCTGAAGTACTGCAGCCCACTGGAATCGATCCACGGATAGTGCGTAGGCCAGCCGGCGAGCCGCTCGCGATGGATCTGCGGCGCAAACAGCTCCGTGAGCGAGGCGCATACTGCTTCCTGCCAGGGTTGCTGCCGCGCGAAATTCACATAGGCGTCGACCGCGAAGCGAACGCCCGGCACGATGTGCTCGAGCGACCACAGTTCATCCCGCGTCAGGCCGACCGCCTCGCCGAGTCGCACCCAGGCCTCAATTCCTCCGGAGTCCTGCTCCCAGCCATCGTGATCGAGGATACGACGCACCCACAGGCGACGCTGCTCGCGGTCCGGACAATTGGCGAGGATCGCAGCATCCTTGATCGGGATGTTGATCTGGTAATAGAAGCGGTTGGCGACCCAGCCGCGAATCTGCGCCCGGCTGGCGCCACCCGAGTTCATCACGACGTTGAAGGGATGATGAATATGGTAGGCCTGCCCCTTGGCACGCAGTTGCTGCTCAAACTCCGCGGCATTCCACGGCGATGAGGCCGCATCCAGGCTGGTCACAGTTCAATCTCCATGCCGTCAAACGCGACCTCGATGCCCGCGGCGGCGAGTTGGGCCCGCTCGGGCCCGGCTTCGTCGAGAATCGGGTTGGTGTTATTGATATGAATCAGAATGCGGCGCGTACGCTGCGGCAGGCGCGCGAGCACCGAAGCCATGCCGCCCGGTCCACTCTGCGGCAAGTGCCCGAGGTCGCGGGCGCATTTATGCGACACGCCAATCCGGATCATCTCATCGTCACTCCAGAATGTGCCGTCCACCAACACGCAGTCGCTGGCGTTGAGGACCCGGGCGACCGCGGGTGGAATCGCCGCGAGGCCCGGCGAATAAAACAACTGGCGCCCGCTGCGCGGGTCGCGAAAGATCAGGCCGATATTGTCCCCGATACGGGGACTTTCCCGGTGAGCCGAGTAAGGACCGGGCTTACCTTCGACCGGCAAAGCGGTGATCAGCACCCCCGGCAGCACCGGGATCTCAAACTCCACGCCGTCGATGGGAATGCGATGCCAGTGAACGCCGCAAAAATGCTTGAGCACGTTCAGAATCGGCAGTCCGCTGCTCAAATCATCACGTACCGTCTCGGTGGTCCACACTTCGAGCGGCGCGCCGTGCTCGCGCAGCAGCAGCAACCCGGTCGAATGATCGATCTGCCCGTCAACCAATATGACTGCGCCGATCCCGGAATCGCGCACGCCCTCATGGGCCTGCAGGGCGGGATTCTGGGCGATCTGCTGGTGAATGTCGGGCGATGCGTTGCACACGACCCAACGGCGGGCGTCGACCGAAACGGCTATCGAGGACTGGCTGCGCTTGCGCGCATTGAGCGTTCCGGCGCGCAGGCCACGGCAATTACCACAGTTGCAATTCCACTGCGGAAAGCCCCCACCGGCAGCCGAACCTAATACCCGTATCAGCACGGACAGCGGCCGGTCTGCCGTGCGAAGACCGCCCCGGAGTTACCGGGGCGGAACTCGATCAACGATTGGCGATGTACGAGTTGATTTCCATTCCGAAACGCAACACGACAGCCGCAGGTGTAACCCATTTCATATGCTCGTTCCTTGTGCTGATCAGCCATCAAACGCCAGCCATCATCGACGGAGTCGGGTACAAATATGACTGGTGCACCTGGCAGTCTGCCCGCAGCCGGGGCCGCAGCCCACCATGGAACCTTTATTCCGACCTCATGATTTTCATGAATCCTGGGCGCCACGGGCACCCAGGCCCGACGGGCCGCCTGGGCGCCGCGGGCACCCGAGCCCGACGGGCCGGTTGGGCGCCACGGGCGCCACGGGCGCCATTGGCGCGGGGGGCGTCTGCGCGCTTCGGGCGCTGCCCTGCCGTAGTGCGGTAGCATGCCGGCGATGAGCAGCGTAAGCGCGAACTGCGCACTTTCTCCGCCGATCGAGCCGATTGGCCGCGGCTCGCCGGGCGTAAGCGGCCACATGAGCCGGCGACCGCTCGGCAGTCGCGGAGAGGCGGCGTGAGCCTGAGGCTGCAGATCAATCTGATCATCGCGGTGCTGATGAGCCTGTTCATCGGCACGCTGGTCTACCAACAGATGCAGGATACACGCAGCAGCGTGCGCGAGGAGATCGAGGGCTCCAACCAGGTTGCGACGCAATTGTTGACACGGGTGTCGTGGGTATACGAGGTGTCCGGCCTGCGCGGCATGCTGAGCTTCCTCGATCAGCTCGGACGCGTGCGAGCCAACGACGTGTTCCTCTACGACCCTGCGGGCGACCTGGTTTATTCGTCGCCACCCTCGACGTACAAGCGGGGACGCGATGCCCCGCGGTGGTATGCGAGTCTGGTGTCACCATCGGTGCAGCGGCAGGAGATTCGCATTGGCGACGGACGACTGGTGGTCCAGGCGAATTCGTCGCGCGCAGTGCTCGACGGCTGGGACAATCTGACGCGACTGCTGTGGATCGGCGCGATCGCGCTGGCCGTCATCAATGCCGTGGTCTTCTGGCTCACGGGCCGCGTGCTGCGCCCGCTGCAGACCGTGATCGAGGGACTGCAGCGGATGGAGCAGGGGGATTACGAGGCGCGGCTGCCGACCCTGACCGGTAAGGAGGGCCGGCTCATGAGCCTTGCCTTCAACCGGACCGCCCAGGCGGTCGCGGACAGCGCCGCGGCGCAGAAGATTGCCATCGAGGCCCGGCAGCGGCTGCAGGAAAATCGCGAACTGACGCAGATGATCCAGGCGCATATCGAGGCGGAGCGGCGCAGCATCGCCCGCGAGCTGCACGACGAACTCGGACAATCCATCACCGCGATCAAAAGCATCGGTTTATCGATATTGCAGCGCCCCGACCGCCGCGATGAGCGGGTGACCGAAGCGGCGCAGCTCATCGTCGATACCGCCGGCCACATGTACGACGCGGTGCACGAGATGATTCCGCGACTGCGGCCGTTCGCCTTGGACAGCTTCGGCCTGGGCGATGCGCTAAGCGATCTGGCCGGCGAGTGGCGTACGCGTCATCCGGCGGTGGAATTGCGGCTTCACATCGATGACCCGTTGCCGGAGTTGGACGACACCCTCACCACCTGTGCCTATCGCATCGTTCAGGAGGCACTGATCAATGCCCTGCGTCATGCCTCCGCCAGCCGGATCGTGGTGTCGGTCGGCGCCGAACCCGGTGAGCTGGTAGTGCGCATCGACGACAACGGCGTGGGCCTGTCGCCCGCATGGCAGCAACCCGGCCGTTACGGCGTGCGCGGCATGCGCGAGCGGGCCGCCGCTCTTGGCGGCATTTTCGAGCTGCTTGCGGGCCAGGAAGGCGGTACGCAGGTCGTGGCGCGATTACCAGTGGCTTCGCGCTCATGAAGCCCACGACTGTCATGCTGGTCGACGACCACGCTGTCGTGCGCATGGGTTTTCGACTGCTGTTGCAGGCCGCCGAGGACATGCAGGTGGTGGCGGAGGCTGACAGCGGCGAAGAGGCCTGTGCGAAGTACGCTGAAGCCAAACCCGACGTCGTCGTGATGGACCTGGCCATGGCCGGCATCGGCGGCATCGAGGCGGTCAAACGCATTGTCGCGCGCGACAGCAGCGCGCGCATCCTGGCGCTATCGGCTCACGCCGACACCAGCCACCCCAAACGGGTACTCAAGGCGGGCGCGCTCGGTTACCTCTCCAAGCGCAGCGCGCCCGAGACGCTCATCGAGGCAATACGCGCCGTGGCCGCCCGACGCATGTATATCGATGCCTCGATCGCCCAGCTCATGGCGCTTCAGGACGTCACCGGCGACCGCAATCCGATCGAGCAACTCTCGCCACGCGAATTCGAAGTCTTTGTGCTTCTGGCCCGTGGGGTATCGGTCAACCAGATCGCCGAGACCCTCCACCTCAGTCCCAGCACCATTGGCACCCACCTGTACAACATCAAGCAGAAGCTGGCGGCGTCGAATCAGGCGGAACTGACTCTGATCGCCGTCCGGCACGGCCTGATCGAAACCTAGCCTGATCGAAACCCAAAGCAATGCCCGCCGCCGCAGTCAGCGGTCTGGCAGTGAGCTCTGCTGGTGGGCAAAGTGCCTGGCCAGAAACGCTTCACCGCGCTCCAGGATGAAGTAGCGGAACGCCTCCGCCGCCGGTGAGAGAGTCTTGGCCAGATTGTTGACGTTGTGCCAGCGACGCATGACCGGCAGGCCCTCGCACTCCGGCGTGGCGATCACGTGGTGATCGAGTTCGAGCCCGATGGTGTGCAGCGACAGCAAGGCCACGCCCATGCCGGCCATCACGGCCTGCTTGATCGCCTCGTTGCTCGACATCTGCATCACCACCCGCGGCGTCATCTGGTGCGCCTCCATATACTCGTCGAGTGCGGTGCGCGTGCCCGATCCGGGCTCGCGCACGATGAACCCTTCGCCCATCCATGCGCTCGCCGGCACTTTCTCGGTGCGCGCGAACGGATGGTCGGTCGACGTCACCAGCACGTGCGGGTGCATCGCGAACGGCTCGGCGCGTGTAGGCCATTCCTTCGGCGGCCGGCCCATGATCGCGAGCTCGACACTGCCCTGCTGCATCAGCGAGACCACCTGTTCGCGGTTGTTGCTGACCTGAAGCCGGATTTCGATGCCCGGATGCTCGTCCCGAAACAGCGCCAGCATGCGGAGCCCGAAGTACTTGGCGGTGCTGACCATGCCCACATCGGGCACCCCGGTCCGCAGCCCGCGAAAGCGCGCCACCATGTCCTCGGCATCGCGCACCGCGGACAGCACGCGCCGCGCATGCGCCAGCTCATATTCCCCGACCGTCGTGAGCGAGAGCTTGCGGCTCGATCGATCAAACAGCGGCAGCCCGACCTCTATCTCGAGCTCCTTGATCTGCATCGACACCGCGGGCGCGGTGAGCCCCAACTCCTCTGCGGCGCGGACAAAGCTCAAGTGCCGTGCCACGCAGGCGAATATTCGCAACTGGCGGAGGGTAGCGTTCTTCACTCAGTTATTTTTAATGTGCAGATAATAATAAATGACTGCACCTGAATAATGAATGGCCTAAAATAGTCGCAGGGGCAAATGAAACTGGGATCACAATAATGGCACAAGTAATTGAAAAACCAGCTAAGTCAGGTGAAGGCGTCATCAAGGACCAAAAAAAGCGCTACAGCGCTGGGGTTCTCAAGTACCGCCAGATGGGGTACTGGGACGGGGACTACGTCCCCAAGGACACCGACACGCTTTGCCTATTTCGCATCACGCCGCAGGAGGGTGTGGACCCGATCGAAGCGGCCGCGGCCGTGGCGGGCGAGTCGAGCACGGCGACCTGGACGGTGGTGTGGACCGACCGCCTGACCGCCTGCGACAGCTACCGGGCCAAGGCCTACAAGGTCGAGCCGGTGCCCAACAGCCCGGGCCAATTCTTTGCCTGGGTGGCGTACGACATCATCCTGTTCGAAGAGGGCTCGATTGCCAATATGACGGCGAGCCTGATCGGCAATGTCTTCAGCTTCAAGCCACTCAAGGCGGCGCGACTTGAAGACATGCGCATCCCGGTGTGCTACGTCAAGACTTTCAAGGGTCCGCCGACCGGCCTCGTCGTCGAGCGCGAACGCCTCGACAAATTCGGCCGCCCGCTGCTGGGCGCCACGACCAAGCCCAAGCTCGGTCTGTCGGGCCGCAATTACGGTCGCGTGGTCTACGAGGGTCTCAAGGGTGGTCTCGATTTCATGAAGGACGACGAGAACATTAACTCCCAGCCCTTCATGCATTGGCGCGACCGGTTCCTCAACGTGATGGACGCCGTCAATAAGGCGAGCGCGGCCACCGGCGAGGTCAAGGGCTCGTACCTCAATGTAACGGCCGCGACGGTGGAGGACATGTACGAGCGCGCGGAATTTGCCAAGGATTTAGGCTCAGTCGTGATCATGGTCGACCTGGTTGTCGGTTGGTCGACCATTCAAAGCATGTCCAACTGGTGCCGCAAGAACGACATGATCCTGCACATGCACCGCGCTGGCCACGGCACTTACACGCGCCAGAAGAACCATGGCATCAGCTTCCGTGTTATCACCAAGTGGCTGCGCCTGGCCGGCGTCGATCATCTGCATACCGGCACCGCCGTCGGCAAGCTCGAGGGCGATCCAATGACGGTGCAGGGGTACTACAACGTGTGCCGCGACAGTTATACGAAGCAGGATCTGCCGCGCGGGCTCTTCTTTGATCAGGACTGGTGTGACCTCCGCAAGGTCATGCCCGTCGCCTCGGGAGGCATCCACGCCGGCCAGATGCACCTGCTGCTCGATATGTTTGGCGATGACGTCGTGATGCAGTTCGGTGGCGGCACCATCGGTCACCCGGCCGGTATCCAGGCCGGTGCGGTCGCCAACCGCGTGGCGCTCGAGTCGATGGTCAAGGCGCGCAACGAGGGCCACGATATCAGGAACGAAGGCCCCGCGATCCTGCGCAAAGCGGCGAAGTCCTGCAGCCCGCTGCAACAGGCGCTCGATACCTGGGGCGACATCAGTTTCAATTACGCATCCACCGATACGTCCGACTACGCGCCCACCGCGGCCGCGTCGATCTGACCCGAAGGAGACCGCCACCATGATGACCAACCCGGTACGCCGCATCACCCAGGGGCAATTTAGTTATCTGCCCGATCTGACCGACGCGGAAATTTCGCTGCAGATCCAGTATGGCCTCAATAAAGGCTACGCCTGGAGTGTCGAGTACACCGACGACCCACACCCGCGTAACACCTACTGGGAAATGTTCGGCATGCCGATGTTCGACCTGAAGGACGCGGCCGGCGTGATGCTGGAACTGCAGAGCTGCCGCAAGACATTCCCTAACCACTACATCCGGCTCATGGCTTTTGACTCCACACGAGGCGTGGAGAGCATCGTGATGAGCTTTATCGTCAACCGGCCGGCAAAGGAACCAGGCTTCGGGCTGGTGCGTCAGGAAACGCACGGCCGCAGCATGCGTTACACAGTGCACAGCTACGCGACCGACCGACCGGAAGGCGAACACGACAGCCGCTAACGACCCGCAACCTTAAGCCATCGCGCGCAAGGCGCCCACCATGTATCGTATCGCGCCATCCATTCTGTCGGCCGACTTCGCCCGCCTGGGTGAAGAGGTCAAGGACGTCATGGCTGCCGGTGCCGACTGGATCCACTTCGACGTCATGGACAATCACTACGTGCCGAATCTGACCATCGGACCGATGGTGGCGCAGGCGCTTAAAGCCCATTGCCTCACGCGCGAGGGCGGCAAAGCGACGCTCGATGTCCATCTGATGGTGCAGCCGGTGGACGCGCTTGCCAGCGCCTTCGCCGCCGCCGGCGCGGACGTCATCAGCTTCCATCCGGAAGCCTCGGCCCATGTCGATCGCACGCTGCAGATCATCAAGGCCGCGGGTTGCCAGGCCGCACTGGCCTTCAATCCGGCGACAACGCTCGACGTGCTCGAGTACGTGATCGACAAAGTCGACCTGATCCTCATCATGAGCGTCAATCCCGGATTCGGCGGGCAGAGTTTCATCGACTCCGCACTAAGGAAAATCGAGCGTGCGCGCAAACTGATCGACGCCACCGGCCGCGACATACGGCTCGAAGTCGATGGCGGCATCAAGATCGAGAACATTCGCCGCGTCGCCGATGCCGGCGCCGACACGTTTGTTGCCGGCAGCGCGATCTTCGGCAGTGCGGATTACCGGGCGGTGATCGAGGCGATGCGAATCGAGCTGAGCCGCATAGCGCCGGCGAGCAGGGTCGCCTGACATGGGCGCACCGATGTACACGATTCCCGGCGGAGCGCAGCCTGCCGCGGCGCCGGCGGCGGACGCGCCCGCGGTGCCCGCGATGGACCCGAGCAGCATGCGCACCGTGAACCAGGTGCTGGCCCAGAGCCAGGCCGGGGCGGTCATGGACGAACTCGAGCGCGATCTGATCGGGCTCGCGCCGGTCAAGGCCCGGATCCGCGATATCGCGGCACTGCTGGTGATCGACAAGCTGCGCATGAACCTCGGGCTGCAGGCGCAGGCCCCGAGCTTGCACATGTCTTTCACCGGTAACCCCGGCACCGGCAAGACCACGGTGGCCATGCGCATGGCCGAAATCCTGCATCGTCTTGGCTACGTGCGCAAAGGGCACATGGTGGCCGTGACGCGCGACGACCTGGTCGGACAGTACATCGGCCACACCGCCCCCAAGACCAAGGAAGTGGTAAAGAAGGCGATGGGCGGCGTGCTGTTCATCGACGAGGCCTACTACCTGTACCGCCCTGAGAATGAGCGCGACTACGGCCAGGAGGCGATCGAGATCCTGCTGCAGGTGATGGAGAACCAGCGCGACGATCTGGTGGTGATTCTGGCCGGATACAAGGATCGAATGGAGACCTTTTTCAGTTCCAACCCAGGCATGAGCTCGCGCATCGCGCACCACATCGATTTTCCGGACTACGCCTCGAGCGATCTGCTGCGCATCGGCGACAAGATGCTGGAGAAGCAGAACTACCACTTCGGTCCCGGCGCCCGCGAGGCTTTCGAAGAGTACATCGAGTACCGTATCGTGCAGCAGAACTTCGCCAATGCGCGCAGCGTACGCAATGCGCTGGACCGCGCGCGGCTGCGCCAGGCGAGCCGCCTGTTTGCCGACATGGATCGGGAATTCACCCCCGAGGATCTGACGACTATCGCCGAGTCCGATATCCGCGCGAGCCGCGTTTTCCAGATCGCGGCCGCTTAGGACAAAATCTGAAGGAGTCTCGACCATGTATCTCGGACGCACCACGCTGTCGAAGTTTCTGATCGAGCAGTTCGATCGTGTCGAGGGCGCGAGCGATCTCGCGGCGCTGCTGATCGATGTGGCGGCAGCGGTCAAGGCGATCTCGGCGATGACCGCGAAGGGCGCCCTCGGTGGCGTGCTCGGCAAAGCCGGCTCGAGCAACGTGCACGGCGAGGCCCAGGTCAAACTCGACGTGCTCGCAAACGATGAGATGCTGCGAAGTTGCGAATGGGGCGGCCTGGTCGCCGGCATGGCGACCGAGGAGCTCGATGAGCCGTATACACTGCCCGCCGAATACCCGCGCGGCCGATACTTGCTGGTGTTCGATCCGCTCGACGGCTCGTCGAACGCCGATGTCAATGTTTCGGTGGGCACTATCTTCTCGGTGCTCCGCCACGACAAGGCGGAAGCACCGACCGTGGCCGATTACCTGCAGCCCGGCTCCAAGCAGGTGGCGGCGGGCTACGCCATCTACGGCCCCGCCACGATGCTGGTCATCACGGTGGGCAAGGGCACGCACGGCTTCACGCTCGATCGGGAGATCGGCAATTTCATCCTGACGCATCCGGATCTGCAGATCCCCGTCGACACCAGCGAGTTCGCGATCAATACCAGCAATGCCCGCTTCTGGGAGCCGCCGGTGCACCGTTACGTCAGCGAATGCCAGGCCGGCAAGTCCGGCGATCGTGGGAGTGACTTCAATATGCGCTGGATCGCCTCGATGGTCGCCGAAGTGCATCGCATCCTGATGCGCGGTGGCGTGTTCATGTACCCCAAGGACACCAAGGATGCGAGCAAACCCGGACGGTTGCGACAGCTGTATGAGGCCAACCCGATCAGCTTTCTGATCGAGCAGGCCGGGGGCCGCGCCACGACCGGCCGCCAGCGCCTGCTCGATGTGCAGCCCGAGACGCTGCATCAGTGCGTCCCCGTGATCCTTGGCTCGCGCAACGAGGTCGAACGCATCGAGCGCTACCACGCCGAGTTCGACCGCGGTACCGATCGCCCGTATACTTCGCCGCTGTTCAACGAGCGCTCGCTGTTCCGGCCCGACGCGCGCGCCTGATCCGGATAGATCACCATGTCAGCCAAATATCCTGTCATCGCCGTCACCGGTTCGTCCGGCGCCGGCACCACCACGGTGATGAAGGCCTTTCATCACATATTCCGGCGCGAGGGCGTCAAGGCCGAAGTCATCGAAGGCGATTCTTTCCACCGCTACAACCGCGTCGAAATGCGCGAGCGCGTGCTCGCGGCCGACAGCGGCAAGGGGCCGGCGATCAGTCACTTCGGGCCCGAGGCGAATCTTCTCGCCGAGCTGGCCGACACCCTGGCGGAATACGGCGCGACCGGCGGCGGCAAGCTGCGCCGCTACGTCCACGACGTCGGCGAAGCCAAAGAACTCGGCAGCGAGCCGGGCACATTCACGCCCTGGCGAGCGATGCAGTCAGACAGCGATCTGCTGTTCTACGAAGGTCTGCACGGCGGCTATGTCGGCGGCGACGTCAACGTCGCGCAGCACGTGGATCTTCTGGTCGGAGTCGTTCCGATCGTCAATCTCGAGTGGATCCAGAAATTGCATCGCGACCGCAATCTGCGCGGCTACACCCAGGAAGCGGTGGTCGAGACCATTCTGCGGCGCATGCCCGACTACGTGAACCACATCTGCCCGCAGTTCAGTCGCACCCACGTCAACTTTCAGCGGGTGCCGACGGTGGACACCAGCAATCCGTTCATCGCCAAGGATATTCCCAGCGCCGACGAGTCAATGGTCATCATCCGCTTTGCCAATCCGAAGGGCATCGACTTCCCGTACCTGATGTCGATGCTGCACAATTCGTGGATGAGTCGACCTAACAATATCGTCGTGCCGGGAGGGCAGATGGGCCTGGCGATGCAATTCATCTTCACGCCGATGATCCTGCGCCTGATAGATATGAAAAGACGCGCGCAATAAGGAGCCAGAAGGATCCATGGATGCGCGGGTGATATTGAGCGGTGCCAAGCATCGCGAGCTGTCCAATGCATTGCGATTTCTGGCGATCGACGCCGTCGAAGCCGCCAACAGTGGCCACCCGGGCATGCCGATGGGTATGGCCGAGATTGCCGAGGTGCTCTGGCGCCGGCATCTGAAACACAATCCGGCCGACCCGATCTGGCCCGACCGCGACCGCTTCATGCTGTCGAACGGCCACGGCTCGATGCTGCTATATGCGCTGCTGCACCTCACCGGCTACGCGTTGCCGATCGAGGAACTGAAGCGCTTTCGCCAGCTGCACAGCAAAACACCCGGACATCCCGAGGTCGGCATCACGCCGGGCGTGGAAACCACGACCGGTCCGCTCGGCCAGGGATTGGCCAATGCGGTCGGTATGGCGCTGAGCGAGCAGCTGCTGGCGGCGGAATTCAATCGGCCCGGCCACACCATCGTCGACCACCGCACCTGGGTATTCGTCGGCGACGGTTGTCTGATGGAGGGCATCAGTCATGAGGCATGCTCGCTGGCCGGAACGCTCGGGCTGTCCAAGCTGATCGCCGTCTACGACGACAATGGCATCAGTATCGATGGCCATGTCGAACATTGGTTTACCGACGACACACCCAAGCGATTTGAAGCTTATGGGTGGCGGGTAATTCCCGATGTCGATGGCCACGATACGGCAGCGATCGAGTTGGCGCTGGAGCAGGCCTGCGACGACAGCGGGCGGCCGACGCTGGTGTGCTGCAAAACCATTATCGGCCAAGGCAGCCCGAACAAGGCCGATACCCACGACGTGCATGGCGCCGCGTTGGGCGCGGCCGAGGCTGCCGCGACACGCGCAGCGCTCGGCTGGACAGCCGGCCCGTTCCAGATCCCGCCCGAGATTCGCGCCGCGTGGGACGCACGCGAAGCCGGCGCCGCACGCCAGGCCGAGTGGCAGCGCCGCTTCGCGGCCTACGCGCAAGCACACCCGCAACTCGCGGCAGAGTTCGAGCGCCGTGTGGTGCTGCGGGCGTTGCCGGGCAACTGGCGGCAGGCCAGCGCCGACGCCCTCGCCAAGGTGGTAGGGGAGCGTGCCGATATCGCATCACGCAAGGCCTCGCAAAACGCGATCTCAGCGTTACAGCCGCTGTTGCCAGAGCTGCTCGGTGGCTCCGCCGATCTGACGGGTTCGAATCTCACTGCCGGCAAGGCCAGCGTGCCGTTACGGCGCGGCAAATGGGGCAATTACATCAATTACGGTGTGCGCGAATTCGGCATGAGCGCCATCATGAACGGCATTGCCTTGCACGGCGGTTACATTCCCTACGGTGGAACCTTTCTGACCTTTTCGGACTACAGCCGCAACGCCGTGCGCATGTCGGCGCTGATGGGCGAGCGCGTGGTATTCGTGTTCACCCACGACAGCATCGGCCTGGGCGAAGACGGGCCGACTCACCAACCCATCGAACATCTGGCCAGCCTGCGCTTGATCCCCAACAACGCCGTGTGGCGACCTTGCGACGCGGTCGAGACCATGGTCGCGTGGCTTGCCGCCATCGAGCGTCGCGACGGGCCCAGTTGCCTGAGCCTGTCGCGGCAGAACCTGCCGCACTTCGAACGTGACGCACAGCAGTTGAGCGACATCCGCAAGGGCGGCTACGTGCTCGCCGAATCGCAAGGCTCGCCGGCGGTGACGCTGCTGGCCACGGGGTCCGAGGTGGGGCTCGCGATGCGCGCCCGCGATGCGCTGGCGGCAGGGGGCATCGGCGCGCGCGTCGTATCGATGCCGAGCTGCAGCGACTTCGACGTCCAGGACGCACAGTATCGGGCCAAGGTTCTGCCGCGCGACGTGCCGGTGCTGGCCATCGAGGCCGGTGTGACCAAATACTGGCGCGCCTATACCGGCTTCGACGGCGACGTGATTGGCATCGATCGCTTCGGTGAATCGGCTCCGGCGGCACAGGTGGCCGACGCGCTCGGCTTGACCGTGCCGGCCATCACCGAGCGCGCGCGCGCGCTGGTACAGCGCGGGGTGCGGCCATAATTTCTGGCGCTGCGGTTGCCCCCTGCCGCGATGGCGGGGCGTAGCGCTGCAAGCCGTGCTGTTCGATCTGGATGGCACCCTGCTCGACACCGTCGACGCCATCACCGCGGCGCTGAACGAGGCGCTGGCCGAGCAGCGGCTCGGGACGCTGGCGCAGGCGCAGGTGCGCGAGATGATCGGGCGTGGTGGCCCCATCCTGACCGGCGCGCGCGCGGCAGGCGATCTAAGCGAGCGGCCTGGCGATCGATGCTCAAGGCCATTCTATGGGACGTTGATGGCACGCTGGCGGAGACCGAGCGCGACGGCCATCTGGTGGCATTCAACCGCGCCTTCGAGGCGCTCGAGGTTCCCTGGCGATGGAGCGAAACACGCTACGGTGAGCTGCTCGCCGTGGCCGGTGGTCGCGAGCGTCTGCTGCATGACATGGAGCGCCAGCTACGGGCGCCGCCGGATCCCGAGCGGCGTGCGGCTCTGGCCGAGCAAATACACCGACTGAAGAATGAGCTCTATGCCGCAATCGTCTCCGGCGGGGCACTGCCATTGCGTCCCGGCGTCGCCGAACTGTTCGACGATTGCGCGCGGGCAGGGATGCGGATGGGTATCGTCACGACCACCAGCGCAGCCAATGTCGCCGCGCTGCTCGGCGCGCGCCTCGGCACGGACTGGCGGTCGAAATTCGCCGCCGTGGTGTGCGCGGAGCATGCGCCAAGAAAAAAGCCCGATTCTCAGGCCTACCTCCGGGCCTTGGATACTCTGAGCTTGCGGCCGGATGAAGCACTTGCGATCGAGGACGCCCCCGCGGGCGTGACTGCGGCTCGGGCCGCAGGCGTCGCGGTCGTGGTCGTGCGCAGTTTCTATTTTGCCACCGCCGAAGTTGAGGGTGCATTGGCCGTGGGTCCCTCGCTGGGCCGCGCGCAGGGCTGGGATCGGCCGCCGGGCGCAACGCCTGACGAGCGCATTCATCTGAGTCAATTGGTGCAGTGGCACGAGGCTCAGCAAGCGGGGCGGCGCGCCGCGCCGGCGGCGGATCGAATCGGCTGATCCGCCCGGATTGAGCGAACCTTGTCGGCGTCTACGCGGCTGGCGCTTTGCACGGCATCGGGCCTTGTCGGCGGCCGCCGCAGCAGGCGACAACACGCCAAGCGTGGCGCGGAGCCATAGATCGAGCCATAAATAGAGCAGCGTTTTCTGCATACGAGCGCGAACTCCAGTGCTGGTGAGCAAACTTAGGGCCGTCGCAATCGAATTGCCAAGCCATGTGTCAGCAATGGCACAGCCCACGGCGGGGAACAGCGAGGCCGATAGCGGCGCTTTATACTGCCGCGCATGGGGGAGGCTTCCCGGCAGTGCGGCGGTGCAGGCGGGCGCTGCGATATATGAAGTCACGCAAACGACAGCAATTCCTCGCGACGCTGCCAGTGGCCGTGCTCGCCGCCTGTGTCACCGCCCCTGGTCCCGCGCCGGTCGATCCATCGAACACGGCTGCTGCGTTCACCGCGCGGCGGCTCGACCAGCTCGCGCCCGATTTGCCATCGCCGTCGCTGGGTTGGGATCGAGCGCAATGGCTCAGCGCGGCGCTGCAGCTCAATCCGCAGCTCGCCGAGGCCCGGGCCCGAGTCGCCGCCACCGCGGCCGCCGAGCGTACGGCGGCGCAACGTGCCAACCCGACGATGAATTTATTTGCGGAATACGTCAGTACCGCCGCCCGTAGCGCAGCCTGGCTGTACGGGTTGTCGCTGGATTTTCTGCTGCGCCGCCCCGGCGATCGCGCGCGCGCCATGCACTATGCCGCCGTACAAACGGCTCTGGCGAACTCCGACCTGGCCGAGTCGATCTGGCTGGTGCGCGCCGCGCTTCGACAGGCGCTGCTCGATGTGGCATCGTCGCGCGATGAGTCGGCGCTGCTTGAGGCGTTGATCGCAGAGCGCCAGACGCTGCTCGCCACCGATCGAGCGCGCGCGGATGCCGGCGACATCTCGCGCACGCAGATACTGGCGGACGAATTGGAATTATCCCGGGCCCAGCAGCGATTGCGACGCGCACAGGCACGCAGCGTTGACGCCGTGTCGCGCCTGGCGTCTGCGGTCGGCGTGCCGGTGGCGGCGCTCGATGCGATTCCGGTGCAATGGAATGGCTGGGCCGACATCGGCGCGCTGGCACCGGCGCGGTCGGGCGACTGGCGTGGTGCGGCGCTGATCGGACGCCCCGAGATCGTTCGCGCGGTACGCGAATACGACCTCGCCGAGATCAGCTTGCAGAGCGAGGTCGCGAAGCGCTGGCCGGAGATGCATCTGACGCCGGGCTATGCCTGGGGCGGCAATGGCGTGCGCGAGGACCCGCTCAACGGCTTCACGCAGGAGACTGCCTTGGGCCTTGATTTCGAGGTGCCGGTGTTCAACTTTCACCAGGGACCGATTGGCGAAGCGGTCGCGCGGCGCGACGCCGCGGGCCAGCATCTGATCGCGGTGCAGGCGGAGCTGTTTGAGCAGATCGATCGCGCTGAGCTTGCGTGGCCCCGGGCGCGGACTGCGTGGGATGACGCGGCGGGTGTGGTCGCGATCGCGGATCGACAGCATGCAGCCGAGCAGCGCGGGCTCGCTGCCGGCGCCGGCGATCGCGCCAGCCTGGTGACGGCGGAGGTTGCAGCCACCGAGGCGCGACTGCTATTGCTCGCGGCGGCCTACGATGCGGAATCCGCCTTTGCCGCCCTCGAGGATGCCTATCGCCGGCCGCTACAGGGCTCCGAGAGCGAACTGCCCCTCGGCGCCAGTCCGCAATCATGAATCGGCCGGTCCGACTGCTGTGGTTGGTGATGCTCGTGGCGGGCGCGAGCCGCGCGGAAGACACGGATGACGACGCCAAGCCGTCGATGCAGCAAGACAACTCCGGGACCTTTGCGCTGACTCAATCACAGCAACAGGCAGTGGGCATTCGCATCGACCATCCGATGCAGATGTCGAGTCCACCGCAGATCGAGGCGTACGGGCTGGTGCTCGATCCGGTGGCACTGGTGGCCGATGCGGGCCGAATGGACAGCACTCAGGCCGCGGCCGACGCGGCGGCGGCGGACGTCGCGCGATTGGAAAGTCTTTACCGCAATAATGCGGACGCATCGCTCAAGGCGCTGCAAGCGTCTCGTTCGCTGGCGATTGAGGCGGCCGCGCAAGCGCGGACTGCGGCGGCGACGTTCAGGCTGCAATGGGGGCCGGTCGCTGCTTTGAGCAACTCGAGTCGACGCGACCTGATCGACGCACTGAGCGCCGGTCGACACCTGCTGGTGCGCGCCGACGTGCCGGGCCACCAGTTGCTCAGCACTATCGCCCCGCGCGCGCTGGTGGTCGTCGACGGCGTCAGCGTGGCGGCGCGCGTGCTCGGAGCACTGCCACGAACCGATCCACAGTCGCAAAGTACCGGCTGGCTGCTGCAGATCGACCACAGACCCGAAGGCCTGGGACCCGGGGCCCGGGCGCACGTGCGGCTGCAAACTGCACCGGTGGGCGGAGTGCTGGTGCCCGCCACGGCGCTGCTGTACGGAGAGCGGGGCGCCTATGTCTTCCGCGAAATCACAGCGAGCGGTGCCGATAAGTCTCAATACGCGCCAGTGGCGGTCAGGCTGCTGGTGCGTGTGGGAGATGGCTGGCTGGTCGACGGTCTCGGTCGCACCGACAGCATCGTCGTGCAGGGCGCCGGCGTCCTGTGGTCGCTGCAAGGCATCAGTACTTTCTCGGCCGCGGAAGAGGAACACGACTAGCGCCCATGCTTGCCACCATCGTTCGCGGGTCGCTTAGCTTTCCGAGGATCGTTACCGCGCTTTCCTTATTGATCGCCATCATGGGGGGCTACGCTCTGCTCAACGCCCGACTCGACGTGTTTCCGGACTTCGCACCTCCGCACGTGCTGGTGCAGGCCGAGGCACCGGGTCTGGACGCCACTCAGGTCGAATCGTTGGTGACACGGCCGCTCGAAGGTCTGCTCGCCGGGGCGGAAAACGTCGCGGCCGTGCGTTCCACTTCGAGTCAGGGTCTATCGGCGATCCAAGTGGTATTCGGTCGCGAGGGCGATCCGTACCGGCAGCGACAAGTCATCACCGAGCGCCTGGCCGACGCGAGTTCGCTGCTGCCAAGCGGTGTCGGGCCGCCGCTGCTCTCGCCGCTGAGTTCGTCGATGGAATATCTGCTGCACTTCGGTTTCACCAGCGAGCGCCTGTCGCCGATCGAGTTGCGCGACCTGATCCGCTGGACTATCAAGCCGCAGATTCTCGCGGTGCCCGGCGTGGCGCAGGCGCAGATTTTCGGCGGCGACTCGCGCGAGCGGCAGCTGCTGATCGACCCACTCAAGCTGCAGGCGGCCGGCGTTACGCTCGACGATGTCGACGACGCGGTCCGCCGCGCCACGCAGTTGATCGGCGGCGGCTATCTCGAGACCGCGACGCAACGCATCGTGCTGCAGGCGCAGCCGCCGGGGGCCTCGCTCGAGTCGCTGGCCCAGGCGGCGGTGGCGGCGCAGAACGGTGCGCCGCTGCGCATCGGGGATATCGCCAGCGTGCGCGACGATGCGGCGCCGCGTTTTGGCGACGCGATCATCGGCGGTCGTCCTGGAATCCTGGTCGAGACGTCGACTCAATATGGCGCCAACACGCTCGATGTCACGCACGATCTGGAGCAGCGCCTGGAAACCCTGGCACCCGAACTGGCGTTGCGCGGTGTGCAGTATCACCGCGCACTGCTCAGGCCGGCGAGTTTCATCGAGAGCGCGATCGCGAAGCTGCGCAATTCGCTGCTGATCGGCGCGGTGCTGGTGGTCGTGCTGCTGCTGCTGACGTTTCGGGACTGGCGCGGTGCATTCGTGTCGTTCAGTTCAATTCCGGTGTCGCTGCTCGCGACCATCTGGATACTCACCAGCCGCGGCATCTCGCTCAATACGATGAGCCTAGGCGGCCTGGTGGTCGCTTTAGGCGTCGTGGTCGATGATGCCGTCATCGATGTGGAGAACATTACGCGCCGTCGACGCGGCGCACCCGCGGGGGTGGATGTTCGGGCGCTGTTGCTCGGCGCCTCCCTCGAAGTCAGGCAGCCGGTGTTCTATGCCACCGCGGCAGTAGCCGTGGCGTTCCTGCCAATCCTGATGCTGTCGGGTTTGCAGGGTGCATTCTTCCGGCCGCTGGCGACCGCATTCTTGGTCGCGGTCGGATTGTCGCTGCTGGTGGCGATGAGCGCGACGCCGGCACTATGCGCGCTGCTGATGAACAGCTACACGCCGCGCGAGGAGGCCGGATGGCTGCGCCGCTGCAAGCGACTGCAACAATGGGCGATCCTGCGTCTGCAGGCGCGTCCGGGTCTGGTGCTGGCGGCGGTGCTGCTGTGCGGGGCCGCCGGCGTAGTGCTGCTGCCGCTGCTCGGCTCACGTTTACTGCCGGACTTTCGTGAAGACTACCTGATCGCCCATGCCGCGCTGCGGCCCGGCATCTCGCTGATTGAGACCTCGCGCGTAGGTCGACACATCGCCGAGCGCCTGGCCGCGATTCCCGGCATCAAGAGCGTGGCCGAGCAGATTGGTCGTGCGGAGAACGGTCAGGATCCGGATGCGCCGAACAAGAGCGAATTCGAGATTCAGCTCGATCGGTCGCGGGGATTCACGGCCGAACAGATCGAGGCCAAGGTTCGCGACGTGTTCGACGACTTTCCGAATCAGCTGGTTGAAATCTACTCGGTGCTCGCTGAACGCATCGGTGAGACGTTGTCGGGCGAAGTGGCGCCGTTCTTCGTCAGCGTGTTCGGTCCCGATCTGGATGCCGACGATCAGGTCGCCGGCGAAATTGCCCAGGTGTTGCGGCAGTGGCCGCAGAGCGGCACCGTCCGACTCGAGGTGCCGCCGCGGCAACCGGAATTGCGCCTTGAAATGCATCCGGATCAGCTGGCGCTGTACGGCCTGGAGGCGGCCGATGTCCTGAAGACCGTCAACGCCGCGTTTCACGGTACGGTGGCGGCGGAACTCAATCAATCCGATCGCAGCGTGCCGATTGTGCTGCGCATCGCTGGCGTCGACGGCACACCGCAAGCCGTGCGCGATCTGGTGTTGCGCGGTCGCCAGGGGGCCTTGGTGCCACTGTCGTCGGTGGCGGCACTGGATATGGTTTCCGCGCGCAGCCTCATCGACCACGAAGACGGACTTCGTCGGCAGGTGGTGGTCGCCAATCCGAAGACTACCGACCAGGCGGGCTATGCTCGGGCGGCACGCCAGGCCGTCGCCGCGAAGGTCAAGCTGCCTGCGGACGTCTACCTGCGCTACGGCGGTACGGCCCCCGCTCAGGCGGCGGCCGCGCGCGAGCTGCTATTGCATTCGGCGGCCGCCTTCGTCCTGATCGTGTTGTTGCTGGCGCTCGGCTTTGGTCAGAGCCGGCACGTTCTGCTGGTGCTGGTGGCGCTGCCGAGCACGCTGCTCGGCGGCGTGGCGGCCGTCGCCCTGACCGGGGGTTCGCTGTCACTGGGTGCGATGGTCGGTTTCGTGGCTCTATTCGGCATGGCGGCCCGCAATACGATTCTCCTGATATCGCATTACGACCATCTGGTCAGGGTCGAAAATCAGCCGTGGAGCCCGTTGACCGCGCTACGCGGCGCGGAAGAACGGCTCACGCCCGTGCTGCTGACCGCATTGCTGACAGGCCTGGCCCTGCTGCCCGTGGCCATTCAGTCGCGGCAGCCTGGCCACGAAATCGAAGGCCCGATGGCCGTGGTGATCCTCGGCGGGCTCGTGTCCTCGACCCTCGTCAGTCTGATTCTTGTCCCACCCCTGGCCGCGCGTTGGCTGCGGTATCGCTGAAGTCCTCGACCTGGGCTACTGCGGCGCTTTGGTTCCACCCGCGCGCCATACTGTAGCCTTTTTGACACCGGGATGAATTTGCGCGTAGAATTTCGGCCGTTAAGCCTTTGTTTGACATCAGCAGGGGCGTGGCTTCAACACAACATTGATTGGCACGTCGCTTGCTTCAAGGTTACGGGGTTCCTGCATCCAAGCAGGTTGCTGGCTTGCAGCACGGCTGCCAGCCGGCGTCGCGGGAAGACAACAAGTGGAGTCATTCAATGAAGAATATTTTTGTATCACAGCGTTATCGAGGGCCATGGATAGCTGGCGCCCTCCTGCCCTTGCTGATGGCGCCGGCCATGGCGGTGGATTTTTCGACGTCGGACGGCAAATACACTTTGTCGGTCGCCGGCAACGTCAATGGGGACTATGTCTATTCGAGGTGCGCAACCAACACCGCAGCAAATCCGGCAGCGCCGGTTGTCGGCGGTTTGACCTGCGTCGGCGGCGGCAACGGCAGGGACGTATCGAGCGTCGATAATGGCCTACTGCCCGGGGCCATCACCTTCGGTATCGCGACGACACAGGACGGCTTCGACATCGCGGCGCACTTTGGCCTTTATACCGGTATCGACACGCACTCGGGCGGCTTCCCGAATGGCGCGGGCACGAACGATGCATTGGGAACCGCCGGGTTGGACGTTCGCCAGGTGTATCTGACGTTCGGCAACAAGGACGTGGGTACCGTCCTTGTCGGCCGACAGATTGGCCTGTTCGGCGGCGACGCGATTCTCAATGACATGACCCTGATCGGCGTGGGCGGGCCTGGCGGTGCCGCCTCGTTTGCACCGGGCAATACGACACTCGGCGGCATTGGCTTAGGCTACATCTACACCGACTGGCTCGCGCAGATCGATTACACGACCCCGGACATCGCAGGCTTCAACCTCACCGCTGGTGCCTTTAATCCGATCAATTCGCTGACCAATGGGGATATCATAGAGACCAAGAAAGCGCCGGGCTTTCACGGCAAGGTCACGTACACCCTGCCCATCGCTGATGGCACTAAGCTCTATGTCTCTGCGACCGCCATCACTCAGCAGCAGGACTACGACACCGACGGCACGGCGGCTACTCACTATAGCTACACGGGTACTGGCTTCGACGTATTTGGCAGGCTCGATGTGCAGGACTTGGAAGTCATCGGTTATTACTATCATGGCAGGGGCCTGGGCACGACCGGCTTGTTCGCATATTCGGACGACGGCCTGGGCCACGCGCGTGACTCGGGCGGCTACCTGGGCCAGGTGACTTATAAGTTTGGTCCGCTGAAGCTCGGCGTGAACTACGGCGACAGCAAGCTCGACAGAGCCAATGCTGCCGACTCGGACTTCCTCGTCAGGAGCAACCGCAAGGTCACGGGCGGGTTGTATTACTCGATGACGAAGAACCTGACTCTGCTGGCCGAGTACAGCAACATGAGGAGTGAAGCGCAGAACGGAGGCAGCGACACTGCCAACACAGTTAACATCGGCGCGTTCCTTGGATTCTGAGCCGACTGCGAGCGCTGATTAAGGTGTGGGAAACTGCGGCGCGGGCGCGCTCTACGGCGCCCGCGCCGCTTGCTTTTCAGCCGATCGCTGCCAATACGGCCGGATTCCATTCGAACGATCACCAGCTCGTTCCGGTCCGCGGTTGCAGACTCTGAGCTGGCGCCGCCTCGCCGCCCGTTGGAATTCGCAGGCCCCCGACCCACCAGCGCCTGTCACCCGGCGCATGCCGACGCTCAGGCAGGCTTGAGCATGATCCATCGTCATGTTGTGCGCTGACCAACCGCGCGTATGACGAGATGGTCGACGCAGCACAAGTTCAGCCCTGATGCAACCCCATTCTCCTGTGCCAATTCTGGCGCAAGTCTGTGGCGGACGCGACGCTCAAGCACAGGCAGCTGAATTCGTAATCTCCGAACGCCGCAGATAAGGGTATGATAGTGGTCGCGCTCTAGTAGAATAGGCGCAAGCTGGCACGAGGCCTGCTAGGGGATGAGCGGTCGCGAGGCCATGCACTGGCTGCGTTTGCGCTCGCAAGCGTGGACGGGCGGGGTGGTGGCAATGCTTACCGTTACAACGTTTAGAGCGAAACGATATAACTCGAATTGAGGAGAACGGCGTATGCGATTCGAACGTGGAAGGCTATGGACGATTTGTGCCATTCTGGCACTCGGAGGGTCCTGTGCCGCGGCAATCGGAGATGAGGTCACCGACCGCGCCAAAAATCCCGATCTCTGGGCGGCGCCGGGCGGCGATCAGGCCTCCACGCGGCACAGCCGGCTAAAGGACATCAACACCACCAACGCCAGCAAACTGGATATGGTGTGGTCGCAGTCGAGCGGCACACTACGCGGACATGAAGGTCAGCCTCTGGTCGTCGATGTTGGCGACACGCCGATGATGTACATGGAGAGCGGCTGGCCGAATATCATTCAGGCGCTCGATCTGACCGATCCGGATCACCCCAAGGAGATCTGGAATTATAAGAAGACCACCAATCGCGACGAGTCCGCGGTACCGCGGGCCTGCTGCGACACGGTCAACCGTGGCCCGGCCTATGCCGACGGCAAGCTCGTGTTCGGCACCCTGGACGGCTTCCTGATCGCCCTCGACGCCAAGACTGGCAAGGAAGTCTGGGTCGTTAAAAGTGCCTACCCGGACAAGGGTGAGACCATTACCCCGGCGCCGATCATTGCAGACGGCAAGGTCGTCATCGGGTTCGGCGGCGATGAGTTCGCCGCGCGCGGCCGGCTGACCGCCTACGACCTGCAGACCGGCAAGAAGGTCTGGGAATGCTTCAGCACCGGCAGCGACAAGGATGTGTGTCTGACGAAGGACACCAACAAGGCGCACCCGGAATACGGCGTGGCCGGCTCGGACGTAGGCATTCACAGCTATCCTGGCGATGAATGGCAGCGCGGCGGCGGCGCACAGTGGGGCTTCTACAGCTACGATCCTGACCTGAAGCTCGTGTACACCTCGACCGGCAATCCCGGCCTGTGGAGCCCGTCGTATCGCTGCTCCTTCAAGACGCACGAAGAGTGCAACAATGGCAAACAGGACAATAAATGGTCGATGACGATCTTCGCGCGCAAGATCGACACCGGTGAGGCCGTATGGGCCTACCAGATGACCCCGTTCGACCAGTGGGACTACGACGGCATTAATGAGTTGATGCTCGAAGACCTGACGGTCGACGGCAAGGCTCGCAAGGTGCTCATCCACTTCGATCGCAACGGCTTCGCCTATGTCCTCGATCGTACTGACGGCACGCTGCTGCGCGCCAACAAGTTCGTGACCGTCAACTGGGCGGAAAAGATCGACATGAAGACCGGCCGGCCCATCAAGGTGAAGGAGCATTCACCGTTCGGGCCGGGCGGCAACGTGCAAGCGTGCCCGTCAGCCATGGGTGGCAAGGATCAGCAGCCCTGTGCGATCGATCCGAGCGAGCCCGGAATGGCGTACTGCCCGACCAACAACTGGTGCATGGAAGATGAGCCGCAAGAGCGCTCGCACACCCAGCAGGGCACCGTGTACGTGTTTGCCAATGTCTACATGTACCCGGAGAAGCCGGGCGTCACTGGCAAGTTCAAGAAGTTCAACGTGCTGACCGGCGAGACGGTCTGGGAAATTCCAGACGCCTATCCGAACTGGGGCGGCGCGCTGGTGACCGACGGCGGGCTGGCCTTCTATGGCAGCCTGAACGGCGACTTCAGAGCCGTGGACCGTTCCAACGGAAAGGTGCTCTGGCAGCGCCGGTTGGGCTCGGGAATCATCGGAAACCCGATCACCTACAAGATCGCCGGCAAGCAGTACGTTTCCATCTGGAGCGGCATCGGCGGCTGGATCGGCCTGCCGGTGACTGCAGGGCTTGATCTGAGCGACAAGTTCGGCGCGATTGGCGCCACCGCCATGACCAAGGCGGCGAACCTCGACAAGATCCCGATGGGAGGGACGCTGTACACCTTCCGCGTCGAATAAGGATGGGATACAGCGAGGTGGTTCGGGACGCGCCCGGTGCTTTCACCGGGCGCGTCCTTTTGAGGGATATGCTTTGCACGTGATATTTGAAAGGTAATGCGCCGCAATACGGCGTTGCGGGGACATTGGGTTATGCGGATTCGAATTGGACCGATGCTGGTCGGTACGTTGATCATAGGTGCGGTGGCGATCGCCGTGCCCATTGAGGCTCGAGCGGCTTTAAGGGTATGCGCCGACCCCGGCAATATGCCTTTCTCCAACGAGGCCGGGGAGGGTCTTGAGAACAAGATCGCGGTCGTACTCGCGCAGGCCCTCGGCACCAAGGTCGAGTACTACTTCCGGCCGACAATCGAGCGCGGGCTGACCCGAACGACGCTCTACGCGGACGAATGCGACCTGATGCTCGACATGCCGGTGGACTCAGAGCGCGTGCTCACGAGCACGCCCGTGTATCGCACGACCTTTGTCCTGGCGTACCGAAACGATCGCGGCATTGCGATCAAGAATCTCGACGATCCCCGATTGAAGAGACTCAAGGTGGGCGTCTACCAGACCTCGGCGATCCGCGAAGCGCTCGCCGAGCACGATGTGATTGGCAACGTCTTTATTCACTACCTCAGTCACGACGCCGATCTGGTGCCGGAGCATCAGCCCGGCTACCAGGTGCAGCAGGTGATCGACGGACAGCTCGACATCGCCGCGGTGTGGGGACCCTTTGCGGGATATTACAAGGCGATGAAACATGCGCCGCTGACCCTCAAGCCCGTCAATCTGATGGAAGATGCCGTGCCGATGGAATTCGACATGGCTCTCGCAGTGCGCAGCAGCGACCGGGAGCTGCTGGCGCGGCTGGAACAGGCGCTGCACGATCAGCGTGACACGATTCATTCGATCTTGACCGATTTTGGCGTGCCGCTGGTGCACTGCGACACCTGTCTGATCAGCGGGGATCTGCCGTCGCATGGACCGTACAAGCCCGCAGCGGCACCGCCGGAACCGTCTGGCCATGAGAAGCAGACCGTCACGATCGCGATGCTGAACAATTGGCTCGCTCATGGCGCCAACGTCGATATGGAACTCAGCGACGCGGTCATCGCCGATGACATGCTCCGTGTCGCCTATCTGCTGGAAAAGAAGCACGCGTCGATCGACGCCCAGGATCTGCAGGGTGAGACTCCGTTGCACCACGCCCTGGTCAGGCGTTGGGAGCCGATGATCAAGTATCTACTCGACCACGGAGCCAGCGTCACCGTGACGGATCGCGACGGCTGGTCGCCGCTGATGACCGCCGCATGGACCGATGATGCCGCGTCCATCAAGCTGCTGGTCGCCCACAAGGCGGACCCGAATTTCGCTGGCCCCGGCAATCTCAAGCCGCTGGCCATCGCATTGGAATATGGCAAAGACGCGGCGGCGGTGGCGCTGGTCGATGCGGGCGCGGACTATAGGCACCCGATGGGGGACGCAGGCTACACTCCCCTGATGCTCGCCGTGGCTGGACGTTCAGAGGCCGCGGCGCAGGCTTTGATTCTGAAGGGCGCCGATGTGAACGCGAGCAATGCGGGCGGTGTCACCGCACTCATGGTTGCTGCGGCCGACGGCCAAACGACCCTGGTGGCGCTGCTGGTGCGCTCGGGTGCGAACATCGGGGCGCAAAGTGAGCGCGGCGACACGGCGCTGTCGATCGCGCGCGCCAAGGGTCATCAGGCGGTGATCAAACTGCTGGACGAGCAGCAGGGGTCTGCCGCTTCGATTCCGGGACCTACCGGGACCTAGAATTGCTCGAGACGAATCAACTTAAAGAGAAACCGGGGTGAGTAGTGTTCAAGAGCATGTTGTTCGGTTGTCTGGCATTGTTGGCGATCTCGGCCGTCGGCGCCGAACAGGCCACGGCACCGCAGTCGTCCGCGGCAGCTCCGGCGGCGGCCCCCGCTGGCGCAATGACTCCTGTGCAACGCGCCAATGCCGCACCTAAGGGGCAGCTCAAGAACCCCTATAAAGACGACGACGCGGCTGCGGTCGAGGCTGGGCGTAAGGCCTACTTTCGCGCCGGCTGCAACGGCTGTCACGGCGGCAACGGCGGCGGCGGTATGTGTCCCGCGCTGACCAACGACATCTGGGTGTACGGCGGCGACGACGATACATTGTTCAGGCTGGTTGCCTTGGGTACGGACGCACTGCAGAGTAAGGGCTACACGCGCAAGGGTCGCGAAAACGTCGTCGGACCGATGCCCGCGATGGGCACCACCATCGCCACGGATGACGATCTCTGGCGCATCCTCGCGTTTGTTCGCTCCAATTATCACGGTGCGCCCGAGTGCAAGTTCGGGTGTCCGGCTTTGGCGGAGCCTGCGAATCCATAATAGAAATAGACCCGGGGGGAGTTCAGCATGATGCGAGCACGACCGGTCAGCCAGGCTCAGGCGGAACACGCAGGCAATGTGGTCCGAAGACATGGCGCCGGGCTGCCGGTCGATGAAGTCGTGCGCGCCTCGTGGGACCGCTGCATCAACACCTACTCGCTCGACCCGCAGGAGAGCAAGCGACCCAACACGGTCGAACCCGCTGACCTGCAGGCGCGCAGGGAGCGCCTGGGCGTGGTGCTGGCGATCGCCCGTATCGAGATGGAAGGTCTGGGAAAGCTGATGGAGCATTCCGAGTACAGCATCATGCTGACCGACCGCGATGGGGTCATCCTGAGCTATGTCGGCGATCCCGGGTTCTCGGCTACGGCTCGCCGCTGCGGCTTTCGCGAAGGCGTGATGTGGAGCGAGCGCGAGATGGGCACCAACGGTATGGGAACGTGCCTGATGACCCAACGTTCCATCCTCATACACCGCACCGATCATTTCCTGGAGCAAAATACGCAGCTCACGTGCTCCGCGGCGCCCATATTCGATATGCGTGGCCAGCTGCTCGCCGCACTCGACATCTCGGGCGCCTCATCGCATACCCAGACCCACACCCTGGCGTTGGTCGACATGGCCGCCCAGAATGTGGAGAACCGCGTTTTTCTGGCCGCCTGCAGGGAGTTCCATCTGCTGCGGTTTCACCGCTGTGCGGAATTTGTCAGCACGCCCGGTGAAGGAGTACTGGCATTCGATGACCAGGGCATCGTCAGGGGCGCCAATCGCGGCGCGCTCAAGCTGCTCGGGCTTCGCGATCACGAGTCCTTGTGCGGACAACGCGTGGATCGGGTCCTCGATACCAGCTTCGGCGCATTGGTCCAGCTGTCCGCTCGGCATGGTTTTCGACCGGAAGCACTGTCGGCTTCGCTCGGCGAACGGCGATGGTTTGCGACCGTGCACGCGCCGGCGGAGCCGATGCGGCGTGCCAGCGTCATAGCCCCGGCGACGGCACCCCCGGCGGCGGCACCCCCGGCGGCGGAGAATCGGGGTTCGCTCGACTACCTGCATTCCGCGGATCGCGCGATGATGCATAACGTCGATATCCTGCGCCGCGTGGTGGATCGCGACATTTCAGTGCTGTTGCTCGGCGAAACCGGTACCGGCAAGGGGTACTGCGCGCGCGCCATCCATAATGCCAGTCGCCGCGCTGACAAGCCCTTCGTCGCGGTAAACTGCGCGGCCATCCCGGAGAACCTGATCGAGAGCGAACTGTTCGGACACAAGCCAGGCGCCTTCACCGGTGCGACTCGCGAAGGCAGCATGGGAAGAATCCTGCAAGCCAACGGCGGCACCCTGTTTCTCGACGAGATCGGTGATATGCCGCTGCCGCTGCAGGCACGTCTGCTCAATGTGATCGAAGATCGCGAAGTGATGCCGCTGGGCGGCAACAAAGTCGTCAGCGTAGACGTGCGCATCCTGAGCGCCACGCAGCGCGACCCGGTCGATTTGATCGCCAGAGGCCTGTTCCGCGAAGATCTTTATTACCGACTTAACGGCATTACCGTGCGAATGCCGCCGCTGCGGCAGCGCACTGATTGCGCCGATCTGATTCGCAAGCTGTTGCAAAGCGAGACCGGTTCGGGTCCGGCGGTCGACATCGATCCGGCTCTGCTCGAGCGGCTCGTTCGCCATTCGTGGCCCGGCAATGTTCGGCAGGTCCGCAATGTGGTGCGCACGATGCTGGCGCTGCGGACTTCCGATCGCCTGACCCTGGACGACTTCAGCGAAGATTGGCTGGGCGGCGGCGCGGCAGCGCCCACGCCCAGCAGCAAGGTCCAGCACACCGACCTCGACGCGCACGGCGAGAGCGTACTGAGCGGTGCGGAACGTGACGCGTTGCGACGCACGCTCGAGGGATGCCAATGGAATGTCAGCGCCGCCGCGGCGCGTTTGCATATCAGTCGCCGTACGATGTATCGCAAGATGCATCGACACGGGCTCGTGCGCCACGGTTTCAACGGCGGCCCGGGCAGTCGCGAGCTTGTTTGAGAATATGGTCATCGTGTTTAATTCAGAAGCGAGGCAAAACAATCATGGCTACAGTGTCAATTCACCCGTCCGTTGATCATGGAGTAAAGAAAGGCATTCCGAACTTCGCCGGCGGGACGCTGACCTGCAAATGCGCGCAGCAACCTGTGACGGTCAAGATTTCCGGGAATGTTGCTTTCAATCACGCGTGCGGCTGCACCAAATGCTGGAAGCCTCAGGGCGCAACCTTCTCGATAGTCGGCGTGGTGCCCAGAGACAAGCTCAGCGTTACCGCCAATGCGCAGAAGCTCAAGGTCGTGGACTCCAGCGCGGCGATTCAGCGCCATGCCTGCACCGGTTGCGGCGTGCACATGTATGGCCGCATCGAGAACAAGAATCACCCGCTGTATGGATTTGATTTCATCCATGTCGAGCTGTCCAAAGAGGTCGGCTGGGAGGAGCCAAAATTTGCGGCTTTCGTCTCGTCCATCATCGAGTCAGGGACCAAGCCCGAGCAGATGGGAGCAATACGTGCGCGCTTGAAGGAACTCGGCCTTGAGCCCTA
>JBEKRP010000035.1:0-31467 GCA_049518595.1 Steroidobacteraceae bacterium
AGGCCGAGCACGCCGATTTTGGCGCCGGGGAAAAACGACAGACTGATGTCGCGCAGGATGACGCGCTTGGGGGGCACTATCTTCGAGACCCGATTCATCGTGTAAATGTATTGCGCCATGGGGCTCCAGTTCAGCGGCGGCGGAGGGCGCGCATTATCGATGAACGCCTGGGTGCGGTGCTACCGCGCTGTGATATCTTGCCGTGGTCTGCAGTGTCGCAGGCTCAAAGCTCGAAGCTCGAAGCATAGCGCTTGAACGCCACAGGCCCTGAGGTTGCAGTCGTGCTCGGCGAGCAGTTGGCCCGCTACGGCTTTGGCGACGGCCACCCTTTCGGTCCGGACCGCCACGGCGCCTTTGTGCGCGAGTTCGAGCAGCGCGGTCTGGGCGCCCAGGTCGCGCTGCTCGAGCCGCGGGATGCCACTGAGGCCGAGCTGCTGCTGTTTCATACGCCCGAGTACGTCCATTTTGTCATGGAGCGCTCGCAGTCGGGCAGCGGCTGGCTGGACGCGGGCGATACGCCGGCATTCCGCGGCGTGTTTGAGGCCGCTTCCTGCGTGGTCGGCTCGAGCCTGGTGGCGGCTGACTGGATCATGCACGGCTTGCGCCGGCGCGCATTTGTGCCGATCGGCGGCCTGCATCACGCCGCCCGTGACCGGGCCGCCGGATTCTGCGTATTCAACGACTGCGGCGTGGTGATTGAGCATCTGCGGCGCGCCTACGGGCTTGCGCGCATCGCCTACGTCGATATCGACGCCCATCATGGCGATGGCGTCTATTACGCCTTCGACGACGACCCGGATCTGATCATTGCCGATCTGCACGAGAGCGGCCAGTCGCTGTATCCGGGCACCGGTTCCGACGCGGAAATCGGCCGCGGGGCAGCCGCGGGCACCAAGCTCAACGTACCCCTCCCGGCCGGCGCCGGCGAAGCGGAGTTCGACGCGGTGTGGCCGGGCATGCTCGCCCACGTGGAGCGCTTCGCGCCGGCATTTATGATTCTGCAGTGCGGCGCCGACAGTATCGCCGGCGATCCGATCACGCACTTGAAGCTCTCGAGCGCCTGTCATGCGCGAGCAGCGCGCGAATTATGCCTGCTGGCTGATCGGCTGGGCCACGGCCGCGTACTGGCATTGGGCGGCGGCGGGTACGATCGCGGCAATCTGGCCCGTACCTGGTGCGGTGTGGTGGAGGCCCAGCTCGCCGCCTGAAACGAGCGTGTTCGGGTACAATCCCGCGCCTTTCCCGCTCATTCCGAGTTTTACCACGAAAGGCAGTTGCCTCATGTTTTCGAACCGTTTGCTCATCAAGGATGTTGACCCGGAACTCCAGCGCGCGCTCGACGGCGAGCGGCAGCGGCAGGAAGATCACATCGAGCTCATCGCATCGGAGAACTACGCCAGTCCACGGGTGATGGAGGCGCAGGGCTCGTCGCTGACGAACAAGTACGCCGAAGGCTATCCGGGCAAGCGCTACTACGGCGGTTGTGAATTCGTCGACATCGCCGAGCAGCTGGCGATCGACCGCGCGAAGAAGCTGTTCGGGGCCGACTATGCAAATGTGCAGCCGCACTCGGGCTCACAGGCGAATGCGGCGGTGTACTTGGCATTGCTGTCGCCGGGCGACGTGATTCTCGGCATGAGTCTGCTGTTTCATGCCTTCCAGTACGGCGTGCACCCCGACAGCGGGCTGATCAACTACGAGCAGATCGAGGCGTTGGCGCTCGAGCACAAGCCGAAGATGATCGTCGCGGGGTTCTCGGCCTATTCGCGTGTCATCGATTGGGCGCGGCTGCGCACCATTGCCGACCAGGTCGGTGCGCTGCTGTTCGTCGATATGGCGCACGTAGCGGGCCTGGTTGCCGCCGGGGAATATCCGAACCCATTGCCGTACGCGGATGTGGTCACGACCACGACCCACAAGACCCTGCGTGGGCCGCGCGGCGGCATGATTCTGGCGCGCGCCAATGACGCGCTGACCAAGAAAATCAATTCGATGGTGTTCCCGGGCACGCAGGGCGGCCCGCTGATGCATGTGATCGCGGCCAAGGCGGTTGCGCTGCTCGAGGCGCTGCAGCCCGATTTCAAGCAGTATCAGCGTCAGGTGGTGGCGAATGCGCGCGCCATGTGCGCGGTGCTCGCCTCGCGTGGCTACGGCATCGTCTCGGGCGGCACCGACAACCACCTGTTGCTGCTCAGCCTTGTGGGCCGCGATATCACCGGTAAAGATGCCGACGCGGCGCTCGGACGCGCCAATATCACGGTCAACAAGAACGCGGTGCCGAACGATCCGCGCCCGCCGATGATTTCGAGCGGGCTGCGCCTGGGCACGCCGGCGGCAACCACCCGCGGCTTTCGCGAGCCCGAAATCCGTAAGGTCGCCGGATGGATCGCGGACATCCTCGATGCCGGCGGCGCCGACAGTGCGATCGAGCGCGTGCGGCCGCAGGCTATCGAGCTGTGTCGCCGATTTCCGGTGTACGCGGCTTGAACCCTGACCCGGGCAGTCGATGCATTGTCCCTTCTGCGGCCACGTCGAAACCAAGGTAACCGACTCGCGGCTGGCCGCCGATGGCGGTCAGATTCGCCGCCGGCGCGAGTGTCTGAGCTGCGGCGAGCGCTTCACGACCTTTGAGACCGCCGAGCTGCTGATGCCGCGCGTGATCAAGAGCGACGGCAGCCGCGAACCCTTCGACGAGCGCAAACTCGCCCACGGCATGATCAAGGCGCTGGAGAAGCGTCCGGTCAGCGCCGAGGCGATCGAGCAGGCCGTGAGCCGCATCTGTCATAAGTTGCGGGTGTTCGGTGAACGCGAAGTGCCCGCCCGGACGATCGGCGAATTCGTGATGGACGAGCTGCGACACCTGGATGAGGTCGGCTACGTGCGCTTCGCGTCGGTATATCGCAGCTTCCAGGACGCAGAGGCGTTTCGCGAGGAGGTCGAGCGCTTGCGGCACCATCGACGACGGCGCGCAGAGCAACGCGATTCGGAGCAGCTGCCGCTGTTGCCGGGCGAGACGGCAACCTTGAAATCAAAATCATGAATGAACATGCCGACAGCATTGCCACCCAGAGCGAGCGCGACACCCGCTACATGCGTCGGGCTCTGGAACTCGCGGCGCGCGGCCTCTACACGACCGAGCCGAATCCGCGTGTCGGCTGCGTGTTGGTGCGTAACGGGCGCGTCCTCGGCGAAGGCTGGCACCAGCGCGCCGGCGAAGCGCACGCTGAAGTGCTCGCGCTGGCTGCGGCTGGAGAGGCCGCCCAGGGAGCCACAGCCTATGTGACGCTCGAGCCCTGCGCCCATACCGGTCGCACGCCGCCGTGCGTGCAGGCGCTGATCGCCGCGCGTGTCAGCCGCGTGGTGTATGCGGTCGACGATCCGAATCCACTGGTCAGCGGCGCCGGCATGGCGGCGTTGCGGGCCGCGGGCATCGATACCGTCGGCGACGTGCTGGCGGCTGAGGCGCGCGCGCTCAATCCGGGGTTCTTCAAGCGCATGCTCACCGGCTTGCCCTGGGTCCGGGTCAAGCTCGGAGCGAGTCTCGATGGCCGCACGGCGCTCGCCAATGGAGCCAGCCGGTGGATCACCGGCCGGGCCGCGCGTGAGGACGCGCAGCGGTTTCGCGCCCGCAGTTCCGTGGTGCTGAGCGGCAGCGGCACGGTACTGGCCGATGATCCGGCGCTGAATGTGCGGATCGAGGGCGCGACGCGGCAGCCGCTGCGGGCCGTGCTCGACAGCGGGCTGCGGGTACCCCCGCAGGCGCGCATGTTCGACCGTGAAGGTCCGGCGCTGGTGTTCACCGCCAGCAATGACGCCGCGCGCCGTGCCGAACTCGAGCGCCGTGGCGTGCGTGTTGAGACCGTTGCACGCGCGCCCCAGGGCGGACTTGAACTCGAAGCGGTGCTGCGCCGGCTGGCACAGCTCGAGGCGAATGAAATCTGGGTCGAGGCGGGCGCGCGCTTGGCAGGTGCGCTGCTGTACTCGCGGCTGGTCGATGAGCTCATCGTCTACCTGGCACCGAGTCTGCTCGGGCCCACGGCGCGAGCGCTGGTAGAGTTGCCGGAAATCTCGCAGCTCGAGCAGCGCCTGCGGCTGGAGTTCAGCGAATGCAAGCCGGTCGGGCCGGATCTGCGCCTGACGGCCGTGCCGGCCGTGCCGGTCGCGCCGGTCGCGCCGGTTTAGGCGGCATGTTTACCGGCATCATTCAGGACGTCGGCCGCATCCTTGCGCTCGAAACGCTCGGCGGGGATACACGCTTGACCGTAGGCGTCGATCGGCTCGACCTGTCGCACGCCGCACTCGGCGACAGTATCGCGGTGGCCGGCGTGTGTCTGACGGCGGTCGCGTTCGAGCCGCGCGCCTTCAGCGCCGACGTGTCGCGCGAGACGCTCATGCTCACGACCATCGGCGACTGGCGCGTCGGGCGGCGCGTCAATCTTGAGCCGGCGCTGCGCGCCGGCGATGCGCTTGGCGGCCACCTGGTCTCGGGGCACGTCGATGGCGTCGCCGAAGTCCGTGCGCGCGCCGATGAGGCGCGCTCGCAGCGCTTTCGTATCCGGGTGCCGCAACCGCTGGCACGGTATTTCGCGCGCAAGGGCTCGGTCGCGCTCGACGGGGTGAGCCTGACGGTCAATGCGGTCGAGCAACAGGAGGTCGAGGTAAATCTGGTGCCGCACACGCTGGCCGTCACAACGCTCGCCGAGCTTGCGGTCGGCGACCGTGTCAATCTTGAAGTCGATCTGATCGCGCGCTACACGGAGCGGCTGCTTGCCGCGCACTGACGGACACCAGAGAACATGAAGATTGCGCGCGCCATTCTCGATCGCATCGTGCTGCTCGTCGCGGTGGTGGCGGCGGCCTGCATTCCGAGCTTTATCGTTCAATACCGGCAACGCGTTGGTGGACGACTCGATCAGGTGGTGGCTGATCTGTCGCCATTTCAGGCGATCGCGGACCGCTATCATGGTGGCAGCCTCGCCGAGCTGATTCACTACCACCTGCAGAGCACCGATGCGACCTTTCACCAGGAGGGCGCGGCGCTGCAGTCGATGGTGCAGGCCGCCGAGCGGCTGCGCGCGATGCTGGCGGCGCTCGACACCGATCTGCTGCATCAGTGTGGCTATCTTCTGCTCCACCACGACACGACCCTGCTGCGCGCAACCTGGGGCGGTTACCAGCCCGGCTTTACGCTGGACTTGCCGAGTGCGGTGTTTGCGCTGGCGTTCGGTGTCACGCTGTGGGCGATATTTCTTGGCGTTTGGCTCGGCGTCGGCCGCCTGTTCCGTGCGCTGCGGAGCGGACTATCCCGCGGACCGTCCCGCGGGCCGTCCCGTCGCATAGAGCCGCGGCTGCGTTAAGATGGCGACCGCATATTCTGCAATCGCATCGCGTCGCCAGGCACTGCCGGCGTTCATCCCGCGGTACCACTAATGATCAAAAAACTTTCCACACTCATCGGCACTCTGACTTGCGCCGGGCTGGCGGCGGCGGGGCCGATGGATCAGGCAACGAGTGCTGCGATGCTCGGGTTCAGCGCCGCGCACTCGCCCGATGAGCAGGCGGTGGAGCGGCGCTTCGATGCTGACCTCAATGCCGCGGAGCTGCGCGAGTGGATGCAGACGATGGCCAGCGAGCCGAACCAGGTCGGGTCGGCGCACGATAAGGCCAACGCCGAGTTCATGCTGCATAAGTTTCGCGATTGGGGCTGGGACGCGAGTGTCGAAACCTTCAGCGTGCTCTATCCGATCCCCAAGCATATATCGCTGCAGCTGATCGCACCGAAGCAATTCACCGCCAGATTGCATGAGCCGCCGATCAAGGGCGATGCGACTTCGGACAAGAGCGCGGGCGCCCTGCCGCCGTACAACGTCTATGGAGCCGACGGCGATGTCAGCGGCGAACTCGTGTATGCCAATTACGGCATGCCCGAGGACTACAAGGAGCTCGATCGTCGCGGTGTCAGCGTCAAGGGCAAGATCGTGATCGCGCGCTACCGCGGCGGCTGGCGCGGGCTCAAGCCCAAGCTCGCCGCCGAACACGGCGCGATCGGCTGCGTGATCTATTCCGATCCGCGCGACGATGGCTATTTCCTCGGTGACGCCTATCCACTGGGTGGATGGCGTCCCGCCGACGGTGTGCAGCGCGGATCGGTGGCCGACATCCCGATCTATTCCGGCGATCCGCTGACACCGGGTGTCGGTGCCACCGCGGATGCCCAGCGTCTGCCGCTGTCCGAAGCCAAAACTCTGATGAAGATCCCGGTGCTGCCGATCTCCTACGCCGACGCGCAGCCACTGCTTGCCGCGCTCAGCGGTCCGGTCGCACCCGCGAGTTGGCGCGGCGCACTGCCTATCACCTATCACATCGGTCCGGGCCCGGCAAAGGTCCACATGCAGGTGCAATCGGACTGGAGCCTCAAGCCCATCTACGACGTGATCGCCAGGATACCGGGCAGTGAGCTGCCCGACGAATGGGTGGTGCGCGGCAATCACCACGATGGCTGGGTGTTCGGCGCCTGGGATCCACTCTCGGGCAATAGTGCGCTGATGGCGGAGGCCAAGGCGATCGGCGCCTTGCTCAAGACCGGCTGGCGGCCGCGACGCACGCTGGTCTATGCGAGCTGGGACGGCGAGGAACCCGGCCTGCTCGGGTCGACCGAATGGGTGGAGACCCATGCACAGGAGCTCAAGCGCCACGCCGTCGTGTACGTGAATTCGGACACCAATGCCCGCGGCTTTCTCCAGGCTAATGGCAGCCATTCGCTGCAGCGTCTGGTCAACGAGGTCAGCGCCGGCATACGCGATCCCGAGACCGACGCCAGCGTGCAGGCGCGGCTGCGCGCCAAGCTGCGCGTCGACGCCTTCCAGACCCTCGCGCCCGATGAGCAGGTCAAACGTCTGGGGCAGGCCGCGGCCTCCGCGGCAGACGTGCCGATCGGGGCGCTCGGCTCGGGCTCAGACTACACGCCGTTCCTGCAGCACCTGGGCATCGCGACGCTCGACCTGAGCTACGAAGGCGAAGCCGACAACGAAGGCGTCTACCATTCGATTTACGACAGCTTCGATCACTTCGTGCGCTTTGGTGATCCGGGCTTCGTGTATGGCATTGCCGAAGCGCAGACCGTGGGCCACCTGATCCTGCGTGTAGCGGATGCCGACGTGTTGCCGCTGCAGTTTTCCGATGCGGCCGAGGCCTTTGACGGCTACGTGCACGAGCTGCACAAGCTGGCTTACGACGAAGGCGAGCATGCCCAGACCCTGGAGGAACTGCGCCGGGCGCACGCCTTCGAACTGGCCAGCGATCCGACTCGGCCGGTCGGCCCGCCGGCCAGTGAGGCCGAGGTGCCATACCTCAATTTGGCGCCCCTCGACGACGCGATGGCACGCCTGAAACGCTCCGCCAGGGCCTACGACCAGGCACTCGCCGACGCCGACGCCAAGGGCGTGGCGCTCGACGCCGCGCAACGCGGCCAGCTCGACACCGTGCTGCAGGGCGTGGAGCAGGCGCTGACCAGCGACGACGGTCTTCCGGGGCGTCCGTGGTACAAGCACCTGATCTACGCGCCAGGGCTCTACACCGGCTATGGGGCCAAGACCATTCCGGGCGTGCGCGAGGCAATCGAACAGCGTCGCTGGGACGAGACGGCGCAGTACATCGGCATCACGGCGCGAGCGATCGAGAACTATTGCGATCGGCTGGACGCCGCCACCGCGTTGCTGCGCCACTGAGAGTCCGGTGCGACTGGATGGCGGCATGCAGATCGAGCTATTTTCGCTTCCCAATCCGCCGCCGTGCGCCTCGCAGCCGCAGGCCTGTGGATTGCGGCACCTCGCGTTCGCGGTTGGCAACCTCGATGAGCGCGCGCAGGCGCTGCCGCTGGAGCTCTATGAGACCTAGACGATGAGGCGACATCACTTCGAGCGCCACTATAGCGAACGCACCGGCTGGCTGCGCGCCGCGGTCCTCGGCGCCAATGACGGCATAGTTTCCGTGTCGAGCCTGCTGGTCGGTGTGGCTGCGACGCACGTGTCGCGCAGCCAGGCGCTCATCGTCAGCGTCGCCGGCCTGGTCGGCGGTGCGATGTCGATGGCCGCCGGGGAGTTCGTTTCGGTGAGCTCGCAGGCCGACAGCGAACGCTCGGATCTGGAGCGCGAGCGCCGCGAGCTGGAAGCCGACGAGCCGTCCGAGCGCGCCGAGCTCGCCGGCATCTATGTGCAGCGCGGCCTCGAGCCGGCACTGGCCAAGCAAGTGGCAGTGCAGCTCATGAAGCACGATGCGCTTGCCGCACACGCCCGCGATGAGCTCGGGTTGTCGGCGACGCATCGAGCGCGGCCGCTACAGGCAGCGATGGCTTCGGCCTCGAGTTTCGCAGCCGGCGCGGTGCTGCCGCTGCTGATGGTGCTGTGGAGTCCGACCGCAATCCTGATCCCGGTCGTCGCCGGCAGCTCGCTGCTGTTCCTGGCGGTGCTCGGCGGCCTGGCGGCGCGCGCCGGCGGTGCGCCGATCGCCACCGGTGCCCTGCGCGTGACATTCTGGGGGGCGCTGGCGATGGCTCTGACCGCGGCCGTAGGCAGCGCCTTCGGCGCCTTCGCCTAACGCCGCGGGCCCGTGGTAGCGTGTACGCATGGCTAAGTTGAGCGCGATCAACCCGATCAATGCCGGACCTGCGGCCGGTGCCGGCTGCTCCAGCGGCCTCAATTCCATCGACGAGATCCTGGCCGAGCTGCGTGCCGGACGCATGGTCGTGATCGTGGACGATGAAGACCGCGAGAACGAAGGCGACCTGGTCATGGCGGCCGACTGCGTCCGGCCCGAGGACATCAATTTCATGGCCCGCTTCGGGCGCGGCCTGATCTGTCTGACGCTGACGCGCGAGCGCTGCGCGCAGCTGCGCCTGCCACTGATGGTCAGCGACACCGATCGCAGCCAGCGGACCAATTTCACGCTGTCGATCGAGGCCGCCGAAGGCGTTACCACGGGCATCTCGGCCCACGACCGCGCCCATACCGTGCGCACGGCCGTGCGCCCCGATGCGCAGCCGGAACATCTGCGGCAGCCCGGTCACGTATTCCCGATCATGGCGCAACCCGGTGGGGTGCTGACGCGTGCGGGACACACCGAGGCGGGTTGTGACCTGGCACGCCTGGCCGGTTTCGAACCCGCGGCCGCGATCGTGGAGATCATGAACGACGATGGCACGATGGCGCGCCGGCCCGAGCTCGAAGCATTCGCGCGCCAGCACCAGCTCAAGATCGGCACCATCGCCGACCTGATCCGCCACCGCCTGCAGACCGAGCGCTCGGTCGAGCGCATCGCCGAGCAGACCGTGACCACGGCCTACGGCGACTTTCGTCTCTACTGCTACGAAGATCACGTCAACCACGACGTGCACCTGGCGCTGGTGCATGGGGACCTGCAGTCCGACACGCCGATCGTGCGCGTGCATGTCACCGACACGCTGCGTGATCTGGTCGGTGTACGTGACGGCTCGCAGGCCTGGGCGCTGCCGGCGGCGCTGCTGCGCATAGCGCGCTCGCCATGCGGCGTGGTCGTCATCCTGCGGCAGCGCGAGCCGCCGCGCGAACTGGCCGACGCCGTGAGCTCGCTGTCGCGCCGCGCTTCGGGCGAGGCGCCGCCGAGCTTGAGCGGACGCGTGCTGCGAACCTACGGGGTTGGCGCGCAGATCCTGCGCGATCTGGGCGTGCAGCGCATGCGCGTGCTGTCGGCGCCAAAACAGCTGCATGGCATCTCGGCTTTCGGGCTCGAGATCGTCGATTACGTCGGCGAGAGCGGCTGAAGCTTCGCTATACTTCGCTCACCGCATGGGTACCGCGGCCATTCAATCGGGCACGTTTGCGGCGAGCGAGTTCAAATTCGCGATCGTCGCGGCGCGCTATAACGATGACGTCGTTGAGGCGCTGCTCGACGGTGCGCGTGCCGCCTGGCGCAAGCGCGGCGGCACCGACGCGGCGTTGCGGGTCGAACACGTGCCGGGCGCATTCGAGCTGCCGTTGGCGGCCAGGGCCCTGGCGCTACATGGCGCGGTCGACGCCGTGGTGGCGCTCGGCTGCGTGATCCGCGGCGACACGTCGCATTTCGAATTCGTCGCCGGCCAATGTGCGCACGGCCTGCAGCGCGTGATGCTCGACACCGGAGTGCCGGTGAGCTTCGGCGTGTTGACCGTGGACACGCGGGCGCAGGCGCTCGAACGCGCGGCGCCGGATTCGCTGAACAAGGGCGGTGAAGCGGTCGATACCGCGCTCGCGATGGCAAGCCTGCTGCGGCGGTTGAAGTGAGCGGGCGGTTCGAGCGCAATTCCGGCGCCCGCACGATCGCGCGCAAACTGGCGCTGCAGGCGCTGTATCGCTGGCAGCTCAACGCCTGCGAATGGCAGGACCTCGTACAGGAGTTCGCGACCGACGCCGACATGCCCCGGGCCGATGCCGAGTACTTCGAGGCGTTGATCGCAGCCATCTGCCGCTCGCACGACGAACTCGACGCCGCGCTCGCGCCGCTGCTCGATCGCAAACCCGCGGAACTCGACCCGGTCGAGCACGCGCTGCTGCTGATCGGCAGCTACGAGCTGCAGCATCGCCTCGAGGTTCCCTTCCGCGTCGTGATCAACGAAGCCGTCAATCTCGCGCGCCGCTTCGGCGCCACCGACGGCCATAAATTCGTCAACGGCGTGCTCGACCGCGGGGCCCGCCTGTGGCGTATCCAGGAGCATTGAGCGCCGCGGCGCTCATGCCCGCCGTGGCAACTTGGCCGCTTCCGAGTCGCAACTGATCGAGCGCTATTTTCGCGAACTTGGCGCCAGCCGCGAGGATATCGTGCTCGGCATCGGCGACGATGCCGCGCTGCTGCGGGTGCCCGGCAACTGCGAGCTGGTGCTGACGACCGATGCGCTCATCGAGGGCGTGCATTTTCTGCCCGGTGCGCCGGCGCGAGCGCTTGGCCATCGCGCGCTGGCGGTCAATCTGAGCGATATCGCGGCCATGGGTGCCAGTCCGAGCTGGGCGCTGCTATCGCTTAACCTGCCCATGGCGGACGAAGCCTGGCTGCGCGAATTCGCGGCGGGCTTTGGAGCGCTGGCGCGCAGCCATGACGTGGCGCTGGTGGGTGGAAACCTGAGCCGCGGTGCGCTGTCGATCACGGTCGAGCTCGCGGGGCTGGTACCGACCGGACAAGCGTTACGGCGGGACGGCGCGCGCGCCGGCGATGAGCTCTACCTCAGCGGCAGCGTCGGCGATGCGGCCTGCGGTCTGGAATTGCTGCGGGGCGAGGTGACGGTGCCGGCGGCCGAGGCGGCTTATCTGCAGCGGCGTTTCGAATACCCGACGCCGCGCGTGGCGCTCGGGCAAGCGCTGCGCGGCATCGCCAGTGCCTGTATCGATATCTCCGACGGGGTGTACATCGATGCATCGCGCCTGCTCGCGGCGTCTGGCTGCGGCGCCAAGCTCGAGATCGAGCGCCTGCCGGTGTCGGAGCCTTTGCGGCGCGCGCTCGGCGAGCAGTCCTGGCGGACCGCGCTGTGCGGCGGCGAGGATTATGAGCTATGCTTCACGGCCCCACCGGCGCAGGCAGCCGCAGTCGTTGCGACGGCGGCGCGGACCGGGCAAGCCGTGACGCGCATTGGCGCGCTGTACCCCGGAACAGGCCTGACGCTGACAGCGGCCGGTTCGGTGATGCAGTTCTCGCCTTCGGGTTTCGATCACTTCGGCGATTGAACATTGCGCGCCCGTCGCGCGGTGCGTGTACGACATCGTCGCGGGCGCGTTGACAGCCAGCGCTGATCCGCGATCCGCATCACAGCCCACTGGTGTTGCCGGCGCCTATGCTGCCCGCTATCGTCTAGGGGTCGTCGGGTCGATGAAAGCTTCCGCACCGAAAAACGCAAACGCTGTCAAGATTCCCGAGCGTATTGGCAAGTACCCCATCATCAATGAGGTCGGCCACGGCAGCACGGGCACCGTGTATTTGTCACATGACCCGTACTACGGTCGTGACGTAGCCATCAAGGTCTACAACATCGAAGCCGGCGGCGATAACGAGCGCGCACGGGTCGCCCGCAAGATGTTCCTGTCCGAAGCGCACATGGTCGGGATGCTGCACCATCCGAACATCCTACCCATCTACGACGCCGGCGAGGAAAATGGTCAGTGCTACATCGTCACCGAGCACGTGCACGGTGCGCGCACGCTGTCGGCATATTGCCGCCCCGACAATCTGCTGCGTCTCGATGATGTGGTCGCACTGATGTTCAAATGCGCCAAGGCGCTGCACTACGCGCATTCGCGCGGCGTGATCCACCGCGACATCAAGCCCTCGAACATCATGCTCACGACTGACAGCGATGTTCGCATCATCGACTTCGGCATTGCACTGGTCGCCGACTCGGATATATCACGCATCGAAGGCATCGCCGGTTCGCCGAGCTACATGTCGCCGGAACAGGTGCAGAGCCTGGACCTGAGCAATCGTTCGGATCTGTATTCGCTGGGCGCGGTGATGTACGAATTGCTGACCGGCGTGCGGCCGTTTCGCGCCGGCAATCTGGCCAAGCTGCTGCACCAGATCGTCTATGCCACACCGGTGCCGATCCATACGTTGCGCACCGGCGTGCCGGAGGAGATCGAGAACGTCGTCGCGGTAGCGATGCACAAAGAACCGGAGCGCCGCTATCAATCGGGACTGGATTTTGCCGCCGAGCTGACACGTGTGCATCAGACGCTGCGGCAACAATACTCACGCATCGACCAGCAGGAACAATTCGGCCTGCTGCGGCGCCTGAAATTCTTCCACGAGTTCTCGCATGCGGAGATTCACGAGATGCTGCGCGCCAGCCACTGGCAGGAATACGCCGCCGGCGAGCAGATCGTGAAGGAAGGCGAGATGGACGATCGCTTCTACATCATTGTTGCCGGTAACTGCGCCATGGAACGTCATGGCGAGCGGATCGGCCTGCTGTCGAGCGGCGAGTGTTTCGGCGAGACCAGCTACGTGCAGGGCGCCAAGCGCACCGCGACCATTCTCGCGGCCGACGACGTCACCGTGCTGAAGGTCAGCTCGACGCTGCTGGAACAGGTCTCGGCGTCGTGCCAGCTGCGCTTCAACCGGGTATTTCTGCGCTCGCTGATCGGCCGCCTGCAGAGCACCGAGCTGCGACCCTAGGTAGACCCAAGCCCAGGCCGGCGCCGCGCCCTGTCAGTGTCCTTGCGCCCCGTGCTCCTCGTGCTCCTCGCGCTGCGGATGCGGCGGCGGAGCGCCGCCGCCCGCTGGGTGACCCGAGGCTCCGGCGGCTCCGCCCGGGGCTGCGTGCTGAAGTTTGACGGCCGGCACACCTGGGGTACCCGGTGCACCTGGATTACCGTGCGGCGGCGCGGCCGCGGTGACGTGGGCGGGCGTGCCCGTAAAGGTTGTCGGGTGTTGAGTCCCGCCGGCCGGTAGAGTCACGCCGCCTGGGTGCGGCGTGACCATCGCCGGGTGCGACACGGCGGCTGCTCCGTGGGCCGCGACCACCCCTTGGCCGGAGAACACGCCTGCGCGCGCCGTGGCGGCGATCGGCGGATGCCCGTGATTGGCCGACGCCAGCAGCCCCGGGTTGTGGCTCGCACCCTGCTCGTGCTGCACTTGAGCTGCCACCGGCGGCAGATGCTGCTCGTGTTGCGCCGCCAACTCCTGCGAGGTCGGCTGGGCTCGCACGCCACCGCTGCCGCCGCTGTAGCTGACATTGGTAACCGTGGTGTTGTTGATTACGGTTTTGGTGTAGACGTTGGTGATCTGTGTATTGCCGCGGACGTTGCTATAGGCGCCGTTGTATTGGAACGCGCCATGGTCCCAATAGCCACCCTCGTAGCCGTGGCCGATATAGCCAAAACCGTAGTTGACGCCGCCGTAGTAGCCGATGTGGGGACCCCAATAGCCGCCGTTCCAGACGTAGACCCCATCGTTCCAACCCCAGTAGCCCGGGGTCCACAGGTATCCGGGCTGCGGCGCCTCCACCCAAGTGCCGGGAACCCAGTAATAGCCAGCGTCGCCGCCCCAGGCCCAGTATCCGGGCGTCCAGAGGTAACCGGGTGCCGGGACCGGTGGCTGCTCGTAGACCGGCAGCTCGGGCGGCGCGATGTTGATCGATACCCCGATCGTGACGAAGGCCTGTGAGGCTTGCGAACTCAACAGCAGCGCGAACGCCAGAGCTACTGTGTAGAAAATACCGCTGTTAAGAATACTGGTCCGGTTCCGCATGAATCGATCCCCTTGCTGCTGCTGCGCCCAGCGATGCTTACATCAAACGCCAGCGATACTAATTCGTTGACGCTGAACGGCTGCTGACTGGAGCGGTTCCGGGGTATTGCGCACTCAAACGCGCGCAATTGCAATCAGACGCGCACGCAATCGCCATCGCAATCGCACGTGATGGCAGGCGCAAGCGCTGGCGAGCACACGCGCACGCGTTGTTCCACGTCCCCGCGCCAGCGCTTCAGCGCTGTCTGGCCTTGCTCAGAAAACGCAGGATCTCCAGATACAGCCACACCAGTGTGACCAGAGTACCGAAGGCCGCATACCATTCCATGTAGCGCGGCGCGCCCTGCGCTACGCCGGTTTCGATCAGGTCGAAGTCGAGTACCAGATTGAGCGCGGCGACGCAGATGATGACCAGCGACACGCCCATGCTCAGCGGGCTCGCATCGTTGAGAAACGGCACGCCCACGTGGAAAAAGCCGAGCACGATCGACACCAGATACAGCAGCGCAATGGCGCCGGTGGCCCCTACCACGATGGATCGGAAGCGTTGCGTGACCCGAATAATTCCCATCGTGTAGGCCAGCAGCAGCGCGGCCATGACACCGATGGTCAGACCGACGGCCTGGATGGCGATGCCGGGATAGCGCTTCTCGAGCACCGCCGAGATGCCGCCGATCATGAGGCCTTCGCACGCCGCGTAGGGTATCGACAGGTAGGGCGCCAGCGTCGCCTTGAAGCTGATAATCAGCGCCAGCACGAAACCGCCTATCCCGCCCGCAAGAATCGCCGGGACGACCACCGCCGGATTCCCGCTCGCAAAGAACTGCGACCACGGCCACAGCGCGGCGGCCAGCAGCACGACCAGCAGCAGGAACGACTTGTTGATCGTGCCCTGCAGCGTCATGGCCTCGCCGGCGACGCTCGCCCGCGGCAGGCCCGAAAAAGTCTTGTCGTTGAGGCCCGGGTTGCCGCTGCGCGTGAGCCAGGTTCTGTCGTCCATCGTAAAGTTTCCCTCAGCGCTGCGGCGGCGCCTGCTGCTTGTCGTGCTCGATCATCGCATAGGCCGAATGGTTGTGAATCGATTCGAAATTCTCGCTCTCGACCACATACGCCGAGATGCGATCCTCGCTGTTGAGCCGCACGGCTACGTCGCGCACGATGTCTTCGACGAATTTCGGGTTGTCGTAGGCATGCTCGGTGACATACTTTTCGTCAGGCCGCTTGAGGATGCCGTAGAGCTCGCAGGAGGCTTCCTTCTCCGCGAACTCGATCAGCTCCTCGATCCAGATGTGCTGCTCCAGCCGCGCCTTGATGGTCACGTGCGAGCGCTGGTTGTGCGCGCCGCGCTCCGAGATCTTCTTCGAACAGGGACACAGGCTGGTGACCGGGACCACGACCTTGATCCAGGTGTGGGCCTCGCCGCTGCAGATCTCGCCGATCAGCGAGGCCTGGTAATCCATCAGGCTCTCCACGCCCGAGACCGGCGCGCGCTTCATGACGAAGAACGGAAACGACATCTCGATATGACCGGCATCGGCGTTGAGCCGCGTAGTCATCTCGCCGAGCATCGATCGGAACGAGTCGACCGAGATCTCGCGCTCGTGGTGCAGGATCTCGACGAAGCGCGACATATGAGTGCCCTTGAAGTCATGCGGCAGGTTCACGTACATATTGAACGTAGCCACGGTGTGCTGCTCGCCGGTGGAACGGTCCTTGACCTTGACCGGATGGCGGATGTCCTTGATACCGACCCGGTTGATCGGGATGCGGCGGGTATCCGCGCGAGACTGCACGTCCTCGACGGATATGACGTTCTTGGGTCGCGGTTGGGCAGCGATGTGCATGGCTTCACCTGTAGACGTTCAATTTGGGCCGACGCCGCCCGCTGCGGTCAATCTGGTGACGGTTCGGGTCAGCTTCAAGGCGGGGACTGCCGCGCGCCAACGCTCGATGGCCGCGGCGATGCCTGCCAGGTCGAGTCCCGCCGCGGCGAGACACTCATCGCGGCTACCGTGCTCGATGAAGCGATCGGGAATGCCGATATGCAGTCGCGGCGTCGAGAGTCCCTCGGTATCGAGCGCCTCGGAGCAGGCGCTGCCGGCGCCGCCTGCCACGGCGTTATCCTCGATGGTCACGATACCGGCGTGCGTGCTCGCAATCTCGCGCAGCATCGCGGTATCGAGGGGTTTGACGAAGCGCATGTTGACCAGGGTCGCATCGAGGCGTTCGGCCAGCGTCGTCGCCGGCGTCACCATCGCGCCGAAGGCAAGCAGCGCCAGACCGCTGCCACCGCGGCGCCTGAGCTCGGCACGACCGATGGGCAGAGCGGTCATTTCATCAGCGATAGCAACCCCTGGGCCGCTGCCACGCGGGTAGCGTACCGCCGCCGGACCGTCCAGCGTGGTGGCGGTGTAGAGCATCTGGCGGCATTCATTCTCATCTGCCGGCGCCATGATCACCATGTTCGGCACGCAGCGCATGAACGATAGATCGTAGCTGCCATGGTGGGTGGCGCCATCGCTGCCGACCAGCCCGGCGCGATCGAGCGCAAACACCACCGGCAGCTTTTGCAGCGCGACGTCGTGAATCAACTGATCGTAGGCGCGCTGCAGGAAGGTCGAGTAGATCGCCAGCACCGGCTTCATGCCTTCGCAGGCCAGGCCGGCGGCGAAGGTCGCGGCGTGCTGCTCGGCGATGGCGACGTCGAAGTAGCGCTCGGGAAAGCGACGCGAGAATTCCACCATGCCCGAGCCTTCGCGCATCGCGGGCGTGATGCCGACGATGCGCGGGTCGCGTGCGGCCATGTCGCACAGCCACCGACCGAATACCTGCGAGTAGCTCGGCGTACCGGGCTTTTCCTTGTGGATGGTGCCGCTGACGGGGTCGAAGGGGCCGGGACCGTGCCAGGCGATCGGATCGGCTTCGGCCGGGGCGTAGCCCTTGCCCTTGCGTGTCACCACGTGCAGCAGCTGCGGCCCTGAGAGCCCGCGGATGTTGCGCAAAGCGCGCAGCAGCGACTTAAGATCGTGGCCATCAATGGGCCCGACGTAATTAAATCCCATCTCCTCGAACAGCGTCCCGGGCAGCACCATGCCCTTGACGTGTTCCTCGGAGCGGCGCGCGAGTGCGCGCATCGCCGGCATTTGCTGCAGCGCTTTCTTGCCGCCTTCGCGCAGTTGCGCATACAGACGGCCCGAGATCACGCGCGCCAGATAGTTCGAGAGCGCGCCGACGTTCTCGGAAATCGACATGTCGTTGTCGTTGAGCACGACCAGCAGATTGATCGGCAGGCTGCCGGCGTGGTTGAGCGCTTCGAAGGCGATGCCGGCGCTCATGGCGCCATCGCCGATCACCGCGATCGCGCGTCGCTCCTCACCGTTGCGTGCCGCCGCAATCGCCATGCCCAATGCGGCACTGACCGAGGTGCCTGAGTGGCCGACACCGAACGCGTCGTAGGGGCTTTCGCTGCGCGTCGGGAATGGCGCCAGGCCGCCGCGTTGCTTGATCGAATGCAGCCGCTCACGCCGGCCGGTCAGTACCTTGTGCGGGTAGGCCTGGTGGCCGACGTCCCAGACCAGGCGGTCGTCCGGGGTGTTGTAGATATAATGCAGCGCAATAGTCAGCTCTACCGTGCCCAGTCCGGCCGCGAAATGTCCGCCGCGGGTACTGACGGTTTGAATCAGGAATTCCCGCAACTCCGCCGCGAGCGCGGGCAAGTCTCGCTCGGCTACAGCGCGCAGGTCCGCTGGGGATTCGATGGCACCCAGCAAAGGGTAGGACGGGGTGCTCTTTCGCATGGTGATCCTTAAGTTTACACGGTCCAGGGTCCTTGGTGCCGCGCTGCCACGTCCCGGGTGCCTTGCCCGGGGGGGGGGCCGGGCGGCGCGGGCTATGGGAGGCCTGCGGGCACCTAGGGCGCGTTCAGAGCGCCCGATCGACCACGTAGTAGGCTAGCTGGCGCAGCTGTAGGGCAGCGGCGCCCAGGCCGTCAAGGGCCATCAGGGCCCGATCGCGATGCTGCACCGCAAGGCTGCGGGCCGCCTCGAGGCCGAAAACGCTGGGGTAGGTCGGCTTACCCAGGGCGGCATCTGCGCCCTTTTTCTTCCCGATCACGCTGGTCTCGCCGGTGACATCGAGGATGTCGTCCTGGATCTGAAACGCCAGCCCGATTTCGGCCCCGAACGCCCTGAGTGCAGGGTAGGCGGGCCCGTGCGCCAGTCCGGCGGTAATGGCGCCGAGCTCGACGCTCGCCTGGATCAGCGCGCCGGTCTTGCGGCGATGCATGCGCTCGATGGTCTCGGCGCTTAAGGCCTTGCCGATGGCTTCGAGGTCGATGGCCTGGCCGCCGGCCATGCCCTCAGTCCCGATTGCGCGCGCCAGCGTTGCGAGCATCAACACCCGCTCCTCGGGGCTGCTGTCGCCGCCGGGCTGCTGCCGGGGCTGCGCCAGCACCGCGAAGGCGAGGGCCTGCAATGCATCGCCGGCGAGAATCGCGGTGCCTTCGTCGAAGGCCCGATGGCAGGACGGGCGGCCGCGCCGCAGATCGTCATCGTCCATGGCCGGCAGATCGTCATGGATCAGGCTGTAGGCGTGGATCAGCTCGACCGCGGCTGCCGGCGCATCGAGGCGCAACAAAGGCGCGCCGAAGGCGTGGCCGGTCAGGTATACCAACACCGGCCGCAGGCGCTTGCCGCCGCCGAGTACGCTATAGCGCATAGCCTCGCACAGACGCGAACTGGCCGGGTCCTCGCTCGCGAGCTCATGATCGAGCGCGCGCTCGATGCGCTGCTGATAGGCTTCGATGCTCACCGCGAGAGCGCTGTCGCGCGCAGCGGCGGGCGCCCAGGGCGAGATCAGCTCGACGCTCATTCCGACGGGGCGGTCTCGAGGCTTGCGGCGGCGTCGATATCCTCGATCGCGACGTTGTCGCCACGCTGCAGCAACAGCTGCACTTTCTGTTGCGCGGCGGCGAGCGCGCTCTGACATTCACGCGTCAGCCGCACGCCCTGCTCGAAGGTACGCAGGGCCTCATCGAGCGGCAGATCGCCCGACTCGAGCCGGGTCACCAGCGATTCGAGCTGCGCCAATACCGTTTCGAAAGCGGGCGCCGCCGCCGAGGATGCAGACTTCGATGCCATCGAATTACCCTAGCACAATTGCTACCCTATTTACTGTTCGCGGGTCGTTGACGAACGGGGCGCTTGCGCATAGATTGGGCTTGATTAGAATTAGTCTAAAAGCGGGCTGAGGTTTTTTTACGGAGGTTACTGTTCATGAAACTCGCTGGATCCAAGACCGAAAAGAATCTGAAAGATGCCTTTGCCGGCGAATCGCAGGCTAACCGTCGCTATCTGTACTTCGCGGGCAAAGCCGACGTCGAAGGCTACAACGACGTGTCGGCGGTGTTTCGTTCCACTGCGGAGGGCGAGACCGGCCACGCGCACGGCCATCTCGAGTATCTCGAGCAGGTGGGCGATCCGGCCACCGGCCTGCCGATCGGCGAGACCAAGTTGAACCTCAAGTCCGCGATCGCCGGCGAAACACACGAGTATTCGGACATGTATCCGGGCATGGCGAAGCAGGCGCGCGAGGAAGGCTTCGGCGAGATCGCCGACTGGTTCGAGACTCTGGCCAAGGCCGAGCGCTCGCACGCCAATCGCTTCCAGAAGGCGCTCGACACGCTGTAAGGGCTGCGACGGCTGACGGACCGAAACGGCGTGAGTTCAGCGACGGACGGAGGCGGGCGCGAGGGCAATCTCGAGGCGCCGACCCGCCATCCGCTCAACTGGCGCGATGCCTCGTTCTACGACGAGGCCGCGCTCGATAAGGAGCTGCAGCGGGTCTTCGACATCTGCCACGGCTGCCGGCGCTGCTTCAGCCTGTGCCAGTCGTTCCCGATCCTGTTCGACGCCATCGATGCCTCGCCGACGCTTGAGATCGACGGTGTCGACAAGCGGGTCTACTGGCAGGTCGTGGAGAACTGTTACCTCTGCGACATGTGCTACATGACCAAGTGTCCGTACGTACCGCCGCATCCCTGGAACGTGGACTTTCCGCACCTGATGCTGCGCGCCAAAGCGGTGCGGGCGCGGCGCGGCGAACTCACGCTCGGCGACCGCGTGCTCAGTTCGACCGATGCGGTCGGGCGCATCGCCGGCATTCCGGTGGTGGCCGAGATCGTCAATGCCGCCAACCGCAATGGCGTCGCGCGCAAGCTGCTCGACAAGGCACTTGGCGTCGATGCACGGGCGCCGTTGCCGAAGTATTACTCGAACAGCGCGCGCCGGCGTCTGCAGCACGCTCTGCGCCGCGATCTGCCGCTACAGCCGAGCGGCGATACACGCGGCCAGGTGGTGTTGTTTACGACCTGCTATGGCAATCGCAATGAGCCCGAGCTGGCGCAGGATCTGGCAGCGGTGTTCGAGCACAATGGCATTGCGCTGGTGCTCGCCGCCAAGGAGCGCTGCTGCGGCATGCCCAAGCTCGAGCTCGGCGACCTCGAGTCGGTGGCCCGGTTCAAGGACGAGAATATCCCGCAGCTGCTCAAGCTGGTCGATGCCGGCTACGACATCGTGGCGCCGATTCCCTCATGTGTGCTGATGTTCAAGCAGGAGCTGCCGTTGATGTTTGCCGGTGACGCGCAGGTGCAGCGGATTGCCGAGCACATGTTCGATCCATTCGAGTACCTGATGCTGCGCCACAAAGCGGGACTGTTGCGCACCGACTTCAAGGCACGACTCGGCAAGGTCAGCTACCACGTCCCCTGTCATCTGCGGGTGCAGAACATCGGCCTGAAGACGCGCGACCTGCTCAGGCTGGTGCCGGACACGACGGTCGAGGTGATCGAGCGCTGCTCGGGCCACAACGGCACCTATGCCATCAAGAGCAGGTTTCGCGACGCCTCGATGAAGATCGGCGGGCCGGTGTTCCAGCGCGTCGCCAACTCCGGGGCGGACTACTATTCCAGCGATTGCCCGATGGCCGGCCATCAGATCGAGAGCGGTCTGGCTGCGGCTACCGCGCCGTCGCATCCGCTGAAGCTGCTGCGCATCGCCTACGGCATCTAAAGCCGCCGCGGCAGCCGCAATCGTCCCGATCATGCAGAAACTCGCCGCTACGCAGTTGATGTCGCTCGAGCAGTACGCACGCGAGCGTCCGGCGTTGCGCCCGGGGATGATCGAGCATCGGCGTGCGCGCCAGTTGCACATCGGTGAGCATTGCTCCTGGTGTTTCGAGGATCGGCGGACGGTGCATTACCAGGTGCAGGAGATGCTGCGCAGCGAGCGCATCTTCGAGCCCGCCTCGATCGCCGAGGAACTCGAAACCTACAATCCGCTGATCCCGGACGGCAGCAATCTCAAAGCCACCCTGATGCTCGAGTACGCCGACTCCGAAGAGCGCGCACGCCGCCTGGCCGAGCTGCGCGGATTCGAGCGGCGCTGCTGGATGCGGGTCGCGGGCTTCGAGCCGGTGTACGCGATCGCCGATGAGGATCTGGTGCGCGAGAACGACACCAAGACCTCGGCGGTGCATTTCCTGCGCTTCGAGTTCTCCGCGGTGATGATCGCCGCTGCCCGCGCCGGCGCCGCACTCGCGGCCGGCGTCGACCACCCCAAGTATCGTCACAGCGTCGATCCGCTGCCGGAAGGCTTGCGGCAGGAACTGCTCGCAGACTTCGCCTGAGCCGCGCGGGCTCATGCGAGTCCATAAACCCCTAATCAGAGGGATTGAACCTATCGCGCGTATTTCATTACGAAATACGCGCGATAGGTTCAATCCCTCTGATTGGAATTTTCAGGCTCGATGAGTCCGCGGGACACGCGCGCGGTGTCTGCTAGAATCCGCGCCGCCGCGCGTTCTCATCGTTCCGACCTGGAAAACAATGGCTGAGTCGTATACCGCATCCGATATCGAAGTCCTGAGCGGCCTGGACCCGGTGCGCCGCCGCCCGGGCATGTACACCGACACCACGCGGCCCAATCACCTCGCGCACGAGGTCATCGACAACAGCGTCGATGAGGCGATCGCCGGTTATTGCAAGAACATCAGCCTCACGCTGTACAAGGACAACTCGCTCGAGGTCGTCGATGATGGCCGCGGCATGCCGATCGACATCCATCCGAAGGAGAAAGTCAGCGGCGTTGAGCTGATCCTCACCCGTCTGCACGCCGGCGGCAAATTCACCGAAGGCTCTTATAAATTCTCCGGTGGCCTGCACGGCGTCGGTGTCTCGGTGGTCAATGCGCTGTCCAAGCACCTCGAATGCTGGGTCCGGCGTGGCGGCCGCGAATACAACATCAGCTTTCGCGACGGCCGGGTGCATTCGAAGCTCGAGAGTGTAGGCAGCGTCGGACAGCGCAATACCGGCACCACGGTGCGCTTCTGGCCCGATCCGAAGTTTTTCGATTCCGATCGCTTCTCGGTGCCCGAGCTCAAGCGCGTGCTCAAGGCCAAGGCGGTGCTGTGCCCGGGGCTGCGCGTGAGCTTTCACAACGAGCAGACCGGCGAGAAGGAGGAGTGGTTCTACACCGGCGATCTTGGCGCCTACCTGCTGGAGCAACTGGGATCCGCGCAGCGCATGCCGCCGGAGCCGATCACCGGACGGCACGTGTCGGAGCAGGATGTGGTGGAGTGGGCGCTCGCCTGGTCGAGCGATGCCGAGCCGCTGGTCGCCGAGAGCTACGTCAATCTGATTCCGACCACCGGCGGCGGCACGCATGTCAATGGGCTGCGCGCCGGCGTGGTCGAGGCGGTGCGCGAATTCTGCGAATTCCGCAACCTGCTGCCGCGAGGCGTCAAGCTCATGGCCGAGGACATCTGGGATCGCGCCTGCTACGTGCTGTCGATCAAGATCCGCGATCCGCAATTCGCCGGCCAGACCAAGGAGAAGCTCGGCTCGCGTGAGGCCGCGGCACTGGTGGAGACGCATGCACGCGACGCCGCGGCGCTGTGGCTCAACCAGCATCCGGACGCCGGCGAGCGCATCGCCCAGTTCGCGATCGAGAATGCGCAGGAGCGCATGCGCGCGGCGGCGCGCGTGGTGCGCAAACGCGCGGTCAACGGTCCGGCGCTGCCCGGCAAGCTCGCCGATTGCAGCTCGCAGGATCCGGCGCGCTCGGAACTGTTTCTGGTCGAAGGCGACTCGGCGGGCGGTTCGGCCAAGCAGGCGCGCGACCGGGAATTCCAGGCCATCATGCCGCTGCGGGGCAAGATCCTGAACACCTGGGAGCTCGAGCCCGGCGAGATCGGCAGCTCGCAGGAAGTGCATGACATCAGCGTCGCGCTCGGAATCGACCCGGGCTCATCGGACCTGAGCGAGCTGCGCTATCACAAGATCTGCATCCTCGCCGACGCCGACTCCGACGGCCAGCACATCGCGACGCTGCTGTGTGCCTTGTTCCTGCGGCATTTCCGGCCATTGGTGACCGGCGGCCACATCTACGTCGCAATGCCACCGCTATATCGCATCGATGCCGGCAAGCAGGTGCTGTATGCGCTCGACGACGAGGAGCGCGATGCCACTCTGAAGCGGCTCACCGAAGAGCGGGCGCGCGTCAAACCGGTGGTCACGCGCTTCAAGGGCCTGGGCGAGATGAATCCGCCGCAGTTGCGCGAGACCACGATCGATCCGCGCACGCGCCGCCTGGTGCAGCTCACCATCGAGGCCAAGGATCAGACCGACAAGCTGATGGATATGCTGCTGGCGAAGAAGCGCGCCGGCGACCGGCGCGACTGGCTGGAGAGCAAGGGCAACATGGCCGAGGTGTTGATCTGATGGCGCAACCGCCGGTGAATTTCGAGGGCGTCGAGCGGCGAGCGCTCGGTACCTTTACCGAAAAGGCGTACCTCGACTACTCGATGTACGTGATCCTCGACCGCGCGTTGCCCGCGCTCGGCGATGGCCTGAAGCCGGTGCAGCGGCGCATCACCTACGCCATGAGCGAACTGGGGCTCTCGGCCGCCTCCAAGCACAAGAAATCGGCGCGCACTGTCGGCGATGTGATCGGCAAATTTCATCCGCACGGGGATTCCGCCTGCTACGAGGCCATGGTGCACATGGCGCAGGATTTCTCCTATCGTTATCCGATCGTCGACGGCCAGGGCAATTGGGGCTCACCCGACGATCCGAAGTCGTTCGCGGCCATGCGTTACACCGAGGCGCGCCTGACGCGCTACGCCGACCTGCTGCTGGCCGAGCTCGAGCACGGCACGGTCGATTGGGCGCCGAATTTCGACGGCACGCTCGATGAGCCGCTGATGCTGCCGGCGCGGCTGCCGAATCTGCTGCTCAACGGCGCCTCCGGCATCGCGGTCGGCATGGCCACCGACATTCCGCCGCACAACCTGCGCGAGATCGCCGCCGCCTGTGTTCATCTGCTCGATGATCCCGAGGCCACCACGCGGGCCCTGCTCAAGCACGTCAAGGGGCCCGACTTGCCGACCGGCGGCGAGATCGTCTCTCCGCGCGCGGATCTGGTGACGTTCTACGACACCGGGGCCGGCAGCTATAAGGCGCGCGCCACCTGGGAGGTGGAGCAGGACACCGGCCACGTGATCATCACGCAGCTGCCGTTTCAGGTCTCCGGCAGCCGTGTGCTGGAGCAGATCGCGCAGCAGATCCGCGAGAAAAAGCTGCCGATGGTCGAGGATGTGCGCGATGAGTCGGATCACGAGAATCCGACGCGGCTGGTGATCGAGCCGCGCTCCAACCGCGTCGACGTCGAGCAGCTGATAGCCCATCTGTTCGCGACCACCGATCTGGAGCGCAGCTACCGCGTGAACCTCAACGTGATCGGCATCGACGGGCGGCCGCGCGTCATGGGACTCAAGGCGCTGCTGAGCGAATGGCTCGAGTTCCGGCAGCAAACCGTGCGCCGCCGCCTGCAGCACCGGCTCGACAAGGTCGCCCGACGGCTGCATATCCTCGATGGCCTCGCGATCGCTTATCTGAATCTGGACGAAGTGATCCGCATCATCCGGCGCGAGGAAGAACCCAAGCCGGTGCTGATCAAGCGCTTCAAGCTCTCGGACGAGCAGGCCGAGGCGATCCTCGAGACCAAGCTGCGTCATCTGGCCAAGCTCGAGGAGATGAAGATCCGCGAGGAGCAGCATGAGCTCGGCGAGGAGCGCGCCAAGCTCGAAGAGATACTCGGCAGCAAGGCCAGGCTCAGGAAGCTGGTGCGCGCGGAGATCACGGCCGATGCCGAGGAATTCGGCGATGAGCGGCGCACGCGCATCGTCGAGCGCGCGGCGGCGCAGGCGATCGAGGAGAGCGAGCTGCTCGCTAACGAGCCGGTCACGGTGGTGCTGTCGACCGGCGGCTGGGTACGATCGGCCAAGGGCCACGACATCGACCCGCGCAGTCTGTCATACAAGACCGGCGATGCCTTCCAGGCGGCGGCGCGCGGCCGCAGCACCCAGCTCGCGGTGTTCATCGACAGCACCGGTCGCGCCTACAGCCTGCCGGCGCACAGCCTGCCCTCGGCGCGCGGACAGGGCGAGCCGTTGTCGGGGCGGATTGATCCGCCGGACGGCGCGCGCTTCGCGGGCGTGCTGCTCGGTGAGCCCGAAGACCTGTGGCTGCTCGTGACCGACGCCGGTTACGGCTTCAGCGTGCGGCTCAAGGAGCTGCATTCGCGCAATCGCACCGGCAAGGCGGTGCTGAAGCTCACCGCCGGCGCGCTGGTGCTGCCGCCCGTCCCCATACCGCTCGCGGCGACGAGCAGCGCCGGCAGCGCTGGCCCGGCCGCGGGCGCGCCGGCGCCGCCGCCGGCCGCGGATGCGCGCGCGGCGCTGGTCAACTCCGAAGGGCGCCTGCTGTTGCTTGCGGCAAGCGAGGTGCCGGAGTTGCCGCGCGGCAAGGGCAATAAGCTGTTCGGCATCCCGACCAGGAAGGCCGAGTCACGCGAGGAGTTGCTCGCGGCCATGACCGTGCTGTCGGGCGCACAGTCGCTGCTGGTGTCATCGGGCGAGCGGCAGATGACGCTGAAGCCGGCGGATCTCAAGGACTATATCGGCGAACGCGCGCAGCGAGGCGCGCTGTTGCCGCGCGGCTGGCGAACAGTGGTAGGCATACAGCCCGCGGACTGACGGCGCGGGAGGCAGCCCGGCGGGCCCTATTCGATCGCGATCGAGGATGGGCTGCCGGCAAAAATGACCGTCGATACCTTACCAGGCCGGCGCCGGCCAATCCGGCGACGCCGCCGCCCACCGTGTAGAAATTCGTGGTGCAGGAGACGACGACGCTGGCCACGTTGACCGTGCCCACGGTGCCGACGCCGTTCATCACCGTGCAGATCTGCGAAGGATTGAGCGGTTGGGACTGGATCGTGACCGCGTAGGTCGCGCTGTGCTTCGCGTTCAGTCGCCCACTTCCTCGGCGCGATGGCAGGCTACCTGGCTGTCGGCGACCTGCCGCAGCAACGGGATTTCGCGGGCGCAGCGATCGATCGCCATCGGGCAGCGCGTTCGGAAGACGCAGCCGGAGGGTGCGAACAGCGGCGAAGGTATCTCGCCTTCGAGCGGCGCGCTGCGCCGGGCGCGAGCGGCAACTGGATCTGGAATCGGCGCGGCGCGAATCAGGGCGCGCGTATAGGGATGGCGGCAGGCTTTGAACAGCGTGTCGCAGCCGGCGATCTCCATGACGCGGCCGAGATACAGCACCAGCACGCGATCGCAGCTGAAGCGCACGGCCGCCAGATCATGCGAAATGAACAACAGCGACAGTTGCAGCTGCCGCTGCAGATCCTTGAGCAGGTTGCCGATCTGTGATTTTATCGAGACATCAAGCGCCGACAGCGGCTCGTCGCAGACGATCAACTCAGGCTCGATGATCAGTGCGCGGGCAATGCCGATGCGCTGCGCCTGCCCGCCGGATAACTCGTGCGCAAATCGATGCAGCTGCTCAGCACCGAGTCCCACGGCTCGAGTCATGGCCAGCACGCGCTGCAGGCGCTGCTGGCCTGAGAGCTGCGGCTCGAATACGCGCAGCGGCTCGCCGAGGATGTCGCCAATGTTCATGCGCGGATCGAGCGAGGCCAGCGGGTCCTGGAAGATCAGCTGCAGATGCCGCCGCATCGCCTGCAGGCGCGCACCCGAGAGCTTGAGCAGGTCGGTGCCATGAAACGACGCGACGCCCGACTCGGCGGGGACCAGCCGCAGCAGGGCGCGGGCAATGGTCGACTTACCGCTGCCCGATTCGCCCACCAGCCCGAGGGTCTCGCCGCGCGCGAGCTCGAAGCTGACGCCGTTGACCGCGCGCAGCAGCGCATGGCCGCGGCGATAGGCGACACGGTAAGTGACCGACAGCTCCCGCACCGCGAGCAGTGCGCAAGGCTGCGGTGGCAGCGCTTGCGCCGCCGATCCCGTCCGGTCGCAGCGCTGCGGGTCAGCGCCGCCGGCTTGCGGCACGCCGGTGTTCACGCTGCCTCGCCGCGCAATTTGCCCAGCGCCCCGTCGTGATGGCACGCCTTCCAATGGCCTGCGGTCGTCTCGATCAGCGGCGGCGTCACGGCTTCGCAGATCGGCAGCCGATATATGCAGCGCGGTGCGAAAGCGCAGCCGGCGGGCAACGCCGCCGGGTTCGGCGGCGCACCACCGATGCTCGCCAGGTGCGTGGGCCGTGGCGCATCGATGCGTGGGATCGATTGCTGCAAAGCCTCGGTGTAGGGGTGACGCGGATGCGCGAATAGCCCATGCACCGGCGCCTGCTCCACGATGCGGCCGGCGTACATCACCGCCACCCGATCGGCCACTTCCGCGATCACGCCCAGGTCGTGCGTCACCAGCACGATCGCGGTCCCGGTGCGAGCGCGCAGTTCCTGAAACAGGCTGAGGATCTGCGCCTGGACAGTGACATCGAGCGCGGTGCTGGGCTCGTCCGCAAGCAGGATCTCGGGTTCGGCGATCAGTGCCATGGCGATCATCACGCGCTGGCGCATGCCGCCCGAGAGCTCGTGCGGATACTGGCGCATGCGTCGCGGACCTTCCGGGATGTGCACCGACTCCAGCATCTCGATGGCGCGCCGTTCGGCGGCGCGCGCGGTAGCGTCACGGTGCACCCGCAGTACCTCGGTGATCTGGCGGCCGACCCGCAGATAGGGGTTCAGCGCCGTCATCGGGTCCTGAAACACCATGCTGATGCGATTGCCGCGGACCTGGTTCAGCGCTGCGCTGCCCAGGTCGAGCAGCTCCTGCTCACGATAACGGATGCTGCCGCAAAGCTCGGCGCGCGGCGCTGAGAGCCCCAGTATGGACAGCAGCAGTTGCGTCTTGCCGGAACCGGATTCACCGACGATGCCGAGGAATTCGCCGGCGGCAACGTCGAGATCGATGTCGCGCACGGCTTCGATCTGCCCGTGATCCGAGGGGTAGCGGACCGACAGGCCGCGGATCCGCAGCGGCGGCCCCGCAGTCACGTCAGCGGTCCCTCGGGTCGAGCGCGTCGCGCAGCCCGTCACCCAGATAGTTGAAGCAGTAGATGATTGCGGCCAGAAAGGCGGCCGGAACGATCAGCAGGTGCGGGTGCGATTGCATCTCCGAGGTGCCGTCCGCCACCAGCGAGCCGAGCGACGCCAGCGGCGATTGCACTCCCAGCCCGAGGAAGCTCAGAAAGGCTTCGAACAGGATTACCGTGGGAATCGCCAGTGTGGCGTAGATGATCACGATGCCGATCAGGTTCGGTACGATGTGGCGCGCGATCATCGCCGCGCCGCGCACCCCGGATACGCGCGCGGCCTCGATGAATTCGCGTTGCTTGAGCGACAGCGTCTCGCCGCGCACGATGCGCGCGATGTCGAGCCAGGACACGGCGCCAATGGCGAGGAAGATCAGCCACAGCTCGCGGCCGAACAGCACCGTGAGCACGATCACGAACGGCACGAACGGCACTGAATAGAGAATGTCGACCGCGCGCATCATCAGCGCATCGGTCGGTCCGCCGACGTAGCCGGCGGTGGCTCCCCAGGTCACGCCGATCAGCACGCTGACCAGGCTGGCCGCAATACCCACGGCCAATGAGATGCGGCAACCCCACATGACGCGCACCAGCAGGTCGCGCCCCAGCGGATCGGTGCCGAGAATGTGTCCACCGGCGAGCATCGGGCCTCGCGACAACAGCTCAAAGTGCGGCGTGAAATAATCATAAGGCGAGAGCAGCGGCAGCAGCAGACAGGCCAGCATGATGAGCGAGAGCAGCAGGCCCGCCGCCATGGCCATGCGCTGCCGGCGCAGGCGCCGCAGGGCTTGCCCCCAGAAACCCTGCGCGCCGCTCATCGCAGCCGCACTCGCGGGTCGATCCACGCATAGCAAAGATCGGCCAGCAGGTTGAACAGGATGATCAGGGCGCCGTAGAGCACGGTAATGCCGATTACCAGCGTGTAGTCGCGATTGAGCGCCGCGGTGATGAAATAGCGGCCGATGCCCGGCAGGCCGAACACGCTCTCGACCACGATCGAACCCGTCAACAGGCCGGCAATCGCGGGTCCCAGAAAGGACACGAGCGGCGTCAGCGTCGGGCGCAGCGCGTGACGCCAGACGATCAGCCGCAGCGGCAGGCCCTTGGCACGAGCGGTGCGGATGAAAGGACTGTTCAGCACTTCGATGGTGCTGCCGCGCATCATGCGGGCCACATAGGCGGTATAGGGCAACGCCAGCGCCACGGCGGGCAGCAGCAGATGGGAGGGTGAGCCGCGGACCCAGTCGCCCGAGGGCAGCCAGTGCAGCTTGATCGCGAAGATCAATATCAGCAGCGGCGCCACGACGAACACCGGAGTAGAGATGCCCACGACCGCCAGCGCCATCGAGCCGTAATCCCAGCGTGTTCCCCGGCGTAGCGCCGCGTTGACGCCGACCGCAGCACCGATCGCGAGCGCCAGGGTCATGGCCGTCAGGCCGATGGTCGCATCGACCGGCAGGCCCTGCGCGATGATCTCGTTGACCGAGGTGCTGCGATACTGGAACGAGGGCCCGAGATCCCCGCGCGTGAGATCGCCGAGGTAGCGCAGGTACTGGCGCCACAACGGTTCGTCGAGGTGGTACTTCGCTTCGATGCTCTTCTGGATTTCCGGCAGCAGGCGTTTGGCGCCATCGAATGGACCGCCGGGCGCCGTGTGAAGGAGCAGAAACGCCAGCGTCACGATCACCAGCAGTGTCGGTATCGCGCCGAGCAGCCGGCGGGCGGTATAACGCAGCACGCTATCGCCCCTGATGCTCGAGCAGATGCAGGGGCTGGGGATCGGCCGGGACTTCGTGAAGCAGGTGATCATCACGCATGCCCATCCGGACCACGTGATGGCGGTGCCGATGCTGCGCGAGGCGTTCCCGGGGGTAGCCGTCCTGGCCTCCGAGGCTGCGGCCGGGACGCTCGCGGCGGCCAAGGCCATCGCGTTCTTCCGCCAGGTGGACGATGTGCTGACCGGGTCGCTCGCGCGGGCGGGGCGGATTACCGAGGCGCACCGCCCCGCGCCTCTGACCCAGGACCGGATTGTCGTGGACCGTATCATCAGGGAAGGCGACACGATCTCGGTCGATGAGGGCGTTGCGTTCCGCGTCCTTGAAACGCCGGGGCACAGCGAGTGTAGCCTTAGCTTTCACGAGCCGGGCGCCGGCGTCCTGGTGATATCCGATGCCACGGGGTACTACCTGCCCGGCCCTGATTTCTGGTGGCCGAACTACTTCACGGGGTACGAGGCCTACGTGAATTCGATACGGCGTCTGGCGGTGCTCGGCGCCGAGGTCCTGTGCCTGAGCCACAATGCGGCCATCGCGGGCGCCCCGGCCGTTCGCGCCTATTTCGACGGGGCACTGGCCGCCACTCAGCAGTATCACGAACGCATCGTCGCTGAAACCCGAGCGGGCAAGTCGGTGCGCGAGATCGCGGGGCAACTCGGCTCGGAGGTCTATGCGAGGACGCAGTTGCTGCCGCTCGATTTCTTCCAGAAGAACTGCGGGCTGCTCGTCAAGCAATCCCTCCGGCACGCCGGCCTGGAGCCGGACAAGCAGGGAAACGTCCAGAGAGGTGGAGCATGATCCAGTCGTGCATTCTCGGGACCGGCCATTATCTGCCCCCGACGGTAGTCACCAACTTCGACGTCATGAAGAGGATGGAGACGACCAATGAGTTCATCGTTGAACGTACGGGTGTGCGCTGCCGCAGGCATGCCGAACCGGGCGTGAGCGCGTCGGACCTGGCGGTGCCCGCGTGCCTCGCGGCGGTGGCGGATG
>JBEKRP010000036.1:0-28405 GCA_049518595.1 Steroidobacteraceae bacterium
AGTTCTGGCGCGAATTGGCCAAGGTGGAACAATTCGATCCGGCGCGAAGCCTGTTCGTCGACGACAGTCTGCCGGTACTGCGCGCAGCGCGCGCCGCCGGCATTGGCCTGATCTACGCGATGCGGCGGCCCGACAGCGGCGGCCCGGCGCGGCTGCAGCCGGAGTTCCCGGCCGTGGATGCGGTCTCGGAGCTGCTGTAAGGGCGATGCCCGCGCTAGCGTCCTTGCCGCCGCCGGTGAGGACCGCCGGGTCGACTGCTGCGGCCGGCGCCCTGGCGGGGACCGCCGCCACGTCGCATCGGCGGGGCGTGCACAGCCGCACGCGGCACATGGGTTGCGGCGTCGAGCTTCGCCAGCAGCTGCGGTGCGACCGTGGCTACCGGGATCTTGCGACCGATAAAGGCTTCGATGTCCGGTAGTCCGATGGCGTATTCCTCGCAACCGAAGCTGATCGCATCGCCTTCAGCACCAGCCCGCGCCGTGCGGCCGATGCGATGCACGTAGTCGGGGGCATCCTGCGGCAAGTCGAAGTTAAACACGTGACTCACGTCCGGAATGTGCAGCCCGCGCGACGCCACATCGGTGGCGATCAGCACTGCCAGCTCCCCCTCGTGAAATTGCCGCAGGAATTGCAACCGCTTCTTCTGCGGCACGTCGCCCGATAGCGCCTGCGCGTTGAAGCCGTTGGCACGCAGCGCCGTCTCGAGCTTCTCGGCCAAGCGTCGCGTATTTACGAACACCATCGTGCGATGTGCTTCGGTCTCGCGCAGCAGCCCGATCAGCAGCGGCAGTTTTTCCTCCATCGATGGGAAGTAGATCAGCTGCCGGACGCGATCGATGGTGACCTTGTCGGGCTCGATGCGCACCAGCTCGGGGTTGTTCATGTGTTCGTACGCGAGTTCGAGCACCCGGTGCGACAGGGTGGCCGAGAACAGCATCGATTGGCGGTGCTCCGGGCGCGGCAGCCGGCGCAGGATGTAGCGGATGTCGGCGATGAAACCGAGGTCGAACATGCGGTCGGCCTCGTCGAGTACCAGCACCTGCACGTGGCGCAGGTCGTACACTTGTTGCTTGAAGTAATCAATCAGCCGCCCGGGCGTGCCGACCAACACGTCGACGCCCTCGGCCAGGGTGCGCCGCTGCTGCTCATAGTCGGTGCCGCCGAACACCACCGCGAGCTTCAGGCCGGTGTGCATGCCCAGCACAGCCGCGTCCTTGTGTATCTGCACCGCGAGCTCGCGCGTCGGCGCGACGATCAGCGCACGGATCGAGGTGCGGCTGCGGTTTGCCGCCGCCGGCTTCGACAGCAGCGATTGATACAGCGCCACCAGAAAAGCGGCGGTCTTGCCGGTGCCGGTCTGTGCCTGGCCGGCGACATCGCGGCCCTGCAGCGCTATCGGCAGCGTCTGCGCCTGAATCGGCGTGCAATAGGTGAAGCCGGCATCGACGATCCCTTGCGCCAGCGCGGCGGTAAGGGGCAGGGAGCCGAATGTCATGGAACTGAGATGTTCGTCACTCATTAAGAACTGTTCGTAAATGGATCATGGCGTGGTGCCGGCCTCAAGACTTGCAATGCGACCCGGAAAGGGCTAAAAATAACCTTAACCGGCGGCTGTTCTGTCCGCACCTGCCAAGCCATCCGGACGCAAGCAATTCAGGGCTAATCCAGAGCTAAGTGTAACCGTTAGACGGCTTCCCGGGGCGCGACACCAGCCCCGCCGCGAAAAATCTGCTCGGTTATTTGCTGAGAGTCGATCTCGTAAATTCGTTTTTGTCCCCAATATCAAGGCTTATCCCCCTCAACGGAGGCTCAACTGCGTGAGTAACGAGCACATTGTGCACACTTCGGATGGCAACTTCGATCAGGACGTCCTGAAGGCTGAGAAGCCGGTGTTGCTGGATTTCTGGGCGGAATGGTGCGGGCCGTGCAAGATGATCGCGCCGATCCTGGACGAGATCGCCACCGAGTACAAGGATCGGCTGCAGATCGCCAAGCTCAACATCGATGAGAACCCGCACACACCGCCGAAATACGGCATCCGCGGCATTCCGACGCTGATCCTGTTCAAGAACGGCACGGTCGAAGCGCAAAAGGTCGGCGCTTTGTCCAAGTCACAACTGGCGACTTTCCTGGATCAGCACCTGTGAGAGGCTACCTCGGTAATCAGGGCCGCAACCGGCCCACCAATAAAGGCCCGCGTCATGGCAATCGCGACGGCAATCGCGGCAACGGGCGTCCCGATGACCAACTGATGCCGGATCTCGAGCCGCTCGCCGAAGACGACGCCGAGATCATCAGTCCGGCCGAGCTCGAGCGCTCGCGCAGCTCGATGAACCTGACGGAACTCAAGGCCAAGCCCATCCACGAACTGGTGAAGATGGCCGAGTCGATGGGACTCGAGAACCTGGCGCGCTCGCGCAAACAGGACATCATTTTCTCGATCCTCAAGGCGCATGCGCGCAACGGCGAGGATACCTACGGCGACGGCGTGCTCGAGATCCTGCAGGACGGCTTCGGCTTCCTGCGCTCGGCGGACGGCTCCTATCTGGCCGGACCCGACGACATCTACGTGAGCCCCAGCCAGATACGCCGCTTCAACCTGCGCACGGGCGATAGCGTGTCCGGTCTGATCCGCCCGCCCAAGGACGGCGAGCGCTACTTTGCGCTGCTCAAGGTCGGCGAGATCAACTTCGATTCCCCGGACAGCTCACGCAACAAGGTTCTGTTCGAGAACCTGACGCCGTTTCATCCGACCAGGCGCCTCAAGCTCGAGCGCGGAAATGGCAGCACCGAGGATCTGACCGCGCGCACCATCGACCTGGTCGCGCCGATCGGCAGGGGTCAGCGCGGCCTGATCGTCTCGCCGCCGAAAGCCGGCAAGACCATGCTGCTGCAGAACATCGCCACCTCGATCACGGCGAATCATCCGGAGGTCTACCTTATTGTGCTGCTCATTGACGAGCGGCCCGAGGAGGTCACCGAGATGCAGCGCACGGTGAAGGGCGAGGTGGTCTCCAGCACCTTCGATGAGCCCGCGGCGCGTCACGTGCAGGTCGCCGAAATGGTGATCGAAAAGGCCAAGCGCCTGGTCGAGCACAAGAAGGACGTGGTGATCCTGCTCGACTCCATCACCCGCCTGGCACGTGCCTACAACACCGTGGTGCCGTCATCGGGCAAGGTGCTCACCGGCGGCGTCGATGCCAACGCCCTGCAGCGGCCGAAGCGCTTCTTTGGCGCCGCGCGCAACATCGAAGAAGGCGGCAGCCTGACTATTCTCGCCACCGCGCTGATCGACACCGGCTCGAAGATGGACGACGTCATCTACGAGGAATTCAAAGGCACGGGCAACATGGAGATCCATCTGGATCGCCGTATCGCCGAGAAGCGCGTATTCCCCGCGGTCAACATCAACCGCTCCGGCACGCGCAAGGAAGAGCTGATCACCGAACCGAGTGAGCTCGCCAAGATATGGATCCTGCGCAAGCTGCTGCATCCGATGGACGAATTGGCTGCCATCGAGTTCCTGCTCGACAAGATGAAGGACACGAAGGCGAACTCGGAATTCTTCGAGGCCATGAAGCGTTGAGCGCGCTGGCCATGGCCAGCCTGTGCCGGGGACAAAGCGCCGCACGTCCCGCCGGGCGTGACATGGTCGGCGTCGTAAAGTGAGCGGCGCGTCACAGCGCCGCGCCGCGCCGGCGGCTGAAATCCCCGACAATTGCTGATTGACTCGCGGTGGCGCGGCGACTATGGCGCCGCCGCAGTCAACTGAGGGATCATCGCGGCCAGATTGCGCGATCCTTCTGCTGCTGGGAGTTGGCTCAAGACATGCGTTCATGGTGGCTCGGTCCGGTAATGCTCGCGGTTGGCGTAGCGGCTCATGCCGATGACTATTCGCCGCCGCCGCCGCTTCCGGTCGCGAGCCCGATCACCGATCACTTCGCGCTGCGTGGCGGCTTCTTCTGGGGCCAGGTCAATACCTTTGGGCGTTTCGATTCGGCGAACGGCGTCGAGGGCACGCCGTTCACCGCCGAGCGTGATCTGGGGCTCACCGATCAGGCGCGTCAGCCGCGCATCGAGATCATCTTCCGCATCGAGGAGCGCAGCCGGTTGCGGGTGAATTTTCTTGATATGCGCCGACAGGCTGAGAAGACGATCAACCGGACGATTCAGTATGGCGATCAGACCTTCCTGGTCGACAATCCGGTGCAGTCGTCGTTCGACTGGCGGCAGATGGATCTAACCTATACCTATTCATTTCTGCGCAGCGAGCGCTACGAACTGGGAGCCGGCCTCGGAGTTCATCTGCTCGAAGCCGAGGCCATCGCCCAGATACCCAATACGCCGCAGTACGCGGATTTCAACGGCGCCGGCCCTTTTGCGACGCTGGCGCTCGACGGCACCTGGCGCATCTCGAAGCGCTGGGCTCTGAGCGCCCGAGGCCAATACCTGCGGGTCACGATCGGTTCGGTCAGCGGCATGATGGGCGAGTATCACGCTGATCTGCAGTACCGCTGGAAGCGCAACGTGGCCTTCGGCCTGGGCTATGAACGCGATGAGACGGAGCTCGATGTGCGCCGTGCCAACCCCTCAGGCGTGATGCGGCTGACCATCAACGGCCCGGAGCTGTTCGGCCGCCTGAGCTTCTGACCAGCAGCCTCGTGCGCCTAGCCGAAAGCCGGCGCGCTCGGGCGCATCGCCTGCCAGACGAATAGCAGCGCAATCACCGCGAACAGCGCCGCCGCCGACAGCGCCAGCGACTCGTGCACGCCGATCACCGCGCCCAAGATTCCGACGGTGAATCCGCTGACGAAACGCAGCCCCAGCGCCGCCATCACAAACACGCCGATAACGTGGCCACGCAAGGCGGCCGGCGCGTTGAGCTGCACCAGCGCCTGTGCCATGGCGCCGAATGCGAGCTCGAGAAAGCCGGCACAGAACAACGCCGCCAGCGACAGCGCGTAGGAATGAGTCAAGGCAAAGATGTCCAGTGCGCCGCACCAGAGCATGCACAGCAGCAGTGCCGTGGGCACGCGCGGCATGAGCAGACCGCGACTCTCGAGCATTACGGCGGCGCAAAGCCCACCGGCGGCGTCCGCCGCGGCGAGCGCGGCGTAAGACAGTCCGGCATTTCCATGGCCCAGATCAGTCGCGAAGTTGGGCATCTGTGCCTGGTAGGCGGTACCGACGAAGAATGACGCGGCCCCGGCCAACAAGGTCATGGTAAGAATGATGTGGTTGCCGCGCATGCTGCGCAGCGTGGCTACGGCATCGCCGAGACCATGCACGGCCGCGCCGGAGCCGGACGCGCCGCGGCGAGAGCGCCGGCCATACGGCGCCTTCCACAGCCACACGAACATCGGCAGATAAATCAGCGCATTGCAGAAAATGCCGAGCGCCGGGCCGAGCAGCATCATCAGGCCGTTGCCGAGCGCAGGCCCCAGCAGCGTGCCTACGTAGCGCGTCATAGCGCCCAGTCGCACGGCGCTCGCCAGCTGCGCGTCGTCGACGATGTCGTGGATCAGCAATTGCGCCGGCGCAGTCCAGAGCACGCCGGCCAGGCCGTGGATGGTCAGCAGCACCATGGCGTGCCATATTTTGAGCGTGCCGGTCGCAATCAGCACGCCCCAGCTGATCGATACCGCCATGAACAGCAGCATGCCCAACTGAATCATGCGGCGCGTGTCGACGCGACCGGCGAGCGCGCCGGCGTAGCCTGACAGCAGCAGGAACGGCACCCAGTGGGAAATCACCGCGAAGCCGCCCAGTTCCGCCGAGTGAAATTTCTGGAACATCACCCAGTAGCTGATGACGTGTTCGCAGTTGTCGGCCATCATCGCGGTCGCATTGCCGACGAAAAAGTAGCGAAAGCCGCGGTGCTGGAGCGCTGCGAACGACACGCGCTGCGCAGCCGGCGGCGTGGTGGACCTGGCTCTCAGGGCTGCAGCCGCGCGCTGATGAATTCTGCCATCAGTGCCATGGTGTGCGGATCGCGCAGCGGCGCGCTGTGGCTCAAGCCAGCGATCACCTGAATGTGCCCGTCGCGCAGCTGCAGCGCGACCTCTTCGGCGTGCGCGGCGGGTATGTATTCGTCGGCCCCGCCATGCACCAGCAGCACCGGTATATGGATGCGCTGCGCGAGCGCCGGTGCCGAATAGTCCTCGGGATAACCGCCATAGCGCGCGCGGAACAGTGCACGCACGCGCTCGATGACGTCGGTGGAGAGACCCACCGCCATGGTGAAGGACTCGAACAGGTAGCCGATGTCGCGCGGCAGGCCGACCAGTACGGCGGCGCGCAAGTGCGCCGCCGCAGCGTCCTCGGCCAGCCAGCTGGCGGCGGTAATGGCGCCGAAGGAGTGCGCGAGGATCGCACCGGCCGGTGCGCAGGCGCTGCTGACCGCCGCCAACGCGTCGCGAAAACTGTAGAGGTCAGCCTGCCGGCCGCCTGAGCGGCCGTGGGCGGGTGCGTCGAAAGCGACCACGCGCAGGCCGTGCGCGCGCAAGCCCTCGATTATGGGACCGAGCTGCCCGGCGTAGGAGATCCAGCCGTGCAGCACCAACACCGCCGGCCCTTCGCCCGGCCATTCATAGATCTGCACGTCACCGTGTGGTGTCGGCAGCCGGCGGCTGGCGGCCGTCGCCAGGAAGCCCGCGTCCTGCTCGCTGATGCGCCGGGTCCGCGGCGTTATGAACAGCCGCGCCGCGAACCGCGCTGACAGGGCCGGGCTGAGCGCCGACAGCAGCCGGAACACGCTGCGCATGCGCCGCTGGCGCGCCGGCGTCAGTCCAGGAACGTTGCGAGCAGTCGCCGCGCTGTCCTCAGCCATGGCCGCCGTGATGGGTGGCATCGCCGTGATGAGTGGCATCGCCCTGACGCGTGGCATCGTCGGCGAGCTCGCGCGCGATCGCCTGATAGCCGATGTCGCGCCGGAACTGCATGCCCTCGTAGTGGATGCAGTCCACCAGCGCGTAGGCTTCGCGCTGCGCGTCGCTCACCCGATCGCCCAGGCCCACGGCGCACAGCACGCGCCCGCCGCTGGTCACCACGCGGCCCGCCACGCGGCGCGTGCCGGCGTGGAACACTTTGCCCGGTCTGCGTGCCGCGCTCTCGAGCCCTTCAATGCTATCGCCGCTGCGCACGGCGTCGGGATAGCCGGCGGCGGCGAGCACCACGCCCAACGCGGCGCGCTGATCCCACTGCGCCTCGACACGATCGAGGCTGGCGTCGAGCGCCGCCTCGCACAGCGACGTGAGATCGCTGCGCAGGCGCGCGAGAATCGGCTGGGTTTCAGGGTCGCCGAAGCGGCAATTGAATTCCAGCACCGTCGGCGTGCCATCAGGCCCGATCATCAGCCCGGCATATAAAAATCCCGTGTACGGCATGCCATCGTGCGCCAGGCCGCGGATAGTCGGTGCGATGATCTCGCGCATCACCCGGGCGTGGATCGCGCTGGTCACCACCGGGGCGGGCGAATAGGCGCCCATGCCGCCGGTGTTGGGACCGGCATCGCCGTCCTGCAGGCGCTTGTGGTCCTGCGATGTGGCAAGCGGTAGCACCTGCTCGCCGTCGGCCATGACGATGAAACTCGCCTCCTCGCCCTGCAGGAATTGCTCGATCACGATCTCGGCGCCGGCGTCGCCGAACCGGCCGCTGAACATGTCGGCCGCCGCGGCCTCGGCCTCACTCAGGCTCTGCGCAATGATGACACCCTTGCCGGCCGCGAGACCGCTGGCCTTGACGACGATCGGCGCGCGCTGCGCGCGCAGCCACGCCCGGTCGTAGTTCTCGCGCGTGAAACTGCGATAGGCCGCGGTCGGGATGCCGTGGCGCTGCAGGAAATCCTTGCTGAATGCCTTCGAGGCCTCAAGCCGCGCCGCCAGCCGGCTGGGACCGAAGCAGCGCAGTCCGGCGCCCTGAAAGGCATCAACGATACCTGCGACCAGCGGTGCCTCGGGCCCGATGATCGTCAGCGCGACCGCTTCGCGGCGGGCGAGCTCGAGCAGCCGCGGGACATCGGTAGCGGCAATATCCACGTTGCGCACCCGCGACTCGGTATCGGTGCCGGCATTGCCGGGCGCTACCAGCACCTCGCTCACCCGCGGGGACTGCGCGCACTTCCAGGCGAGTGCATGTTCGCGGCCGCCGCCGCCGACGATTAGAACTTTCATCGGATTGCTGCTGCCGAAACCGCGCTGCTAATGCCGAAAGTGGCGCATGCCGGTGAGCACCATGGCCATGCCATGCTCGTCGGCCGCCGCGATCACTTCCTGATCGCGCATGGAGCCGCCCGGATGGATGACCGCCGCAATGCCGTAGGAGGCGGCAATATCGATGCCGTCGCGAAACGGGAAGAACGCGTCGGAGGCCATGACGGCGCCGCGCACTTGCAGTTTTTCATCGGCCGCTTTCAGCGCCGCGATACGCGTGGAGTACACCCGGCTCATCTGGCCGGCGCCGACGCCGACCGTGGCGCCGTCGCGCGCGAATACGATGGCGTTGGATTTCACGAACTTGGCCACTTGCCAGGCGAACAGCAGGTCGGCGAGCTCGCGTGCGTCGGGCCGGCGGTGGCTCACGATCTTGAGATCGGCGGCATCGATGCGGCCGGTGTCGCGCTGCTGCAGCAGCAGTCCGCCGGTGACAGAGCGAAATTCCAGTTCATCGCCGATGTCGGCGAGCAGCTCGCCGGTCTCGAGCAGGCGCAGATTCGGCTTGGCGGCGAGCGCTGCGAGCGCCCCGGCAGTCACGCCGGGGGCGGCGATGACCTCGGCGAACTGCCGCTCGATGATGGCGCGCGCGGTGCCGGCGTCGAGCTCGCGATTGAAAGCGATGACGCCGCCGAAGGCGGAGGTAGGGTCCGTGCGGTAGGCGCCGGTGTAGGCCTCGAGCGCACTGGCGCCGAGCGCCACGCCGCAGGGATTGGCGTGCTTGACGATCACGCAGGCGGGCCCGGCAAACTGCCGCGCGCACTCGATGGCCGCGTCGGCATCGACGATGTTGTTGTACGACAGATCTTTGCCCTGCAGCACCCTGGCGGTCGCGACCGAGCCGCCACGGGCGCCCGGATTGCGGTAGAAGGCGGCGCGCTGATGCGGGTTTTCGCCGTAGCGCAGATCCTGCTGCTTGTCGAAGCACAGCGCCAGCAGGTCATCGAAGCCGTCGTCCTCGTAGCCCAGGCGTTGCTGCAGATAGCTCGCGACCGCGGTGTCGTAGCGGGCGGTGTGCGCGAAGGCTTTGGCCGCGAGGCGTGAGCGCGTATCGATCGAGGTCTCGCCGGCGTCGTCGATCTCGGCCAGCACCGCGGCATAGTCCGCTGGATCGACCAACGCGGTGACGTCGGCGTGATTCTTGGCCGCGGCGCGCAGCATCGCCGGGCCGCCGATGTCGATGTTCTCGATCGCTTCGGCGTAACTGCAGTCCGGGCGCGCGATCGTGGCTGCAAACGGGTAGAGATTGACCACCAGCAGATCGATCGGCTCGATGCCGTGCGCGCGCATGGCTGCATCGTCGGTGCCGCGCCGGCCGAGCAGGCCGCCGTGCACGCGCGGGTGTAGCGTCTTGAGCCGCCCATCCATGAGCTCGGGGGATCCGGTGTAGGCCGATACTTCGCGGACGGGCAAGCCCGCATCGATCAGCAGCCTGGCGGTACCGCCGGTGGCCAGCAGCTCGATGCCGTGCCGGTGCAGTCCAGCCGCAAAGGCCGCGAGCCCACGCTTGTCCGAGACCGAAAGCAGCGCCCGCCGGATGGCCGCTGACATCAGATCGCTGCCGCCATCCCGGGTGCGGTGCCAGGCAGCGGGCAGCGCAGCGGTGGACGATGCCGCATCAGCCCCATGATCACTCGGATAGGCCCAGCTCTCGCAGTTTCTTGCGCAGGGTGCCGCGATTGATGCCGAGAATCACGGCCGCGCGGCTCTGATTGCCGGCGGCGTAATCGAGCACCGCACGGAACAGCGGCTCTTCGACCTCGCGCAGCACCAAGTCATACATGCGCGCGGGACGGTGACCATTCAGACTCGAAAAGTAATCGTTGATTGCGTGCTCGGTATGACTGCGCAGCGGCAGTTCCTTGCCGTTGAGTTTGACGCCATTTGTCCTGATCATCGGCTCACTGCCTGATCTGCGAGTTTTCTTCTTCACCATGCTCGCGCTTCCCTTTGGCCAGTCCGAACCGCGCGTTCAGGCCGCTTGCAGTCCTGCCCAGTGCTCGAAGCCCTGCTTCGCCGCCGAAAACTGTGAAGCCGAGTCCTCCGCAGCCATCAATCGTTGCCGCAGTTCGCTCGCTTCGGAATGTTGCCGGCAGTACCAGCCAAGATGCTTACGCGCCATTCGCACCCCTGCGTGCTCGCCATAGAACTCATACAGGGATTCGAGGTGCTGAAGAATGATCTCTGTCTTCGACGCGCGCAAGAGCGGCGCAGCGAATTCACCGGTGGAGACATACGCATTGACATCGCGAAAAATCCATGGTGCGCCTTGCGCCGCGCGGCCGATCATTACTCCTTCTGCGCCGGTGAAATCAAGTACCGCGCGTGCGCGCGGCGGCGAATCGATATCGCCGTTGGCGATCAGCGGCATGGCGATCTGCCCGCGCGCGTGTCGAATCGTGTCGTATTCTGCGGCGCCGCGGAACATATCGGCGCGCGTGCGGCCATGGATCGCAAGTGCCGCAATGCCACAGGATTGCGCCAGCGCTGCGATGCGGGGGGCATTGCGCTGCGTCGGATCCGTGCCGGTGCGGATTTTCAGTGTGACTGGCGCCGCTACCGCGCGCACCACCGCGTTGAGTATGCGTTCGACCAGCGCTTCATCGGCCAGCAGCGCCGATCCGCAATAGCGGTTGTAGATCTTCTTCGCCGGACAGCCCATGTTGATGTCGATGATCTGCGCGCCAAGATCGATGTTGATGCGCGCCGCGGCCGCCAGCTCCTCGGGCTCGCTGCCCACCAGTTGCACCACGCGTGGCTCCGGTTCGCCCTCGTGGTTCATGCGCCGCTGCGATTTGCTGGAAGTCCACAAGCGCTGGTCCGCGCTGAGCATTTCCGCCGGCGCCAGCGTAGCGCCGAAGCGACGACAGAGCTGCCTGAAGGGCCGGTCGGTCACGCCGGCCATCGGCGCAAGCACCGCCCGGCCGGCGAGCTGGTAGTGCGCAATACGCAAATTCACGGTATGGGGGCAGCGGCCGCAGTCGTGTCGCCGGCGCAACGCACGCCGCCGCGAGCGCGCTTCAGGCAGACGTCGAGCTCGAAGCTGGCGCTGTCGGCGCCCGGGTCGCGCACCGCGACCTCAGTGTCGATGCGCTCATCGTGTGCGAGGAAACTGCGCGCCGGGTGGCCCTGGGGCCAATACTCGGCCGGCGTCAGGTCACGTGCTGCGATCGCTTTGCCGTAGCGGTCGAGCAGCGTCAGTCGCAACAATGGCACCGGCTGGGCGCGTTGCGCATGATTGGTCAGGCTCAAGCGCACGCGGATGACGTGGCCATCGCTGGGGTCGGTTGCCGCCCCTTGCTGGCGAACGTCATACGCGGCCAGGTCCCAGTGCGGGTCGAGCGGCACGCCGATGCTGGCATAGAGGCGGCCCATGGGTGCCCCCAGAGCCGGTGAGGAGGCGAGCGCATCGCGCCAGTGATTGATCGCCTGCACTGCCAGCAGCAGCGCAAGGACGGTGCAACCGGCAACCCAGTGAGCGCGTCGTGGTGGGCGCGCGACCGCGACGATGTCGCCAGCGTCTGGCTCCGCGCCCAGCGCCGCGGCCGGCTCCAATGGTGACCCGAGCGCATCAGGGGGCTCAGTCGTAGTGGCTGCCGAGCTCGCGTGGGAGCCGTGCTCGATGATCGCCGGGGTTTCCCGGAACTCATGCGCGGCCACGCTGAGGCGCTGCGTCAGCGCGGCGATCTCGTTATCGATCGACTCTTCGGGCACGAATTCCTCGGTCTGCGTGATCGCGTCGCCTTCGAGCACGATGGTCTCATAGCTGCCGGTGCCCTCGGCCAGACTCGATTCATTCTCGATCGCGCCATCGCTCGAGCGCTCGGTCGTCAGATGGGTTCGTGGCGCGGCGTCGCCGGCCATGTGAACGCGAGCCTCGGGCGCATTCTCGAGATCTTCCGGATCGTTGGCGGAGGACGCGAGCGCGGCGGTGATCTGCGAGGAGGATGCCGGATCGGCTTGTGAATACGCCGGCGCCGGTGTCCCCTGGCCGGCCGGCTCCTCGCTGAGCGCCAACAGCGCATTGAAGACATTCAGGCAACGGCCGCAGCGCACGTAGCCCTGACCGGCGCGCAGGTCGGCCGCGGTGACGGCGAGCGTCAAGGTGCATTTGGGGCAGACGGTAAACATTGAACGACTGAGGAACGCTATGACTTAAGGGTAGCGATGCGAGTCAATTCAATAGTGTGTGCTCAATAGCGTGTGCCGGCCAGCGCCACCCAACCGTCGCGGTGGGCAAAGCGCCTCATATCAAACCACTTCAGGAACGCGCTCGCCACCTCTGATTCCTGAACTGCCAGGATGCCGGCCAGGAGCGATTGCCCACCTCGCGGCAATAGCGCCGCGAACTCCTGATTCAGTGAAATCAACACCTCGGCCAGGATGTTGGCGAGCAGCACGTCGCAACCGCGGGGAATGTCCGCGGCGCGCTCGCACAGCTGCAGCCGGTCGGCCACGGCATTATCGATGGCATTCTCGCGCGTGGCGAGCAGCGCCTGCGGGTCGATGTCGAACGCATAGGCGCGGCGGGCACCGAGCTTGAGGGCCGCGATCGCGAGCGCGCCGGCGCCGCATCCGTAATCCACGACGTCGCGACCGGCCAAGGCCGTGCCGTCCAGCCATTGCAGGCACATCGCCGTGGATGCATGGGAACCGGTACCGAAGGCGAGGCCAGGGTCGAGCCGCACGACCACGGCCTCGGGCTCGGCGACCGATTCATGCCGCGGGCAGATCCAGAGCCTGCGGCCGAAACGCATGGCGTGGAAGTCGCGCAGCCACTCCCGTTCCCAGGCGCGGTCGGCAACCGCACGCGCGCTGAGACGCGCCGGCTCGATACCGACCGCGGCCGCGATCGTGGCGATCAATGCTGCGTCGGCGCGCCGTCCGTCGTAGAGCGCCTGCAGTCGGGTTTGCCGCCACAGCCGCATCTCGCCTGGCCGCGGCTCGAGCACCGGCTCGTCGCTGGCATCGCAGAAGCTTACGCAGAGCGCACCGGCCTCGATACAGGCGGATTCCGCGGCCCCAGGGTCGAGCTCGCCGAGTTCAAAGCTCAGCTCGAGATAGGACATCGTGCCCTGATTCACTTAAGTGCCCTTCAATCACTTCAGTCCGAGTCGTCGCTCCAGATAATGAATGTCGAGGCCACCGGTGTGGAAAGCCGCATGCGCCAGGATCTCCTGGTGCAACGCGGTGTTGGTCTTGATGCCTTCGACCACCAGCTCGGACAGCGCGTTGCGCATGCGAGCAATCGCGGTATCGCGCGTATCGCCGTGAGCAATCAGCTTGCCGATCAGTGAATCGTAATACGGTGGCACGTTGTAACCGGAGTAGACGTGGCTGTCGACGCGAATGCCCGGACCGCCGGGCGGATGCCACAGCCTGATCGGACCGGGAGAGGGCATGAAGGTCCGGGCGTCTTCGGCATTGATGCGGCATTCGATCGCATGGCCGCGGATCTGCACGTCGGCCTGCTCGTACTGCAGCGGCTCGCCGGCGGCGATCTGCAGCTGCGCCTTGACCAGATCGATGTCGGTAACCTGCTCGGTGACCGGATGCTCGACCTGGATGCGGGTATTCATTTCTATGAAGAAGAACTCGCCGTCCTGGTACAGAAACTCGAGCGTGCCGGCGTTGCGATAACCGACCGCGCGGCAGGCTTCGACACAGCGCTCGCCCATCTGTCGGCGCTGTCTGGGCGTGATGCCCGGTGCCGGAGCCTCCTCGATCACCTTCTGGTGCCGGCGCTGCATCGAGCAGTCACGCTCGCCCAGGCTGATCACATTGCCGTGATGATCGGCGAGGATTTGGAATTCGATGTGCCGCGGCCGTTCGAGAAATTTCTCCATGTAGACCGCATCGTTGCCGAAGGCGGCCAGGGCCTCCGACCTGGTCACGGCGATCGAGCTCAACAGCGCGCCCTCGGCATGCACCACGCGCATGCCGCGGCCGCCGCCGCCGCCCGAGGCCTTGATGATGACTGGATAAGCGAGGTCGCGAGCGATGCGCAGATTGTCATCCGAATTGTCGGTGAGCGCGCCATCGGAGCCCGGCACGCAGGGCACGCTGTGACTGCGCATGACACCGATCGCCGACACCTTGTCGCCCATCAGGCGGATGGTCTCGGCTTTCGGGCCGATGAAGATGAAACCGCTCTTCTCCACGCGCTCGGCGAAGTCCGCGTTTTCGGACAGGAACCCATAGCCTGGATGGATTGCGACCGAATCGGTGACTTCGGCGGCGCTGATGATGGCCGGCATGTTCAGGTAACTCAGGGCCGAAGACGCTGGCCCGATGCAGACCGATTCATCGGCCAGCAGCACGTGCTTGAGATTCGCATCCGCGGTCGAGTGCGCGGCCACGGTCTTGATCCCGAGCTCGCGACAGGCGCGCAGTATGCGCAGCGCGATCTCGCCGCGATTGGCAATGATAATTTTTTCCAGCATCGGCGTGATTTTTCTTGGGCGCGAGGCTCGTCAGCGAATAATGCTCACTGGAATCACTGGATGATGAACAGCGGCTGACCGAACTCCACCGGCTCGCCGTTCTTGACCATGATGGCCTTGACCTTGCCCGCCTTCTCCGACTCGATCTGGTTCATCATCTTCATCGCCTCGATGATGCACAGCACCTGTCCCACCTCGACCGCATCACCGAGCTCGACGAACAACTTGGCACCCGGCGTCGGGGACGAATAGTAGGTGCCGACCATCGGTGCGGTGACGATGTGCTCGCCCACGCCGGCCCGAAGGGGTCCGGCGGACTTGCCTGGGGCGTCCGCCGGGACCGCCGCCTCGATCGCGGCTGCAGGCGGCGCGGCGGCGATCAGCGGTTGCTGCATCGGCGCGGCGGCGTAGGTCGTCGTGGGCTGAGCCGGCAGCACGCGTGCGATGCGCAGCGACTCCTCACCTTCTCTGATCTCGATCTCGGCGATGCCCGATTCCTCGAGCAGCTCGATCATTTTTTTGATTTTTCGTATGTCCATCGATGAGCTCCGATCTTGTAGACGAGGCCCACGCCTCCAGCGTGACCGACGCGAATGTCCGCCTGCCAAAGCGACCAAAAAGCGGCGCGCCCCGCCGGCGCGCCCTGGCGGCACTCAGGCGCGAAGCCGGCCCACGGGACGATTGACGGCGGAACTTCCCCCAGTGGCGCCAGAATCTACCTAATTTCCGGCAATTTGCCTAATATTTGCCAAAATTAACGCGATCATGCAGGGATCACGCCGGAATCATGAATCCTTCACGCCGGCCCTGGCGCGCTCGGTGGCCAGCTCTCTGAGCCGCTGCGCCATGCCCGCCTTCGCCTCCGGCAGGCTCATGCGTCCGGCGGCCACCGCACGCATCGCGCCGAGAATGTAATCAGCCTCATCCCGGTGCAGCTCGCCAATTTTGACGGCGACGATCCGGCCCTGCGCGTCCGCGAACACCGAGAAGGGCAGCGCCGTCTGCATGCCGAATTGCTCGGCCGCGGCGAGGCCCCGATCCTCGCCGATCAGCAGCGGATAATTGACCGCGCGGCCGCGCACGTAGTTGGCAACGTCAGCGCGAGAGTCCACCGCAATGCCGACAATCTCCAGGCCATCGCCGTGGTAGGCCTGGCGCAGCTGCTGCAGCAGCGGTATTTCGCGGCGACACGGCGCGCACCAGGTGGCCCAGAAATTGATGATCAGCGGGCGGCCTAGAAAGTCGCGGAGCGATTTTTCCCGGCCGGCCAGGTCCGGCATTCTGAGCTCCGGTACCGCGTCCGGAATGGGTCGGACGCTGCCGGCCGCCAGCGGCGAGGCTGGGATCGGCGCGACTGGGTTCGGCGCGGCTGGGATCGGCGCGGCTGGGATCGGCGAGGCGGGCTGCCGCGAGTCGCGATAAGACAGGAATCCGGCCGACAGACCGCCGAGCGTGACCAGCACGATCGCCAGTGTGCGTGAGGCTACCGGCATGGAACTTCGAGCTTGGAAGCGACGGTACTAGCCGGCGGCCAGCGCCTGGTGCAGCAGCGCGGCAAATTCCGGGGCCTTCATATAGCCGACCACGCGGTACTCCTGATGCTCATGGCCGTGTGCATCGTATATGGCGATGGTCGGTGGACCGTAGATCTGGAACTCGTGCAGCAGTGCCTGATCGTCGGCGCTATTGGCCGTCACATCGGCGCGCAGCAGCCGCACCGACTTGAGCGCAGCGCGCACGCCCGGGTCGGTGAAGGTGTAGCGCTGCATCTCCTGGCAGGAAGTGCACCAGTCGGCATAGAAATCCAGCATTATCGCCTGATGCGCGGCCGCCGCGGCCCGCACTTCGCGTTGCAGGTCGGCCACCGAGGCGATGCTGGTGAACGCCGGTGCTTCCGCCGCCGCCGTACGGCGCGCCAAGGGTTGCAGCGGGTCCTCGGCGCCGCGCTCCGCGCCGAGCAGCAGCGCGACCGCGTATAGCGCCACCAATACTGCCGCGCTGCGCGTCAGCCATAGCGCCGGACTGGCACCGGCGGGACGCCGATGCCCGCCGTGGTCGCCGCCCGCGCGTATGGCACGGCGGGCATGCGCGACCGGGACGAAACCCCACAATACGATCGCGGCGGCGATGCTCGGGATCGCAAACAACAACAGTGTCCAGCGCGCCGGCACGACGCGCCCGAGCATCCAGGCCGCGAGCGCCAGCATCAGCGCGCCGAACAGGCGCTTGACGCTGTCCATCCAGGCGCCGGCGCGCGGCATCCAGCGGCCGGCCGAGCTGCCCACGACCAGCAGTGGCGCACCCATGCCCAGGCTCATGGCGAACAGGGCCGCGGCGCCACGCAGCACATTGCCGGTCTGGCCGATGACGATCAGCGCCGCGACCAGTACCGGCCCGACGCAGGTGGTCACGATCAATGCGGACAGCATGCCCATCACGGCGACACCGCCGAAGCTGCCGCCGCGTTGGCGGTTACTCAACTGCGCTATGCGCGTCTGAATGAAGCCGGGCATCTGCAGCGCGTAGACGCCAAACATCGACAACGCCATGGCTACAAACAGCGCCGCAAACAGCATGAGGATCCACGGCTGCTGAAACACCGCCTGGACCTGTTTGCCGGCGGCGGCGAATACGGCACCGGCGATGGTGTAGGTCACCGCCATCCCGAGCACATAGGTCAGCGACAGCAGGAAAGCGCGCGAGGTGGTGACGCTCTTGCCCTGACCGACGATCAGGCCGGAAAGAATCGGTACCATCGGCAGTACGCAGGGCGTGAAAGCCAGCAGCAATCCGCCGACAAAGAATTGCAGCAGCACCGCCAGCATGCTGCCGGATTTGAGCAGCCTAGCCAACCGGTCCTGCTCGGAGACGTAAGCCCCGGTTTGCGTGCCGGGCGCGGCACCCGCCTGCGCTGCGCCTGCCGCGGCGCTGCCGCCGCTGCCGGCTGCGCCGCCGCCCGACGCGGATGGCAGTTGGACCAACAGCGTACGGGTGATGGGCGGATAGCACAGGCCGGCCTCGGCGCAGCCTTGATAAGTGATGTTCAGAGACACGTCGAGCTTGCCGCCGCCGCTGCGCTTCACCGGCAGCGTGGCCACCAGCTCGTTGTGGTAGACAACCTGCTTGCCGAAGTATTCATCCGTCTTGATTTGCCCTTCAGGGAATTCGGGTGGGCCGACGGTGCTGCCCCCGGCCTCGCCCGTGGCCTTGATGCGATCGCGATAGAGGTAGTAGCCGGGGGCGATGACCCAGTCCAGGCGCACGCGCTCGGAGCCTTGCGCGCTGGCGCTGAAGCGAAAGGCTTGCTCGGGCGGCAGGAAATCATCGCCGGACTTGGAAGCGCGGGATTGGCTGACGAGTGCATCGACGTCGGCGATGCTCGCGGCACGGCTGTCGTCCGACAGGCACAGCATCGAGCCCAGGACGGCGAGGCTCAACAACGCGCCTGCGCGGATGGCGCCGATCTCGATCCGCTTCATAACCAGTCCCCGCGTTGACACCAAAGCATGCAATTCTCTCAGAGCGTAAGGCGCGAAGGCGGTGCGGCGGGGCACAGTCCGCGAAAGCCGGTGGCGCTCCTGGCTTTGCCGACCAGGCACTTGGGCTGCCGCGGCCCGGCCCGCCCCGCCCGCCCGGGCCGCCGCTGCCAGGCCGATGAGGCTAATCTTTGCTCGCCGGGGCTTGAAACTCCAGCGTTTGGGGCTATGATTAGCACTCAAGCAGGGAGAGTGCTAACACTCTACCGGCGGGGTGGCTAAAAAGTCGCCAGCGCGTCAAACCGTCCGATTTAACTTAATTTAAGGAGGAACCCATGAAGATCCGTCCTCTTCATGACCGCGTGATCGTCAAGCGTCTCGAAGAAGAGCGCACATCGCCAGGCGGTATCGTAATTCCGGACACCGCGGCTGAGAAGCCCGTCCAGGGCAAAATCATCGCCGTCGGCAAGGGAAAGATTTTGGAAGACGGGCAGGTGCGTCCGCTCGACGTCAAAGTCGGCGACAAGATCCTGTTCGGCAAGTACAGCGGCACTGAGGTGAAAGTCGAGGGCGAAGACCTCGTGGTCATGCGTGAAGAAGACGTCATGGCCATCATCGAAGGCAAGTAATTCATCCGAGGACTACGACAATGGCAGCGAAAGAAGTTCGGTTCAGTGACGATGCCCGGCAACGCATGTTCCGGGGCGTCAACATCCTGGCGAACGCCGTAAAGGCGACGCTCGGCCCCAAGGGCCGCAATGCCGTGCTCGAGAAGAGCTTCGGCGCTCCGACCGTCACCAAGGACGGCGTCTCGGTCGCAAAAGAGATCGAGCTCAAGGACAAGTTCGAGAACATGGGCGCGCAGATGGTGAAGGAAGTCGCGTCCAACACCTCGGATGAAGCCGGCGATGGCACCACGACTGCGACCGTGCTGGCGCAGGCGATCATCCGCGAAGGCCTCAAGGCCGTGGCCTCGGGCCGCAATCCGATGGACGTCAAGCGCGGCATCGATAAGGGCGTGATAGCGGCGATCGAAGAGCTCAAGAAGCTCAGCAAGCCCTGCAAGGACAGCAAGGCGATTGCGCAGGTCGGCACCATTTCCGCCAACTCCGACGAGAGCATCGGCAAGACGATTGCGGACGCGATGGAGAAGGTCGGCAAGGAAGGCGTGATCACGGTCGAGGAAGGTTCGGGTCTCGATAACGAGCTCGATGTGGTCGAGGGCATGCAGTTCGATCGCGGCTACCTGTCGCCGTATTTCATCAACAACCAGGCCAACCAGACGTCGGAGCTCGAGAAACCCTACGTACTGCTGGTCGACAAGAAGATCAGCAATATCCGTGAGTTGCTGCCGGTGCTAGAGGGCGTCGCCAAATCGGGTCGTCCGCTGCTGGTGGTGGCCGAGGACGTCGAGGGCGAGGCGCTCGCGACGCTGGTGGTGAACAACATTCGCGGCATCCTCAAGGTCGCGGCGGTGAAGGCTCCCGGCTTCGGCGATCGTCGCAAGGCGATGCTGGCTGACATCGGCGTGCTCACCGGCGGTACGGTGATTTCGGACGAGGTCGGCCTGTCGCTCGAAAAGGTGTCGTTGAACGACCTGGGCGAAGCCAAGAAGATCGTGGTGGAGAAAGAGAACACCACCCTCATCGACGGTGCCGGCAAGGCTACCGACATCAAGGCTCGCGTCGAGTCGATTCGCCAGCAGATCGAGGAAGCCACCTCCGATTACGACAAAGAGAAACTGCAGGAGCGTGTCGCCAAGCTCTCCGGCGGCGTGGCGGTGATCAAGGTCGGCGCTGCGACCGAGATCGAGATGAAGGAGAAGAAGGCGCGCGTCGAGGATGCGCTGCACGCCACGCGTGCCGCGGTCGAGGAGGGCGTGGTGCCGGGTGGCGGCGTAGCGCTGATCCGTGCACAAAAGGCGCTCGACAAACTCGAAGGCGCCAACGAGGACCAGACGGTCGGCATCGCCATCCTGCGCCGCTCGATCGAGGAGCCGCTGCGTCAGATCGTCGAGAACGCGGGCGAAGACGCCGCCGTGATTCTCAACAAGGTCAAGGACGGCAAGGGTAGCTACGGCTACAACGCCGCTACCGGCCATTTCGGCGACCTGATCGAGGCTGGTATTCTGGATCCGACCAAGGTGACCCGTCTGGCGCTGCAGAATGCGGCCTCCGTGGCCGGGCTGCTGCTGACCACCGAGGTCATGGTCGCGGAAGCACCCAAGGAAGAGTCTGAGCATGGCCATGGGCCTCCGGGCGGCATGGGCGGGATGGACATGTAGCGCGTTACGTAAGCGTTCATCTTGCGGGTCGCAAGACCAGAAAAGGCCGGAAGGATGCTTCCGGCCTTTTCGTTTGGTGCGCCCGGCAGGGCCTTCGGTGGCCTGCCGGTGCCGCGGGTGCGCCCGGGCACAACCCCCACGCGGGTAGGGGACAGGCCGGCAGAGCGGCGCCCGGACCGGCGCCCGGACCGACGCGGGGCGAAGGCCTGGGACCGGCTCCCAGGTAGATGTCGATGGGTAATGTATATGTAACGAATAGTTAACTTTACAAACCAAAACTCCAGGGTATAGTGGCTGTCAGGGTGAGGCGGACGCCAGTTCGCCGAGCCCTCAAAGTCGCGAAACAAGACCCCCCCCGTTTCGCGCTATACCTCAAGGCTCCGCTATGCGGGGCCTTTTTTTTAGCGCCCGCGCCGTTTCCGGGCAGCGGCACATCGCGCTGCACCCGGAATGGGCATTCATGCGGCAGCCACCCTTATTGCGGCATCATTGCGCTCACCGCTCCATAGCTCGAAGGCGAGGCCCGCAAGCCCGTGTCGATCCACGTCGCGCTGAATCACGTCAGCCATTATCGCTACGACCGCCCGGTGAACCTGGGCGCGCAGCTGGTGCGCTTGCGCCCCGCACCGCACTGCCGTACCCGCATCCTGTCGTATTCGATGCGAGTCGCGCCGGCCGAGCACTTCATCAACTGGCAGCAGGATCCGCAGGCAAACTATCTGGCGCGTCTGGTGTTCCCGGAACGCACCCGGGAGTTTCGGGTCGAGGTCGATCTGATCGCCGAAATGGCGGTGCTCAATCCATTCGATTTCTTCCTCACGCCGTATGCCGAGTCGATACCATTCGAATACGAGGCCACGGAAGTTTCGGAGCTGGCGCCGTATCTGCTGCGGTCGGAGGCGATGCCTTTATTTGCGGAATATCTAGCGCGCATCCCGCGCAGTAAGACGCGCACGATCGATTTCCTGGTCAACCTGAATCAGCGCGTCGCGCACGATATCCGCTATCTGATCCGCATGGAGCCGGGCGTGCAGACGCCGGAGCGCACGTTGTCGCGCGCGGCCGGCTCCTGTCGTGACTCCGGCTGGCTGCTGGTGCAGCTGCTGCGTCATCTGGGTCTGGCGGCGCGCTTCGTCTCGGGCTATCTGATCCAGCTCAAGAGCGACGTCAAAGCGCTCGACGGGGCGTCGGGGCCGGCGGCGGATTTCACCGATCTGCATGCCTGGTGCGAGGTCTACCTGCCGGGCGCTGGATGGATCGGACTGGATCCGACTTCCGGACTGCTCGCGGGCGAGGGACATATTGCGCTGGCCTGTACCCCCGAGCCGTCGTCGGCTGCGCCCATCAGTGGCGAGGTCGACGACTCCGAGGTGCAGTTCGAGCACAGCATGTCGGTATCGCGCATTTGGGAAGCCCCGCGTGTGACCAAGCCGTACAGCGACGCGCAATGGGCCGCGATCGAGCGGCTCGGCGGGCTGATCGATGTCGAGCTCGAGCAAGGCGATGTGCGGCTGACGATGGGTGGGGAGCCGACTTTTGTTTCGGTCGATGATCCGGACGGCGCGGAGTGGAACACGGACGCGATGGGCCCGAACAAGCGCAAGCTCGCCGCCCAGCTCTACCACCGGCTGCGCGATCATTATGCGCCGCACGGGCTGATGCATTTCGGCCAGGGCAAGTGGTATCCGGGCGAGCAGTTGCCGCGCTGGTCGCTCAACTGTTTCTGGCGTCGCGATGGCGAGCCCACCTGGCGCGATCCGGCGCTGATTGCCGATGAGAACCGCGACTACGGCGTCACCCCCGCGATCGCGCAGAGGTTCCTGCAGGCCCTCGCCGAGCGACTCGGGCTGGATCCGCGCTACGTCTTCGCCGGCTTCGAGGACGTGTTCTATTTCCTGTGGCGCGAGCGCCGCCTGCCGATCAATGTCGATCCGCTCGACTCGCGGCTCGAGGATCCGCAGGAACGTGCACGGCTGATGCGCGTGTTCTCGCAGGGGCTCGATCGGATTGCCGGCCATGCACTGCCGATCGGGCGCGATGCCGCCGGGACGCGCTGGCGCAGCGGAGCCTGGTTCATGCGCGCGGAGCGTTGTTATCTGATTCCCGGGGATTCGCCGATGGGCTATCGCCTGCCGCTGGATGCGCAGCCGTGGGTGACGCGCAGCGAGTATCCGTACGTGCATGGGCCCGACCCGATGCAAGGCTTTCCGCCGCTGGCACCGTACGCGCCGGTGCGAGCGCAGCCGCATGCCGGCGCATCCACGGTAGCCGTCGCCAATCGGCCGCCGGCGGCGCATGAATCAGCCGCGTGGATCACACGCACCGCGATATGCGCCGAGCCGCGCGACGGCGTGCTGTATGTGTTCATGCCGCCGACCCAGCGCGTCGAGGACTATCTGCAGCTGGTCACAGCGGTCGAGGCTACCGCGGAAGGCCTCGGTCAGCCGGTGCTGCTCGAAGGCTACGAGCCGCCGCGCGATTCGCGCCTGAACAATTTCCGCATAACCCCCGATCCGGGAGTCATCGAGGCCAATATCCATCCCGCGCACGACTGGACCGAGCTGGTCGAGCGCACCGCTTTTCTGTACGAGGCGGCGCGCGAGGTGCGGCTCGGCACGGAGAAATTCATGCTCGACGGCCGCCACACGGGCACCGGCGGCGGCAATCACTTCGTGCTCGGCGGTGCGACGCCGCTGGACTCGCCATTTCTGCGCCGGCCCGATCTGCTCGCCAGCCTGCTGGCTTACTGGCACAACCATCCGTCGCTGTCGTACCTGTTTTCAGGCCTGTTCGTCGGGCCGACGTCGCAGGCGCCGCGGGTGGACGAGGCCCGCAACGACTCGCTGTACGAGCTCGAGCTCGCCTTCCAGCAGCTGCCGGCGCCGGGCAGCGACGTGCCGCCGTGGCTCACCGATCGGTTGCTGCGCAATCTGCTGATCGACGTCACGGGTAATACGCACCGCGCTGAATTCTGCATCGACAAGCTGTACTCGCCTGACGGTCCCACCGGACGCCTGGGGTTGCTCGAGCTGCGCGCGTTCGAAATGCCGCCGCACCATCGCATGAGCCTCACGCAGCAGTTGCTGTTGCGCTCGCTGGTGGCGCGCTTCTGGCGGCAGCCGTATCGGCCGGCGCGGCTGGCGCGCTGGGGCACCGAGCTGCACGATCGATTCATGCTGCCGCACTTCGTCGAGCAGGATTTCCGCGATGTGCTGGCGGAGCAGAAGGCCGCGGGCTACGGGCTCGAGCTGGCCTGGTTTGCGCCGCATTTTGAATTCCGGTTTCCGAAATACGGCGACTTCGCGACCTTTGGCGTGGAACTGGAGCTGCGGCAGGCGCTCGAGCCGTGGCATGTGATGGGCGAGGAGGGGGCGGCCGGCGGCGCCGTGCGCTATGTCGATTCGTCGGTGGAGCGCGTGCAGGTCAAGGTCACGGGTCTGGCGCCGGATCGCTACGCGATCGCCTGTAATGGCCGGCGGGTGCCGCTGCGGCCGACGGGCGGAGTAGGAGAATTCGTGGCCGGGGTGCGCTATCGTGCGTGGCAGCCATCCTCGGCCTTACACCCGCGCCTTGGAGTCAACTCGCCTTTGACGTTTGACCTCGTAGACACCTGGATGCAGCGCTCGCTCGGCGGCTGCCAGTACCACGTCGCACATCCGGGTGGCCGCAGCTATCACACCTTCCCGGTCAACTCGTTCGAAGCCGAGAGCCGCCGGCTCGGGCGTTTTTTTCGTATCGGGCATACGCCCGCGAGCGTCGCGGCCGCTGCGGGCGCCGTATTCGCACTGCCCGAGTCGGCCAATCCCGACTTCCCCTTCACACTCGATCTGCGTCGCTCCGGCTGAGCGCTCTGGCCGCATATGCCCGTGCACACGATGGCGGAATCGACTCCATTTCTCTACCCGGGCAGTGCGCAGCGCTATGACGAGCTGCTCGAGCGCGATGGCTCGATCCGTGCGCACTGGCGGCCGCTGATCGAGCACCTGTCGAGCGGCGGCGCCGACACGGTGCGCCGCTGCGTCGATATGACGCGGCGGCTGATCATCGAGAATGGCGTGACCTACAACGTCTACGCCGACCCGCAAGGCCGTGACCGGCCCTGGCAGCTCGATCCGCTGCCGTTGCTGATCGACTACCGTGAGTGGCGCGAGCTCGAGGCCGGAGTCAAGCAGCGCGCGCAACTGTTCAATGCGCTGCTGGCGGACCTGTACGGGCCGCAGCGGATGATCGCCGAGGGCGTGGTGCCGGCCGAATTGGCGTTCGGCCATCCGAATTTTCTCTGGGCCGCGCACGGCACGCGACCCCCGGGCGATATCTGGCTGCACCTGTACGCCGCCGATCTGGCGCGTGCGCCGGACGGCCGCTGGTGGGTGCTGAGCGACCGCACGCAGACACCCTCGGGCCCGGGTTACGCGCTCGAGAATCGCGCCATCATCGCGCGCGTGCTGCCCGGACTGGTCAATGAGCTGGGCACGCGACCGCTGACGGGATTTTTCCACACGCTGCGCCAGAGCCTGACGCGGCTCGCGGACGACGGTAGTCCGCCGCTGCTCGTGGTACTGACCGCGGGTCCTTTCAACGAAACTTATTTCGAGCACGCCTACCTGGCGCGGCAGCTGGGTCTGCCGCTGGTGCTGGGGCAGGATCTGACGGTGCGCGGCGATACCGCGTATCTCAAGACTCTCTCGGGGCTGCGGCGCGTGCATGCGATTCTGCGCCGACTCGACGACGACTTTTGCGACCCGCTCGAGCTGCGCGCCGATTCGGCGCTCGGAGTTCCCGGCCTGCTGGGCGCGGTACGCGCCGGGCGCGTGGTGCTCGCCAACGCCCTGGGCAGCGGTGTGCTCGAGTCGGCCGGCTGGCTCGGGTTTCTGCCGGGTGCCGCTCGTGTGCTGCTCGGCGAATCGTTGCGTCTGCCGTCGGTGGCGACCTGGTGGTGCGGCGAGCGGCCGGCGCTCGAGTATGCGATCGCGCATCTGGATCGCCTGGTGGTGAAGCCGGCGTTTCCAAACCAGAAATTCGAGCCTTGCTTCGGTCGTGATCTGGGCGAAGAGGAGATTGCCGCACTGATCCTGCGCCTGCGCAGCCGGCCGTACGCCTACGTGGCGCAGGAGCGCGTGTCGTTGTCGCAGGCTCCGTCCTGGCGCGCCGGCGCCAATGTGCGAATGGCGCCGCGCACGCTGACCATGCGCGTGTACGCGGTGGCGACACCGTGGGGATACGAAGTCATGCCGGGCGGGTTGGCGCGTATCGCCGCCGAGGGTGTGGTCGACATCGTTTCGAGCCAGCGCGGCGGCGGCAGCAAGGACGTCTGGGTGCTCACCGATCCGGACGCGCCGGCGGCCAAAGCTGCCACCGCCGCGCCGCAGCGCTATCTGCGCCACGATGAACTGCCCTCGCAGCTGGTGGAGAATCTGTACTGGCTCGGCCGCTACTCCGAACGCTGCGAGGACAAGGCGCGACTGCTGCGCGCCACGCTGGCGATGCGCACCAATGCGGCGATCTGGCGCACCGCCCGCGAGGAATGCGTGCGCTACGGCGTGCTGACGGCCGACGGCGATCCGGCCGAGGGTGTGTATGACGACTCGCCGGAGTTTGGGCTGGCCGCCGACCTGGGCAGGCTCGGCTGGTGCGCGACGCAATCGCGCAGCCGTCTGTCGGCCGAACACTGGCGCTCGATCAGCGTCATGCAGCGGCACTTTCACGACGCCGGGGCGACGCTGGCCGATCCGCTCGAGACTCTCGATCGGCTGCTGGTGTCACTGACCGCACTGTGCGGCTTTGCCCTCGACGACATGACGCAGGACAACGGCTGGCGGCTGTTGATGCTCGGCCGGCGGCTCGAGCGTATCCAGTTTCTCGCCGGCCTGGTCAGCGCGCGACTGGCCCGCGGCGAACCGCCGCTGCAGGGCGAGCTCGAGTGGCTGCTCGATGTCGGCGGCGTCAGCATCACCTACCGGACGCGCTACGTATCGACACCGCAACTGGCCCCGGTGCTGCAGCTATTGATCTTCGAGCAGGCGAGTCCGCGCGCGCTCGCCTTCCAGTGGCAGGCGCTGCGCGACACGCTGGCGGATCTGGCGCGGTCGCTCGGTGCGCCGCCGGAGCAGCCGCTCGAGGATCCGATGGCGCAGCTCGGCGCGATCGGCACCGCCGGCGTGGAGGACGAGGGCGAGCGGGGCGCGGAACGCAGGAGGTTGATATCGGCGGCGCTGTCGGCGCTGGCCGCGGCCGCGGGTCGGCAGTCCGATCGGCTCGCGTTGCGTCACTTCTCCCTGGTCGATGTCGACCTGCATGCGGTCGCCTCATGACGGCGGTCCACTATGCGATACGTCACGAGACGCTCTACCGCTATCGTCGCGACGTTGCGCATGCTCATCAGCAACTGCACCTGACGCCCCGAAATTCGCAGCGTCAGCACTGCGTGCTACACCGCATCAACATCACGCCGCAGCCGGCGGTGTTGGCGGAATACGTCGATGCCTTTGGCAATTGGGTCACGCGGGTCGAACTCGACCGGCCGCACAACCGCCTGCAAGTGGTCGCCGAGATGGAGGTGCGCCTGGATGCGCGGCCCGAGATCGACTTCGAGCAGGGCGAGAGCTGGGAGTGCGTGCGCGATCAGCTTTGTTACAACGCCCGTCCGCGCGACGGCGAGTGGCTCGAGGCGATGCGCTTTCGTGGCGAGTCGCCCTATGTACGCATCAAGCGGGTGTTCGGTGACTTCGCGCTCGACTGCCTGCGCCCCGGGGCGAGCGTGCCGACGGTGTGCGCGGCGCTGATGGCCAAGGTGCGACGCGATTTCATCTATGCTCCCGGCGCCACCGAGATCGCGACGCCGCTACTGGCGGTGCTCGCCAACCGCAGCGGCGTCTGTCAGGACTTTGCCCATCTGATGATCGCCTGTCTGCGCAGCGTCGGCCTGTCCGCGCGCTATGTGAGCGGTTACCTGCGCACGCAGGGGCCGGCGGCGTCGAACGGCGATGTCGATCGCGATCGCGATGGCAATGGCAATGGCAATGGCGGTGGCAATGGCGGTGGCAATGGCGGTGGCAATGGCGATGGCAATGGCGATGGCGATGGCGACGGGGCGCCTCCACGGCTGCGAGGTGCGGACGCTTCGCACGCATGGGTGGCGGTGTTTGCGCCGCCTTTCGGCTGGATCGGCTTCGATCCGACCAACAACGTGCTCGTGAATCAGGACCACGTGGCGCTCGCCTGGGGCCGCGACTTCGGGGATGTGTCGCCGCTGCGAGGCGTGATCCTGGGCGGCGGCTCGCACCGGTTGACCGTGCGGGTCGTGGTGCGCCGGATCGGCGAGGCCGCCTGACTTAGGACCACGCGGCTCATGCAATACCCTCAAGGATTACTGGCAGACATCGACTGCGCCGGGCCGTAGAGTTCGCTCATGGAGGCGATCGAGGCGGCGCGGACCCACGCTCTGTCGGTGCTGGCGGAGCGCGCGCCGGCGGTGTCCGCCGCGCTGGCGCAGCTGCCCGAGGAAATCGCCGCCTCTGTGCCCGGTGTGCTGGCCGCCAGCGACTTCCTGCTCGATGCACTGTGCCGCGATGAGGACCTGTTTGCAGCGCTGCTGAGCCGCGCCGATCAGCGCTTTGCCGGTGCGCCGATCGCGTTGCCAGCGCTGCCACCGCTGCCAGCGGTGAGTCCGGAGGTCGCCGCAGGCCTGGAGCCGGCAGGAGTGGAGCGCCAATTCATGGCGGCGCTGCGCCGCTGGCGGCGTGCCGAATTCGCCCGCATCGCCTGGCGCGATCTCGCCGGGTGGGCCAGCCTCGCAGAAACCCTCGCGGATCTATCGCGGGCAGCGGACCTGGCACTGCGCCTGGCGCATGACTTCGCGCTGCGCGGCCTGACGGCGCGCTACGGACAGCCGCGCTCGGCGGCGCTGGCACCGCAGCAGCTCATCATCGTGGCGATGGGCAAGCTCGGCGGCGGCGAACTGAACTTCTCCTCCGATATCGATCTGGTGCTGCT
>JBEKRP010000037.1:0-39116 GCA_049518595.1 Steroidobacteraceae bacterium
TCGAGCATATTCCGGCCACCCGAGGCGATGACGTCAGTCTGCGGATAATGGATGTGCGTATCGATGAAGCCGGGCATGAGCAGCCGCTGGCCATGATCGATGATCGGCATGTTCCCGCTGGCCGCCGGCAACAGCGCCGCGGCCGGTCCGATGGCCTCGATGTGCCCGTCAGCGACGATCAGGGCGCCTCGCTCCCAGTACTCGTAGCTGTCAGTGCGGTCTTGCGGGCCAGGGTCGCCGCGGAAATTCAGGATCGAGCCGCAATGCGCCGTGCGATGGTGCGCGTTCATTGTCGGACGCTTCAGTAGCCCGGGTGAAAGCTGCGCCCGAGCCAGGCCGGCTGATTCAGCAGAATTGTCTTCGGGTCGCGGCAGATCACCACCAGCACGACAATGGTCGCCGCGTACGGCAGCATCGACAGGAACTCGCTCGGTACGTGGACGCCCAGCCCCTGTGCATACAGCTGCAGCACCGTGACGGTTCCAAACAGATAGGCACCGCCGAGCACACGCCACGGCTTCCAGGTGCCGAATACCACCAGCGCCAGCGCGATCCAGCCGCGCCCGGCAGTCATGCCCTCGACCCACATTGGCGTCAGCGAGGTTGACAGATAGGCGCCGGCGATCCCACTCATCGCTCCGCCAAACAGCACGGCCAGATAGCGGATCCGTGTGGCCGGCTCGCCGAGCGCATAGGCGATCGCGGGCGCTTCACCGACCGCCCGCAATCGCAGCCCCACGCGCGTGCGCCTCAGCGTCCACGCGATCAGCGCGCACAGCGCGATCGACAGGTACACCAGCGGATCGTAATGAAACAGCAATGGCCCGATCACCGGCAGCTCGGTGAGCAGCGGGACGCGCAGCGGCGGCAGCCGCTGGATCGGAATTCCCACGAAGCCGCGGCCGGCAAAGGCGCTGAAGCCCACTCCGAAGAGCGTGAGGGCCAGGCCGGTCGCGACTTGATTGGCTTGCAGACTCAGCGTCAACACTGCGAACAACAGCGCGATCAGCACCCCGGCGCCCGCGGCGGCGAGATAGCCCAGCAGCAGGCTGCCGCTGGCTACGCCGACCGCGAAGCCGCTCATCGCGCCTACCAGCATCATGCCCTCGACGCCGAGATTCAATACACCGGCACGCTCGGTGACCAGCTCGCCAAGCGCGGCGAACATAAGGGGAGTCGCGGCGCCGACGGCGCTGGCGGCGATGGTGACGCAGACCTCGATGTTCATGGGCTGCTGCTGCGCACGCGACGCAGCCGATAGCCGATGAACAGTTCCGCCGCGAGCAGAAAGAACAGCAACGCTCCCTGAAACAATCCGCTGACCGACGCCGGCAGCTGCAGTTCCATCTGCGCCGATTCACCGCCCAGATACAGCGCCGACATCAACAGCGACGCCAGTACCACGCCCAGTGGATGCAGGCGTCCGAGGAAAGCGACGATGATCGCCGCAAAGCCATAACCGGGCGAGACGACCGGCTGCAACATGCCGATCGGGCCGGCCACTTCGCACACGCCGGCGAGCCCGGCCGCGCCGCCGCTGATCATCAGGGCCAACCAGATATTGAGGCGTTCGCTGATTCCGGCGTAGGACGCGGCCGCCGGCGCCAGGCCGCCGACCCGCATGCGGTAGCCTGCGGCGGTCGCCGTACCGAACCACCAGGACACCGCCGCCAGCACCAAAGCGATAATGAAGCCGGCGTTAACCCGGGCGCCGTCCAGCAACGGCGGCAGCAGCGCGCTGTCGACCAGCGGTTGCGATTGCGGGAAGTTTTGTCCGGCCGGATCGCGCCATGGTCCGTGCACCAGATAGGACAGCAGTAGCTGCCCGATGTAGACCAGCATCAGACTGACAAAGATCTCGCTGGTATGAAAGCGCGATCGCAACAATGCCGGAATCGCAGCCCAGGCCATACCGCCGAGCACGCCGGCTGCGAGCATTACCGGCGGCGCCCAAGACCCTAGCGCCGCGCCGTAAAACAAGCCGATGCCGCCGCCGCTGATCGCGCCGACCGTGAGCTGTCCCTCGGCGCCGATATTCCAGACGTTGGCGCGGTAGCACACCGCCAGGCCGAGCGCGCACAGCATCAGCGGCGTCGCCTTGAGCAGCAGTTCGCCGACACCGTAAATGGAGCTGACCGGCTCGATGAAGAACACCTTGAACGCTGCCGCCGGATCTTTACCGAGGATGCCGAATACCAGCAGCCCGGTCGCCAGCATCGCCAGCGCCGCCAGCGGTGAGGACGCCATGCGCATCGCGGCCGAGGGTGTCGAGCGCCGCTCCAGCCGCAGCGGCCAGGGTCCACGATCAAACGGCAGCATGGTCGACCCCAGCGGCCGGCGCCGCGGCTGTGAACTCGCCGGTCATCCATACGCCGAGCATCTCGGGCGCCAATTCGGCTGTCGGCGTCGTGGCCGACAGCCGTCCACGCGCCAGCACCGCGAGCCGATCGCAGATGGCGAACAGCTCATCGAGCTCCTCGGAGATCACCAGCACCGCGGCACCGGCGTTCCTCAAATCGATCAACGCCTGCCGGATCATCAGCGACGCGCCGACGTCGAGGCCCCAGGTCGGCCGCGCCACCAGCATCACGGTCGGCACCAGACGTATCTCGCGCCCGACGATGAATTTCTGCAGGTTACCGCCCGACAGGCTCTCGGCTGCAGCCAGCTCGCCGTCGCATTTCACTGCAAATTCAGCGATGGTCGCGCGTGCGAAGGCGCGCGCCGCGCGGCTGCAGACCAGACCGTGTCGCACCAGTCCGGCGGTAGCGCCGGTGAGCACGCAATTGTCGGCCAGATGCATCCCGGGCACCGCACCGCGCCCAAGCCGCTCCTCGGGGACGAAGCGCAACCCCAGCCTGCGGCGTCGCGCCGGATTCAGTCGGGCCGCGTCCTGACCGCACAAGCGCACCGCCCCGTGCTGCGCGCACAGCCGCTCGCCTGAAATCGCCGCCAGGAGCTCTTTCTGGCCGTTGCCGGAGACGCCGGCAATGCCGACGATCTCGCCGCTGCGCACGCGCAAATTGATTTTCCGCAAGACCGTGCCAAAAGGGTCCTCGCTGCCGAGCGACAGGTTGGTCAGCTCGAGTTGGATCGGGCCTGGGTCGCGCGGTTGGAGCTTGCAATCCTTGAGATCGCCGCCGACCATCATCCGCGCAAGACTCGCGTTGGTCTGCTCGCGCGGGATCGCCGTGCCGCTGACTCGCCCATTGCGCAGTACCGTCGCGACGTCGCACAGCTCGCGAATCTCCTCCAGCTTATGGCTGATGTAGAGAATGCTGACGCCCTCCGCGGCCAATCGGCGCAGTGTCTCGAACAGCGCGCGCACGGCTTGCGGCGTCAGTACCGAGGTCGGTTCATCCATGATCAACAGCCGCGGCGATTGCAGCAGACAGCGCACGATCTCGACGCGCTGCCGCTCGCCTACCGACATGCCGTGGATCAGGCGCTGCGGATCGATCGGCAGTCCGTAACGCTGGGACACCTCATTGATGCGGGCCGCTAGCGCGACGGGGCGCAAGTGCTCATCCAGCGCGAGTGAGATGTTCTCAGCGACGGTCAGCGTTTCGAACAGCGAGAAGTGCTGGAACACCATGCCGATGCCGAGGCGCCGCGCCTGCGCCGGGCTGCGGATCGCCACCGCTCTGCCCTCCCACTCGATGCTGCCCTCATCCGGCTGCGTCACGCCATAGATCACCTTCATCAGCGTGCTCTTGCCGGCGCCGTTCTCACCCAGCAGCGCATGGATCTCGCCGGCGGCGACCTTCAGATCGATGCGATCGTCGGCGATCAGGCTCCCATAGCGCTTGCTGATGCCGCGTAGCGCGAGGCGCGGCGGCGCGGCACCCGCTGTCATGCGTTGCCTCTAACCGGGCGTGCCGACCGCGCCGCGCGGTGCCGACTTTGGCGCTCGCACCGGCTCACTGCAGGATCGCCCGCGCCAGGCAAGATAGGTGCAGCCGGCCGTGTCAAGGTTCGGTGGCCGCCGGCACGCCTTCGCGCCACAGATCCCAATGCTGCGCGATATCGTCGACTAGCGGCAAACCCACGCGCACCAGGTTGTCAGTCGCGATCCGCAATGCGCCCGCCAACGCCAGCTGTGCCCGCAACGCATCGATCGCGCGCTGATGCGCGTAGGGACGATCAAAGTCGGAGCCGCTGCGCAGCACCGCAACGCGTTTGAGATCGAGCAGGCCGGACTGCGCGCCGCGTGTCAGCGCGTTCAGCGTGGCGTTATCCTCCTGCTGGGCGGTGCAATAGATGCCCTCGCCGTCGGTGAGCAGTCCGGTCCAGCGCCGCGCATGCTCACCCAGGCGCCGCCCCGTCCACCAGGTGTCGCCGGAGACAGTGTCGCACTGTGTCACCTGGGGCGGCAAGGCCAGCGCCTTCTGCAGCAGGGCTTCGTCGAATCGAAACACCTCGGTGCGATATTCCAGCCGCGGCTTCTTGCCCGGCGCGTCGGTGAGAATACCGAAATAGCCGTCCTGCCAGCCGCGCGGCAGTTCACGCGCGTCAATCTCATGCGCGATGCCGACATCGACTGCGTAACGCGCCCATGCTGCCGATCCGATGCTGCCGCGGGCGGGATCAATGCCGGCTATGCCGGCGATGAGGAAGTAGGTCTGGTGCAGATTGAACAGGCCGCTGTAGAGCACCGCCATCATCGACGCCGCGGCGTTGGCGTGGCCCATGCCGGTGGTCATCTGACACACGGCCTCGGCATTGCAACGGACCAGCGGATAGTCGCTGGATAGTCCGGGCACCGCGATCTCGCGATCGGCCCGCAGCGCCGCGAGCCATGGCGCCGCCTCGAGTTGAAACATATTGATGACCAGCACCTTCACCGCCAGTGACTCAGCGGCCGCCGCCGCACTGGCCCGCAGCGGGCCCGCGGCGGCGGCCATTACGATGGCGGTAGCGATGAGCATTGTGCCGACGCGAGCGACGACGGCCGGCGCGACGATCCGCGGCCGAAAGCCGCACTGCTCGCGATGGGGTAGGCACACATTCATAATCCATGGCCCGGTGCTGGTCATCCCGAATTATGGAATGTAGATTGGATGCCCGCCATGGTTGGCCGCGAAGCCGCGGCTCCAGCGGTCATCGCTGCTCGACACACGAGGCACAGATACATGCAGCATCGATTGCGGTCCGCTCTGGCGATGGCTTGTCTGGCCAGCTTCACGGCGGTGTGCGCTGCGGCGGCGGCGCCGCTGAAGGTGGCATTCGTGTATTTCGGTCCCATTGCCGATGGCGGCTGGACATATCAGCACAATCTGGGGCGACTCGCGCTGGAAAAGGAATTCGGCGCCAGAATCGAGACCACTTATATCGAGAACGTGCCTGAGACGGCCGACGCCGAGCGCGTCATCCGCCAGCTGGCGGCCAAGGGCTACAGCCTCATCTTCGCCACCTCCTTCGGCTACATGGAGCCGACCCTCAAAGTCGCGAAGTTGTTTCCGCAGGTCCGGTTCGAGCACGCCACCGGCTATAAGACGGCCGCCAACGTGGTCACCTACCAGGGACGCTTCTACGAAGGCGCCTACCTGCTGGGGTTGCTCGCAGGACGAATGACCAAGACCAATACCCTCGGCTATATCGGCTCGTTCCCGATTCCGGAGGTGATCCGCAATATCGATGCCTTCACGCTCGGCGCCAGGAGCGTCAATCCGAAGATCCATACCAAGGTCATCTGGGTCGATACCTGGTATGACCCCGGCAAGGAGCGCCAGGCAGCCGAGGCGCTGATCGCCCAGGGCGCCGACATCCTCTGCCAGAACACCGATTCTCCCGCCGCGGTGCAGGTCGCCGAAGAAAAAGGTATCCATGCTTTCGGCTGGGATTCGGATATGGCCAAGTACGGGCCGCATGCGCAATTGACCGCCAACACCGAGAACTGGGGCCTGTACTACATCGATGAGGTCAACAAGGTCCTGGATGGCTCCTGGAGCGGTGAGCGGCAGACGCGATCGGGCATCAAAGAAGGCGTGGTCGTGCTCACGCCGCTGAACCCGGCGATCCCCGCCGAAGTGGCACGACAGTTCGAATCGAAGAAGCAGGCGATCAGTGCCGGCAGCCTGCTGCCGTTCGCGGGTCCGATCAAGGATAGCGGCGGCGCGCTGAAGGTCGCAGTGGGTCTGTCAGTCCCGGCCGACGAGCTGATGGCGATCAATTGGTACGTCGAGGGCGTCGATGGGTCGGTGCCGAGATGAGGCTGGTCGAACCAAATCCTCCATGGCGCCAAAAGTACTGCTGCCCAGGAATGGCCCGCTGACAGCTGATCCGGCTGCGCTGGCGCCGCCGCCTCTGCTGGCTCAGCATAGCGACGGGCGATCCGCCCTGCGCGCTCGACAGGTGGTCCATGGCGTTGGTCGAACTCATCACGGTACTCGCCCTGCTGCAATTTATATATTTTGGCATCCTGGTCGGCCGCGCCCGGGATCGATTCGGCGTCAAGGCGCCGGCGGTCGCCGGTAACGAGATTTTCGAGCGCTACTTCCGCGTGCAGATGAATACGCTCGAACTGCTGGTGGTGTTTCTGCCGGCGCTGTGGATGGCCACCGCTTACGTGGCTGCCTATTGGGTGGCGTTGCTCGGCGTGGTGTACCTGATCGGGCGCTTTGTCTACCTGCGCGCCTACGTCGCGGAACCATCCCAGCGCAGTGTCGGCTTCAGCCTGACCAGCCTGCCCATTCTCGTGCTGCTGCTGATCGATCTGACCGGCTCGGTGAGCCGACTGATCAAGGGCTGACCAGGGACCCGCCGCCGGCTCACTCGGCCTCTGCCCTGCCGGGGCCGCTGGGAGCGCCTGGGCGCGGGCCACCGGACGCAGTAAGCCTTGACTGGCAAGGCAACGCCTCATTGGCTCCGGCCATGCGGCTGCGTGAAGATATCCGGTCCGAATCCTTTGAGCCCGGCTTGCCCTGCATAACCGAGATGACTGACCCCGAATATGTCTTCAACGCTCTTGAGCAGGGAGTAATGGTTGTACGGCACCGGCGATACCGTTCCCGGTTTGATGAAAGGCGAGAGCATGATGGCCCCGATCCGGCCGCCGCCCGGACCGGTTAGCCCCGGGCCGTTAATAGCCGTCCGCGCGATGCCGGCGTCAGTCTGGTAGGCAGGTATATTCGGGCCCGACGGCTCATTGCAGCATGCGGCAGCATCGCCGCCGCTCACGCTCACCGCTTGGGTCGAGGCGTCGTAATCGTACTCAAGCTCCGATTCGTCGAAGGTAATAATCAACAGACCATTGCGCCTGAAGGCGGGCGAGGAAACAATCTGCGGTACCACGGTTTTTAGAAACTCGTCTGCCGAAACCAGGCCACCCGGTTCACCATTGACGCATCTGCCTCCCTCGCCGCCGTCATGACCGTCATGGCAAAGATTTGGCGTGATGAAAACATAGTTTGGCGTGGTAACGATCAATTTCAGGTCTGGGTTCAGCGCCCGAATATTGACGACGTGCTGCGCACAGGACGGCGTGTCGATGATGCCGTGAAAGTAAACGAACGGATCATGACGGCTGGCGTATTGGTCGCCAATCTGAGCAGCCTGGGTGTTATCAGGCGCGCCGATTTGCGGGTGCCCGCAGGTGGCACTTTCCCGCTCAGGATTGTTCCCCATGTCCTCCATGTACGCCTTCCAGGTCAAGCCCTTGGTATCCAGCTGATTTGTGATCGTCGGCACGCTCGCCGGGTAGACACATCCAGTGCCAATGGCCTGACCATCAGGTGTCACGCCGGTCGCCACAAATTCCGTAAATTGCCTGCAATCGTATTCGGTCGCCGGATTCGGCGCCTGACCACTGATCAGGGCAATGTAATTGCCGAGACTGAAGTGACTCGTGCCGAAATAGTTGCGGACGAGTGCACCCTGGCGCTTCAGATGATTCAGGTACTTTGCCGGCGATCTGGGACCAAAGGTGACGTGATATCCCTCGTTCTCAAGCATCAGGATAAACACGTGGCCGATCCTGGGTGTAGCCGGGGCCGGCACTGTCGCAGCTTTGACTGATTGCCAGCTCAACGCCAGCGTTGCCAGCAGCCCGCACACACTCGACAGACGGAAGCCAGTCAGTGACACGACTATTAAGTACTCCTCGTGGCTCACTCCCGATTCGAGGGGTCAGTTGCATTGGCTGATCGACTCTATGACGCGCGTCAGTCTACGCGGTCAGTACCTACTTCGCAGGCGCAACCCACGGAGGCGCGTTCGGCTATTCGGACGTATTTTTACCGTTCGAGTCCTGGGCCCGCCGGTCGGCCGGATGATCGCCACGTGTAAAACTGATTTCGCGGCTGCCGAATCAGCCCCGGCCAAGACGGGCGCATAGCGATCCGGCACGGAAGGGAGACGCTGTGCGACGTCAACTGAGGCTCTGACGCGTAGCCTCTGGGAATCATGGAGATGTAGTTCGCGCGCCTGTCCAAGCGGTGGTGGCTGCTCAGATAAGTTCGGTCACCTTGCGCTTTCCGGCGCCAAGGGGCCGTAGTGAACCCGGGTTCAGTGTCGACGCCCGTAGTGAGGCATGACCTGCAGCTCCAGCCAGTTGCGCAGTTCGGCAAGCTTCAGCCGCTCATCCTGCATGGCCCGCCCCAGCCCGTGTTTCCAGGCAAGCCTCCGGTTGTGCGGATCCTGCATCAGCAGCCGCAGTTCGGCGACGAACTGCTCCAGCTCGGCGCGGTTGCCGAACAGCGCCTCGCCCAGCAGCGCATCCGCATAACGCAGCGTAGTCGCCGCGATCTCCGCATAGCTGTACTCAGGGTGGTATTGCACGGCCCAGAGAGTCCCGGGACCAAAATGCAGCTCCACTGCCTGCACACCCATGTCGTTGCTTGCCAGCAGCAGCGCCCCGGCGGGAAGCTGCTCGACATCATCGCTGTGCACGGTGACCGCCTCGAATACCGGAGGTTTGCCGGCGAACATCGGGTGCCGTCGTCCGATCGCGCTCAGTTCGATCCGGCGCGCAAATCCGAACTCGCGCCCCAGCGGATTGCGCCGCACGCGGCCGCCGACCGCAGCGACCGCGACCTGCATGCCCCAGCAGCTGCCGAAAAACGGCATGGCGCTCGCAAACACCGCGCGCGCCAGGTCGATCTGGCGGTCAATATGCGCGCCGCCATCGTAGACATTGAGCGCAGATCCGGTAATTACGGCGCCATCGTAGTCGGCCAGGCCCGCGCCGCCGGCAAAGCGCACTTCGCCATCCGCGGGCCGGACGATATCGCAGCCCACCGGCGCCAGCTGCTGCAGCACCTGCGCATAGCCTTCACCCGAAGGCTGGCCGCCGGCGGCGACCTGCGCCTCACGTGTGGCCGCGCGGTTCCCGTCAATGACCAGAATCCGGGGTTGGCTCATATCAGGCCGCTCCGACCGGTGTTTCGGTCAGTCCAGATAATCAGGCGGCCAAACGCCCGCACCGGTCGCCCGCGACCCGATTGTACCGGCCAGGAACGCCGACTCAACACGCCCGATGAGCACGGGATCCCTACAGATGTGCCTCTTGAGTGAGCGTGGCGCCGGAAACCCGCTGCCGCGACGACGGCGAAGCGGGCGTTTAGGGTCCGTTTAGGGTCGGTAACGCACCAGCGCATCGCCCCGTGCCTGCCTGTATGGCTCAAGCCACCTCTCGTAGCGTTTTCATTGATCGAGCCCTTCGCGAAAGATCGGCTGGCGGATCTGCTCGAAACTTGCTGACCGCACGCTGCGTTCGGTCTTCTAGAACTCAATACAGGCCGGCTCGAAAGCAAGACCGCAGAAATCGAGAATGCGCCGCCCATTGCCCTCGAGGTCCTCAACGACGTCCTCGCGGCAGAGCCGGACAATCCGCCCCGGGAGCACGCGATCAAAGTGCTGCATCAGCTCGAGATAAGTCCGGTAATAGCGCGCGATGTCCTCAACGCTGCAGCTAGACTCCCGCCCATTGGCGAACGGCTGCTTCAGATTACTGAAGCAGCACGCCATCGGCTCGCGCCGGGCATCGATAATACGGGCGTTCGGCAGCATCAGGTGATCAGGCTGATATGCCTGAAGTTGTTTGGCATCTTGTCAATGAAGTGCGGCTTCGCGGTGCGATAGACCTGGGTATCACTCAGGGATTCTTCGCCCAGCCGCAGATGGTCCTCGGGCTACATATCCGCGAGCACGCCCAGGTAACGTGGGTTGTCGAGGTCGGGAACGTGCCCCTGCAAACCAAGGACGATCCTCGGAATAGCAGCCTGCTCCTGCGTACCCTCGACCCTGGAATGCGAGGCGAGAATTTGCTCCAGAAGCGCTGAACCCGCGCGGGGCAGACCAACGATGAAAATCGGATCGGGGCACTGGGCGCCAACACCCTCGCGGCTCGCGAAGAACTCGCGTGCGCCGAATTGAATCTGCCTGTGCGTAACCGTCTCGAAAATCTTCGGCCGTTACCGGCTCTCGGATCTCTTGAGCGCGTTACCCCCGCTGATAGTAGCGGCAGGCAAGCCACAGCGCTCAGCCGGCCAGAATCAGGTCACCCTTCACCGCCGAGCGGAACAGGCGCGCATAGGTAGCAGCATCTGTGGGCAGCGGATTGCCGCCCGCTGACGGATCCAGCGATGCCTCGTGCCCGATCGTTTCGGCGCTGGCGAGCGGAACGCCGATCTCGGCCAGCGAATGCGGGATGCGTAGTCGCTGGCGGAACGCGAGCACCCAGTCAAGTACGGCGCGGTACGGCTCGCCGGACAGATCCAGGGTGCGGGCAATGACCTGAAGCCGGGCCTCGATGGCCGGCCGGTTGTGCACGATGACATAGGGCAGCAGAATCGCGTTGGTCAGGCCATGATGCGTGTTGAAGTGCGCCCCGACCGGGTGCGCGATGGCATGCACGGCGCCGAGCCCTTTCTGGAAGGCCGTCGCACCCATGGTGGCCGCCGCCAGCATGCGCGATCGGGCCTCGATATCCCGCCCGTTATCGCACGCCCGAGGCAGATGCGTCTGAATCAGTCGCATGCCTTCGAGCGCAATGCCATCGGCGAGCGGATGAAATCCCGGCGCACAGTAGGCCTCGAAGCAGTGCACGAACGCGTCGATGCCGGTGGCCGCCGTTATCGCGGGCGGCAGACTGACGGTCAGCTCCGGATCGCTGATGACCACGCCAGGCATCATCTGCGGATGAAAGATGATTTTCTTCTGGTGCGTTGCCTCGTTGATAACCACGCCGGCGCGGCCGACTTCCGAGCCCGTGCCGGCCGTGGTCGGCACGGCAACCACCGGTGCGATGCCGCGCCGGTCCGCACGTGTCCACCAGTCACCGACATCCTCGAAGTCCCATAGCGGGCGCGTTTGCCCTGACATGAAGGCAATCACTTTGCCGGCATCAAGCGCAGAGCCACCGCCGAAGGCAATCACGCCATCGTGACCGCCGGTGCGGTAGGCGGCCAGGCCCGCTTCGATATTGGCCGCCACCGGATTGCCGCGCACATCCGCGAACAGGCCGGTCCCCGGCACCAGCGCACGGGCCTGCTGAACCATCGGCGCTGCGCGCAAACCCTCGTCGGTCACCAGCAGCGGCCGTTTGATGCCCAGCGCGGCGCACGCCGCCGGCAGTTCGGCGATGCGGCCAGGGCCCGCCCAGACCGTCGTCGGATAGTTCCAGTTCGCTTTGAGGATCGCGCTCACGTAGTCACCCGCAGATGAAGAGATTTTGGCCTGGTCAGATGCTCGTAGCCGACCACCGAGAGCGTGCAGCCGCGTCCGGAGTCCTTGACCCCGACCCAGGCGAGCGCCGGGTCCAGATAGTCGCAGCGATTCATGAACCAGGTGCCGGTATCCACCTGGTCGCCGAGCGTCAGCGCCGCCGCTTCATCGCGCGTCCAGATCGCCGCCGTCAGGCCGAACGGGCTGTCGTTCATCCGCTCCACCGCTTCACTGTCGGAGTGCACCTTCATGACGCCGGCAACCGGACCGAAGATTTCCTCGCGCATTACCGCCGAGGCGGGCGGCGCATCCAGCAGCAGCTGCGGCGCCAGATACGGCGTGCCCGCCCTGCTGAGCGGAAATTCGCGTTCCTCGATGACCGGGCACGCGCCCGCGGCAATGGCTGAGCGCAGCTGCGCGCGGATCATCTGGGCTGCGGCGGTGCGGACAACCGGGCCCAACGTGGTCGCCGGGTCCAGCGGTTCGCCGAGCCGGTACTGCCGGATCAGATCGATGCAGCCGGTCGTGAAGCGCCCATAGACGCTCTCGTGCACGTAGATGCGCTGCAGGCCGCAGCAAGACTGACCGGAATTGAAGTAAGCGCCGTCCACGATGTTCTCGATGGCGTGCGGCAGGTCGGCATCGTGGCGCACGTAGACCGGATCGCATCCGCCAAGCTCAAGACCCACGCCCATGAAACGTTCCGCGGCCACGCGCTGCACCGTGCGCCCGCCCGCGACCGAACCGGTAAATGCCACAAAATCGACGCGTGCGTCACGAATCACCCGCTCGGTGTCGGCGTGCTCGAGATGCAGAACCTGAAACACCCCCTGCGGCAGCCCGGCGGCGGCAAAGCAGTCGGCGAAGCGCTCGGCGCACAGCGGCGTCTGCGCCGAGTGTTTGAGGATCACGGCATTGCCCGCCAGCAGTGCCGGAACGACGCTGTTCACGGCGATCAGGTAGGGATAGTTCCAGGCGGCCACGGTGAATACGACGCCGAGGGGCTCGCGGCGGATGAAGCGATGAAAACCCGGCTTCGGGCCCGGGTCGACGTCGGCCAGTGCGGTGGCGGCGACGCTGATCATGTAGCGGGCACGCTCGATCGTGCCGCGCATCTCGTTGGGCGCATAGCGTATGGGCCGGCCCATCTGCCAACTCAGCTCCGTGGCGATTTCGGCGGCGCGCGCCTCGAAGGCGGCGCAGAAACGCTCCATCAGCGCGGCGCGGTCGGCAATGGGTACTTTGCGCCAATGCAGCTGTGCGGCGCGCGCGCGCTGCAGGGTGGCATCGATCTCGGCGGCCGAGGCGGCCGCGCGCTCAACGTACACGCGCCCGTCGACCGGGCTGATGGTTCTTATCATATGATCTCGAAGTATCGCGCCAGCTCCCAGTCCGTGACCGCGCGCCGGAACTCGCGTTCCTCCCATTCGCGGCTGGCGGCAAAATGGGCGACAAAGGGCGCGCCGAACAGCTGCTGCGCGGCTCGGGAGCGCGCGAACTGATTGGCGGCCTCACCGAGCGTGCGGGGCAGCTGGCGTTTGGCGGGCAGCCTGCGCTCATAGGAGTTGCCGGTGATCGCCTCGTCCGGTTCAATCTGGTGCTCAATGCCCCATAGGCCCGAACCGATTGCAGCAGCAATCGCCAGATAGGGATTGATGTCGGCGGCGGCTACGCGATATTCCACGCGCTGACTCTTCGGGCCGCCCAGAATCACCCGCAGCGCGCAGGTGCGGTTCTCAATGCCCCAGGTCGCGGCCGTGGGTGCCCAGTAACCCGGCACCAGGCGCGAGTAGCTGTTCACGGTGGAGGCGACCATCGCCAGAAGTTCTGGCATGAGCGCCTGCTGTCCGCCCACAAACCAGCGTAGCTCGTCCGAGATTGTCTGCGGCTTATGCTCGTCGTAAAACACGGCCGAGCCATCACCGCGCACGAGCGATACGTGCAGATGCCCGCTCTGGCCGGGCAGGTGCTGCGACCACTTGGCCATGAAGGTGGCCATCAGGCCGCGCCGCTGCGCCAGAACCTTGACGAAAGTCTTGAACAGCGCGGCTCGATCAGCCGCCTCCAGCGCCTCTGTGTAATGCAGGGCGGCTTCGATGACGCCCGGACCGGTTTCCGCGTGCAATCCTTCGATCGGCACGCGCATATCGGCGGCGAGCTGCAGCAGCGCCTGATAGAGCTCGGCGTGCACGGCACTGCGGAGCATCGAATAGCCGAAGTACCCCGGGGTCAGATTTGTCAGCGCCCGATAGCCCTTGGCTCGCACGCTGTCGGGCGTCTCAGTGAAAACGAAGAACTCGAACTCTGCGGCAGCCGAGGCGTCGTAGCCCAGCGCCGCAGCTCTCTGGAGCACGCGGCGCAGTACCGCGCGCGGGCAGACCTGTTCAGCGGTTCCGGAGAATTCCCCCAGAAAGAGCAGCATGTTGCCTTCGAGCGGCAGGGCGCGGCAGGTTTCCGGCAGCAGGCGGACCTGGGCATCCGGGAAGGCCGTATGCCAGCCGGTGAAGCTGACGTTGTCATATTGCTGATCGTTCGAGTCCCAGCCGAGCACGACATCGCAGAAGCCAAAGCCCTTGTCGAGCGCTGCGAAGAACTTGTCCCGATCGATGTATTTGCCACGCAGAATGCCGTCATTGTCGAAGACGCCGACCTTGACGTGCTGCAAGCCCCGTTCCTCGACTATTGCACGCGCCTGCGCGGCTGTGCGCACCTGTTCCGGCTGCATCTATGCAACTCCATTGGACCGCCATTCTTGAATTCTGAGCTGTCCGGCAAATCGCGGTAAATTCCCCGATGCGGCCTCAATATCCGCCACTGCGCTGCACGTGGCAATACGCAGCGCTGGATTTCCCCGTTGACGCGCACGGTTCAGACTCTCGATCGCGGAGGTTGCGTAGATCATTCTGCGCACCGCAAATGTACGATGCGAGTCTGGATTTTCGTCTCAGGGAACACCGCACTGATTGCGCCGGGAAAACCCTGCAAGCGGTCTACGACCGCGACAAGGAGACTCCAATCCGAAACGTGAGTGACCTCGCGATCGCGCTGACCCGCATTTTTGCTGTCAGTAGTCGGGTGCTGCCGAGCTGGGGGGTGTTGCTGCGCACGGGCTGGGCGATGGCCTGGGCGGCGGCCAAGTAACACAATCCTCAGCAACGGGCCCGCGCCTAAGTGTCGATGCTTCCGGCGCCTCCGCTCTGCAACCTGGCAATCGCCTCGCGCGGCAGTTCGTCCAGGCCCTCGCCGCCATTTTTCAGGTGCACCGCAATTTGGCGCAACATGCGCGGATCCCAGAAGCGCTGCATATGGTTAGCGATGCCTTCGATGGCATCGGCGCGCTGCGGTTCAGAGGCAAAGAAATGGCCGATGTCGTTGGCCATTTCTACCAGGTGCTCGATGCTCATCCGCTATGCGAATCCACCTTGACCGGCTGTCTCGGGTGTACGGCCTCGTCGAGTAACGATTGCTGCTGGCGGTCAAACTCCTGGTAGCGGCGCTGCCACGCCGAAGGCTGAGTCACCCGGGTCACCTGCACTGCGGTTACCTTGTATTCCGGACAGTTGGTGGCCCAGTCCGAATTGTCGGTCGTGATCACGTTGGCGCCCGATTCCGGGAAATGGAAGGTGGTATACACCACGCCCGGCTGCACGCGCGGCGTGATGCGCGCTCGCAGCACCGTTTCACCGGCGCGGCTCTGTACGCCGACCCAATCCTCGCCCTTGATGCCGCGCTCCTCGGCATCGTGCGGATGGATCTCGATCCGATCCTCGTCGTGCCACGTCACGTTCTCGGTCCTGCGCGTCTGGGCGCCGACGTTGTACTGCGACAGGATGCGCCCGGTTGTCAGGATCAACGGATACCTGGCGTTGACCTGCTCCCGGGTGGGTACGTACTCAGTCACCAGGAAACGGCCTTTGCCACGCACGAAGGTACCGACATGCATTGTCTGCGTGCCCTCCGGGTGCTGCTCGTTGCAGGGCCATTGAATACTGCCCAGGCGGTCGAGCTTCTCGAAGCTGACCCCGGCAAAGGTCGGCGTCAGACTCGCTATTTCGTCCATGATCTCGGACGGGTGCCGGTAATTCATCGCCAGCCCCATCGCATTGGCCAGCAACTGCGTGATCTCCCAGTCGGCGTAGCCCGACTTCGAACGCATCACTTTGCGCACCGGCGATATGCGCCGCTCGGCGTTGGTAAAGGTGCCGTCCTTTTCAAGAAACGACGAACCCGGCAGAAACACGTGGGCGAATTTGGCGGATTCGTTGAGGAATAGATCCTGCACGATGATGCATTCCATGGCCGACATCGCCGCGGTCACGTGCTGCGTGTCCGGGTCGGACTGGGCGATATCCTCGCCCTGGATGTACAGCGCCTTGAACTCACCGTCGAGAGCCGCTTCGAACATGTTTGGAATGCGCAGCCCCGGCTCGGGCAGCAGCTTCACGTGCCAGGCTTGCTCGAACTGCGTGCGCGTGGCCTCATCGGACACGTGGCGATAGCCCGGATATTCGTGCGGAAACGATCCCATGTCGCATGAGCCCTGCACGTTGTTCTGTCCGCGCAGCGGGTTCACGCCGACGCCAGGGCGGCCAATGTTGGCCGTGGCCATCGCCAGGTTGGCGATGCCCATGACCATGGTCGATCCCTGGCTGTGCTCGGTCACACCGAGACCATAATAGATGGCCCCATTGCCGCCGCTGGCGTACAGGCGCGCAGCCTCACGCGTGCTCGCAGCCGGAACGCCGGTGATCGCCTCCATGGCCTCGGGGGAGTTGCGTTCCTCGGCGATGAAGCGGCGCCATTTCTCGAACGACTCGGGCTCGCAGCGCTCGCGCACGAACTCCTCCTTGACCAGACCCTCGGTGACCACTACATGCGCCAGGCTGTTGATCAGGGCGACGTTGGTGCCGGGCCTGAGCTGCAGGTGATATGCGGCCTCGATGTGCGGTGTGCGCACCAGGTCGATACGACGCGGATCGGCGACGATCAGCTTGGCGCCCTGACGCAGGCGCCGCTTCATCTGCGAGGCAAACACCGGATGACCGTCGGTGGGATTGGCGCCGATCACCATGATGACGTCGCTCTGCATTACTGAATCGAAGTCCTGCGTGCCGGCCGATTCGCCCATGGTCTGCTTCAGTCCGTAGCCGGTGGGCGAGTGGCAGACGCGCGCGCAGGTATCGACATTGTTGTTGCCGAAGCCCGCGCGCACCAGCTTCTGCACCAGATAGGTCTCCTCGTTGGTGCAGCGGCTCGAGGTGATGCCGCCGATGCTGTCGCGGCCGTACTTCCCCTGAATTCGCCGCAGCTCCGAGGCTGCATGGGCAATCGCCTCTTCCCAGCTCACTTCCCGCCACGGATCGGAAATGCTCGCGCGAATCAGCGGACGGGTAATGCGATCCGGATGCGTCGCGTAGCCGATCGCAAAGCGTCCCTTGACGCAGCTATGACCGTGATTGGCGTGACCATCCTTGTTCGGCACCATCCGTACCACTTCCTCGCCGCGCATCTCGGCGCGGAACGAGCAGCCCACGCCGCAGTAGGCGCAGGTGGTGACCACGCTGTGCTCGGCCTGCCCGGCCTGGATCAGCGATTTCTCCGATAGCGTCGCGGTGGGACAGGCCTGCACGCAGGCGCCGCAGGAGACGCATTCGGAGTCCAGGAACGACTCGTCCTGGCTCGCCGCCACCGTGGAGTCGAAGCCGCGCCCTTGAATCGTCAGCGCCAGGGTGCCCTGCTGCTCGTCGCAGGCGCGCACGCAGCGGGAACAGACGATGCATTTGCTGGCGTCGAAGGTGAAATACGGGTTGGACTCGTCCTTGGGCGCGTGCAGGTGATTGGCGCCGGCGTAGCCATACCTCACTTCACGCAGACCGACCGCCCCGGCCATGTCCTGCAATTCGCAATGGCCGTTTGCGGGACAGGTCAGGCAATCGAGCGGGTGGTCGGAGATGTACAGCTCCATCACGCCGCGGCGCAGCTGGGCGATTTTGTCGTTCTGGGTCGTGACCTTCATGCCCTCAGCCACCGGTGTGGTGCAGGAGGCGGGAAAGCCGCGCATGCCCTCGACCTGCACCAGGCACAGCCGGCAGGAGCCGAACGCCTCGAGTTGATCCGTCGCACACAATTTGGGGATCTGCAGGCCCGCCTCCGCGGCGGCGCGCAGCACCGACGTACCCACCGGTACACGCACCTCCTGACCGTCGATCGTGAGGCTCACCTGCGTGGCTGACTGGCTTCTCGGTGTACCAAAATCCCGTTCTGCGATTGATTGCATGGTCTTTGACTCTTAGCGCATCGCCGCATGGAGCACGGCGGGTTTTGAAAAATCTTCCGAAAAATAATCGAGTGCCGAGAGTACCGGATACGGCGTCAGACCGCCGAGGGCACAAAGCGATCCATTGAACATTGTGTCACACAAGTCCCGGAGCAACGCTTGCTGCATTGCAGCACGATCGCCCGCGATCAGCCGGTCGATGATCTCAACTCCGCGCGTCGAGCCAATGCGGCAGGGCGTGCACTTGCCGCAGGACTCAATGGCGCAGAACTCCATCGCGTAGCGGGCCTGCGCGGCCATGTCGACAGTATCGTCAAACACTACAATACCGCCGTGGCCGAGCATGCCGCCGGCCTGGGCAAACGCCTCGTAGTCGAGCGGGGTATCGAACTTCGATTGCGGCCAATAGGCCCCGAGTGGCCCGCCGACCTGTACCGCGCGAATCGGACGCCCCGAGCGCGTGCCGCCGCCGTAGTCGTACAGCAGTTCCCGCAGTGTCACCCCGAAAGCGCGTTCCACCAGCCCGCCGCGCGCAATGTTGCCCGCCAGCTGGATCGGCAGAGTTCCGCGCGAGCGACCCATCCCGTAGTCACGATAATACTGTGCGCCGCGCTGCAGGATGATCGGCACGCTGGCGAAGCTGATCACGTTGTTGACCACCGTCGGGCAGCCGAACAGGCCCTTGAGTGCCGGCAGCGGCGGTTTGAAGCGTATCTGGCCGCGGCGGCCTTCCAGCGACTCCAGCAGCGAGGTTTCCTCGCCGCAGATGTAGGCGCCGGCGCCGAGGCGCAGTTCCAGCCCGAATGCGCGGCCCGAACCGAGCAGATCGGTGCCGAGATAACCCTGAGCGTAGGCGGTGGCGATCGCCTGGGTCATCGTGTCGTGGGCGTGCGGATACTCGCAGCGTAAGTAGATGTAACCGCGCGTGGCGCCGACCGCGAGTCCGGCAATCGTCATGCCCTCGATCAGGCAGAACGGGTCGCCTTCCATCAGCAGACGGTCGGAAAACGTGCCGGAGTCGCCTTCATCGGCGTTACAGACGATGTATTTCTGGGTGCCCGGCGCATCGTGCACCGTTTTCCACTTGATCCCGGTGGGAAACGCGGCGCCGCCACGGCCGCGCAAGCCCGAATCGGTAACCGCTCGAACGATTGCGGCCGGCTCCATCGGCAATGCGGCCTTGAGCCCGTGGTAGCCGCCGTGCGCGCGGTAGTCGTCGAGGCTCAGCGGATCGATGACGCCGAGGCGCCCGCAGGTCAGGCGTTCCTGATTTTTGAGATACGGGATTGACTCGGCCAGTCCCAGGCGCAGGCGGTGCTGCCCAGCGCCGAGGAAGCCCGCGGCGAACAGGCCGGGTACGTCGGCGGCCTGCACTGGACCGTAGGCCATGCGACCCTCGCTCGTCTGCACCTCGATCAACGGCTCGAGCCAGAACAGGCCGCGCGAACCGGTGCGCACGATCTGCACGGATTCCTGGCGGCGCGACGCCTCCTCGGTCACCGCGCGCGCCACGGCATGCGCACCGAGCGACAGCGCCGTGGCCTCACGCGGAATGTAGACGATCACGCTCATGAGCCGGTGGCGGTAATGAGTTCATCGAAGCGCTCCGGCGTCACGCGTCCGTGCAGCTCCCGGTCGATCATCAGCGACGGCCCACTGGCGCAGTTGCCCAGACAGTAGACCGGCTCGAGCGTATAGCGGCCATCGCCGCTGGTGCCATGAAACTCGGTGCCTAGCGCACGCTTGGCGTGGGCTTCCAGATTCGTGGCGCCTACCGCCTGGCAGGCCTCCGCGCGGCATAGGTAGATCACGTGCCGACCTGGTTGGTGCTGCCGGAAGTAGTGATAGAAGGTCAGCACGCCGTGGACTTCCGCGCGCGACAGGTTCAGCTCGTGGGCGATCAGCGGCACCATGCGCGGAGGAATCCAGCCGATGCGGTCCTGAATCGCGTGCAGAATCGGCAGCAACGAACCTTCGAGCCCGCGATTCGTCTTCACCGCCTCGAGCACCGCGCTGCGTTCCGCGGCCGGCAAGTCGGTACCGGGCTCGACCCGGATCGGAATCGTCACGCGCTTGCGCTCGCTCACGACAACTCGCCGCAATAGACGGTCAGCCGTGGCGGCCGTGTCCAGCCGACCAGCGTCACACCCGCCTCCTGCGCCAGTCGCAGCGCCAGAGCGGTCGGCGCGGATATCGCCGCCACTAGCCTGCAGCCGACTTCCGCCGCTTTATGTACCACCTCGTAAGAGGCGCGCGAGGTCACCAGCAGACTATGCGGTAGCTGCCCGGCGCGCATCACGGCACCCACGGCCTTATCGATCGCATTGTGGCGGCCGACATCTTCGCGCACCGTGAAACCGCCGTCGGTCGTCAGCAGCGCCGCCGCGTGCACGGCGCCGCTGGCATCATTGAGCGGCTGCAGCGCGGCCAAGCGGCGCATGCCTTCGCGCAGCGCCTGCACGTCGGCGCGGGGTCCGTTTGGGTCGACCCGGCGCACCGGCCTGATCGCGGCCTCCAGCGTCGCCGTCCCGCACAAGCCGCAGCCGGTGCGGCCGGTCAAGTTGCGTTCGCGACTTTGCAGCGCCAGGAACCGCTGCTGCGGAATGAGCATCTCCAGCGCGACCCCATGCTCGGTCCAGAGCGTGTCGGCCAGCGTCAGCTCCGACACCGAGGCAATAATGCGTTCGGTCAGAGCGAAACCGAAGGCGAAGTCATCCAGGTTCGACGGCGTGGCCATCATGACCGCGTGCGGGCGGGCGTTGTATTGCATCGCCACCGGGACTTCGGCGGCGAGGCTCTCGCTCACGTCGTGGGTGTCTTCACCGTCCACACGGTGCGCGGATACGGCTTGCAGCGGCTCGCGGCTGAGCCGGCTGTCCTGGCTCGGCGTCGCGCGCGGGCGTTGCGCGGCAGGCAACGGCGTTCCCGGGTCCGCTGGCGTGGACATGGCCAAACTGTTTCTCCTTGCGTGCCGCGCCCGGAGCCCGTGGGCGTCCGAGCCGCTGTCAATGTGGCCTATTCTACCCTACCGAATTCGCTCCGGCGGCGCCCGGCTCACGCCACGGCATCGAGCGCTGCGGCATGAAACAGTAGGTGATCACTGACAAACGTGGAGATGAAGTAGTAGCCGTGGTCGTAGCCTTCGTGACGGCGCAGCCGCAACGACTGGCCGGCCGCGGCGCAGGCCGACTCCAGCAGTTCCGGCAGCAGTTGCGACTGATGCAGGAATTTATCCGCCAGGCCCTGATCGACCAGGATCTGCGGAAACACCGATCTACCGCGGGATTTCAGCAGTTCCACGGCATCGTACTGGGTCCAGGCCGACCGGTCCTCGCCCAGATAGCGTGGCAGCGCTTTCTGCCCCCAGGCACAACGGGTCGGCGAGCAGATGGGCGCGAATGCCGAGACTGATTTGTAGACCTGCGGATTGCGCAAAGCCAGCACCAGCGCGCCGTGTCCTCCCATGGAGTGTCCGAATATGCCGATCCGTTCCGGCTGCGCCGGAAAACTCTTCAGGACGGTCGCACGCAACTCGTTGAGCACGTAGTCGTACATGCGAAAGTTGCGCGACCAAGGCTCCTGCGTCGCGTTGACATAAAATCCCGCGCCGCTGCCGAACTCCCAGTCATCCGCCTCGCCTGCGATACCGGTACCGCGCGGGCTGGTGTCGCAGGTGACCAGCATCAAGCCGAGCTGCGCTGCCTGTCGCTGCGCACCGGCCTTGATCACGAAGGTCTCTTCGGTACAGGTCAAGCCTGCCAGGTAGAACAACACCGGAACGGGGCGATGCTCCGCCTGCGGCGGCCGAAACACGGTAAATCGCATCGGCAGCCCAATGACCTGCGAGCTATGGCGGTAGAACCCCTGGATGCCGTCAAAGCATCGATGTTCGCTGAGCGCTTCCAATATCAGTACATCACTACTATCCGTGGACCACTACGCTGCGGATGGATTCACCCCGGAGCATCGGATCGAAGTCCCCTGTCGATGCGCTCGAACGGCAACTCGTGCGCGATCAGATCATGGATATTGATGTTCTTCTCCATACACCAGTCGACGATCTCCGGCACATCGGTACGGCCTCGCGCACCGCCGAACGCGGTGTCTTTCCGCCCCGGCCGCTCACCGGTTGGAATCGCCGGGTGCTGATTTCCTGTCCGGAGGCAGCCACGCCGATAATGATACTCTGTACGCATCCCAATTGGGCCGCCAGGTCGCCCTTGGCCGAGAATCGCGCCCTCGTCTCGTATAGGCTGCGCCGAGCGTCGGCCCGAGACGACTTCCTCCACGAATCGAGCGTGGCAGATGATGCTGCGTGCTGTTCGCATGGTCGAGGTCTGCGGCTCGCCTGATGCGGAATGAACTCTGCGCATTCCGCTGCAGCATGCACCCGCGCGCCGCGACGGATCCGCGGGCGCAAGCCCCGGCAGAGTCGGTCCGTCGAGGCAGGCTGGCTCGGCGCCACTGCGCACGGCGCGACGCGCCGCTTATAATGATCGGATGAATATCGAGCTGTCGGCCTTCGAAGCGCGCGTCATCGGTTGCCTGATCGAGAAACAGATCACGACACCGGAGCAGTATCCGATGTCGCTCAATGCGCTGACCAACGCCTGCAATCAGAAGAGCAATCGCGATCCGGTGCTGCAATTGCCTGAAGCAGAGGTCCAGGGGCTGATCGACGGCCTGTCGCGCAAGCATCTGCTGTTCGAAAAGTCCGGATTCGGCAGCCGGGTACCGAAGTATCAGCAGCGCTTCTGCAATACCGAGTTCAGCGTATTTCAGTTCACGCCGCAGGAGCGCGCCATTGTCTGCGAGCTGCTGCTGCGCGGACCGCAGACACCGGGTGAGCTGCGCAGCCGCGCGGCGCGCATGGCGGACTTCGCCGATGCCGGCGAAGTGCAAGCAGCCCTGGAAGCGCTGGCTCATCGAGAGGCCGGCGCGCTCGTCGTGCGCTTGCCCCGCGAGCCAGGTAAGCGCGAGACGCGCTACGCGCATCTGTTCGGCGGCCAGATCGCCACGGCGGCGGCGCCCGCTGCTTCGCCCGCGCCCTCTTTCGCTCCCGCGCCGCCGCCCCAGCCGCCGCCCCAGCCGCCGCCCTCGGTGCAGCTCGCGGACTCGCAGATCGATCGCCTGGCCGCGCTGGAAGCGGAGGTCAGATCGCTGCGTGAAGAAATCGAACGACTCAAGCGCGCCGATTAGTCGCCGCCCGGCGCACCTGTCGATCTCGAGGAGATTCGGATTCTGACGGCAACACGGTTGCGCTAAAGTCGCGACCATGCCGCCGGCACTGTCCATCTCCAACCTGACTAAGACCTACCCCTCGGGTCTGCAGGCGCTGAAGAACATTGATCTTGAGATCCGTAAGAGCGAGATTTTCGCCCTGCTGGGTCCCAATGGCGCCGGCAAGACGACGCTGATCAGTATCGTCTGCGGCATCGTGACACCGACGGCAGGCAGCGTCGTGGTCGACGGTCACGATATCGTGCGCGAATATCGCTCCACCCGTACCAAAATCGGGCTGGTGCCGCAGGAGCTGAGCACCGACACCTTCGAGACCCTCTGGGCAACGGTGAAATTCAGCCGCGAGCTGTTCGGGCGTGCACCGAATCCGGCGTTTCTCGAAAAGCTGTTGCGCGACCTGTCGCTTTGGGACAAACGCAAGGATCGGATCATGACGCTGTCGGGTGGCATGAAGCGGCGTGTGATGATCGCCAAGGCCTTGTCGCACCAGCCGGAGATCCTGTTTCTCGACGAGCCCACGGCCGGCGTGGACGTGGAGCTGCGGCGCGATATGTGGGCGCTGGTACGTGGACTGCGCGACAGCGGTGTAACCGTCGTACTCACGACGCATTACATCGAAGAAGCGGAAGAGATGGCCGATCGCATTGGCGTGATCAGCAAGGGCGAGCTGATCGTGGTCGAGGACAAGATCAAGCTGATGAAGAAGCTCGGAAAGAAGCAGCTGACGCTGCATCTGCAGGAGCGAATGAGTGCGATCCCCGAGGGCCTGGGCGCTTGGCACCTGCAGCTTGCGGCTGAGGGCACCGAGCTGCAATACAATTTTGATGCCGGCGCGGAGCGTACCGGCATCTCGGCGTTACTCCGGCGGATGGGCGAGCTGGAAATCGGCTACAAGGATTTGAACACCCGCCAGAGCTCACTGGAGGACATTTTTGTCAGCCTGGTGAGCGAACGTACCGGGATCCGAACATGAAGCGATTGACCTTCAACCGGCGTGGCGTCTGGGCCATCTACAAATTCGAGATGGCGCGTTTCCGTCGCACCTTGCTGCAGAGCGTAGTCACGCCGGTGATCACGACCTCGCTGTACTTCGTGGTATTCGGCTCCGCGATCGGATCGCGCATCTCCCACGTCAACGGCGTGCCTTATGGCGCATTCATCGTGCCGGGATTGATGATGCTGTCGCTGTTCACCGAAAGCATTTCCAACGCATCCTTCGGCATATATTTTCCCAAGTTTACCGGCACGATCTACGAGCTGCTATCGGCGCCGGTGTCCGCGCTGGAGATCGTCCTCGGCTACGTCGGCGCCGCTGCCACGAAATCGATCATTCTGGGTCTCATCATCCTGATCACGGCGTCAATGTTCGTGCCGATTCAAATCCTGCATCCGGCCTGGATGATCGCCTTCCTGCTGCTGACCGCGGCCAGCTTCAGCCTGTTCGGGTTCATCGTTGGCGTCTGGGCGAATGGTTTCGAGCAACTGCAATTCATTCCGATGTTGGTGGTAACGCCGCTGACATTTCTCGGCGGGGCGTTCTATTCGATCACCGTGCTGCCGGGGGCGTGGCGCACGGTCACGCTGTTCAATCCTGTGGTCTATCTGATCAACGGCTTCCGCTGGAGCTTCTATGGAACTTCGGACGTCAGCGTCGCGATCAGTCTGGCGATGACGCTGGGCTTTTTCGGGCTCTGCCTGGGGCTGGTGACATGGATCTTCAGGACCGGATATCGGCTGAAAAACTGAAGGCCGCTAGCCGACCGGGGCCTTGCGCACGATGCTGGTGGCCATGGTGACGACCGAAGCCAGATCGCTCAAGTTGCCTGGCACAACCAGCGTCGTGCTCTCCTTCGCAAGTTTGCCGAACTGACGCACGTACTCCTCACCGATCCGCAGCTGCATCGCCTCGATCCCGCCGCGCTCGCTCAAGGCACCGCCCACGGTGCGTAGTCCCTCGGCTGTCGCGGTCGCGACCGCCAGAATGGCGGCGGCCTGCCCTTCGGCTTCATTGATCTGCTGCTGCTTGTTGGCCTCGGACGCCTTGATGACGCGCTGCTTGTCGCCCTCGGCCTGGTTGATCTTGGCGTCGCGCTCGCCTTCGGACGCCAGCACGACGGCGCGCTTCTCGCGCTCGGCCCGCATCTGCTTTTCCATCGCCGACAATACGTCCTTAGGCGGGGCGATATTCTTTATCTCGTAGCGCATGACCTTTACGCCCCAGGCGACCGACGCCTTGTCGAGCTCGGCGACGACGTTGGCGTTGATGATGCCACGGGCTTCGAAGGTCCGATCGAGCTCGATCTTGCCGATCTCGCTGCGCAGCGTCGTCTGCGCAAGCTGGGCGATGGCAAAGTTGTAATTGGTGATGCCGTAGGAGGCCAGATGCGGATCGAGCACTTGCATGTACAGCACCGCGTCGACACCGACCTGCACATTGTCGCGCGTGATGCAGATCTGCTCGGCGACGTCGAGCGCCTGTTCCTTCAGGCTGTGCCTATAGGCGACCCGTTCGACGAAAGGGATCAGGATATGGAACCCGGCGCGCAGCGTGCGGCTGTACTTGCCGAGATTCTCGATGACGAAGGCGCTCTGCTGTGGTACCACGGTCGCGGTCTTGCCGACCACGATGACGGCGACGACCGCGAGGATGATGAAAACGTATGACGCGTACATGCGACCAATTCCTCGGCAAGGTGACTAGGCGTCGGGCCGGACAAGCAGCGTAAGGCCTTGCACACTGGTGATGCGCGCGCGGGTACCGAAGTGCATCGGCGCCGTGCTGTCGTTGCGCACCGTCCAGTACGTGCCCCCGTACTCGACCTGGCAGCTTTGCCCCGGATCGAGCGAGTTGGGCAGCGTGAGCACACCGCGCACGGGTCCGGCCTGAACCGCCGGCAGATGGCCGCGCAGCCGCCGGTAGAGCCGGCTGCGAAACGTCACCATCGACACGATCGCGAGGATCGCGAACAGGGCCCACTGCGCCCACGAAGCCAGCGTGGGGGTCGCGACGCTGACCAGACCCACCACCAAAGCCGCGCTACCGACAAACACCAGGTAGAACTGCGCGTTCACGAAGCCGAGTTCCGCGCCGAGCATTATTGCGCCGCCGATCATCCAGCTCCACCAGCTCATCTGGGTATCTTCCGTTGTCTGTGGCGTCCGCGCGCCGGCGACGATCAGATAATTATAGGCCGCGGCACAGCCTGCGGAAGGCCCGCGCCGCGGTCATTTCGCGCTAACATGGAGCCTCGACGCGCATACCCGCCGTTGCGGAGGAAATACATCATGGCGCGATCCGAGGCCAACCAGCGGGCCGTGGTAGGACTGCAGGCAGTTGCCAAGCGCCGGATGGAGATCATGCGTCAGGCCACGACGGAAGCGGCCAACGTCGCCCGCCGAGCGTCAGCGGCCGGATCGCACGGGCAGCTCCCCAAGCAGAGTGAGCTGGCGAAGCAAGCCTTCGAGCAGGCGATCGTGAATATGCGCGAGCCGGCCGAAACCATGCAGAAATCCACCCACGAAGCCTTCGATGCCGTGAATCGACGGATTTCGGCAAGCCTCGATGAGCTCAAGGATCGCATTACACCTAAGTTAAAGAAACGAAGATCGTAGTCGTAGGCGGCGGCGCCGGAGGGCTCGAGCTGGTCACGCGGCTCGGTGCGAAGTACGGACGCGAGCGGCACGACATCCTGCTGGTGGAAAGGAACCTGACGCACATCGGGAAGCCGCTGCTGCACGAGGTGGCTGCCGGCTCCCTGGACGCCAATCTCGATGAAGTCGGCTATCGCAGCTACTGTCATCGTTGGGGTTACCGCCTTTTGTACGGCGCGATGGAAACCATCGACTGCGCATCGCGCGAGATCGTGATCGCGCCGTTGATCGATGAGGACGGCGGCGAGCTTATCGGGCGGCATCGCACTGGCTATGACTATTTGATGATCGCCACCGGTTCGATCACCAGCGATTTCGGTACGCCAGGGGTCGCCCAGAACTGTCTGTTCCTCGACGACCGCGTGCAGGCGGATCGCTTTCGCAATAAATTGCTGAATCACTGCCTGTGGGTATCGCACGCCATGAGCGAGAATGCCGATGCCGAGCAATTTGTCCGGATTGCGATCGTCGGTGCCGGTGCCACCGGCGTCGAGCTGGCTGCCGAACTCTACACCGCCGCCTCGGCGCTGCATTACTACGGACTGGAAGTCTTCGACGAAAGTCGTCTCAAGGTCACCCTGATCGAAGCGGGTTCGCGAATTCTGCCCGCACTTCCGGAGAAGCTGGCCGACGCGGCCCGTGAAGAGCTCGAGGCGCTCGGGGTGCGCGTATTGACCGGCGCACGGGTCACGAGCATCACGCAGGAGTGGATTCTGACGCAAACCGGGGAAGCCATCGCGGCCGATCTGAAAGTCTGGGCCGCGGGAGTGCGCGGCGCCGACAACCTCAGGAACATCGGCGATCTGGAAACCACGGCCTCCTGTCAGCTGGTCGTGCGACCGACACTACAGACGACCCGCGATGACCGGATCTTCGCCATGGGCGATTGCTGCTACTGCCTTCTGCCTGGATTCGACCGGCCAGTACCGCCGCGCGCACAGGCGGCGCATCAGATGGCAACTACCGTATTCCACAACCTCGATCGGCTTATGCGTGGCAAGCCTCTTCGAGCCTATGTGTACATTGATCGCGGCTCACTGGTATCGCTGAGCCGCTATTCGACCGTGGGCAGTCTGATGGGGAATCTGGTGGGTGGCCGCATGGTGATCGAAGGACGTCTGGCGCGGTTTGTTTACATGTCCCTCTACCGCATGCATCTACTCGCCATACACGGTTGGTTGCGTGGCACCGCACTCATTCTTATAGGACACGTCGCGCGTATTCTGCGTCCGCGGCTCAAGCTTCACTGAAGCGATGCGGCAATCCTGTGGCTACGCCGATGGAAGAATTCATCACCAGACTGCCCAAGGCGGAGCTGCATCTGCATATAGAAGGCACGCTGGAGCCGGAGATGGCGTTTCGATTAGCAGCGAAACACGGCGTGGTGCTGCCATACGCCAGCATCGACGCCATGCGCCAGGCGTATCAATTCTCGAATCTGCAATCGTTCCTCGACATCTACTATGCCGGCGCCGATCTGCTGCGGGACGATGCGGACTTCCACGCATTGACCGCGGCTTATCTGCGGAAGGCACATGAGCAGGGCATCGTGCACGTGGAGGTCTTCTTCGACCCGCAGACCCACACGCAGCGAGGGGTACCGTTTGCCAGCGTAGCCGGAGGGATCCGGCGCGCGCTGCTGGAGGCAGAGCGAGACTTAGGCATCACGCATCGCCTGATCCTGTGCTTTCTGCGTCACCTGAGCGCCGAGGAAGCCATGCGCACCCTGGAGCAGGCTCTGCCCTTCAGGGATATCGTTACCGCGGTCGGATTGGATTCCTCGGAATCCGGCCACCCACCGGCGAAATTCGCCGCGGTGTTCGATCGTGCGCGGCGCAAGGGCCTGCTGGCGGTGGCGCACGCCGGCGAGGACGGGCCCGCGCATTACATCCGCGAGGCGCTCGACATACTGCAGGTACGCCGCATCGACCATGGGGTGCGCTGCGAAGAGGACCCGGATCTGGTCAGGCGTCTGGTGCGCGAGCGCGTGCCTTTGACAGTGTGCCCGCTGTCCAACGTCAAGCTGCAGGTGTTCGATCGTATCGAAGCACACAACCTCAAGCGCCTGCTCGAGCTCGGTGTATGCGTCACCGTGAATTCGGATGATCCGGCGTATTTTGGCGGCTACCTGGTGGAGAATTACCTCGCGGTCCAGCAGGCGCTCGATTTGTCGAAGGCCGATATGGCACTGCTGGCGCGCAATTCCATCGAGGCTTCTTTCCTGCCGGAACCCGAGCAGCGCCGCTGGATGGCGGTCATCGACCAGGCGGCAGTCTAGCGGGCGACCGAGTTCGCTCGCGGTGCCTGCTCGGCAGACGGGTCCGCAGCCACGTCCTGGCGCAGCATCGCAAGCAGCCGCGGACCATCGATAAGCTGGATGCGTCCATAGCCGGCGAATCGGCTCGCTTCGAGCGTGAAGCTGCCCGAAGTGATCAGGATCCCGGCATTCGCGCTCTGTGCGGCCATCATTCCATAGAGTTCGCGTACCGGCATCTCGGCGATCTTGCGGGTTTTCCAGTATCTGCATTGCAACAGCGCACGTTGCGTCGCCTTCGTCAGCAGCATCCCTGCGTCCATCTCCGTGGCGGACCCTGCGAGATCATCGACCCGATAGCCTTGACGTCGGTACGCGTCCGCAACGAGCTGCTCGACCTCTTTCCGGGACAGCTCGTTGATCGCGAGCAAATCCTCCGTGGCCGCGGCACTCATCACCGCGGTACCGTTGCCTGACAATCGGTTGATCAAACTCATGCCGTCTTCACCGGCGCCGCGTTGCTTGCCCATGGATTGTTCCTGCTGTCGATGCTCAGGCCCCATCGTCAACCGAGGCGGCCGCTGGCCGATACGATATCGGTCGCAAATCTGCATGCGAATGCCGCGGCTGTGCCGCGGGCGCTCCACACATTGTCAAATCCACACTGCGCGTGGAATGATCGGCTAATGAAATTCATCGAGTACGGTCCCGAGGGCACAGCGGAGAGTCTACGCGTGGCCGAAGGACCGACCCCCGCGCTCGCCGCCGGCGAAATACTGATCGAAGTTCATTACGCCGGCGTGAACAGACCGGATGTGCTGCAACGGATGGGGCGCTACGCACCGCCACCGAGTGCCTCACCGATCTTGGGTCTGGAGGTCGCCGGTCGCGTGGCGGCCGTCGGCCCAAAGGTCAGCCAATGGCAGCTCGGCAATGCCGTCTGTGCGCTGGTTCCGGGCGGCGGCTACGCGGAATTCTGCGTCGCGCCCGCTCGCCATGCGTTGCCGATCCCGTCCGGGCTGAGCCTCGCGGAAGCCTCCGGCCTGCCCGAGAACTGGTTTACCGTCTGGGCAAACCTGATCGATCTGGCCGGCCTGCGCTCCGGCGAACGCCTGCTCATTCACGGTGGTTCGAGCGGCATCGGTCTGGCCGCCATCCAGCTGGCGCGGCATGTCGGCGCGCAGGCCATCGTCACCGTGGGCAGCGACGATAAGGTCCGCTTTTGCCGCGACTTCGGCGCTGCCGAGGCCATCAACTACCGCACTGAGGATTTTGTGCTGAGGACACAGGAATTCACCGGTGCGCAGGGCGTGGACGTCGTGTTGGATATGGTCGGCGGCGCCTATATCCCCAAGAACGTCGGTCTTCTGCGCCACGATGGCCGTCTGGTCTTTATTGCCTTCCTGCAAGGCAGTCGCTGCGAGCTGGATTTCATGCCGGTCATGCTCAAACGTCTGCGTGTCACAGGCTCGACCATGCGTCCGCGCAGCATCGAGGACAAAGCGGCGATCCGCGATGCGCTGGCACGCGAGATCTGGCCGGCATTCGCCGCCGGCCTGTTGCGCACGCACCTGTTCGCGACCTTCCCGCTCGAGCAGGCCTGTGAGGCCCATCGTCTGATGGAAAGCAGCCGCCACGTCGGTAAGATCGTGTTGCAGATTCATTAATCCACCACAGGAGCTTGCGCATGGATGAGCTCAGGAACCCGGGCCGACGCGCGCGGTTGCAGCGGGCCGCGCTTGGCCTGTAGCTCGCGCCGCTGGCGCTCGCGCAGGTGCCGGCGGCACTGGCGGTCCACGCCCACCGAGCGTTTTACCGATAACGGTGATGGCACCTTGACGGATACCCAGTCCGGCATGATGTGGATGCGCTGCGCGCTGGGGCAGCGCTGGACGGGATCATCGCGCTGCACGGGCGGCTATGCCAAGCATGCCGACTGGCGAATGCCGCACATTCCGGAACTGGCGATGATCGTCGAGCGCCAGTGCGCCAATCCGCGCGTCAACCTGACGCTCTTCCCGGACACACCCGCGACGTATTTCTGGACGGCGACCGGGCGCCGCGGTCCTGGCAAGGAAGGGGAAGCCTATCGGCTCAGCTTCGGTCCAGAGGGGGCTGGGCCAGAGCGCAAGGACGGATTGCACTACGCCAGGCTGGTGCGCGCGGGAGCACGGCATTGGCCTGGATGTCGAGCCAGCCTTTGAAGGTCTGGAGGACAGGGACGGATTGGGCCTGGCGCTGCTCCCAATGAGCCACCTATAAGCACGCTTACCGACTTCGCAATCAACTGCTTTCTGCTTTTGTGAGTTGCCCGAAAAGATGTCCGTTATCTGGTTAAGGACGTGCTTTGCAGAATTCATGAGTGTTTCTCAATGACACGGGGCATTCGAACTCCTTGAAATGGTCCACTGATGATCGCTCAATAGGCCGAGACCGAAACCCGCGTTTTGGTGCCAGCGCGAAATTAGTATTTCACTTTGAACACCAGCGAGTCCTCCGGCCGTGTCTTTCGGTGATCATAAACCCGAGTCGTGCTGATATTGGCGTGGCCGAGCCACTCCTGGACCTTGGCGATGTCCGCGCCTGCATCCAGGGCCTTGGTAGCGGCTCGCGCGTGCGGGCGAACAACTGTTATCGCAAATGTAATCGTCCTGCAGCCTGTCATGTTTGACACGTGTATCGCCTGTTATGGACGGTTCTAAGACCCTCGAAGCGCCCCGCGGCGCTGAATTTCTGAGTCGTAAAAGCGGGGCGATGACGCTGGAGGCTGAGTTCGCGGGAGCGTTGAAGGCGCCGATCTCTTCGTAGGGGCCAGCTACCGGCGCTGGGGCATTCTGCGTTCGACAGTTAGGCTGGCTCGGACGTATCTTTGACTCGAGCGGTAGACAGGGTGGCGCGACTCCATGGACGAGGGCGTTGAGCGCACTTTCGAGATCGGCCTGACAATGGCGGGCGCCGTGTCAGCGGGCGCCTATACCGCGGGCGTCGTTGATTTTCTCCTTGAAGCGCTCGAGGCCTGGTATCACCAGCGCGATGTTGCCCCGGACGCCGTTCCCAGCCACGGTATCAATTTGCGGGTGATGAGCGGCGCTTCCGCGGGCGCAATGACCGCCGCCATCGTCGCGGCCAATGCGCTTGATCGCTTCCCATCCGTGAAACCCGGGTTGGACACGGCAAATGGGCGATCCAATCCATTGTTCACGGCGTGGGTCGACCGGATCGATATATCGGAGCTGCTCAAGCAGCAGGATTTGGCCGGTGGCGCGCGACCGGTCTCTCTTCTCGACACAACGATAATCGATCAGATCGGGGATCAGGTCCTTAATCCAAAGCCTGGACAACCACGAGCGTACTTTGCGCAAAACCTGCGTGTGATGGCGACGCTGACCAATATCCCGGGTGTCCCATACGCGTATCAGGCCCGTGGGGTCGGTGACTACCAGGAGGGCATGGTGTCGCACGGTGACTTCGTGCGCTTCGCTGTCACGTACGGTGGGACGGCGTCGGCGCCGCCGGTCAGACGCCAAGCAGGATGGTCCTACGAATATGAAATCGACCTCTCCAAGCCGCCATTAGATCCGCTCTTTAAGCGGACGGCTATTGCGTCCGCAGCGTTCCCTCTTGGCCTTCGACCGCGCGAGCTCACTCGGAACCGATCGGATTACAACGAGCGGCCAATTCTGTTGCAAGCAGGCGTATCTGGCCAACCTCCCTTCGTCGTACTTTTGCAGCCGGCCTGGCCCAGCGGCAGCACGCCCCAGGATCAACCCGCCTACGGCTTCGTGAATTTCGACGGCGGATGTATCGACAATGATCCCTTCGAGTTGGCGCGAAGTGAGTTGGCGGGTGGTCTGATGCAGCGCAACGACCGCGACGGCAGCACGGCAAGTAAGGCCGTCATTATCATTGACCCGTTTCCGCAAGTCATCGCAACGACTCCCGCCGAATCTGAGCGGGACGTCCCGCTGCAGAAGGCGCTCTTCGCGTTGCTGGGCGTCTACAAGGAGCAGGCGCGTTTTAAGCCTGAGGAACTCGCTTTAGCGGCGAGCGATGACGTGTACAGTCGATTTCTTGTTGCCCCGGTGCGCCCACAGCCTGGCATCAACGGCGCGCCCGACGACGCTGATAAGGCGGGTCCGTGGATTGCGTGCGGCGCCCTGGGGGGGTTTTCCGGATTTCTTAGCCGGAAGTACCGCCTGCATGACTACTGGCTGGGGCGTCGCAACTGCCAACAGTTTCTCCGGTCACATTTCACCCTCAAGGAAGACAATCCACTATTCGATGCCTGGCGCGACAAGCCGTGGGCACAGGCCTACCGAGTGCCGCAGTCATCCGGCGGAGCCAATTGGTCGGAGCTGCCCATTATCCCGCTGGTCGAGGCTCTTCGGGCAGAAGAAGCGCTTCCAGTTTGGCCGTACGAAGCATTTGACGCAAGTTCAATTAAGGATGGCATTGAAGCGCGCGCGAATGCGATCTTTCAACGATGGATGGAGGGCGAATCGGCGTTATCTAAGATCGCCAAAGTCGCTTGGTGGGCTTGGGGGAAGAATGCGTTGGCGGATAAGGTTATTACGGCAGTTAACCAAGGGCTCTCGGGGCAGAGGCTCATTGGATCAACCGATGAAACGTCTTAGCACTGACCTGCTCCCCCAGTTCAGTGCCAGCGAGGTGTTAGATAGGCATGGTGACGATACTTGCCGTTGCCGTCGGAGTCATGTGCTTCGAGCAGGCCAGCGTCTATTACCTGATGCCCTTCATAAAGCCGAGTCTGAATCTGAACAATACGCGGGTCGGGCTGCTGGTGGGCGCCTACTGTGTGATCTTCGCAATCTCCAGCTATGCCGCCGGCGTACTGGCTGACTCCGTGGGCAAGCACAAGATGCTGCTGGTCAGCACTACAGCGTTATTGTCGCCTTGCGCTGTGTTCTCGGGTCTTGCGAACCCGTTTATCGCATTGTTGGCGGTGCGTTTACTCATGGGTTTGCTCGAAGGGCCCATGTTCCCGATAGCTCAGTCCATCATCGCCCTGGAGTCGCCGGCGCAGCGCCGCGGCATCAACATGGGCATCGTCGGTAGTCTGAGAGCCCATGCCTAAGGTATTTGGCCCCGTCGCCGATAGGGTAAAATTACGACAGATCCTGATCACCTTTATTGGTCGGAAACCCGTCGTGCCGACGGCGCGGCAACGCGGCTCCGCCGGTAGCGCTTCTCGCTAACGCAAATCAGTCCCGCATTCGCTTGCTCTTCGCCGCCCATCGCTCGCGCGGGCAGTGCGTGTCAAAGGCTCTCCGCGTGGTGGTGTCACAGGCAATTCACGGTCAGTCGCGGATGCTCGTGCCGTCGCCTCGAATGGCGCAATAGCCCGCAGCTGACATACGGAGCAGCGTCGAGTACATTTGGCAGGAATCGGTTGCGCCGACAGCTTTGTTGGCGCTGGCTGATCGGCCAAAGCGGTGACTGCAATGCAAACTCGGCGGGCGTTGTTGACCGGGGGCGCCAGTGCCGCCGCGATCGTGCTTGGAGGTTTAGGCTATCGTGCATCGGATCGTGGCGTGTGGTCGGGCGGTGAGAGTCCGGCCTACTCGCCCTGGAGCGATTGGCAGGGAAATGCCGTCGATGGCACCAAGCGGCCTTTGCGCGCCGCGATCCTGGCGTCCAATCCGCACAACACTCAGCCTTGGCTCTTCGAGGTTAAGGGAAACGCGATTACGCTTTTTGCCGACCGGGCTCGCAATCTGGGCACGTTCGATCCCTTTCGCCGCGAAATGCATCTCGGACTTGGTGCGGCAGTCGAGAACCTCGTGTTGGCGGCGCGCGCATTCCGATCTGCGGCGATCGTCGAGCCCACCGACGGTACGCTCTCACTGTCACTGGACGATGCCCTTGCATCCGCCGCCCATATCGTTCTCACGCCGATGCCAGCCACGCAGGATGCGCTGTTCCACGCAATTCCCAAGCGCCACACAAACCGCGGCCCTTATCGAGCGGATCAAGGTATTGGCGCGGGAAGACTGCGCCGCTTCGCCGAGCTTGTCACGGACGAAACCGTGCGCGTCGTCTTTGTCGAGGACAGGTACGCCCGCAAAGATCTGGGCGCGATTATCGTGGAAGCCACCGGGCACATTGTCGACGATCTGCATATGTCGACCGATAGCGCCCGCTGGCTCCGAACGGGCCGGCGCGAGATCGCTGCACATCGCGACGGCGTGACGGTTGACGTCGCTGGTCTTTCGCCTTTTGTGGCCGCAGCTTCGAAGCTTCTTCCCGATTTGGACGCGAGAACTGCTGACCGATTCTGGCTCTCACTCACACGCGAGACGCAGGTTCCGACCGCACCGGTGCTTGGTATGCTTCTCGTGCACGACCGGCTCGACATGCGCTCCGCAATACATGCCGGACGCGCGTGGCAAAGGCTGCATCTGGCTGCGACCGCCGAAGGAGTCGCTGCACAACCGCTCAATCAACCCGTCGAATGTATTGACCGTGACGCGATGCTTGCCAGAGCCGACGGCTTCGGAGCTGCTATTGCCAAGTTCGCCGAACTACCAGGCTGGGAGCCGACTTTCATTTTCCGTTTGGGTATCGCTGAGCGTGCAGCAGGTCCAAGCCCGCGGCGGGCGCTGGAGGAGGTCTTGAGAACGCAACACGCTTAGTCCCACGGCCGGCGAAGCTTTCCCGGTCGTCCTCGACACGAAAATGTTCGGCCGGGTTGGACAATGTCCGCACATTGCACGAACCGGAAGCTGGACCGCGCCTCACGAGTCGCAACTACGGATCGACTACAGGCAATTTGGGGTGCCGTCAAGATTCGGGTTTTTACGTACGCCAAGGATCGGCAACCAATTGATTCTACTGCAGTCGCCAGGTGACCTTAGAGCGCATTGGAGGTCATGTACACACGCGGCGGAGCAAGTGATTAATCTAGCACTGGTTCGCTCTCGTTAACGTACGTAATGATCCCTTTCTTGCAGCCATCCCTGATCGTCGATCTCACGTATCTGGTGGCTTATCGTGTCCGCCGCGGTGAACTTGAGGTCCTGCGGGTGCTGCACGCCGAGCAACGCTGGCCTGACAAGCTGCCTTGACTCAGAGGCGTTCGCGGAGCCGCTGCGCCTCGTGACCGCGGACCATAGTCCGCGGCCAAGCCGGCGCGAGAGAGCAGCGCGGCGGCTCCGGTCATCTTCAGTAGCATTCGTCGGTCCACGGATTCTACTTCTGAGGCAACCCAAGCAACTCCCGATCCTCGGCCTCCGTCAGCCCCTCCTCAAGCCAGCCCCGCAAAGCCGATTCTTTCAGCAGCCCTCGGATCCACCTTTGCCAAGGCAATGGCGCCAACTACTGAAGGCCTCGACACCCTCGCTGTAGCTGAACGCAGGTCGTTTCCAGTTGCACGATTGCCTCTGCCACAGAGTTCAGACCGGCCGGCAGTCTTACGCGAACTTCGGTCAAGGAATTCGCTTCGGTCTCCAGATTCAGGATGGTCAAGCCCCTGACCGGCAAATTGGACACCTCAAACATGCCATCGGTCCCGAGTCCAGTGCGATTCGGAGGAGTCGTGTATTCCACAAACCGATCGCTCAGGTATCTCAGCTGGTCGTCGGGATAGGGCTCTACGTCGAATGACGAATCCGGAATCAGATGCTCTTGCCGGACACGTGTGATGAACTCGCTGCCAAGCAGTGAAAAGAGCTGCGCGGCCACGATGGCGACGTGAAAGCGTCCGGAGGTTCCTCCATCCGAGGATTGGATCATGACGGCGGGCCCGGTGATCACTGGCAGGGGAAAGTAGGGTGGCTCAATACGCTTTGGCGTCACGACGAGAACGCTTCCGTTCAATCCGTCCCACACCCGGCAGGACCAACCCTTGGGTGCATAGACGCCGGGACTGTGCTCGCCCTTATAGTAGGCGATCTGCTCGGCCATGCGCTCCTCCACGGGGGCGGGCATCGATTCGCCCGTCTGGAGCCTCGCCGGTCCCATCTGATCGTTAGCGGGACAGCCGACGGCGGGTACCCGCTGCTGGATCTCAGGAATTGCTGCCGAAGCCATGTCGGAGCAAGCAAGCAACAGGGCAACACTCATAACGAAGTGCATGGGTGTTCTCAGTCGTCGGATCGCCACTGAAATGCGCGCACCCAGCACCCACAGGGCCCGATGGCAGGGTCGTTTTAGCTGCAGGTCGGGGCCTGCGGCGCCATTAATCTTCATAAGCCAAACAAGGGGGACCTCAAGAAAGGGGCCATTACGTACGTTAAGGCGCCGCGACTATTGATTCTACTGGGCGAACCGTGTCGCCGGCATCGCCTGCAGCTCTCGGAGTCGCTGCAACCCAGCATCTGCGGCTTGATAGCTCGCCCACCGGTCGCGCCGAATAGAATGAGCTGTGTTCTGAACGGCGCACGCAGTGTCGGCGATTGCCGGACCACTGCCTCGGTCGCCGTTGTCGATTGGAATCGTTAGGAACGGTGGGAGTACGCGCGGCGTGAAACTGATTACAGACAGATCGGCAGTCTTTCGACTACCCATTGCCCCAGCCACCGCAGAAAGCTCTCAAAGGATAAATGCGCCTGCGGTATCAGAGCGATCAGTACCAACAGCGCGGCAGTGGCTGCAATTGAGTATCGGCTCGGTCGTTGTGACGCCCGATAGTACGATGCGAAGACTGCAACACCAATGCCCCCAACCAACCACCCGCTGGCTACCTCCTGAGGCGTATGCGCGCCGAGCGCGACGCGGGTAATACCGATGCCTGTCACCCAGACAACACACAGCACACCGGTCATCCAGCGCTTCGGGCGCGGCGCACCAGCCGTGAGTACCACTGCTGCGCCGCCATAGGCGACCACGCTGAAACTTGTGTGGCCGCTCAGGCTGTGGATATGTGACCAGTCGTAATGGCACCCAGCGAACCAGAGTTTGGCCAACGCGGTAATTAGGGTGACCGCCCCGACGCAGCAGAGCCAAAGGACCGCAGCCCGATGAGAAACGTCCAACGCTATCCAGACTGCGATGGCGATGCAGAGCGGAGTCAACACCGCAACATTGCCGAACTCGGTCACGAAGCGGGCAAAAGGCATGATATCAAGAAGTCACGCGTGTGCTCGGGGCGGCTTTCGATACAGGCCTCGCCTTGATTTGCGTGGCAAAAGTGCCGCTGGAAACATGGCGTTTTTCACGAGCGCCACGAAAGCGGCCCTCGCAAGTAATTGATTGTGAGCGGCTTTCTGTTCGCTAAAAAACATCGAAATTTCCCGCGAAAAACGGCGTCGGACGTGTGCCTTTCGACGTGGGACATGTGCACGATGTCTGCAGGAGGGTGAGCGCTTTTCAGCTAACAGGAACCGTGGCAAGATCAATCGGATATCGAAGTCACCTTGTATATTTCTCGGCATTTCCTACCGTTAGTTTTAGCACGAGAAATGAGACTACCCCAATATAGACGCAGCAGGTGAGGACGCGGCTCGAGCATCTGTGCCCGCTGCAACGGCATCAGGGGTTCAGCTGCCCTATTGCATCGTAGGCGCCCTTCAGCCACGTTCTGAACCGCTGTCGCTCCAGCAGGCCGAGGTGGGCGCCGCCCTGGTCCTCGGGCTGGGTCGATTTTCAGCATCGTCGGGTCGTACAATCGCTTGATGTCGATCAGGCGCGCATTCAATGCTTGCGCCCGCTCCAGCAGCCCGGAGCGGTGCAGGATCCCAAAGTCGTCGCCGCGCAGGTGGTTCCGGACGACCACGTAGCCTAAGCGCTGCTCGTATTGCTCAAACAGCCTTTCGAGCAGATCGACCGAATCCTTGCCGGCGTCCATCACGTGCCAGTAATGAATATTCAGCCCGATCTCGCGCGCCACCTCGAGGAGCTGCGATTCATCCATCCATTTAGTGACCGGCTCCTGCGCCTGGGCCGCAAGATCCACCAGAATGCGGCGCTCCGCATTTTCCGTGGCCGCCTCGACGATTGCATCGAGGCTCTCGTATCGATCGACAAGTACAGGCGAGGTGTTGTTGGCGTAGAAGCGCATCAGCGCGCCGT
>JBEKRP010000038.1:0-26370 GCA_049518595.1 Steroidobacteraceae bacterium
CCACCGCGCGCTTCGATGAACTCTCCGGCGGCTGGCGGCGGCGGGCGCTGCTCGCCCGGGCATTGGTGTCACAGCCGGACATCCTGTTGCTCGACGAGCCGACCAATCATCTCGACATTGAGGCGATCGAATGGCTGGAGCAATTTCTGCTCGAGTTTGCCGGCGCGCTGCTGTTTGTGAGCCATGACCGCGCTTTTATCAACCGGCTCGCCACCCGCATTGTCGAGTTGGACCGTGGCAAGCTCACCGTCACGCTTGGCAACTTCGATGACTACGCTCGTAACAAGACACAACAGCTTCAGGTCGAGGCGCAGCATCAGGCGCTATTCGACAAGAAGCTCGCGCAGGAGGAGGCCTGGATCCGCAAGGGAGTGGAGGCCCGACGCACCCGCAATGAGGGCCGGGTACGCGCCTTGTACCAGCTGCGCGCGCAGCGCCGCGCGCGGCGCGAGCGCACCGGCAGCATTGAGCTCGAGCAGCCCACGGCCGGCGATTCTGGAGCTATGGTGTTCGAGGCCGAGCACCTTGGCGTCGAGTTCGACGGCCGCGCCGTCATTCGCGACTTCTCCGGATGCATCATGCGCGGCGATCGCATCGGACTGGTCGGGCCCAACGGTGCCGGCAAGAGCACGCTGATCAAGGCACTGCTTGGCGAGATCCCGGTCCAGCACGGGCGGGTACGGAGCGGCAGCCGGCTCGAGGTCGCCTACTATGACCAGGAACGCGCGCAGCTCAATCTCGATGAGTCGGTGATGCAGAACATCAGCGGCCGTAACGACCAGCTGATCGTCAATGGCAGGAGCCGGCATGTTTCGGGCTATCTGCAGGACTTTCTGTTCCGCCCCGAGCAGCTGCATACACCGGCGCGAGCGCTTTCGGGCGGTGAACGCAATCGCCTGTTGCTGGCGCGACTGTTCGCGCAACCGGCCAACGTGTTGGTGATGGACGAGCCGACCAACGATCTGGACATTGATACGCTCGAGCTGGTGGAAGAGTACGTTGCCGAATTCCCCGGCACATTACTGTTGGTGAGCCACGACCGCACTTTCCTCGATCATGTGGTGACCAGCCTGCTGGTATTCGAGGGCAATGGTGTCGTGCGCGAATTTGTCGGCGGCTACAACGACTGGGTACGCTACCGGCGACAGCGCGAACCGGATCGGCGTGAGCAGCCCGATGCGACAGCCCCTGGTGGCGCCTGGACGGCGGCGACACCGGGCGTGATCGATCAGGTCACGGGCACATCGCCGAAGGCGCGCAAGCTCTCGTATAAGGATCAGCGTGAATTGACCGCGCTGCCGGAGCGACTGCAGTGCCTGGAGGCCGAAAAGGGGCGCATCGAAGCGGAGCTCGCCGATGCGGCGCTGTATCGTGGAAGCCAGGAGGCGCTGCACGAGCGGCTGCAGCGTCTCGCGGCAATCAGCGACGAGCTTGAAGGCGGCTATGCGCGCTGGACCGAGCTCGAGACCCAAGCCGGAAGGAGCTAGCGCGACCAGCAGCGCAGGGTGATGGCCGAATCACCTGCCGCGCGCGTTAGCGATGCCCCTCGCGCCCATACGGCGTCCGGGCGTCCCAAAGCGAGGAACACAACGTCGAACCCGCGCGACTACACGGGCAAATCCCTGCGGCGGCAGCGCCAGTTCGTCGGCGTTCGAGCCCATCCTCGGTCGACAAAGCCAAACGTCGGGAGTCGGGATGTGGTAAAGTGGCAACCTGATTTCTCGATGCAGCAGGCCGCGCTGCGGCCGCAACCGCGACCCACTCGCGCTCGGGAGCACCTTAGAACGACGGCCGGAGACCCGCTTGGCCAAGCCGAATTATCGCCACCAGAAGAAGCAAAAGGAGCTGGCGCGCAAAACGCGTCACGCGGAAAAACTCAAGCGACGCCTGGAGCGCGATGATGTGCCCGCGCCCGACGGCGCGGACCGGCAGACGACCGCGCCCGAGGGTTCCGCGATCGAGTCGAAGACATGAAAATTGCTGCACGCAAGAATTCCTCACTCGACGAGCAGCGCCGCTACCGGCGCCAATATGATCGCGACCGTTCGCCGGCGCTGCGCAGCGCCTTTCCGCAGCTTCTGCAATTGAACATCGAGTTGTCTTTCGGCGATCGGACCGGCGCTGCCCCGAAGGAAGTCGTTCCGTCCTCGCAATCGCACGCCTTTTATCCGCCGGCACAGGCTTTTTTTCGCTTCCGCTGCCCCTGTGCCGACTGCGACGGAGAATTTGATTTGACTACCAGCGTCGCACAGCTCGCTGCCACTACCGGGCGCGGCAGCCGCTCAGTCAGTGCCAAGGTGCATTGCGCCGGCGCGCGCGCGCGTGATCGCGCCAGCGGCATGGGTTGCCCGATCGAGCTCAACTATCGCATCGTCGCACTGGGCACGCCATGAACTCCTGGCGCACTGCACTACCCCTGGCTGGCGAACCGACCGCGGACTTTCGTGAACGTCTCGCCAGACAGCAGGCTGAAGCCGCCGAGCGGCGCCAACAGGCGCTGACCGAGCAGGCCTCGCCGCTCAATTCTGCGCAGGCGCGCATCAATATTTGGGAGCAGCTGCACGCCATCGAGCTGCCGCGCGATGCGGCGCATCGTCTGGTGGCGCTGATCGCCGCAAATACAGGTCTTAGCATCGCGCAGGTTCGCGCGGAGCAACAGCGACGGGCCGCACCTCGTGCAGCGGCGATCGCGCCCGCGACCGCGACCGACCCTCTGGAAGTACCTGCTACTCCGAGCTGAGCGGCCTGATCGTTCGTGCACCCGGCATCCTAGCTTCCCGTTCCGGCGGCAATCCGATCATCTGACCGGCACGCGACGGCGGCTGCACCAGCATCAGGGCAGGTGGCTACCTGGCCGCCCGCGCACCTGCAAGCGGGTGGGTCCGTCGCCCGCGTGCGCGAACAGCACGTCGCCCGCGGTGACCATCACCAGGCGTGCGGCGACGCCGCGGGACGGCTCGGACGGCCCGCCGTATCGCGGCTTGCCCATCACCACGAGGTCATAATCCCGGTCGGCCACGAAGCGTGGCAGAACCTCGGTCGGCTCTCCGTTCAGGCACTGCAATCGGCGCGCATCCAGCCCGTGCGCCTGCGCGAGTGCGTTCAGCGTCGCTGCCTGCCGTTCTGCTTCGAAGTCGGCTTCAGGGCGTGAATTCGCAAATAAAGTCTCCAACTCCGCCCCGCAGCCATCGCTCAGGCTCTCGCCGAGAGCCGTGATTGCCTGGCTGAGCGCCCTGCCCTGCCGATCCTGCAAGTCCACCGCGGCGGCAAAGCGCGGTACCGGGTGCCAGGGCCGACCGCGCGTCAACAGCAGCGGCGCCGCACAACTCGCAACCAGCGGCCAGTCGATCGAACCATGGCCGTCCCGGCTGGCCTGGGTCGTGTGCGCCGCCTTGACCACGAGATCGACTCGACTGCGCCCCAGCTTGTCGGCAAGCGCGGTGCGTAACGAGACATGACACACCGCATCGCAGCTGAACTCGATCTCAGGCGCATTTATGCTCTTGCGCAGCGCCTGCAGATACTCGCGGGCATCCGCGACCCTGGCGTGCAGGGCGGCCTCTGCAGGCTCCTCGCCGCTCGATCTGCCGAATGAATAACGCTCGGTATCGCAGAGAAATAAATCGAGCCGAGCATACAAATGACGCGCCAGCAGCAGCGCCTTGCTCAGCGCTTGATGGCCCTGGTCACCGCGCTCTACCAGCAACAGGATTGAGGGTACGCTTTTCATTAATCGCTGGGCATCCTCGCGTCCGGCGCGCTACAGTGCCATGCGATGCTGTGCCTATAGCCTAGTGGGAAATACCTATTGCATGAACGAGCCAGTGATGCCTTCTTCGGAGCTACAGGCCGTACTCGATGCGGCGGTGGATGCGATCATTCTGATCGATCATGGCGGCTGTGTGCAGGTATTCAACCGTGCAGCCGAACGGCTGTTCGGATACACGGCGCAGCACATACTCGGTCGCAACGTCAGCATGCTGATGTCCGAGCGCGACCGCGACCAGCACGACGCTTACATGGAGCGCTATTTGCGCACCAATGTCGCCCACATCATCGGAATCGGTCGCGAAATCCAGGGAAGGCGGAAGGATGGCAGTGTGTTCCCGGCATTCCTGTCCGTCGGCCGGATCGCCGGCTCGGATCCGCCGCGCTTCGTCGGTTTTATTCACGACATCACGCTGCGAATGCAGGCGTTGGCAGCGGTACAGCGCGAGCGCGATCGCGCCAACCGTTACCTGGAGGCCGCGCAGACCATGCTGGTGGCGCTCGAACTCAATCATCGCGTGACGCTGGTCAACCGCAAGGGCTGCGAAGTGCTCGGTTACGAGGAGGAGGCATTACTGGGGGTGGATTGGTTTGAGACGATCGTGCCGGCCGAACAACGTGCCACGGCTATGCGGGAGTTTGACGCTCTGGCGCAGCGCGAGCCGCGCCTGCCGTACCATTGTGAATACGCGGTGCTCACGCGCAGTGGCATGCGACGCCAGATCGCCTGGCGCTGTGTGGTGATCGAGGCATCGAAGGAAACAGCGACCAGGGTGCTGTGCTCGGGCGACGATGTCACGGACGCTCGCAGCGCTGAAGCCGAAGCGCGCGAAGCCCGCGAACGCATGCTGCATGTCTCGCGGCTGGCAACCTTGGGCGAGATGGCCAGCGGTATCTCGCATGAGCTCAATCAGCCGCTCGCGGCGATCGCCAACTACGCCCAGGCGAGCAGGCGGCTGCTGTCCACGGCGCCGACCGCGCTCACCGACGTGGACGAAGCACTGGAACAGATCGCCGCTCAGGCGCTGCGTGCCGGTGAAATCATTCGGCGTCTGCGCAGCCTGGTGCGCAATCACGCCACCGACCGGGAGCTCGCCAGTATCAACGACGTCATCGAAGAGCTCGGTTCATTGGCGCGGGCCGATGCGCGTGCGAGCGACGTGCGCATCGTCCTCGATCTCCGGCCGGATCTGCCGCGCCTGCGCCTCGACCGCATTCAGATCCAGCAGGTGCTGCTGAATCTTCTGCGCAACTCGATTGACGCACTCGAAGCTTCGCCGCCGGAGCGCAAAGAGGTAGTGATCCGCACCGAGCCGGACGGCATCGGCGACATCCTCATTACGGTGACCGACACCGGCCCCGGCGTCCCGGACGAGCTGCTGCAGCGCCTGTTCATGCCATTTGTGACCAGCAAGATCGATGGCACCGGACTGGGACTTGCGATCAGCCGCACGATTGTGGAAGCTCATGGGGGCAGGTTGGACCATAAGGCCAATACGCCCTCGGGCGCCACATTTATCGTGAAGCTTCCAGCCGAACAGGGACCAGAGGCATGAGAGAACCGTCCGCCACCGTGTTCGTGATCGATGACGACGACGCGGTGCGCAATTCGCTGCGGCTGCTGCTCAAATCCGTCGGTCTGCCGGTCCAGATCTGCGCTTCGGCGCAGCAGTTCCTGCCGAGCTATGACCCGCGCCAGCCCGGCTGCCTGGTACTCGACATCCGTATGCCCGGCATGAGCGGGCTGGAGCTGCAGCAGCAGCTCAACGTGCGCGGCGCTATCATCCCGGTGGTGTTTATCACCGGGCACGGCGACATTCCGATGGCGGTCGAGGCGATGCAGCATGGCGCCTTCGATTTTCTGCAGAAGCCGTTTCGCGATCAGGACCTGATCGACCGCGTGCAGCGCGCGCTCGAGCGCGATGCCGCCAACCGCGCGCAGCTCAAGGAGACCGAGCGCATCCGCTCGCGCCTGGAGTCGCTCACGCCACGCGAGCGCGAGGTGCTCGAGCTGGTGACGCTGGGCAAAGCCAACAAGGTCATGGCCCATGAGCTCGGCGTGAGCCAGCGCACCGTCGAAATCCATCGTGCCCGGGTGATGGAAAAGATGGCCGCGCACTCGCTCGCGCAGCTGGTGCGCATGATGCTGACACTGCGGGGAAGCGCCCCCGCCCCTCCTTGACACCGGCGCCCACGGTACGAGGAATACATGAGCACTCGGATCTACCTGTTGAACGGGCCGAATTTGGATCTGTTGGGGGAACGGGAGCCCGCGCTCTATGGCCATCACACCCTCGCCGACGTCGAGGTGCGATGCCGTGCGGTGACCGATCGTCACCGTCTGGAGCTGATCGCGCGCCAGACCAATGCCGAGGACGAGATGATCGCCTGGCTGCATGAAGCGCGCCACGCCGCCGGCATCGTCATCAACCCGGCCGCGTTTTGCTACCACTCGGTCGCGATTCTGGACGCCTTGAGGATGTGCCAATGTCCGATCGTGGAAGTGCACATCAGCAACATCTATCGCCGTGAAGACTGGCGCAGCAGGTCAATGCTGGCTGCCGCCTCGACGGGTGTGATTACCGGCCTTGGGATCGATGGCTATCGCCTGGCCGTGGAACATCTGGTGCTGCTACTCGCCAAGCCCTGAAGCATACGCAAATTTACGGATGCGCCGCAGCCGCGACGCGTCTAGCGTGTAAGCGAGCTTCAAGACCGTTCGAGGAGATGGGTGTATGGGCCCGAATCGGAAGATCCGCAAGATTCTGGTCGCTATCAAAGACACCCGCGCCCGCTCGCTGCCTTCATTAGCCAAAGCCGCGCAGATCGCTCGCGCCTGTAATGCTGAGCTGGAATTGTTTCACGACATATCGAGCCCAGTTTTCATCGAAGTCTTCGATGCGCCCGCCGCGTTCAAGGCGGTCACGCGCGACGGGCGCCGCGCCGCGCTGGCCGCCCTGGAGCGCCTGGCCGCGCCATTGCGTGCGAGTGGGCTGACCGTGCAAACGTCGGCGGAATGGGATTACCCGGCGCACGAATCGATCATCCGGCGTGCCCTGCGTGCGGGCTCGGACCTGATCGTGACGCAATGCCGCGCGCGACACCGCTTGCCCACACTGCTCGGCTATACAGACTGGAGCCTGCTGCGCGACAGCCCGGTGCCGGTGCTGCTGGTCAAGTCGAACCGCGGCTATCGTCGGCCGAGGATTCTCGCTGCCATCGATCCGCTGCATCGCTACTCGAAGCCCAGCGGTCTTGACCAGAACATCCTGCGTGAAGCCCAGACCCTCGGCAGCGCGCTGGGCAGTGCAATCGATGTGGTCTACGCCTATCGGCCGCAGCCCCTGGCCCCGCACGGCACCGCCGTGTCGGTCAGCCGCGCGGCCAAGACCATCGAAGCGCGTGCGCGCGCGGCCGCGCGCGCCGCCCTCGACCGGGCACTGCGTCACAGCGCGGTATCCGCTGCCCGGCGTCACGTCGTCGAAGCGCATCCCGTGGACGCAATCACCGGCGCCGCGCGACGGCTACCTGCCGCCATCGTCGTCATGGGCGCGATATCGCGCCGCGGCCTCAAGCGGCTGTTTATCGGCAATAGCGCCGAACAGCTGCTCGACGAACTGCCCTGCGACCTGCTTGTGGTCAAACCGTCACGTTTCGTGACGGGCGTGCCCCGCTCACGCCGGGGCGTGCACTGGATGTCGACGACCGGGTTTACTTAGCTCGCGATCGCGGCACTCAGTCCGCGGCGCGGTGCCAGGGCGCCGTCGAATGCCGCCGCGATCACGTCCTCGACCCGTTCTGCCCAGACGAACTGCAGCGTCTCGCGCACGCTGGCGGGAATGTCTTCCAGATCGCGCCGGTTGCGCGCCGGCAAGATCACCGTCTTGATTCCCGAGCGTGCTGCGGCCACAGTCTTCTCCTTGATGCCGCCTACCGGCAGCACCAGGCCGCGCAGACTGATCTCGCCGGTCATGGCCACATCGTTGCGCACCGTGTGTTGGGTCAGCAGCGATACCAGGGAGGCAAAGATTGCCACCCCGGCGCTGGGTCCGTCCTTCGGCACCGCCCCTGCGGGCACGTGAATGTGCAGATCCGATTTCTCGAAGATCAGCGGATCGATGCCTAAGCGTTCCGCCTGCCCCTTGACCAGCGTCACGGCGGCCTGCGCACTCTCCTTCATCACATCGCCGAGCTGGCCGGTGAGGATGAGCTTGCCCGAGCCGTTGACGCGACTGCATTCGACAAACAGGATATCCCCGCCCACCGGCGTCCAGGCCAGGCCGGTAGCGACGCCCGGCACGCTAGTGCGCATGGCGATTTCATTCTCGAAGCGCGCCGCCCCGAGTATTCGCGGCAAGTCCTCGGCGCTTACCGCAATCGGACCGGGCTGCCCGGAGGCGATCGCGACCGCACTGTGGCGCAGTACCGCGCCTATCTGTCGTTCCAGGCCTCTAACGCCCGCCTCGCGCGTGTAATCGCTGATCATGCGGCGCAAGGCGGAATCCCCCAGCTGAACCTGCTCCGCCGTCATGCCGTTCGCGGCCAGCTGCCGCCGCAGTAGATAGCGCTTGGCGATCTCGAGCTTCTCTTCTTCGGTGTAGCCGCTCAGCTGGATGATCTCCATGCGGTCGCGCAGCGGCGGCGGCATCGAATCGAGCATGTTCGCCGTGCCGATGAACAACACCTTGCTCAGGTCGAACGGCAAGCCCACATAATTGTCGCGGAAGGTGTGATTCTGCTCCGGATCGAGGACTTCGAGCAAAGCCGAGAACGGATCGCCCTGAATGCTGGCCGAGAGCTTGTCCACCTCATCGAGCATCATGACGGGATTGCGCGTGCCGGCTTTGCGCAGCGCCTGGATGACATTGCCGGGTAGTGCGCCAACATAGGTACGGCGATGGCCGCGTATCTCCGCTTCGTCGTGCACGCCACCCAAGGCCACGCGCACGAACTTCAGTCCCATTGCGCGCGCGATCGACTGACCGAGGGAGGTCTTGCCGACGCCAGGCGGCCCGACAAAGCAGAGAATCGGGCTGTGGCCCTCGGGGTTGAGTTTGCGTACCGCGAGAAACTCGATGATGCGGCGCTTGATGGTCTCAAGCCCGAAATGATCCTCATCAAGGATGCGACGCGCCTTGTCGATGTCAATTTCTTCCTTGTCGAGTTTCGACCACGGCAGCGATAGCAACCACTCCAGATACGTGCGCGTCATCGAGTATTCAGCGCTGGCCTCGCCCATGCGCTCGAGCCGCGCAATCTGGTTGCGCACATGTTCTTCGACCTCGCTCGGCATGCCAGCCTTCGCGAGCGCCTCCTTCAGCTCGACCAGTTCCGCGGACTCCCCTTCGTCTTCACCGAGTTCCTTGCGGATCTGCCGCAGCCGCTCGCGCAGCACTGCCTCCTTCTGCCGTTCATCAAACGCATCTTTTGCACGCTCGTCGATCTCGCGGGAAATGCGCAGTACTTCGACGCGCTGGCCCAGAAACTTCAATACCAGATCGAGCCGCGGACGCAGCTCGAAGGTCGCGAGCACGTCCTGCTTTTCGATCGGCTTGAGGTCGAGGAAACTGGCGATCAGGTCGACCAATGCCGATATCGATTCGATGTTCTGGATCGCATTGGCGAGTTCCGCCGGCGCCTGCGGCAGCAGTCGCAGCGCTTCGATCGCAAGCTCACGCAGGCGCAATGCCCGGGCCTCGATCTCGGGATTGATCTGGGTCGGTTCCGGATGCACCGTGATCCGCGCGACCATGAACGGATCGCGGCTGACAAAATCCAGCACGCTGAACCGCTGCTCGCCCTGACAGATCAGGTGATGTGTGCCGTCCGCCGCCGTCACATACCGCACGATGCTCGCGATGGTGCCGACACGATGCAGTGCATCCGCCATCGGATCGTCCTGCTCCGGATCCTGTTGCAGCAACAGGCCCACTTTGCGCCCGGCCTTGACCGCCTCCTGCGCCGCTGCCACCGAGCGCTCGCGCTTGATGGCGATCGGCAGCACAATCTGCGGGAACAGTACGGTGTTGCGTACCGGCAGGATGATCAATACGTCCTCGCCGCTCGGAGCCGCCTCGGCGGCCACGCTGCCCGCGGCGCCCGTCTGCGCAGCGACGCTCAAGCTGGTTCTCCGCCCACTCGAACATGCAGGCAACCGTCGGCAAATTCATGGCCGAGCAACTGGTAGCGCCCGGCCGGCAGATCGATTCGACGCTCGATGCGGCCGTAGGCAATCTCCAGGCGCACGATCCGCGCCCGACCCATCTGAACCGGCGGCTGACTCTCGGCGCGCACCCAAAGGTGGCTCGATGACAGCTCCACCGACACGCTACTGGGGCGTACGCCGGGAAGCGCCACGACTATATGCAGCTCCCGCTCGAGCAGGAATACGTCTATCGGCGGCTCCCACACCGGTCGGCGCGCAGGCACGCTGAGGAGTTCGAAGAAGCGTCGGTGCCGGCGTTCCGCCTCCTCCAGCACAGCACAGGCCTGAGACCACATCCACATTCCACCGCTCTGCGCACTCATCCTCGTTGACTCCACTTTAGCTCTTGACTCGCCGACGCTGAAGCCAGCGTTGTCCCCCACGGGCACACTTACCACACAATGGCGCGGCCGGGTATAGGGGCCATTCGCCGCCGCGGCGGATAAAATATAGGCGCCAACTTCAATTAGATATAGAGCCAGCCGGGCGGGCGCCGATCAAGGCCGACGAGTTTCCGGTTCTGCTGGAGGCGCCGGCGGCGAGTTGAGCGTTGTCGCAGGGGTGGCAGGCGCCATCGCAGGCTCGCAGCGCACCGACACCCGAATCCGGGCCAATCGCTGATACAGCCGGCGTTTACGGTAGAGCGGTACCCAACCGTAGGCGAGCACTTCAATCGGCCGCCACAGCGCAATCCAGCCCAGCACGATCAGGCCTTCATCCAGACCGCGTGGCAGTCCATGCAACGCGGTCTCGAGCAGCCCCCGCAAGCTGATGCAGATCGAAAACACCGCCACACCGACCAGCAGCGCGAGCTCGCCTATGCGCGCCTGTTCGCGCAGGCCCAGACGTACCGAGTTCGCGAGGCGCTCGTAGTAGTGCTCGATGGCGGCCTGAATATCCGTCGCGGATGCGGCCCCTTCGTGCGCATGGATGTGGAGGTGCCACTGATCGGCGGCGCGTTTCTCGCTGAATTCGTCTTCAATGAACTCCGCGGCCTCGCGATCGAGATCACGGTCCCAGAATGGCGAAGGATCGAGCGAATTGAACATCTGCGCCAGCTCACGCACATGGATGCTCACGTTGGCGGTACCGCCGTGTCTTGCCCTTCTATGCGGTCTCATGGCTCGGCGCCGGCACTCCCTGATTGCTGCGGATGGGGTCGCGCGGCAGGCCGCCGCGACATGCACCCTGCAAAGCGGCGAGGGCTGCGCGATCCATAAGGTCGAGCGGCTTGAGCTTGAGCGTGACGGAGATCATTGCGCGAGCGCCCGTGCATGGCTTTCGCGCGCAACGGTTTCAGCCTGCTCCGCCACGCTGACTTCGGGACAGTAGTGCCGGCGAATCTGAGAACGCAGTGCCTCCGCCGCGGCCGGTTCCCCGTGTGTGACGAACACTCGCTCCGGCCGGCTCGGCGAGCCCTGGAGCCAGGCGAGCAGCTGATCGCAATCCGCGTGACTGGAAAGACTCTGGAGTTGTACGACTTCAGCGCGCACCGGCACCCATTCGCCGTGAATCTTCACCGCCTCGGCACCGCCGACCATGGCTGCGCCGCGGGTCCCAGCTGCCTGGAAACCGGAGAACACAATGGTGTTACGCTCGCCGGGCGCAAAGGTCTGAAGATGGTGCAGTACGCGTCCGCCCGTCGCCATGCCGCTCGCGGAGATGATGATCATCGGTTCTTGCCGCGTGTTGAGTTGCTTCGACTCCTCGACACTGGATACGAACCGTGCCGCCTTGCTGAACACACAATATTGTGCACCGCCGAGGCGATGTTCCTTGGCGAACTCCTGATAGATACCGCTGACGTCACAGGCCATGGGACTGTTGAGATAGACCGGCACGTCCGGAATTGTCGCTCGCGCCTTGAGCTCGGCGATCATGTACAGCAGGGTCTGGGCGCGGCCGACGGCGAAGGATGGAATCACCATCACGCCTTGCCGCTGCACGGTGCGGTTGATCACTGCCGCGAGCTCGGCGTAGGGGTCGAACCGCGGGTGCCGCCGGTCGCCGTAAGTCGACTCGATCAGTACCCAATCGGCGCCAGGCGCGCTCGCCGGCGGCCGCATGATCAGGTCGTCCGGTCGGCCCAGATCGCCCGAAAACAGCACCCGACCGGCTCGGGTCTCGAGCAGCACTGACGCCGCCCCGAGCAGATGCCCGGCGGGCGAGAATTGCGCCGAAAAACCGGGAGCGACGGCACAAGCCCTGGACCACTCCACGGGCCGCAGCAAACGCAACGCCGCCTCGGCATCGGCGCGCGTATAGAGCGGGAGCGCCGGAGAGTGTTTCGAAAAGTGATGCCGGTTGGCGAACTCTGCCTGTTCCTCCTGCAAGTGCGCGCTGTCGGTCAACATCAACGCCAATAGGCGACGGGTCGCGGCCGTGCAATACACCGGACCGCGGAACCCCGAGCGCACCACGACGGGAAGGTAACCCGAATGATCAATATGCGCGTGCGTGAGCACGATGGCGTCGATCCGCTTGGGGTCGAACGGCAAAGCCTGCCAGTTACGCTCCCGCAGGCGTTTGAGCCCCTGAAACAGACCGCAGTCCACCAGCACCTGCCGCTCGCCCACTGCGAGCAGATATTTCGAGCCGGTCACGGTGCCGGCGGCGCCCAAGAATGTCAGTTTCACCACAAGCCCCCATCGGCGCTCAAATCCATGCTCAGTCTGAGCCGGCGCCGCCGCGTTCGCCTAGCGCACAAACCGCAGCTCAATAGGCATTGATTCGTATGCCCATAGCGCCGGTACTGCGTCAGCATTTTCTGGGCCGCCCTATTCGCCGGGCGCGCGGGTTTCTAGCAGATCCATCGGGCCCGGACGGATGAACCGGCCCCGAGGCGCTCGTGTGCATCGGCAACAATCGATAATATCCCGCCGCCAGTATGAGAATCGCCAAACCACTGCTGCTGATCACGACGACCGTCGGCGTCATCACCTCGGTAATCTCGACCATCCGCTGCGAGCGCCGGCAGGACCAGTTGCGAGCACAATCGCACGAACCGTCGAATTCGCCCTAGACCCCCGAACACCGGATATGTACGCTCCACTCCAGGATAATCCGCGACCGTTCGCACTGGGACCGCGCCTGGCCGAACTGTTGCAGCCGGCGGCCTTTCTACATCCGGTCACCCAGCTGCAAGTGCGCGAGACACCCATCTCCTGGGTACTGCTGACCGGCGCCTACGCCTACAAGATCAAGAAACCGGTGCAGTTCGACTTCATCGACGCCTCGACCTTGAACCGCCGGCATTTCTTGTGTGAGGAGGAGCTGCGGCTCAACCGCAGAATTGCGCCGGATCTATATCTCGATGTAGTACCGATCCTCGAGCAGCACGGCCACTTGCGCATGGGCACGGCGGGCACGGCGGGCACGGCGGGCACGGCGCTCGAATATGCCGTGCGTATGCGGGAATTCGATACCGCGGGGGAGCTCGACCACCAGCTGGACCAGGGCCGCGTGACCTGCGATGACATGGCCGCGCTGGGCAGGCGCATCGCTGAGCAACATCGCACCGCCGCCGTCGCGGGGGCCGGCGACGAGTTTGGCCGCCCTGAGCTGATCCGCGCGCAACTGCAGGAAAACTTCGGACCGCTGCGCGGCCGTCTGACCGATGCCCAAGACTTGCGACTTCTCGAACGGCTCGAACGCTGGAGCGCCGAGAGCATGGACACACTGGCGAATTTACTGGCGCGGCGACGACAATCAGCTCGAGTCCGCGAATGCCACGGCGACCTGCACGCCGGGAATATCGTGCGTTGGCATGGGCATTTCCTGCCATTCGATTGCCTGGAGTTCGACCCGCGCCTGCGCTGGATCGACGTGATCAGTGACGTCGCATTCCTGTTCATGGACCTGACGACACACGCTCGCACCGATCTTAGCTTTGTATTCCTCAGCGCCTATCTCGAGGACAATGGCGACTATGAGGGACTGCGCTTACTGCCGCTCTACGCCGTCTACCGCGCCTTGGTGCGTGCCAAAGTCGATGCGTTGGGGATCGCGACAGCGAGTCCCGACTCGGCGCAGGCGCGGTGGGCACGCCTGCGCGCACGGCTGAATACTGCAGCGCAGCTGATATCGGCGCGCACACCGGCGCTGCTGCTGATGCACGGCGTGACGGCCTCGGGAAAGTCATGGATCAGTGATCGGCTGATCGCCGCGCTCGGTGCGGTCCGGATGCGCTCAGACCTCGAGCGCAGGCGCCCGGATGGCACCGCGCGCACGGCGCAGGATTCCTTGGACGTCGGCGATGGTGCTTATACTGCCGTGGCCCGGCAGCGGACCTATTTGCGCCTGCTCGACTGCGCTGATAGCACGCTCGCGGGTGGCTGCAATGCAATTGTCGACGCCACATTTCTCGATCGGGCTGATCGCCAGCTGTTCGAAGCGCTGGCACAGCGTCGAGGCTGCCGGATGCTGATCGTCTCCTGCATCGCTGCGCGACCGACGCTGGAAGCGCGGCTTGCATTGCGCTCGCGGCGCGCCGACGATCCGTCCGAGGCCACGCACGCCGTCCTCGATATGCAGCTCAAAACGGCAGAGCCGCTCAGCGACGAGGAGCAAGCACGTACGGTAGTGATCGACACCGGCTCGGCGGACACCATCAATGCCGGCATTCGCAATGTTCAAGCGCGAGTGCAGGGTCCGACGGGAGAGAATATCGCCAGCGTCTCGACCTAGCGCCCGAGTCCGGGCTCAGCCACCGCCGACCGCAGCGACTTTCGGCGTGTTGCTGATGGTGCTCTCCAAAGCCGCGATGCGCCGCACGGTGGCTACCACCGAGTCCGGGTTGAGACTGATGGAATCGATTCCAAGCTGCACCAGATATTCCGCAACCTCCGGAAAGTCGGAGGGTGCCTGCCCGCAGATTCCCGAGTGCCGATGATTGCGCTGGCAGCCTTCCACCGCGAGTCGCAGCAATTGCATCACGCCTGCGTCGCGCTCGTCGAAATCGAAGGCCACGAGCTCCGAGTCGCGGTCCACGCCCAGAGTCAGCTGCGTCAGATCGTTCGAGCCGATTGAAAATCCGTCGAATTGACGCGCAAATGCATCGATCTGCAGCACATTATTCGGAATCTCACACATCACGTAAACCTCGAGCCCGTTCCGCCCGCGCTCGAGTCCAAACTCCCGCAACGTCGCCAGCGTCTTTTCCGCCTCGGGCACGCGCCGGCAGAACGGAATCATGATCTTGAGATTGCTCAAACCCATCTGCTCGCGGACGCGCTTGACCGCGGCGCATTCGAGCCCGAAGCCGTCCCGATATGCCGGATGCGAATAGCGCGCCGCCCCGCGAAAGCCGAGCATGGGATTCGCCTCGGTCGGCTCAAACCACCGCCCACCGAGCAGGCTCGCGTATTCGTTGCTCTTGAAGTCTGACATCCGCAGGATGACCGGCTTCGGATAGAAGGCGGCGGCGATCGTGGCAATACCCTCCGACAGGCGCTCAACGAAGAAGTCCGCCGGCTGCGCGTAGCGCCGGGTGAGGCGCAACAGCGCTTCGCGCTCCTCGGCGTCCGTTACCTTATCCGGATGCAGCAGCGCCATCGGATGCGCCTGCACGTACTCCGAAACGATGAACTCCATGCGCGCGAGCCCGACGCCGTCATTCGGCAGGAAACTGCTTTGCAACGCGATTTCCGGATTACCGAGGATCAGCATGATCTGCGTGCGTGTCTTCGGCAATTCGCTGACGTCGACATGCTGGATCTCGAATGGAATTGACCCGCTATAAACATAGCCGGATTCACCGCCGCTGCATGCCACCGTCAGCATGTCTCCCGTATGCAGGACCTTCGTTGCCGTACCGGTGCCGACCAGCGCCGGGATCCCCAGTTCACGCGCCACGATGGCAGCATGGCAGGTGCGGCCGCCGCGGTTGGTCACTACCGCCGCGGCACGTTTCATGATCGGCTCCCAGTCCGGGGTCGTATTGTCGGTCACCAGCACTTCGCCGCTGCTGAATTCCCCCATCTGCGCTGCGGATGCGATGACGTGCGCCCGACCGCTGCCGATCCGGCTGCCAATCGCTCGGCCCGCGACCAGCACTGGACCGCTGCCTTTGAGGCTGTACTCGTCGATCAGGTGGGTCGCCTTCTGTGAAGCCACCGTTTCTGGCCGGGCCTGCAGCAGATAGAGCTCGCCGTCCGCACCGTCTTTCGCCCACTCCATGTCCATCGGAACCGTTCGTCCGGCTCGCGAGCTGAAATGCTGCTCGATCACCACCGCATAATCTGCGAGTCGCAGCACTTCCGCGTCGCTGAGGCAGAAGCGCTGTTGCTCTTCGGCTGGAGTGTCGACGTTGCGGGTCGAACCGCCCACGCGGAAGCCCACCGCGGGTCCTGCGGCATAGATCAGCTTGAGCTTTTTGCTCCCGAGCTCGCGCCGCAATATCTCGCGGCAGCCGCGCGCCAATGTCGGCTTGAAGACGTAGAAGTCGTCGGGGTCCACGTTGCCCTGCACGATGTTCTCGCCGAGGCCGTACGCCGCGCTGATCAGCACCACGTCGCGAAAGCCGCTCTCCGTATCGAGGGAAAACATAATGCCGCTCGCAGCCAGATCCGAGCGAACCATCTTCATCACCCCGATCGACAAGGCGACGCGCAAATGATCGAAGTGTTGATCCGTGCGATAGTGGATCGCGCGGTCGGTAAACAGGCTCGCAAAGCACCACTTACAAGCCTCGAGCAGCGCCGCCGCGTCGCGCACATTGAGATAAGTCTCCTGCTGGCCCGCGAAACTCGCGGTCGGCAGATCCTCGGCGGTGGCCGAACTGCGTACGGCCACACTCAGGGAGTCGCCGTATTCAGCCTGCAGCTCACGGTATGCCCGAAGAATCTCGGCCTGCATCGGCTCTGGCAACGGTGCGTCATGGATGATGGCGCGCGCGCGCACTCCGCGGCGCTTGAGATCCTCAGTATCGTCCGGTTGGAGCCCGCCGAGCGCCGCGCGCAGCGGCTCCCAGGCGTTCGCGGCGTCGAGCATGCTTCGATAGGCTTGGGCGGTGATGGCAAAGCCATTGGGTACTTTGACGCCCTTCGCGCTCAGCTCCCGATACATCTCGCCCAGAGCGGCGTTCTTACCGCCCACGAGGCCGACGTCGTCGATGCCAATGTCGCGGAAGAAGCGAATAAACTGGTAACTGTCTGCCATGTAGAGTACCAGCTGCACGTCGGCCCGACTGGTGAAGCTAGCAATCGCGGCGCAAGAGGCCCATCCGCGCAAGTGCGCATGCCATCTCGGCTTTTGCGTATTCCTCATCGATCCGCGGTGCGTTACAAGAACTACTGGACTCGAGCCGCGTTGGCCGACATGAAGGGATTGCCAATTTACACGCATGAGGAGATGGCAACGATGTACGACGATACTCAACTACGGCACGATGTCGAGGCCGAGCTCGATTGGGATCCGCGCTTCGATTCGCGCCAGATCGGCGTCGCCGTCAAGAACGGTGTGGTGGCGCTGACCGGTCATGTTGGTAGCTACTCTGAGCGCCGCGCAGCGCAGGAGGCCGCGCAGATGGTGGCGGGCGTGAAGGCCATCGCCAACGATATCGCCGTCGAACTGGCGTTCGACGACAAGCGCAGCGATCCGGAGCTTGCCGAGGATGCGCTCGGCGCATTGAAGGCCAACGCCTCGGTGCCCTCGGCTGACATCAAGCTCGTGGTGCATGACGGTTGGATCACGATCGAGGGCCAGGTGGCCCTTTGGTTCCAGAAAAGCGCGGTCGATGCCTGCTTGAGCGGTCTGCGCGGCGTCAAAGGTATCAGCAACAACATCTCGATCCGATCCAAGGTTTCGGCTACCAACGTGCAGGAAAAGATCGAAGACGCATTTCGCCGTCGCGCGCGGCTCGACGCCAAGAAAATCACTGTCAAGATCGCCGAGGGCACGGTAACGCTCGAGGGCGAAGTGAATTCGTGGCAGGAGCGCCAACAGGCCGAAATGGCCGCTTGGCAGGCCCCTGGCGTCTCGCAGGTGATCGACAAGCTGAGCGTGCGCCCGTAGCAGCGCCATTGCGCGAGAGACAGACGCGTGGCCCATAAGGAATTGACGTTTCGCGCCGCGGCGCGGGAGAAGATCCTGCGCGGCGCGAGCCAGTTGGCTGACGCTGTGCGCATCACGCTCGGTCCGAAATCCAAATCGGTGCTGATCCAGAAACAGTGGGGCGCGCCAATCGTGTGCAACGACGGCGTGACTATCGCCAAAGAGCTTACGCTGCAGGATCCTGCCGAAAACCTCGGCGCCCAGATGCTGCGACAGGCTGCCGAGAAGACCGGCGACGTCGTCGGCGACGGTACCAGTACTGCTACCATCCTGGCGCACGCGATTTACGCGGACGGCGTGCGCAACGTGACCGCCGGCGCCAGCGCCGTCGACATCAGGCGTGGACTCGACCGCGCGCTCAAAGTGGCGGTCGATGAGCTCAAGTCCCTGTCTCGGCCGGTTAAGACCCGCAACGAGAAGGCACAGGTGGCTACGATAGCGGCGCACAACGATACGGCCATCGGTGAGCTGGTCGCGCAGGCGATGGACAAGGTCGGCGACGAGGGCGTGATCACGGTGGAGGAATCCAAGACTACCGAGACGGTTCTCGATGTCGTCGAGGGGATGCAGTTTGACCGCGGCTACCTCTCACCCTACTTCGTCACCGACCCGCAGAACATGGAGTCGGTACTCGAGGACGCCTGCGTGCTGCTGACCGACCGCAAGATCAATATCCTCAAGGACCTCATACCGCTGCTCGAACAGGCGGCCAAAAGCGGCCGATCGGTGCTGTTCGTCGCCGACGACGTCGAAAGCGAAGCACTCGCAACCCTGGTGCTCAATCAGGTGCGCGGAATACTCAAGAGCGTTGCCGTCAAGGCCCCCGGGTTCGGCGATCGGCGCAAGGCGATGCTGCAGGACATGGCTGTGCTGACCGGCGGTACACTGATTTCCGAGGACTTGGGACTGCGGCTGGAAGGCGTGCGGCTCGAGCAGCTCGGTCACGCCAAGCGCGTGGTCGTGGACAGCGCCACGACCACCATCATCGGGGGCCTGGGCGATCGTAAGGCGATCGACGCGCGCATCGCTCAGATCCGTCACGAGATCGAGAAGGCCAACAGCGATTACGATCGCGAGAAACTCCAGGAGCGGCTCGCTAAGCTCTCCGGCGGTGTGGCGGTCATCCGCGTCGGCGCCCCGGCCGAATCGGAGATGAAAGCCAAGAAAGAAGCGCTCGATGATGCCATTAGCGCCACCAAAGCAGCCGTGGCTGAGGGCATTGTGCCAGGTGGCGGCATGGCACTGCTCAAGATCATGCCGGCGGTCGAGCGCCTGGAAAAGCAATGCGACGGGGATGAGCGTACCGGCGTGCAGATCCTACGGCACGCACTCGAAGCCCCGACGCGGCAGATTGCCGAAAACTCTGCGGTCGACGGCGGCGTCGTAGTCAGCAGGATGACCGAAGCGGCCGGCAACGTCGGCTTCGATGCTGCACGCAAGCAGTACGTGGACCTGTTCGAGGCGGGGATCGTCGACCCCACGAAGGTGCTGCGCGTGGCGCTCGAGAACGCGGTCTCGGTCGCCGGCGTGTTGCTGCTGACCGAGGCGACGATGACCGAGAATCCCGATGAAAAGAAAGGCGCGGTCTCCGCCGCGGAAGGCATGATTTGAGATCATGCATGCGGAGTATATGGGCTTGGTAGCGATCAGCCATCGAGCAGCCGGCGCGTATGGCGCGCGACCATCAGATTCTCGTCGGTGGCTATCACCCACGCCGAAGGCGCTGATCCGATGCGCGAGATGAGTGGACCGCCTTTGACATTGGCTGCCTCGTCGAGCGTAACGCCCATCCAGCGTGCGTCCTGGCAGACACGCGAACGGATCTGCCAGGCGTGCTCGCCGATGCCGCCGGTGAAGACCAGGGCATCCAGGCCGCGCAGCGCCGCGACCAGCGATCCGAGCTCCCGCCCGATCCGATAGACGAACAGATCGATTGCCTCTTTCGCGGCAGGCAAGTCGCTCGCCAGCAGCGTGCGCATGTCACTCGACAGTCCGGATACGCCCAGCAGTCCGGAGCGCTCATAGATGAGTTGTTCGATCGCGTGCGCGCCCATGCGTTCGTGCTGCATCAGATAGAGCATGACGCCGGGGTCGAGTGCGCCCGTCCGCGTGCCCATCGGCAAGCCGTCGACGGGGGTCAGGCCCATGGTGTTGCTGATGCTGCGGCCCTGATCAATCGCGCACATGCTCGCACCATTGCCCAGATGCGCGACTATGAGCTTGCCGCGAGCGCACTCAGGCGCGATCCGGGGCAGCACTGAGACGATGTATTCGTATGACAGGCCATGGAAGCCGTATCGACGGATACCCTTTGCCGTGAGCGCGCGTGGCAACGCAAATTCCTGCGCCAGTGACGGCTGGCCGCGATGGAAGGCGGTATCGAAACAGGCAACCTGGCGCACCTTGGGCGCAACGGCGCTGACCGCGCGAATGGCTGCGATCTGGTGCGGCTCGTGCAGTGGAGCGAGCGGCACGAGTTCCTCGAGATCGGCGAGCAGATTGCTGTCGACCAGCGCCGGTTGCGAATACTTGAGCCCGCCATGCACCACGCGGTGCCCGACGCCGTCGAATCCGGACTCGCTGCCGATATAGGCGGAGAACCATTTGTGCATCGCCGCGATCGCGTCTTCGTGATCGGCCCCGGTCAAACGCTGCTCTGCGAGCATGCGGCCCTGGGCATCGTCGACCTCGAGTCGCGGCGAGCTCCCAATCCCCTCCACTTGGCCGTGCACGCTCGCCGAAAGCGATCGGTCGACCGCGGTCTCGAACACCGAGAACTTGATGCTCGACGAACCGGCATTGATCACCAGAATCGGCTGACGCATCGGCGTTAATCCGCAAGCTTGCCGACTTCGAGCGATGCCGCCCTTCGAGCATGGGCGTAGAGCGCGGCGACGGCGCAGCTCGCCATGCGGGTGCGCAGGTTGTCCGCCCGGCTGGTCAGGATGATCGGTACGCGCGCGCCCAGGACGATCCCTGCCGCATCAGCGTTGGCGAGAAAGCTGAGCTCTTTGGCCAGCAGGTTACCGGCTTCCATGTCCGGCACGACCAGGATATCGGCATCGCCCGCGACCGCCGAGACGATGTGCTTGACAGCCGCGGCATCGCGATTGATGGCATTGTCCAGGGCCAGTGGCCCGTCGAGCAGCGCACCCGTGATCTGGCCCCGCTCGGCCATCTTGCACAGCGCCGCGGCGTCGATCGTGGAAGGAATCTTCGAGGTGATCGTCTCGACTGCCGAGAGGATTGCCACTTTCGGCCGATCGATTCCCAGCGCATGTGCCAGATCGATCGCGTTCTGCACGATATCAGCCTTGTCCTCCAGGCTCGGATTGATGTTCACCGCCGCATCGGTGATGAACAGGGGCTTGGGGTAGGTCGGCACGTCCATGATGAACACGTGGCTGAGCCGTCGCGCCGTACGCAGACCGGTGTCCTTACGCACCACTTCCGCCATGAGTTCGTCGGTGTGAAGACTGCCCTTCATCAGCGCATCGATGTGGCCGGCCCGGACCATCTCCACGGCCTTCTCCGCCGCCGCGTGGCTGTGCGGGGTGTCCACGATCTGCACTCCGCTCAGGTCCCGATGCAGCGAGGCGGCCAACGCGCGGATGCGCCCCTCAGGACCCACCAGGATCGGCGCAATCAACCGCGCGGCGGCGGCATCCAGAGCCCCGGCGAGCGAGCTGTCATCGCAAGGATGCACCACCGCGGTCCGGATCGGCGCCAGCGCGTGGCAAGCGTTGATCAGGGCATCATATTTTTCGTGTTTGCGGGCTTCGCCCATGTCAGCGGCCTCATGATCCAGGGCGGCCGACCCTCTATAGCACAACCGCGATGCGCCCTGGATCGGGTTCGTATACCGCAGGCTTGCTGGGTATCGCCATCCGCGGAAACCCTGATTCAATTGAGTCCATTGTGACGCGCACCGGTCCGGATGCACCCGTGAGGCGGGCGCCGAAGCGCTGGCTCCAGACCCGTCAGGTCACGGCCCCGGCGTCTCGCCTTGGCAGGGCGGTCGGTAGCCGCGCCGATTATTGGCTCTGTATCGAGCGCAGGTAATCGAGCAAGCGTCCGATCAACTCGTCGGCCGATCGGGGTCCGGATTCGTCGGATGCCCCGGCGCTGCGAAATTCGTAGCCCCATACGGGCATCTCGCGTGTCCCATGCGGCGGCTGCACGGCCCGCCCGTCGATGATGCGCCGGACTTGGTCTGCCGGAAAGGTTCCGCCGTGACGCTTGGTAATCTGGGTCAGGTCCGGGACCATGCTCTTGAGCGACGACGCGACGGGGCCGTCGCCGAAACCGCGTGTTCCGTGACAACTCGCACAGAACCGCTGGTACAGCTGGGCACCGCTGTAGCCCGAAAGCTCCTCCGCCGGGCAGCTGGTGATCAGCAGCATCGCCAACGCCGTGACTGCAGCGATCGACCCTTGGATTCCGGCCATGCGCGCCTTCATCCGTAGACCCTCCGGCCCTTATCGGGGCTCGAACCCCTCTGCGGCCCCAGTGCCCATCGCCTGGCCTGAGCAATTGCGATACGAATGGCCCGACCTTCCTCATAGCCATCCATCAGCAGCGCATTGGCAATTGCAATCGCCTTTTCGCGCACAAACCCTGGCAGCCGCCTCATGGCAGCAGGATATCTCTCATCTGTCCACGGCATGGCTACCTGTGACATCTCCGCCTCCGGGATTTTCATTGGCTGTCGCGGTCGCCGTTTTCGTCGATCGACTCAGCTTCGCCGCGTATTTCGTCCCGCTCTTCCAGCACCCTTGACTCGAGGGGCTTCGTCCAAAGCACCGGTCTGATCTCACTGTCCAGATTGCTGGCATCGTCGCGGTCGACATCGTCGATCGGACCGGTAGCGTCTTCGGGCGGCTCGGCCACGGCGATCGACAGCGTGTTCCACACGTCCTCATCCATCTCGTCGATGTCGCCGTCGAAGGCCTGAATCTCAATCGTCCGCGAACGCTCATCGAAGCCCACGACCTGAAACACCTCACCCTTATCGAGATGCCGGTACCAGCTGCCAATTGCCGGCCGTCCCACAATGCTATTCACAGTCAGCATCCTTCTCTTCGTAGCGATCCGCGATGGCCTTCGTGCAGCGACTGCGTGCCGATCAGCGTCGCCAAGGCATTCAGCTGCGCTGCGACCGCCGACAGCAGCTCATCGAGCGTCACGATTCCCACCAGATCTCCCGCCCCGTTGACGACCGGCGCGCGGCGTACGCCCCGAACGCGCAAGGCGTCGATCGCCTCGCTCACGCCGGATCTCTCCGACAGCGTCAGGGGATTGACCGTCATCACGTCCCCGACGGTCAAGGAATGCAGGTCAGCCTTGCGAATGAACTGGCCGCAGACGATATCCCGGTCGGTGACAATGCCGACCGGGAGCACCGGCGTGACCACGTCATCCACGACCACCAATTCCCCTACACGGCGCTTTTGCATTTCCCGCGCCGCTTCCGCCAGCGGTTCATCGCGCCTTGCCAAGTATACCTCTCGGCGGCATATGTCCCCGAGGTTCATGCACTTTCCTGCTTCACTGAGCCAGCCTATAGCGGCCGTGCCGGCCCGGATATCCGCATTGCTACGCATTGCCGGACGCGCCATGCCATGGCCAAATCGCATCGCCTTATCCGGAAGTGAGCTATGAACGTCGGAAACCTGTGCTCCCGCCCTCCTGTCAGTGTCCCAGGCAACGCGCCGTTGTCGGAGGTCGTGCGCCTCATGGTGCAGGAGCGGATCGGCGCGATAATCGTTACGGACGCGCCGGCCGATCAGGTGGTCGTGCTCGGCATCGTCACCGATCGCGATATCGTGCAAGCGCAGTTGGCGCATGTGGCTGATTTCTCACAGCTCAATAGCGCTGATACCATGAGCCGCGACCCGCTCGTGCTCAATGAACGGGATGATATCGCCGAGGCGCTGCGGCGCATGCGCGCGCGCGGTATCCGGCGCGCGCCCGTGGTCACCAGCAGCGGTGCGCTGCTGGGGCTGGTGTCGACCGACGATCTGCTGGCACAGATTGCACAGGAGCTGAACGGTTTGGCGAGCATCATCGCGCGGCAGTCGCAGCGAATGCCCGCCTGACTGCTGTTCCCTGCCCGGCTGGCATGAGAACTATGAGGCTTGGATACGATGAACGTGCACGTTGTTGTTGCAGATCAGAGCGAAGCTCGGTTCTATGCTGTCGAGCACGCCGTCGGCCCGTTGCAGCTGACGGCGCGACTGACCGACCCGAAGGCGCATCTGCACGATCGCGATTTTAATTCCGACCGGCCGGGGCGTGCTTTCGATCACGGCCCCATCCGTACCGGCCGTCGGGGCGCCTCCGGGCACCACGGTACCGAGGGCGAGCGCCGGCCGCGTGAACACGAAGCGCTGCTGTTCGCGCGTCAGATTGCGGCAGCGCTCGAACAGTCGCAGCGGGACGCCCACATCGATCGCCTGATATTGATCGCCGGCCCACACTTCCTCGGAGTGCTGCGCCAGGTGCTGTCCCCGGCAGTGCGCGCAATCGTGTCCGAGGAGATTCCGAAGGACCTGGTGCACGAGCCCGAGAGCGCGGTGCTAAGCCATTTGTCGCCCGAATCGTTCCACCGGCAGCCTCTGTAGCGGGGTTTCAACCGCGCTGCGCCGTCCACCAACCGCCCCCGAGAGCGACATACAGGGCAACAGTGTCCTGGTAGCGCACGGCGACGGCCTGCAGATCGTTGATCTTCGCCTGATGATATTGGGCGTCCGCGTTCAGCACATCCAGGTAGTTGCCGAGGCCTGATGAGTAGTTGACCTGAACCAGGTGCAACGCCTGTTCGGCCGCGTCGACTGCCGCGTCCTGTGCCACTAGAGCCGCCGCATCGTGATCGAGCGCACGCAGCGTATCCGCCACTTGCCCGAATGCGCTCAACACCGTCTGGCGATACAGCGCCGACGCCTGCCGGTAGTCGTCGATCGCCGCCTTGCGCTTGAACCACAGTGTTCCGCCCCGGAACAGCGGCGCGCTGGCATCGGCGCCGACGCTCCATGCACGCCCGCTGGCCGACAGCAGCTTGCCGGGCGACAGGCCATTGGCACTGTAATTCCCACTCAAGGTGACGCTGGGCAACAGCGCGGCGGTCGCCACACCGATATTGGCGCTGGCCGCATGCGCGGTCGCTTCCGCCACGAGGATGTCGGGGCGCTGGCGCACGAGTTCCGACGGCAGACTGACTGGAAGGTCGCTCGGCAGAGTCAGATCAGTCAGGGCGATATCCGGTGCTTTCCACTCGGCCGGCACATGTCCGGCGAGTGTCGCGAGCAGATCGTCGCTTTGCGCGAGCTTTTGCTCGAGTTGCGGAAGCATGGCTTCGTAGGACGCGAGCTGACTCTTCAGGCTCAAGACATTGGAATAGGGAACGGTCCCGGCCTGCGCCTGGATTTCCGCCAACTTGACCTGCTCGCCCTGAAGTTCGATGAGCTGCTGCGTAGCATCGATTTCCGCACGATAGGCGGCTTTTGCGATGATCGTGTTGACGATGTTGGACGCCAGTGTGAGGTAGGTCGCCCGCTCGCTGGCGCGCTGCAGATCGACCTGCGCCCCGAGCCCTTCGATCAGGCGCCGCTCGCCCCCGAAGAGGTCGAGCGCGTAGCTGGCCGACGCGGACAGCGTGAACAGATTGAACACGGCTGCCGGCAGATTCTGGTCCAGCTTCACAGGGGCATATCTCTGCCGCGTTGCGCTCGCGTCGGCATCGAGCTGCGGATAGAAAATGCCGTAGCCGCTGCGCAGGCTGTCCTCGCTCTGGCGCAGGCTCGCTTGTGCTGCATCGAGGCCGGGGTTGCCCGCCAGCGCCTCGCTCACTACCGCATCGAGCTGGGAGGAATTGAACAGGTGCCACCAGTCCGCGGCGAGCTTCGCCCCGGGTGCGAAGTGCTGCGCTGTCGCCTGCGCAGAGGCGGTCACTGTCGGATCCTCGCCGTAAGCATAGTGGGTCACCGGCGGCGCTTTCGGGCGGACAAAATTCGGGCCGACGGCGCAGCAGCACAGCACGCCGGACAACGCAACGGCGCCGCAGCGTTGCAGCACTTTCCGGTGCAAAGGACTATTGTTCGCCGACATAGACATCGACCAGTTGGCCGGGGTAGAGGTGGAGGCTGCTCGCATTCTCGAAACGGAAAATGACCGGCAACACGCGCACATCCACCCGCTCCTGGCGCCCGTCGGAGAGCTCGATCTTCGGCGACACAAACGGCTGGATGCGCGCAAAGGTCAGCGGCACGTGGATCTGGGTGCCGCGGATGAACATTTCCGCCTTTATTTTGCCCGACTCGGGCAGACGGTCGATCAGTATCTCATCG
>JBEKRP010000039.1:0-32376 GCA_049518595.1 Steroidobacteraceae bacterium
TCCACCCGCAGCAGCTGCGGTCCGAAATCGTCGATATAGCTTTCCGGCAGGTGGTACAGATCCAGGTCGGCCAGCGCGCCGGCCCAATCGGCGCTGGTCTCGAAGCCGAGCGCATACTGACCGAGGATGTAGCTGCGTGCGGAATCGATGGCCGCGTCGCTCACGCCCTGTTGCTTGAGCGTCGACAAAGTCTGCAGCGCGATCTCGAGGGCCCGAGCCGTGCTCGCGGTTTGCGTGAACGAACTGATCACAAACTCGCCGGCCACCGCGCCGCGATGAAAGCCCGCATGTGCCGAATAGCTCAGGCCCGACTTGACGCGTAACGCCTGCATCAGCATCGAGCCGAAGCTGCCGCCGAAGGCGGTATTGGTGATGTCGAGCGCCGCGCGCTGCGGATAGGAGCGTGCGACGCCGACGTTGGCGATCCAGAAATAGGTCTGTGCCGACCCGGGCGCGTCGATCAGCAGTACCCGCCGGCCCTTGACCCGCGCCATTGCGGTCAAGGGCGCCACCGGCGCGCCGGCCTGGCGCCAGGAGGCAAAGGCGCCAGTCACGGCGCTCTTGAGCGAGGCGGGATCGAAGTCGCCGGCGAATACCAGCGTCAGGCGATCGGCGCCGAATTGATCGTGGTAGAACCTCAGCACGTCCTCGCGCGTAATCCTCGCCAGGCTCGTCTCGCTGCCACCGGTCGGCTTGCCATAGGCATGTCCGGCGAACAGCAGCGCGCGGCCGTAGGTGCCGATCAGGCTTTGGGGCTCGGAGTCCTTGGCGGCCTTGATCGATTCGATGCGCCGCGCGCGCAGTTTTTCGAATTCGGGGAGCTCGAAGTGCGGGCGCTCCAGTGCATCGGCCAGCAGGCCCAGCAGCAGCTCGCGGTCGCGCGCCAGAAACTGGCCATGCACGAGGATGGCCTCGCTGTGGGCGTCGGCATCGAAACTGCCGCCCGCGCCCTCGACCGCGTCGGCGAAGGCGTAGGCATCGCGGCTGCCGGCGCCATGCGTGAGCAGCTCGGCGGCCAGCGAGGCCACGCCGTCGCGCCCGTCGGGATCGAGGCTGGCGCCGCCGCGCACGACCGCCTCAAAGGCGATCAAGGGCACATCGTGCCGCGGGATCAGGATCAGCTTCACGCCGTTGGCGAGCGTGAAGCGCTGATGCGGCGGAATCTTCACCCCGACACTGACCGCCTGATCGGCGGCATGGCTCCAGCCACTGACCGCGCCGAGCAGCGCCGCCGCGGTCACCACGCGCACCGAACGCCGCAGCATCAGCGCACCCCCGCGCCGGGGTGAAAGGTCGCGTCGCTGCCCTCGGGCTCTTCGCCGCCCTGGGGCGCCAGGACGCCGATGGTGCGCTTATCGGCATTGAACACCTGACGCGCGATCTTGGCCACGTCCTCGCGCGTGACGCGCTCGTAGGCGTCGGGCGCCGCAAACAGCAGCTTGTAGTCGCCGTGCATGACCGCGTATTCGCCCAGCAGCCGCGCCTTGCCGTCGATGGTCGAGACGCCACGCCAGAAATCCGCCGCGACCAGGTTCTTCGCGCGGCGCAGCTCCTGGTCGGTCACGCCGTCCTTGACGATGCGTTCGAGCTCGGCATCCAGGGCGTGCTCGAAGTCGGGCACCGAGCCGCCGGCAGGCAGCGTGGCGTGAATGACGAAGATGTTCGCGTCGAAGCCTTCAGACCAGCCGCCGTCGATCGCGACCGCGAGCTTTTTCTCCTCCACCAGGGCGCGGTTCAGCCGCGAGGCATGGCCGCTCACGAGGATGGTCTGCAGGATATTGAGTGCCGGCTCGAACGGGTCGGCGGCCGGGATCGCGTGATAGGCATAGTGCACCAGCGGATTCTGTCCGGGCCGCTCGAGCACCAGCCGCCGCTCACCCAGCTGCTCCGGCTCGCGGGTGCGCACGGGCGGCGGCGGCTCGCGCGCCGGCGCAGGCGCGAAATATTTCTGCGCCAGCGCAAACACCTGATCTGGATCGACCGCGCCGACCAGGATCAGCGTGCAGTTGTTCGGCGCGTAATGGCTGCGGAAGAAATTCTGCAGGTCGGCCATGGTCCAGGATTGAATGTCCGACGGCCAGCCGATGGTCGGAATCCGATACGGATGCGCCAGGAACGCAGTGGCCTGCACCTGCTCCTCGAGCAGCGCCGCGTTGCTGTCCTCGATGCGCAGGCGCCGCTCGGAATAGACCACTTTGCGCTCGTTCTCGACCACCTCGGGCACGAAGGCGAGGTTCGCGATGCGATCGCTCTCGAGCTCGAATACCAGCTCCAGCGCCGAGCGTGGGAACCAGTCCTGATACACCGTCACGTCCTGCGAGGTGTAGGCGTTGTTGCTGGCGCCCTGCCGCTCCATGAGCCGATCGAAGTCACCCTGCGGGTGCTTCGAGGTCCCGTTGAACATCATGTGCTCGAAGAAGTGCGCCAGCCCGGTGGTGCCGGTGCCCTCGTTGCGGCTACCGACGTGCACCCAGTTGTACAGCGCCACATTCGGGATGTTGTGGTCCGGCCAGACGATGATCTGCAAGCCGTTGGGCAGCGTGGCGGTGCGCACGGCCGCCGCCGCATCCGCAAACGATCGCGGCGCCGCCGCGCTCGCGCTCGCAGCCAGCGCCGCGGAGCCGACCGCGACCGACGCGAGCGCGCCGCCGACCCACTTCAATCCACGCATTTCTTCGGACTCCATGACGGGTTAATGGGGGCGGCTGAGCGCGGCGAGCGGGGCGCAAGGCGCCCCAAAAGAAAAGCGCCGCAAGCCGGGGAGCGCTGCGGCGCTAAAAGGCGAACATCGGGGAGGGGTGTTCGCAAAGGTTGGGGAGAACCTTACAAACATGACGGAGCAATCCTTATGCCAAGAATATAAAGACATAAAAATCAATAAATTGCAGCGAGGCGCCAGAAAGGCGGCGGTGCCAGGGCTGACAATTTAGGTCAATCGTTGACGAAGACCTGACGCCCCGCGGCCTCAGGCGGTCACCGGCACACAGACTTGCGAGTGCTTCTTGAGCTTCGCGCACAGTCCCCTCGCGTCGGTGGCGGAATGAACGCTCACGCGCAGCTTGTAGACCGGTCCGCTCTTGGACTTCCCCGCCACGACGTGCGGCTTGAGCGACTTGAGCTCTGCAGGGTACTTGGCCGAGAGCAGTTTCCACTCCGACTGCGCGCGCGCCTTGCTGTGAAACGCCCCCAGCTGCACGAAATGGTCATGCGGCCCCGCGCTTGCCAGCTTGCTGCTCGCGCCGCTCGGGGCCGACGGCTTAGCCGTAGACGCACCCCGCCCCGCGGCGCTCTGGCTGGGCGCCGGTTGCTCGGCTGCGGCCGGGCTGCCCGGGCTCGCCACGGCAGCGGTAGCGGTCTTAGCGCCTGCGGCGCCCGACTGCGCAAAGTTCTCGATCCGGATGCGTGCTTCCTGCGTCCATTTGCTGTCCGCATGTTGGGCGACGAACTGTTCATAGGCATCGCGGGTGTCGGCGGCGGCGGCGGCCTGCCAGTCGCGATCGGCGGCGATCTGCTGCAGACGCGCTTGCGCCTGCACCGCGTTGGCACTCTTGGGGTGCTGCTGCAGGAACTGCTGATAGGCCTCGGCCGTGTCCGCCGCGTTGGCGGATTTCCAATCCGCACTCTCACGGTTGCAGCCCGCCAGCGCCAGCGTGCCCAGGACGATTGCCACCAAACAAATTCCTGTGTTCCTCATCACATCCTCTCCGCCTCACTAAGAGAATAATTGTAGCAGTATGCGCAGCCTCATCCGCGCTCACCGTGATGAACGATAAGCCAAATCGTCGAATTCTGGACCGCCTCACCGGCTCGCTGTCGCTGCTGCCGAGCGGCTCGCGTGTGGTCGGGGATATCGAAACCCCGGGTGCGCTGATGCTCGGCGGTCACGTCTGCGGCGACGGCGACATCGGCGGCGAACTGCTGGTGTCCGCGGAGGCGCATTGGGAAGGTGACGTGCACGCGCACAGCGCCGTGGTCGCCGGGCGTATCACCGGCTGCATCGTCGTGCGCAAGAAAATCGAAATCGCCGCCAGCGCGATCATCCGTGGGCGCGTGATCGCGTGCACCATCGCGATGGCGCGCGGGGCGACGATCGATGGCGAGGTCACCGTGACCGGCAACCAGCCGATCCTTGAATTCGAGGACCGGCGCGCCACGCCCGGGGCGACGAAGACGCCCTAGACGCCGCGCGCCTATAATCTGAAGCGGCGCTGCCGTACGGATGTCCGCTTGAACCACGATCGCTTGATCCATCTGGTCGCTCACCGCGGCAACGCACGCGAATTTCCGGAAAATACGATTCCCGCCTTCACCTCGGCACTCGCCCTCGGACTGCGCTTCCTCGAGCTCGATGTGCATATATCGGCCGACGGCATCCCGGTGGTGATTCATGACCACGATCTGACGCGCACCACCGGCCGGCCCGGCTGCGTGCTCGACATGCTGGCGCGCGAGCTGGTGCTGATCGACGCCTGCGAGCCGACGCGCTTTGGCGAGCGCTTCCGCGGCACCCGCATTCCGCTGCTGAGCGACGTGCTGGCGTTGCTCGAACGCCGCCGCGAAGTCACGCTGTTCGTCGAGATCAAGCGCGCAAGTCTGACTCGTTTTGGCTACGACGAGGTGGTCGCGCGCGTGGTCGATGCGCTCAAGCCCGCGCGCGGTCAGTGCGTGGTGATCTCGTTCGATCTGGCCGTCGTGCACCGTGTGCGCCAGTTCAGCGGCATGCCGATTGGATGGGTGCTCAGCGCCTACGATGCGCATACGCGCCTGAAGTTCGAAGCGCTGCAGCCCGAGTTCCTGTTCTGCGATCACGAGATGCTGCCGCCGGGCGGCGGCGCGCTGTGGCGCGGCCCCTGGCGCTGGGCGATCTACGAAGTCGAATCCCTGCCGCTGGCGCAGTCGCTCGCGGCCCGCGGCGCCGACTACATCGAGACCATGGCCGTGCGCGAGCTGAGCGAGGCGATGCACAATCTGCAGCACCCGGCGCGGGCCCCGGGCCCGGGCGCGTGAGCGCGGCGTTCGACGTCGATGTTGCCGTCATCGGCGCCGGCATTCACGGCGCCGGCCTGGCGCAGGCCGCCGCCGCCGCCGGCCACTCGGTGTTGCTGCTCGAGCAGACCGCGATCGCGGCCGGATCCTCCAGTCGTTCGAGCAAACTGATCCACGGCGGACTGCGCTACCTCGAGACCGGACAATTGCACCTGGTGCGCGAGAGTCTGCACGAGCGCGCCACGCTGCTGCGTCTCGCGCCCGAGCTGGTGCGGCTGCAGCGCTTCTACGTCCCGGTTTATCAGCACACGCGACGACGCCCCTGGGAGCTGCGCCTGGGTCTCTCGCTGTATGCGCTGCTGGCGGGGTTGGGTCGCGGCGCGCGCTTCGGCAGCGTGCCGCCTCGCCTATGGGCCACGCTCGATGGCCTGGATACGGCAGGACTGCAGGCGGTGTTCTGCTATCACGATGCGCAGACGGACGATCAGGCCTTGACCGGCGCGGTGGTGCGCTCGGCCCAGGCGCTCGGCGCCCGCTTCATCTGCCCGGCGCAGTTCACGGGCGCCGCGCTGTTCGAGGACGGGGCTGATGTACGCTTCAGCATCGCCGCGCGCGAGCAACAGTGTCGGGCGCGCGTGCTGATCAACGCCGCCGGCCCCTGGGCCGACACGCTCGCCCATGGCATTACGCCCGCCATCCCGGTGCCCTCGCTCGAGCGCGTGCAGGGCGCGCATATCGTGCTGCCAGGCGCGCTCGAGCGCGGCATCTACTACGTCGAGAGCCCGCGCGATGGTCGCGCGCTGTTCGTGATGCCATGGCGGGGCCAGCTCATGATCGGCACCACCGAGACGCGCTTCCGCGGTGATCCGGCCGACGTGGCGCCCAGCCACGCCGAAATCCATTACCTGCTCGGCGTGCTCAAGCACTACTTCCCGCGCTATCGCGCCGCATCGCCCGATGACATCGCCAGCAGCTTCGCCGGACTGCGGGTGCTGCCGGGCGGCGCCGGCCACGCCTTTCACCGCTCGCGCGAAACCCTGCTGGTGCCCGATCGAGCCCGGCGGCCGCGGGTACTGTCGATCTACGGCGGCAAACTCACCACCTATCGCGCGGTCTCGCAGCGCGCGCTGCAGCGCCTCGCGGCGTCCTTGCCGCGGCGGCGCGCGCTCGCCGCGACCGATCGGCTGCCGCTGCACACCAGCTGAGCATGCACGGGCACTGACCATGCGCGGGCACTGAGCATGCGCGGCGTACTGGCGCTGGATCAGGGCGGCCATGCGAGCCGCGCCTGCATTGTCGATGAGCACGGCGAAATCATCGCCGAACAGCAGGTCGCGATCCGCACCGTACACGGCAGTGCCGGCGAGGTCGAGCACGACGCCGATGAAATCGCCGCCTCGCTGCGCGCCGCTGCCGTCAGCGTGCTGCGCGGCGCCGGCGACCTGGTCATCGACGCCGCGGGACTGTCCACCCAGCGCTCCACGATCGTCTGCTTCGAGCGGCGCTCGGGCGCCGCGCTGTCGCCGGCGATCTCGTGGCAGGACCGACGCAATGCCGCGTGGCTGCAGTCCTTCGCCGCGCAGGCCGGACGTATCGGCGCACTGACCGGATTGCCGCTGTCACCGCATTACGGCGTCGGCAAGATGCGCTGGTGTCTCGATCATCTGCGTACGGTGCAGCGTGCGCGCGAGCGCGGTGATCTTGCGATCGCGCCACTCGCCTCCTATCTGATGATGCGGCTGACCGGCGGGGCGCCCCTGGCCGATCCCGCGAACGCTTCCCGCACGCTTCTCTGGGACAGCGCGCAACGCGACTGGTCCGCGGAGCTGTTGCAGTTGTTCGGCATCGAGCGTGCCTGGCTGCCGGTGTGCACGCCGACCCGAACGGCCTACGGGGGCTTGCGGCTTGGCGAGGACGCGGCCGTGGCTGCGCGGCCCATTGCGCTGCGCGCCGTGACCGGTGATCAGTCCGCGATTCCGTTCGCCTTCGGCGCGCCCGACCCGATGAGCGTCTACATCAATCTCGGTACCGGCGCTTTCATTCAGCGCCCGCTCGCTGTCCGACCCGTCGATGCCGCGCCGCTGCTGGCCAGCGTGCTGAGCGCGGATCGCGACAGCGCGCTCTACAGCCTCGAAGGCACCGTCAATGGTGCCGGCGCTGCGATCAGCCGCTTCGTTGCCGCAGCCGGCCTGCCGGAGGCGCCGCTGTGGCAGCAGCTCGAGACGCTGCCGCCGGCGCTCGCGCTGCCGCTCTATATCAATGGCATCGGCGGTCTGGGCTCGCCGTATTGGCGCGCGCAGCAGGCCTCGTATTTCGTCGGCGACGGCGCAGCGTTGGAGCGATTCGCCGCGGTGCTCGAGAGCATCGCCTTTCTGATCGGGATCAATTTCGACCTGATGCGCGATCGCGGCGGCCCGCTGGCGCGGGTGATCGTCAGCGGCGGCTTGTCGCGTTCGGACTGGTTGTGCCGGCGCCTGGCGGCAGTGCTTGGCGTGCCGGTGCTGCGCGGCGCGCAGGAGGCGACGGTGCTGGGCGTGGCGGTGCTGGCGGCCCCCGAACTCTTCGCCGACGCGGGCTGCCGCCGCTCGCAGGCCACCGCCCAGCCGCGCTTCGAGCCCGGGCTATTGCCGGGCGAGGAGCTCGCTGCACTTGCGGCACGGCGAGCCCGTTTCGAAGCCGCGCTGAGCCGTTGATCAGTGCCGATCCTCGCGCTGCGCGGCGCGCTCGAAGCGCTCGAATTGCTCGAGCACGAAGCGGTTGGCAATGCTCGGCCGCGCGACGCCCGCCGCGAATCCGCAGTGGCCGCCATAGCGCGTGCGCACCACCGTCAGCCGCGATGACGGCGCGAGCCGCTGCAGATCGGCCCATGGCACGATCGGATCGTCTTCGGCCAGCAACAGGCCCGCGGGCACGCGCAGCGTCGCGAGCCGATCGCCGGTCACCGCGTAGCCCTCGAGGTACGCCGCCAGACTCGGGAACTCGGTGCACTGAGCCACGAGGCCCGCGGTCATCGCGCGCAGCTGCCCCAGCCGCAGCATGGCATCGAAATCGTGCACGCCGGGCCAGGCCCGCTGCTTGCGGCGCAGCGAGCGCGACCAGCGGCGCACGAACGATCGCCGGTAGATCGCCGGGCCCTGTTCCAGCGCCGCGAGCGTGGCCGCCGGGTCGAGCACCGGTGAGACCGCGGCGGCGCCCGCGATCGCCGCCGGCGCACGCGCGTCCGCGGCCACGCGCAGCATGAAATTGCCGCCGAGTGAAAAGCCGCCAAGATAAAGCCGTGCGCCCGCAAAACGCTCCGCCACGGCGTGCGTGGCGCCCACCACCTCAGGCAAGCGGCAGGAGTGAAAGATCTCGCGATTGAGATGATGGGTCGCGCCGTGATCGCGCAGGTTCAGCCGCACGACATCGTAGCCGCGCGTCAGCAGCAGACTGCCGAGCGACAACACGTAGGTGGACGCGGCACTGCCTTCCCAGCCATGCAGCAATACCGCCACGCGGCGCGCAGCGCCGTTCCCGGCCGCCCCGGGGCTGCTATGAAACGCCTGCAGCCGTACGTCGTCGCCGCATTCGAGCAGCAGTTCCTGCGAGCGAGCCCGCCACTGCGCCGCGCGAAGGCGGATCGCCCAGGACACCGGCGGCACGCTGCCGAGCAGCGTCTGCAGGTGCCCGCTGCGCAGCAAGCGGGCCGGTTGAGACTTCAAGGCGTCGGCTGCCAATGCACTTCGACGCGGTTATTCGCAGCCGCGGCGCGGTTCCACTCGCCGGCCGTCAGCGTGTCGCTGACCGCCGGATAGGCGGCCACAACCTCGTCGGAATTGCCGGCACTGATCTGCACGTCGATCTTGCCGGCGGCATTCTGTCGCGCCGTGGACACCATATTGGCAAACGCGACCGACTGGCGCTGGCTCGCCGAGCCATTGTCGTCGCGCGCACTGCCGACCTGCTCGCACTTCGAATACGGCAACGTATCGTAGGGCAGTATCGGCGCGCCGCTCGAGCCGGTGACCGTGCAGAAGCGACCCGGGATGCTGCGAATCTGCACCACGCCGTGAAAACCCTGATTGCCCAGGCGCGTCATCAGCCCCGACACGCGCTCGAGCCTCGCCCCGGCCAGCGGCGTCTCGCCGAAGGGCACCGGTTCGAACATCGAGCTGCCGCGGGCGGCGGCGGCGGGCTCGCTCGCGGCCTCGTTGTCCGGCGGCGGGGCGGCGGCCGTGGCGGCGGCCGTGGCGGCGGCGGCATCCGCGGCCTGCAGCGACAGCAGATTCTGCTGCGTCTCGGTCAGCTGCTGCTGCGTCTTCGCCAACTGCGCAGCCAGCGTCTCCGAGTCGCCGCGCTGCCTCGACCACTGCAGGCTGAATACAAGCGCCGCCACCAGTGCGGCCGCAGCAAGCCACAGCCATAAGTCCCGCGGCCGTGCGCTCGGTGGCACAGCGGGCGCAGGCGGCACCTGCTCCTGCAGCAGCAGCCGCAGGTCACTGACGACGCGATCGGCGTTGGACTCCAGGTTTTCGCTGATGAAGCGGCGCACATCGAGCATGTGGTGCGCCAGCATGCCTTCCAGGACCAGTCGCAGATCCGGCGGCAGCGGCGGCGCCTTGGGGCGATGCGGGCCACGGCGTTCGCTGGTCGTGTCCGGCGGTGGCGCGGTGTCGAGGGGCAGCGCCTGCGCCTGGATGGTCACGAGCTCGTGCTCCGGCCTGGTCTCGCCCACCAGGTGCAGCTGTTGCAGAACCTTCGACACGTCGGCGTGCTTGATCTGCTTCGGCAGCACCCCGATGGCGCCCAGTGCCCGCGCCTGGCTCAGGTACAGCTCACCCTCCTGGGAGGTGTACATCAGGATTGGGATGGTCGCCGTGCGCGGATTGTTCTTGATCGCCTGCACGGCCTGGAACCCGTCCATGCCGGGCATCAGGTGATCCATGAAGATCACGTCCGGCCGCTGGAATGTCAGATATTCGACCGCCTGTTCGGCCGTCTCGACGCCGTCGACCGCCAGCTCGTAGCGCTCGAGGATCCGCGTCAGGAATGCTCGCGCGGATTTTGAATCATCGACCACCAGCGCCCGTCTTGCCGTCATGCGAATCCGCTCGTAGCACCATCTTGCGCGATCTTAGCGCAAGCACGCGCCCGCCGGGCTCTTCGGCTCTGTCTCTACGCTGCGACGATGAGCGCCATCAGGCCGCGACGATGGCGGCTGGCGCGCGCTGGTGCGTGAGATCGCGATACAGCTCGGCCAGCCGCCGGGCCATATGGCTCGAGGCCCAGCTCAGCGCGTAGCTGCGCGCCTGCGCCGACAGGCGCGCCGCGCGTGCCGGATCATCCAGAATGTCGGCGATCGCCTGGGCAAATATTTGCGCCTTCTCCGGCGCAACGCGCGCGCCGCAGCCCGCCTGCAGGATCGACGCCGTGCCCAGATGCGCGGTCGACACCACCGGGACGCCTTGAGCCAATGCCTCGAGCAGCACCAGTCCCTGCGTTTCGGTGCGCGAGGCAAACACGAACACGTCGGCCGCCGCGTAGCAGTCGGCGAGCCCGCGTTCACGGTCGAGGTAACCGATGAACTGCACGTCCGAGGCGATGCCCAGCCGCGCGACCAGCCACTGCAGGTGCTCGCGCGCGGGGCCCTCACCGGCGATCGCGAGCATCGCACCGGGACGGGCGCGGCGCAGAGCGACGAAGGCATGCAGCAGGAATTCGATGTTCTTCTCGTGAGCCACCCGTCCGACGTACAGCAGCAGCGGCCGATCCGCGGCTATGCCGAAGGCGGCGCGGAAGCGCGCGCCGTCCCCCGGCACATAACTGTAAGCCGGCAGGCCGGTCGGGACGACCTGGATGCGCGTGGTCACGCCGTATTCGAGCAGCAGCTCCCGCATCGGCTCGGACGGCGCCACGATCGCGCTCAGCTGCGCGCACTGCGAGCGCGTGAAGCTGCGCGCCAGCGCACGGCCCAGGCGCCGCGGCAGCAGCGGCACGTAGTGGTGCAGATACTCTTCGAAGAATGTGTGATAGGTCGCGATCACCGGGATGCCTCGGCGACGGGCGAAGCGTACGCCGGCGTAGTGCGCGACAAAGGGCGTGTGGATGTGGACCAGATCGAAGTGCTGCGCCTCGAGTTGAGTCAGACAGTGGCGCAGTGCGCCGGATTTCATTCGCCGGTCCTCCGGATCGCGCGGCACGTTAGCTGCGGCGACCCGCAGCACCCCGGGCTCATCCTGCCCGCGGCGCAGGCTCGAGCCGTCCGCGCCGGCGCGCTCGCCATAGCTCGGCGCCACCAGCACGCTGTCGACACCGGCCTCGCGCAGGTCAGCGCGGAAGGTCCGGATGGAGGTGGAAACGCCGTTGACACGGGGGAAATAGACGTCGGATATGAACAGCACCCGCATGCGCTAGCGTAACCCCCCGGCGGCGAACGCTAAAAGAGATATAGCGCCGGCAGTGCGAGCGCCCCACCAATCGCGCCGCCGACCAGCACATCGCTCGGATAGTGCAGCCCCAGCACGACGCGCGACGCGGCGATCAGGCCGGCGAGCGGAATGAGCACCCAGGCGAGCTCCGGAAAGTTCGCCACCGCCTGCCAGGTGAAGGCCACCGCGTGCAGGGTGTGGCCCGATGGGAAGCTGTAGCGATCCAGCGGCGGCATCGCCAGCGTGATGCCGGGATGCCGGATAAACGGCCGCTCGCGCACCAGCGCGTGCTTGAGCCGCCGGTAGATCAGCAGACCGATGATGCCGGTGAGCGCCATGCCGATCGCCGGGCGCAGGGCCGCCCTGCCATAGATCAGCGGCAGCACGCCGACCAGCACGTACCAGGCGATGCCATCGCCGAGCCGGCTCGCGATGCGCAGCAGCACGCGCACCGCGGGCGTACCCGCGCCGCGGTTCAGCCGCCGGCACAGCCAGTACTCGGCGATATCGAAGCGGGCCATGATGAGCTGGGCACGGTTCATGGCCACCAGCCTAGAGCTGCTGGCCTTCAAACATGTGACTGTCATGTGAAGATAAGATGACAACCCATTGATTATTGTGAACCAATGCCGTTTCTGGAGCGCTAGTCCCGGGTCCCGACGCCGCGGTTGAGCAGCATCACGGCCACGGCGAACAGCACCCCGACGAGCCCGAGCATCAGCACGAACGCGAATTCCACGTGCACGTCGGAGGTTCCCAGAAAGCCGTAGCGAAACGCGTTGACCATGTGCAGGATCGGGTTGGCGAGCGAGATCTTTTGCGCCCAGACGGGCAGCATCGACACCGAATAGAACACGCCGCCGAAATAGTTCAGCGGTGTCAGGATGAAGGCCGGGATCCAGTTCACCTGATCGAAGTTACGCGCGAATATCGCGTTGATGAACCCGGCCAGCGAAAACACGGTCGAGCTCAGCAGCGCGGCGGCGAGCAGTGCCGGCAAGTGCGCCACCGGCAGGCGCACGAACACCAGCGATACCAGCGTCACCACCGCCCCGACCATCATGCCGCGCAGCAGGCCGCCGGCGGTATAGCCGGCCACGATGATCCAGTTCGGCAGCGGCGAGACCAGCAGCTCCTCGATGTGCTTGCCGAACTTGGCGCCGAAGAATGAGGACACGACGTTGGCGTAGGACACCTGAATGATCTGCATCATGATCAGGCCGGGGGCGATGTACTGCTTGTAATCGAATCCGGCCATCGGACCGACGCGGGCGCCGATCACACTGCCGAAGATCACGAAATAAAGCGTCGCCGTGACCACCGCCGGCACCAGGGTCTGGCCCCAGATGCGTACGATGCGGCCGTACTCGCGAATGACGATGGTTTGTAAGCCGATCCAGCGGATCGAGGCCATGGAGGCGCTCGCGGGTGCGCTCGCGGGCACGGCGCTGCTGTCAAGCATGGGTCCCCCGGTTCTCCACCAGCCGCATGAAGATCTCCTCGAGGCGATTCACCTTGTTGCGCATGCTCAGCACCTCGATGCCGCGCAGCGTGAGTTGCGCAAACAGCTCATTGAGATCCTGCTCCTTCGAGATGTCGGCCTCGAGCGTGTGGTCGTCGATTCGCCGCAGGACGAAACCGGCCACGCTCGGCGCCGCGAGCAACGCATTGCGGGTATTGAGCACGAAGCTCTCGGTGTGCAGCGTCAGCAGCAGGTTGGCCATGCGGTCGCGCTCGACGATGGTGCCCTTGTCGATGATCGCGATGTCGCGGCACAGGTGCTCGGCCTCTTCCAGATAATGCGTGGTGAGGATGATGGTGGTACCGCGGGCGTTGATGTCGCGCAGGAACTCCCACATCGAGCGGCGCACCTCGATGTCGACGCCGGCGGTCGGCTCATCGAGGATCAGCAGCCGCGGCTCGTGCATCAGCGCGCGCGCGATCATGAGCCGGCGCTTCATACCGCCGGACAGCCCGCGCGCCGCGCCGTTGCGCTTGTCCCAGAGCTGCAGCTGCTTGAGGTAGCGCTCGGCGCGCCGGCGCGCCTCGGGACGTGCGATGCCGTAGAAGCCGGCCTGGTTGATCACGATCGTCAACGGCGTCTCGAACTGATTGAAATTGAGCTCCTGCGGCACCACGCCGATGCACGACTTGGCGCGCTCGAGCTCGCGGTCGATGTCATGGTCGAACACGCTGGCGGTGCCGCCGGTCTTGTTGACCAGCGAGGTGATGATGCCGATCAGCGTGGTCTTGCCGGCGCCGTTCGGCCCCAGCAGCGCGAAGAAATCCCCTTGCTCCACATCCAGATCGACGCCACGCAGGGCGTGGACGCCGTTCTTGTATATTTTCGTGAGGGCACGAGTCGAGAGCGCGTACATGGGCCGCTGATCCGAACCGGTCGGTTTGAAGCCGGGGAACTTAGCATAGAGCGAGCCTCGCGCGCCTGTTCAGCCCTCGCCCGGGCCGCGGCCGCCGGCCGCGCGCGCCAGCAATTGCAGGCCCCGCAGCTGCGCCTGGCGCAGCAATAGCGGCTGGCCGCGGCGGGCCGCCGCGATGAGCTGGCGCCAGACGTTCAGCTGCTGTTCCCAGCGCGGCACGATCCAGCCGGGCGCAAGCTCGGCTAAGCCTTCCAGATCCGCAAGTCTTGTGGCGGCGATGCGTTCGGCCGACAGCGCGCTCATGCCGAGGATCACCCGCGCGGTGACCCGATTGGAGCGCGCCAGATGCCAGGCGAGCACCAGCGTACGGCGCACCAGCGCGACACCGCCGCGGCCGCTGAAGTAGCCGCAGCGTACCGTTGCATCCATGACCCCTGCCGAGCCCATCCAGTCCCATCGCTGCGGCTGCGCGAAGCCGGCGTCGAGCAGCAGATAGGGGCAGGCGGACAGGCGCCGCTGCGCCTTCGCGTCCAGCCCTCGCCAGTCCTCGCGCAGCAGCGTCACCAGCCTGGGTGCGCCGCCGGCAGCCGCGCTCAGGCTCGTGCTCGCATCCGGCGCCGCATCCTCGGCCATCGCCCGCAGGCATTCGAGCATCTGCTCGTTGATCTCGGCCACCGGGCCGAGCAGCGCGCTGTCCCACGCGCCGCTGACCGGCGCCGGATGAAGATCCTCGAACATGGCATTCCTCCAGAATCGGGAGAAATATCCTGCCGCAGGCAGGCTTGGAGCTCGCTTCGATATCTGTCATATTCATACTAAATCTGTGACTAGTAACATTCCACCCCGTTCGACCGCCTCAGGGAGAAATCATGCGCATTTCAGATGATCGCTACAGCCGCGACCGGCAGCGCTTCGACATCGCCGTGCAATTCATCCGCCACGAGGCGCGCACGCACACCATCCGCGCCTGGACCGGGCTCAGCGACGACCGCATCCGCAAGCTCTATCGTTCGTATCTGTGCGATTCTCAGAGCGCGCCGCTGACGCGCCATCGCGGCAAATCGCCGCAGCAGGTCGCATTCTTCATGCGTACCGGCCGCGCGCGACAGGAGGCCGCGCTGCTGGCGAGCCTGTGCCGCCTGCTCGGTGCCCTGCCGCAGGGCCCGGCGCCGGAGCTGGCTCGCTCGCTGCCGTGCCTGGGGCGCGGCGAGCTGCTGTGCCAGGCCTACGAGGCGTACCGCGGCCTGATTCCGGAAGGCTTGATTTCGTTCGAGCACGCGGTGTTCCTGCTGACGACGCTGGTTCGGGGCGATGAGCTGGTCCTGGGCGCCTGCCGCGACTGCGGCGCGGCGCTGATCGTCGACCGCTGGTCGCTGCGAGCGCCGCGTTGCCCGCTGTGCGCCGCCGACCATGCGCAGGCCGCGAGCATTGCCGCGGATGCCGTCGCGGCCTAGCGGCACTGTCCGCCGCGCTCCGCCGGGGTTGCCGGGGTTGCCGGTGTCCTACGCGGTCTGCAAGACTGCTGCCCCCATGAGCGCTTCGCCGATCTGGTACCCGCAGGCGGCAGCCCAGCTGCAGCGCCGCGCTGAAGCACGGCAGGAGCCCGGCTGGGTTGACGCGGCGCTGGCCGATCCTGCTACGCGCTACCTGGTGTCGCGGGCGACCACGCATCTGATCCGGCGCGAGCCGCGCACGCAGATCGCCTTCGTCGGTCCCGAGCACGAGGCCATCGTCGAGCTCGACCCATCGCGGCAGGTGCTGCTCGGCTGGTTTGAGGGTCGGCGCTGCGTACTGGTCGATCTGCCCCCCGAGAGCAGCCTGTCGCTGCCCGGGGCGACCTTTGAAGAGCTGCGCTCGCTGGTGGCGCTGCTGCCGGAGGAGCAGGCGCAGCTGCTGGTCTACGCCCGGGCGCTGCTGGTGTGGCGCTCGCGGCACCGCCATTGCGGCCTCTGCGGTGCGCCGACCGCTGCCCGCAGCGCCGGCCACGTGCTCGCCTGCACCAGCAGCAGCTGCGGCGCCGAGTTCTTTCCGCGCATCGACCCGGCCATCATCGTGCTGGTGACCGATGCCAGGCGTGCACTGCTCGGTCGCCAACGTGCCTGGGCGCCCGGGCGCTACTCGGCGCTGGCCGGATTCGTCGAGGCCGGCGAGAGTCTGGAGGACGCGGTGGCGCGCGAGGTGGAGGAAGAGACCGGCGCCCGGGTCAGCTGGGTGCGCTACTTCGCCTCGCAACCCTGGCCGTTTCCGGCCTCGTTGATGCTGGGCTTCCATGCGCATGCGCCGCAGGCACCGGTGCGGCTCGACAGCGAACTCGAGGATGCCCGCTGGTTCGAGCTCGAAGAGCTGCGAGCCGCCGATGAGGCGCTGCTGCCGCCTCCCTACACGATCGCGCGCCGATTGATCGAAGCCTGGATTCAGGAGCAGACCCGCGAGCAGCCCTGAACCATGTTCTCTCTCGCACACCGGCGCTGGCCCCCGGCAGCGTGGCTCCTGCCCGCTGTCCTGATGTCGGTGCTGCATCCTGCGATGGCGGATATCCGCATCGAGCTCGAGGGCGTGGACGGTGAGCCGCGCGGCAATGTGCTCGCGCTGCTGAGCCTGGAGCGCTACAAGGACCGCGACCGCCTGCAGCCTGACGCGGTCCAGCGCCTCTACAATCGCATCGATGATGAGGTCCGCTCGGCGCTGCGGCCTTACGGCTACTACGAGCCGGTCATCCACTCCTCGCTCTCCGGCCCCGACAAGGATCGGCACTGGCACGTGAAGATCACGATCGAGCCCGGCGCGCCGGTGCTGATCGACAGCGTCAACATCAGGATCGACGGTCCGGGCGCCGAGGACGCGGTATTCAAGCGCCTGACCGCCAATCCGCCGCTGCGCAGCGGTGAGCGCCTGAACCATGCGATCTACGATCAATACAAGGGCAGCCTCGAGCGCGCCGCGGCCACCTACGGCTATCTCGACGCCCGCATGCTGCGCAGTGAGATGCAGGTCGATCTCGGCACGCATAAGGCCAACATCTTCCTGCAGCTCGACAGCGGCGAGCGCTATTTCTTCGGCGCCACGACCATCGAGCAGAACGCCGTGCGTGCCAACCAGGTGCGGCGCTTCCTGCGTTACCGCGAAGGCGAGCCTTACAACGCGCTCGAGTTGCTGCGCACGCAATTCGCGCTCGATGACAGCCAGTACTACTCCACGGTCGAAGTGCAGGCCGGCGAGCGCGACCCGGTACGCCACACGGTGCCGATCACCATCCGCGCCAACAACGCCCGTCGCGGCTATTCCTTCGGCGCCGGTTACGGTACCGACACCGGCTTTCGCGGCACGGTGGCCTGGACCGTGCCGCGGGTCAACAGCTACGGCCATCGCTTTCGGGCGCAGATGGAGCTGTCGCAGATCGAGCAGCTGTTCGACGCCCGCTACGACATTCCGATCGGCGATCCGGCCCTCGAGAAGTTGTCGCTCGATCTGCTCGGCCAGCAGGCACAATACGGCGACAACGTCACCGGCTCGCAGATCACCTTCGCTCCCAGCGTGACGCAGATCAGCGGCAGCTGGCAGCGCATCGTGTCCACCAGCCTCGCGCACACGATCACCACCGATCCGATCGAGGGCCGGCGGGTGGACAACCTGGTGGTCCCGAGCATCGTGTTTGCCTCGATCCCCGAAGGCTATCTGGGCGAAGCCCTGTTCAGCCGCGGCTTGTATGCGCAGCTTCAGGGTTCAGCCACGGCGCTGGGCGCACGCGCCAATTTCCTGCGTCTGGACCTGCAGGGCGAGCGGGTGGTGAACCTGAACCCGCGCTGGCATCTGCTGCTGCGCTCCGAGCTGGGTGCCTCGAGCATCGGCAACATCGAGAACCTGCCCGGCCAGTACCGCTTCTTCGCCGGCGGCGATCGCAGCGTGCGCGGTTTCTCCTACGACGATCTGTCGCCGGTGAGCATCTCGCCGTCCACCCGCAACCCGATCACCGGAGCGCTGATCCCCGGCGGCCCGGCCAAGGTCGGCGGCCGCGATCTGGTGACCGCCACGGCGGAGATCGAGCGCGACCTGCCGCGCAATTTCGGCGTCGCGACCTTCTTCGACGGCGGCAATGCCATCGATCGTTTCAGCGACCCGCTGGCCTATTCGGTCGGCCTCGGCTTTCGCCTGCGCCTGCCCGTGGTGACCGTGGGCCTCGACGTGGCGCAGGCGCTGCGCGCACCCGGATTCAACCACCTGCCGGGGCCGCGCCTGCACCTCAACATTTCACCCAAACTTTGAGGTGAATCAGGCCTCACCAGTCATTTCGTGGCGCTTGAGGCCAGTGTTTGGCGGCCAGCGCTCAGAGATATCGGACTATATAGCGCAATTTTGTTAACAAAATTTCGCTATATAGTCCGATATCTCTCAACGGTTCCCGCCCAACTCGGGCCGCAGGCGACAGGAAATGAAGCTGCGTCATCTGATTCACCTCGTCTGGGTGCCCCTGTTGCTGGTGGCGCTGACCGAGGCAGCGCTTTATTACCTGGCTTACACCCAGAGCGGGCTGGCGGTAGTGGTCTCCGCCCTGAACCGGCGCTTCGGGCCGGTGGATGTCCAGCTGCGCGGTGTGAGCGGCACACTGGCGCACGGCGTGCACGTGGATCTGCTGGTGATCGACCACCGCCGCGTGCATATCGAGATCGAGGACGTCAGCGGCCGGCTCGCGATCCTGCCGCTGGCCTGGCGCACGATCCGCGTTCCGGAAGTACACGCGGCGCGGCTGCTGATTCACGCGCTGCCGCGCACGGACGACGCCGGCGGTGATTGGATTCCGCAGTTTCTGCCGCCGCTGATGCACATCGATGCCGGGCACGCCGATGCGCAGCGCTGGCAACTCATCACGGTCAACGGTGACGAATTCGATGGCACATCGGTCAGTGCCGCCGGCATGGTCTATCCACAGAGCGTGCGCGTGTACTCGGGAACGTTCGACTACAACGGCGTGCACGCGCGCACCAGCGGCGAAGTGCGAGCGACACGCTCGATCGGGCTCAGCGGCACGCTGCACTTCGATGCCCAGCCGCCGGGCCAGCCGGTCTGGACCGTCAATGCCCGCATCGATGGCAATCTGGCGCAGCTCGCGCTCGATGCCGACATCACCGAGCCGTTTGCAGCCGACTTTCATGGCGAGCTCAGGGATCTCAGCAGCCATTGGCGCTGGCGGGGCCACTCGCAGGTGCGGCGTTTCGAGCTGGGCGCGTGGAACGCGGGCGATGCGCTCGGCGTCATCACCGCCAGCCTGACGCTCGAGGGCGATCGCAGCGGCTTTCGCGCCCAGGGCAGCGTCGATCCGCCCGGGCTGCGGGCCGGTGCCTTCAACGCCGACTTCAGCGGCCGCTACAGCGCGCACGTGTTGACCGTCTCGCGGCTGCGGCTGCGTCATGCCGCATCCGGAGGCGTAGCCGATGCGCAAGGCAGCGTCACCGTGATCGCCGGTGGACCGCGCCTCGACCTGCACGGTGAATGGGCTCAGTTTCGTTGGCCGCTCACCGCCGCCGATGCGCCGATCCATAGCGAGCGTGGCAACTATACGCTGCAGGGTCTGCGGCCATTCGCACTCACGGCCCAGGGCGAGTTGCGCGCCGCCGAGCTGCCGCCACTGCAGGTCGCACTGCGCGGCCGTTTCGCGGCCGGCGCCTTCACCGCCGACAGCGCCGAGGTCACCGCTCTGGGCGGCAGCTCGCAACTGCGCGGCGAGCTGCGCTGGTCGCCGGCACCAAGCTGGCGGATGCAGGGCCGCGTCAGCGACCTCGATGTCGCGCGGCTGCGTCCAGGCATCGCCGGACGGCTCGATTTTGCCCTGACCGCGGCCGGGCAGGGTTTCAGCGCGCACAGCGACCTCGACGCGAACATCACCGACCTGTCCGGCACGCTGCGCGGGCAGCGCGCTGGCGGTCATGCGCAGATCGCGCGCCGCGGTGCCGACTGGATGATCAACGATGTGCGGCTGCAGTTCGGCGCCACCCGCATCGACCTCGACGGCCGCTCGGGTGCGTCGCTCGACCTGAATTTCGCGCTCGACGCCGCGGATCTGGGACTGTTCAGGCCCGGCGCTCACGGACGGCTCAGCGCCCGCGGCAGCGTGCGCGGTGATCTGCACGACCCGACGCTGGTCGCCACCGCGCAGGGGCGCGACATCGACTGGACCGGCGTGCAGCTCGCAGCGCTCGATGCGAGCATCGCCTTCGATCCTCACGGCTCGGGCCGCGTCGATTCGACGCTGCAACTGCAGGGACTGCAGATCGCCGATCGCAGGCTCGAGCAGCTCACGCTACGCCTGGACGGCACCACCGCCGAGCATCGCCTGGCGCTCGATGGGCGCGCAGAAGGCCTGACGCTCGCGGTTCGCGGCACCGCGCACTACGCGGCGGGGCAGTGGCAGGCGCACGTCGCCAGCGCCGAACTCGGCAATCAGGCTAGGCTGCACATGAGCCTCGAGACACCGACGCAACTGCTGCTCTCTGCCGAGCGCGTCCGGCTCGATCAGTTCTGCCTGCACGATGCGCAGGCGCGGCTGTGCGCCTTGATGGCGATCGAACCGGCGCAGCGCTACCTCGAGCTGCGCGCCATCGATCTGCCGATGCGCGAGATGACCGCGGGCCTCACCGCCGGCACCGAGTACGACGGTACGCTCGGCGTGACGCTCGAGGCCATGGCCACCGGCGGGGAGCCCTGGCGCGGCAACCTCAACGCGCAGCTCGCCAATGCCGCCATACACAAGCATTTCGTGAACGGCCGCATCGAGACTCTGGATCTGGGCAACGGCACCGTCACCGGCCAGATCACGGAACATGAGCTGACGGGCCATCTGGCGCTCGATGCCGGCGACGCGGGCAGCATGGCCGGCAAGATCAGCGCGCGCGGCCTTGCTGCGGACTGGCACGACTGGCCCCTGACCGGCGAGCTCGAGCTCGACACGCATGCGCTGGGATATGTCAGTGCCTATGTCTCGCCGATCGACCGCGCCAGCGGGCGCGTCACCGGACAACTGACGCTGTCGGGCTCGGCCGCTGCGCCGCGGTTGGCCGGTGAGCTCAAGGTGATCGACGGGCGGCTGGACGCGTATCAAATCAATCTCTCCCTACGCGAGGTGAATTTCACCGCACGATTGGCCGACGATATGCTGATGATCGAAGGCGCAGCCCTCGCCGGGCCCGACGGCCATGCCAGCGTCAACGGCAATCTGCGCTGGCAGGACGGGTTGCCCTATGGCGATCTGCACCTGCTCGGCTCGGATCTGCGGGTGCTCAACATTCCCGAAGCGCGGGTCGATGCCTCGCCCGATGTCTCCTTGCATATGGAAGGGCGACGCATCGATCTGCACGGGCGGGTCACGCTGCCGTACGCGCACATCGAGCCGGCCCATCTGGCCAAGGCGGCGCTACCCTCGAGCGATGAGGTGATCGTCGGTGCGGATGTGGCGCCGCGCGAGGCTCAGATCAGGGTCTTCAGCGATATCACGCTGGTGCTCGGCGAGCGCGTCACCGTCAATACGCAGGGGCTGTCCGGACGCCTGAGCGGCAGTATCACCGTGAAGTCCGATGACACCGGCATCAATCGCGGCAGCGGCGAGCTCAAGGTCGAGGAAGGCAAGTATCTCGCCTATGGCCGCAATCTGGACATCGTGCGCGGGCGGCTGCTGTTCAGCAACGGCTTCATCAGCGATCCGGGACTGGATCTGCGCGCGGTGAAGAAATTTCCGGACATCACGGCCGGGGTCAATGTGCGCGGCACCCTGCGCTCCCCGCGCATGACCTTCTTCTCCGATCCCGAGGTCGCCCAATCGCAGATCGTGTCGCTGCTGCTCGCCGGCGGTTCGCTCGAGAACCTGCAGAATTCCAGCGATCCGAGCGCGCGGGCCAACGCCGGGCGCTCCGATGCGCTGATGCAGGGCGGCGCGATTCTGGCGCAGCAGGTCGGCGGCCGTTTCGATATCGAGGCCGGCGTCGAGCAGGACCTGACCAACGAGACCTCGCTGGTCCTGGGTCGCTATCTATCCCCGCGACTCTATGTCAGTTACGGCGTCGGCCTGGTCGAGGCCATCAACACCGTCAAGATGCGCTATACGGTCGGCGACCACTGGACCATCAAGACCGAGGCCGGCACCCAGCGCAGTGCCGACCTGGTTTTCACGATCCAAAAATAGCGCGCCGCCGCTGCTCTGCCGCGATGGCTGCGCGCTGGCCCGGCGGCACGCCGTTACTTCTTGCGGCGCGCCTTACCCGCCGCGCGGCGCGCTTTGGCCGGCTTGCGCTTGCCATGGCGGGCTTTCCGGGCCGATTTCTTCGCTGACTTCCTCGCCGATTTCACTGCGCTCGTCCTGGCCGCGGCCTTCTTGCCGGACGCCTTCCTGCCCGAAGCCTTCCCGGCCGCGGGTTTCTTCTTTGCCGGAGCCTTTTTTGCAGCCGGCTTCTTGGCAGCTGCCTTCTTGGGCGCAGCCTTCTTGGCCGCAGCCTTCTTGGCCGCAGCTTTTTTGGGCACAGCCTTTTTGGGCGCAGCCTTTTTGGGCGCTGGGCTGGCGGCGGCCGGCTTGGCGGCCGGCGCTGGGGTTGACGCGGGCTTGGCCGGGGCTGGTGCGGGCTTGGGCGGGGCTGGTGCGGCCGCCGCGGGCTTGGCCGCCGGCGGTCTCGCAGCCCCCGGCGCGGTCGCGGGCTTGGGCGCCGGCGGTTTCGCAGCCGGCGGCTTGGTCGCGGGCTTGGGCGCTGCCGCCTTGGCTGCGGCCGCCGAATGCACGGCGAACATCGCGCCGCTCGGGTCGATCACCTGCGCGATGCGCCCGCCGCCGGGTACCTCCATGGGACCGACGATGATGCGGCCGCCGGCCGCGGTGGCCGCGGCCGCTGCGGCATCGATGTTTGCCACGGCGGCATAGGCCAGCCAGTAAGGCCGCGGCGAGCGCTCCTGGTGAAGCTTGTACATGCCTCCGCGTTGCACGTCGTCGGAGCCGAAGATCAGGTAGACCCCCGGCGGACCCATGTCCATGCGGCTCAGCGCCTGCCAGCCAAACAGCTTGCTGTAGAAATCGAACGCGGCTTCGTGATTGGTGGTCGCAAGCTCCATCCACCCAAAGCCGCCGAGCGGCGGCTCCGCGGGGCCAGCCATGCCCTCATGCGCCGGCTTGAATACCGCGAAAGCGGCGCCCTGCGGGTCATTCAGGATGGCAAAGCGGCCGACCGTCGGAATGTCCTGGGCGGGTCGCACGACTTTGCCGCCCAGCCGCTCGGCCGCCGCCATCGTCGCCTCGACATCGGCGGCACCGATGTAGGGCAGCCACTGCGATTTCGCCCCCGAGGCACGCGCCTCATCCGGCAGGCGCATCATGCCGGCGTAATGGGCGCTGCCGATCCCGAATTGGGTGTAGGTCGCGTCGACGGCGGAAGGCTCCGCACGCCAGCCGACCACCTTGGAATAGAACGCGGCCGCAGTCGCGGTGTCCTCCGTCATGAGTTCCTGCCACACAAATCGACCGTGAAAGTTTCCCTGTGCCATGGCAATTCCCCTCTTTGCGCGTGATTAATTTTATCGCGCCTGGATGTACGAAAGATAACTGAAGCGATCGGCCGCCGGTAGTGTGATTCTTGGCAGTGGCCCCGCACGCCGGATCACCGCCGGGCTGACGGGCCGGCGGCGAAGCCGCGAGCCGCCGCTTGCCAGCTCGTGCATGTTTATGCATAATTTCGAGACTTTATGCACGAACTGCCATGCTGACCGACCGCCACCAATTCGAGCGGCGCAACGCCATCCTGCGCATCCTGCGCGGCGGCGTCGTGCATCGGCAAAGCGACCTGGCGCAGCTGTTGCGACGCGACGGCTTCGAGGTCACGCAGTCCTCGGTGAGCCGCGATCTGCGCGAACTCGGCGTGCTCAAGGCGAGCGGCCGCTATCTGGCGCCGCCCGATGAGATTTCGCGCGCCAACGGCGATTTCGGCGCGCTGGCGCCGTTCGTGCGCGCGGTGCGGCCGGCCGGATCATCGATCACCGTGATCAAGACCAGTATCGGTGCCGCGCCCAGCGTCGCCGTTGCGGTGGACAAAGCCGAGTGGCCGGAGGTCGTCGGCACCATTTCCGGCGACGACACGATTTTCATCGCCACCGCGGACGGCCGCGCGCAGCGGCGGCTGATCGAGCGACTCAATACCCTGTTTCGCAGCTGAGACACCCCATGAAGCAGAGCTCCCAGACGGGCGCCAAGCCCGACGCCCCGCCTATCGTGCTCGCCTATTCCGGCGGCCTCGACACCTCGTTCCTGGTTCCCTGGCTGGCGGAAAACTATCGCCGTCCGATCATCACGGTGACGGTCGACACCGGCGGCATCAACGCGACGGCCGCCAAACTGCTGCGCGAGCGCTCGCAGGCGCTCGGCGCCATCGAGCACCATCAGGTGGATGCGCGCGTGGATTATTTCGAGCAGGTATTGCGATTTCTGATCATGGGCAACGTGCGCCGCGGCCAGCTCTATCCGCTGTGCGTCGGCGCCGAGCGGGTGATGCAGGCGCAGACCGTCGCCCGCATGGCGCGCAAGCTCGGCAGCAATATGATCGCGCACGGCTGCACCGCGGCCGGCAATGACCAGGTGCGCTTCGAGGTGGCCTTGCGCACGCTGGCGCCGGATCTGGAAGTACTGGCCCCCGTGCGCGATCGGGCCTTCAAGCGCAGCGAGGAGCTCGAGTATCTGCAGCAGCGCTCTCTGCCCGTGCCGCCGGCCGGCGCTGCCTATTCGATCAATCGGGGTCTGTGGGGAGTGACCATCGGCGGCAAGGAAACCCTGACCTCGAGCGGCAGCATTCCCGATGACGCCTGGGTGCTGACGCGCGATGCTTTCAGCAAGCCGAGAGCGCCAGAGCGGCATAGCATCCGCTTCGAGCGCGGCCGCCCGGTAGCGCTCGACGGCAAATCAACCTCCCCGGTGGACCTCATCGAACAGCTCGAATCGCTGGCCGCGCCGTTCGGCATCGGCCGCGGGATTCATCTGGGAGACACCATCATCGGCACCAAGGGGCGGGTGGCGTTCGAAGCGCCCGCGGCCGACATCCTGCTCACCGCGCATCGCGAGCTCGAGAAGCTGGTACTCACGCCGCGCCAGCAGCGCATCAAGGAGTCGGTGGCGCAGCCCTACGGCGATCTGGTGCATGAGGGACAGCTGCTCGATCCGGTGTGCCGCGACATCGAGGCCCTGCTGCTGTCGTCACAGGAGCGGGTGAGCGGCGAGGTCCATGTGCTGTTGCGTCCCGGCTCACTGTTCGTCGAGGGGGTGCAGTCACCGTACTCATTGATGGCCGCTTCCAAGGGCGTGTACGGCGAAGCCGCCGGCGAATGGACTCCGGCCGATGCGCTCGGCTTCTCCAAGATCGTCGCGCTGACCGGCATGTTCCATCGCCGCGCCGGCGAAGCCGCCGCTCAGGCTGCCACCGCGCAGGCTGCCGTGGCCGAGGTCATCACCAACAAGTCGACCTACAACACGCTCGAGCTCACCAGCGGCCGCATGGCCAAGGTCGTCAAGGGCGACATCGTCGTCGGCGCCCTGGGGCCGCGGCGAGCGCTGTTCGGCTATTCGGGCCACGTGCCAACCTCGCTCAAGCCGGGCGACATCATTCAGATGCTCAACATCGGCGGCGTCATGGGGATCTGCGACTCGGCGACGCCCGACAAAGGCAAGCCGTTCGACTGCCGGGTGCTCGGCGTGGTGCTGCAGTTCCCCTATCTCGGCGAGCGCATCGGCGTGCCGGCGCGCGTCGGCTACCGGCCGCTCGATTTCAACGCCGCGCTCGACACCCGCGGCGTGCCGGTGGTGGTGCTCGCGGGCACCTGCATGGAAGCCGGCAAGACCGCGGCCGCCGCCGCCATCGTCGGCCGCATGCGTCACCGCGGCCTGACGGTCGATGCCTTCAAAGCCACCGGCGTGTCCCTGCGCCGTGACATTCTGGCCTTCGCCGATGCCGGCGCGCGTCGCACCATGATCTTCACCGATCTCGGCGTCGTCACCACCACCGCGCGCACTGGACCCGCGCTCACGCGCACCATGCTCAGCGAGCTGTCGGCCGGCAAGCCGGACGCGATCGTGTTCGAGCTCGGCGATGGGCTGCTGGGCACCTACGGCGTCGATACCATTCTCGAAAGCGCCGACATCCGCCGCGCTCTGACCGCTGTGGTGCTGTCGGCCAACGACCCGGTCGCGGCCTGGGGCGGTGTGAAGCTGCTGCGTGAGCGCTTTCAGGTCGAGCCCTGCGTGGTCACCGGCCCTTCGACCGACAACGAGGTCGGCGTCGAAATCATTCAACAGCAAATGAAAGTCGCGGCCTTCAACGCCATAAGCGATGCCGCCGCCCTCGGCGATCATGTCATCGAAGCGATCGGACTCGCGGGCGTGGCACGGCTCGCGGCCGGAGCCGCGGACTGATGCGACGCAGCCGGGAAGCGCCACGATCGATTCCCGCTGTGGTGCTCGGCGGCACCGGCTACGTCGCCGGCGAGCTGCTGCGCCTGATCGCCGGCCATCCGAATTTCTCGCTCGCCGGCGTCATGTCCGACAGCCGGCCCGGCGAGCCGGTGGCGCAGGCCTTCGGCCATCTGGCCACGGCCTTCCCGGAGGAGTGTTTCAAATCACAGGCGCAGATCGAGGCCATCATCGAGCGCGAGAGCTCGAGCGCCATTTTCTCTGCGGCCCCGCACGGCGTTGCGGCCGCACTGATCGATGCACTGCTGACAAAAGCCGAGGCTGCCGGCCGGCAGCCGCACGTGGTCGATATCTCGGCCGACTTTCGCTACCGCTCGGCAGCGGCCTACGAGGCGGTCTACCACCATGCGCATGGCGCGCCGGCGCGCCTCCAGGCTTTCAGCTGCGCGGTGCCGGAACATCTGCGCGAGATCACGACGCCGCATGCGGCTCATCCGGGCTGCTTCGCCACCGCGGCCCTGCTCGCCTGCGTGCCGCTGCTGGCCTGGCGTCTGACCACGCCGGAGCTGTTCGTCGCGGCCGTCACCGGCAGCACCGGCTCGGGCCGCAAGCCCGGCGAAGGCACGCACCACCCGCTGCGCCACAGCGACCTCTACGCCTACAACGTGCTCGCCCACCGCCATGCGCCCGAGATCAAGGCCTGCGCGCTCGCGGCCACCGGCGTCGAGGCCCAGGTCGCCTTCGTGCCGCACTCGGGCCCGTTCGCGCGCGGCATCCACGCCACCGTGCAGGCGACGTTGCAAACGCCGCGCGACAGTGCGCAGATCCTCGGCGCGCTGCGCGAATACTATGCCGACTCACCGTTCGTGCGGGTCAGCGACGCGCCGCCGCGCGTCAAAGAGGTGGCCAGCAGCAACTATGCGCGCCTGTCCGCCGTCAGCGATGGACGCACGGTGGCGGTGATGTGCGCGATTGACAATCTGAACAAGGGCGCGGCCGGCGGCGCTGTGCAGTGGATGAACCGGCTGTACGGTCTGGCGCAGACCGCCGGACTCACGGCGCCGGCGCCGGGCTGGACCTGAGCGGCGTGATGAGCATTCACGCGAAATCAATCACCGGGGGATCGCACTCAGGGCGCGTTTTTCGTAATGAAGAACGCGCCCTGAATGTGATCCCTCCTTACATCGAGTACCCATGAACGCACAGCCCACCTCATCGCCGGCCGCAGCGTCGAGCCCGGCGTCGAGCGCACCGTCGAGCGCACCGCAGAGTGCGCCGCCGGGAGCGCCGCCGGGAGCGCCGCCGGGAGCGCCGCCCGATTTCCTGGCGCCGGTGTTCGCGCAGTATCCGCTGCCGGTGGTCAGCGCCGAGGGCGTCTGGCTGCGCACCCGCGATGGCGGTCGCGTGCTCGACCTCTACGGCGGCCATGCGGTCGCCGCTCTCGGTTATGGTCACCCGCTATGGACGCGGGCGCTGACCGAGCAAGCCCGCAGCTTGAGCTTTCAGAGCAACGCGGTGCCGATGGAGGTGCGAGCGCGCGCGGCGCGGCGGTTGATCCGGTTCTCGGGCCTTGACTTCAACAGCGTCTTCTTCGTCAACAGCGGCGCGGAAGCAAATGAAAACGCTCTCAAGATGGCGTTCACGATCACGCGCCGCACACACGTCGCCGCCATCGAGCATTCGTTCCACGGCCGCACCGCCGCCGCCGGCGCCGTCACCTGGGGCGCGGCCTCGAAGTGGTACGGCTTTCCGCGTACGCCGTTCGATGTCAGTTTCATCGCGCGTGGTGACACCGCCGCGATCGCGCAGCAGGTGAGCGACCACACCGCGGCGGTGATCGTCGAGCCGGTGCAGGGCGTCGGCGGCGCCTTCGACCTGGGTGCCCCGTTTCTCGAGGCGCTGCGAGCGCGTTGCGAGCAGGTGGGCGCCTTGCTGATCTTCGATGAGGTCCAGTGCGGCATGGGCCGCGTGGGCGAACCGTTCGCGGCCAAGCTCTACGGCGTGCAGCCGGACATGATCACGAGCGCCAAGGCCCTGGGCGCCGGCTTTCCGTGCGCGGCGCTGCTGATGTCGCCGCGGGTCAGCGCGGCGCTGAAGCTCGACGCGCTGGGGACCACGTTCGGCGGCGGACCGATGGCCTGCGCGGTCATCGAAGCCGTCATTGAGGCGATCGAGTCCGAGCATCTGCTCGAGCACGTTCGCAGCCTCTCGGCGCTGATCCGCAGCCGCTGTCTGGTCGGACCGGTGGTTGCGCATCAGGGTGCGGGGCTGCTGGTCGGACTTCGCACCAGCCGGCCGGCGAAGCAGATCCACGCCGCGCTGCTCGAGCGCGGCATCCTGGCCGGCACCAGCGCCGATCCGGGCATCCTGCGGCTGCTGCCGCCCTACGTGCTGGAAGCAGCCCATGTCGAACTGCTGCGCGACGCGCTGCTCGACATCGGTGCCTGAAGCCGGCCATGCGGCGGTTTATCGACCTGGCGGATTTTTCGCGCGACGAGCTGCTCGCATTGCTCGAGCTGGCGTGCCGGCTGGAGGCTCGGCCCGAGCCGCAGGCATTGGCCGGTAAGGTGCTCGGGCTGCTGTTCATGAATCCGTCGCTGCGCACGCTGGCCTCGTTCCAGAGCGGCATGGCCCGGCTCGGCGGTGCGTCGTTTGTGATCACCCCGGGCAGTGGCACCTGGCAGATCGAAACCCATGACGGCGTCGTGATGGACGGCGCCGCGGCCGAGCATGTGCGTGAAGGCGTGCCGGTACTGGCCTCCTATTGCGATGCGCTCGGCATTCGTTCGTTTGCCGACGGCAAGGATCTGGCCGCGGATCTGAGCGAGCGGAAATTCGCCCTCATGGCCAGCCTGGTCGACAAGCCGCTGATCAATCTCGAATCAGCCGTCAACCATCCGTGCCAGTCGCTGGCCGACTGGAAGACGCTCGATGAGCTCGGCATTCCACGCCATGGCAAGTTCGTGCTGAGCTGGGCCTATCATCCGCGCGCCCTACCGCTCGCGGTGCCGGCGTCCACCGTGCACATGGCGGCGATGCGCGGTATGGAAGTCGTGGTGCTGCGGCCGGAAGGCTTCGCACTGCCGCCCGCCATCATGGACAAAGCACAGCGCGCGGCCGCCGCCGCCGGCGGCTCGCTGCGCGTCAGCAGCGATCGGCGCGAGGCGCTCGAGGGCGCGCACGTGGTGTACGCCAAGGAATGGGCGAGCACCGCCGACTACGGCAATGATGCTGCGGACGCCGAGGCCCGTCGCGGCCTGAAGGACTGGTGCCTCAGCGAAGCCTGGTTTTCGGCAGCGCGCGCGGATTGCCGGCTGATGCATTGCCTGCCGGTGCGGCGTAATGTCGCGGTCGCCGATGCCCTGCTGAACGGCCCGCGCAGCGTGGTGCTGCGCCAGGCCTATAACCGCTTACCGGCACAGATGGCAGTGCTGTATCGGCTGCTCAAGCACACGGAGTAACCACGACCGACATGATCATGCATCGATCCGATCACGCGGCGATGATTCGCGCCCTGCGCAACGCCTCGCCCTACATCCGCCTCTACAAGGGCAAGATATTCGTCGTCAAGGCGGGCGGCGCCGTGTTCGGCGATGCCGCGCTCACGCGAGCGCTGATCGAGCAGATCGCGATCCTGCACTATCTGGGCGTGCGCGTCGTCATGGTGCACGGCGGCGGCCCGCAGCTGACCCAACTCACCGAGGCGCTGGGCGTGCCGACGCGCATGGTGCAGGGCCGGCGCATCACCGATGGGAAGTCGATCGATGCGACCTCGATGGTGCTCAACGGCCTGATCAATACCCGCATCCTGGCGATCTGCCGCGATCTGGAGATCTCCGCCGTCGGCCTGTCCGGCGTCGACGCCGGGCTGATACGCGCGCACCGGCGTCCACCGATGAAGCTCAGCGGTCACGCCGAAACGGTGGACTTCGGCTTCGTCGGCGACATCGATTCGGTCGATGTCAGCGTGATCCGCCAACATCTGGACCATGGCCTGATGCCGGTCATCAGCCCGCTGTCGGCCGATGACCACGGCACGCTGCTCAACATCAACGCCGATACCGTCGCCGCGGCGATCGGCGCCGCGCTCGCTGCCGAGAAGCTGATTCTTTGCACCGGCGCTCCCGGCATCCTCGAGCGCGTCGACGATCCGTCGTCGATCATTTCCTATACCGACCTGGCGGGACTGGAGCGCCTGCGCGCGGAAGGCCGCATCGTCGATGGCATGCTGCCGAAGAGCAAGGCGATCGAGAGTGCGATTCGCGGCGGCGTGCGCCGAGTGCACGTGATCTCCTACGTCGCCACCGACAGCATCCTCGCTGAGGTCTTCACCAACGAAGGCACGGGCACCCTGATCGTGGCCGACGTCAACGCGCTGACGCCGGCCGAGCAGCAAAGCACCGTATGACACCGCTGACCGCATGACATGGCTTATCCCAGGACACGCCTTATCCCATGACACGCCTTATCCCATGACACGGCTGATCGCATGACACGGCTTATCGCATGACACGGCTGACCGCATGACACGGTTGTGGGACAAGGGCACGCCGCTCGATTCGCGCGTGCTGCAGTACACCGCCGGGGAAGACCATGCGCTCGATGAGCGCCTGGTGCGCTACGACGTGCGCGCCTCGATCGCGCATGCCGACATGCTGCACGCGCAGCGGCTGCTGTCGGCCGGGGATCTGAAGCTGATCCGCGATGGGCTCACGGCACTCGGCGAGGAACACCAGCGCGGGCTGTGGCACGTCGAGCTCAGCGACGAGGATGGCCAGACGGCGCTGGAACGCCGGCTGACCGCGCGCATCGGCCCCGCCGGCGGCCGCATCCATCTCGGACGATCGCGCAACGACCAGGTGCTCACCGCACTGCGGCTGTACCTGCGCGATGCCATCGATGAGCTCGATGCCGGCGCGCACGCTGTCGTCGCCGCGCTGGAACGCCTGTCGCAGCGCGAAGGCGCAACGCCGCTGCCGGGATACACCCACATGCAGCAGGCGATGCCGAGCTCGGTAAGCCTCTGGGCCGGCGGCTATGCGGCCGAACTGCGCGACGATGCCCGCGGCATCAAGAGTGTCCACCGGCGCATCGAGAAGAATCCGCTGGGCTCGGCGGCCGGGTATGGCACTCCCGGGCTGCCGCTCGATCGCGAGGCGACCACGCGTGCACTCGGCTTCGACCTGACACAGGAACCGGTCACTTCGGTACAGCTCTCACGCGGCAAGGCGGAAGCGCAGCTATTGTTCGAGCTCGGCCTGCTGATGCAGGACCTGGGAAGAATGGCGGCCGATCTGCTGCTGTTCTATACGCAGGAATTCGCCTTCGTCGAGCTGCCCGATGCGTTCACCACCGGCTCTTCGATCATGCCGCAGAAGCGCAATCCGGACCTGTTCGAACTGGTGCGGGCGCGCAGCGCCACAGCGCTCGCCTGCCTGATCGAGGCGCTGTCGATCTGTGCCAAGCTGCCGTCCGGCTATCAGCGCGATCTGCAGCTGCTGAAGTTTCCGCTGTTTCGCGGCATTGATATTGGCGCCCAGACGCTCGACATCGTCGCGGCGGCACTCGACGCGCTAAGATTCCGCCCCGAGCGCATTCGCCTCGACCCGGCCGTGCACGCGACCGAAGAAGCCTTTGCGCTGGTGGTCAAGGAAGGCATACCCTTTCGCGAAGCCTATCAGCGGGTGGCGGCGCGCTACGTGCGCAAGGACTGATCGCGATGGATGCGGAACCGAACACGGCCGTGGGCCCGCCGAACGCTAGCGAGAGCCCGCAACGCGGCCTGATCGAGTACACCCACTGGATCTATGCCCTGCATTCGCTGTCGGTGCTCAGCGCGCTGTTCACTACCCGCGCCGTGGCGCTGCGCTTCGTCTTCGGTCTGCCCTCGATCATCGCGGTGATCATGAACTACGCGCGCCGCTCCGAGACCCGCGGGACCTGGCTCGAATCGCACTTTCGCTGGCAGATCCGCACCTTCTGGTACGCCTGGCTGTGGATCCTCGTGAGCCTGATCATTGCCATGCCGCTGGTGCTGCTGGCCGGTCTCGGCTTCCTCGTAGGCCTGCTCGGCTTAGGGTTGGTCGGCCTGTGGGTGATTTATCGCATCGTGCGCGGCTGGATCTCGCTGCGCGACGGCCGCGCCATGCCGCTGCCTGCTCCGGACCTATGATGCGTGTCCGCGTGA
>JBEKRP010000040.1:0-24755 GCA_049518595.1 Steroidobacteraceae bacterium
CGCTGACACTGACCTGAACACAAACTCGTACTCAGTGTTGCAGTTCTTACCCGACAAGGTGCCGCGCAAAACCAGAGTCGCACCTTCAAGGCTTACTGTAGTTAGAGTTTGTGTGGCGCATTCCTTGATGAGATGATCCTGAATGTCAAAAGAACCCTCCGGAACGCCAAACTCTCGTATTTTTTCGTCTCCCTGTTCCGCATTCAAAAACGGGACGCACGGTAGAGTTTCCCAGAGCATGCGTTTCGGTTCGGCTTCATGCGCAACGGTCAGGGCAAAGGTTTCAGTGTTGGCGGCCTCGATGCGAATGATGAAGTCGCCGATGTCGTCCGAAAGATAACTCTGCGCACCGTGCACCAGATCCTCGAATTCGATGCGCCGCCCGCTCGGCACCCGAAAGCGCAGGCTCGGCTTGCGCCCCTGCGCCAGGCGTGCTGCGCACTCGCCGGCGGTCAGCTGGCGGCAGGTTCCGGCGTAGCGCGGCGGCTGCCCGGCAGCCAACTGCGCGCGCCGCGCCAGATCCAGCTCGAGGTTGGTGCAGAAGCAGGGATACGCCAGCTGCTCCCTCTCGAGACGCTCGAAGTAGAGCTGGTAGAGCGCCGTGCGCTGCGATTGCCGGTAGGGCGCATGAGGGCCGGGGCGATCCGGCCCCTCGTCCCAGTCGAGCCCCAACCACGCAAGATCGGTACACAGCGCGGCAACCATGGCGTCCTGGGTACGCAGGGTATCGGTATCCTCGATGCGCAGCACGAAACGGCCGGCGTGCTTGCGCGCCAACAGAAAATTGAACAGCGCCGTGCGCGCATTTCCCAGATGCAAAGCGCCGCTGGGGCTCGGCGCAAAGCGCGTGACGACGGTGTCTTGAGACATCCGTACAATGTAGCCTAACTACCAGCGCTGAGCGATCCGCCTTGGGCACGCTGTTCATCTCCGATCTGCATCTGGATGCCAGCGAGCCGGCGGCCGGAGCGCAATTCATCGACTTTCTGGCGACACAGGCGAGCACGGCCGACGCGCTCTATATCCTCGGCGACCTGTTCGAAACCTGGGTTGGCGATGACGACAGCGACCCGTATCGCGACCGGATCTGCGCTGCGCTTGCCACCTTGAGTGAGCGCGGGGTAGCGTGCTATGTGATGCACGGCAATCGCGACTTCCTGTTCCAAAGCGGCTTTGCGCGCCGCAGTGGTGCGCGCCTGATCGCCGATCCGATCATCGTGGACCTGTACGGCGAGCAGGCGCTGCTCACGCATGGCGACGCGCTGTGTACCGCCGATCGGCCGTATCAGCTGCTGCGTGGCGTGGTGCGCAGCGAGCGCTGGCAACGGCGCTTCCTGCACCTGCCGCTTAGCGTTAGGCGCAGCCTCGCCGAGCAGGCGCGCCAGGGCAGCCAGCGCCATACCCAGCGCACCGCCGGCCAGATCATGGACGCCGATGAGGCCGCGGTCGCCGCGGCTATGCGCGCCTGCGGCGTGCGCACCTTGATCCACGGTCATACTCACAGACCGGCGGTACACGAGTTCGAGCTCGACGGCCGGCCCGCGCGCCGTATCGTGCTTGGCGCCTGGCACGATCGGGGCAGCGCCCTGGCCTGGGGACCGGAAGGGTTCAGGCTGGAGGAGCTGCCGAGGAGCCAGGCGGCGCATTTCGCCTGACCGTGGCAGATGCGAGAGGCTCAGGCCGGGTCGGCAGCGGCGGGCCGGAGTGAAAACGCAGCTGCTCATCGCTCGCCGTGATCAGCTCGGCTTCCACCGCGGCGAGCGCCGTCAGTCGCGAGCGGACGAGCGCCGGATCGCCAGCTCCACCGGCACGGTGCGCAAGGCGCAGATACAGCTCGAAATGGCGCGCTTCGGCCAGCTGCAGACTGCCGTAGAAACCGCCGATCGGCTCCGGCAGGCGCGGCGCCAGCAGCGCGAAGCGCTCGCAGGAGCGTGCCTCGATCAGCGCTCCGGCGAGCATCAAGTCGAGCTTTCTCGCCGGTTCATGCTGCCGTAGTGCGGCGCGCAGTCCGGCCGCATAGCGCCCGGGCCGCTGACGCTCGAAGCTCATATGCAGTCGGCGCATCAGCTGCGATACCTGTTCGAAATGTCGCAGCTCTTCGCGCGCCAGCCGCGACAGCGCCGAGCTCAGCTCCTGATCCTCGGGATAGGCGAAGATCAGCGCCAACGCGCTCGAGGCCGCCTTCTTCTCGCAGTTGGCGTGATCGATCAGCAGCTCGCGCCAGTGCTCGCAGGCGGCATCGACCCAGGCGGCCGGTGTCGGCGCCGCCAGGATGTTCACACCAGCGCTCCCTTGAGCAGCCAGGCGGTGCGGGCGGCGTCGAGCGCCCGCACCGTATCCATGGCGTCGGTGAAGCGATCCTCCGGACTCTTGCCGAGCATCCGCTCGAGCAGCGGCTGCAGATCGGCGAGCGGCTCGGGCAAGCGCGGCATTGGGGCATTGCGGTGCATGTAGATAATCGCCATCGGATTGTCGGCCGTAAATGGCTTACGTCCCGCCAGCATCTCGAACAGCATGACGCCAAGACTGTATAGATCGCTGCGGGGATCGAGGTCCTGGCCGTGCCCCTGTTCCGGGCTCATGTAATGCGGCGTGCCGAAGATCAGGCCGGTATCGGTGATCTCGAACTCGAGTGCCTCGTGCTTGGCGAGGCCAAAATCAATCAGCGCCACCTGATCATCGACCCGCAGCATGACATTGCCGGGCTTAAGGTCGCGGTGCAGGATGCCCGCCCCATGCAGGGCGCCGAGCGCGCGAGCGACTTGCGAGGCGAAGTTCAGCGCCTCCGACGGCGATATGCCGCTGCGCATGCGCCGGCGCAGGTCGCCGTACTGGAAGTACTCCATCGCCAGATACGCATGATCGTCCGCGACGCCGAGCTCGTAGAGCCGCACGATGTTCGGGTGATGCACGCGCTGTGCAATCTCGTACTCCTGCAGAAAGCGTGCGAACGCCTGATCGACCCCGGATTCGTCACGGCGCGAGGGCGTGACCTTGAGCACCACCAGGATGCCCGCCTTTTCGCTCTCGGCGACGTAAAGCTGCGACACCGAGCCACGGGCGAGCAGCCGAGCACGACGGTAGCCCGGTATTCGCGCCTCGCCGAAGCGTCGTGATTCCTGCGCTTCGGTCGAAATGCGCCAGTCGGCCAGCGTCCGCCGATGCTCACGCGCGGCCGCTTCGATCAGCTCGATAAATCGATTGTGGTCCATGCGGCACTTGGAGACGACTCCGTAAGCGCCGGCGTCGGTCGCGTGCGAGCGCTGCTTCTCGTCCTCGCGCTCGAGCAGGAAGATCACCGGGCAAAAACCCGGGCGGCTGGTGAGCTCACGCAGCCACATCAGTCCGTGTCCGTCGTTGGCGGAGGCTGACAGCAGCACCGCATCGTAGCCTTGCGCGAGGAATTCCACCGGCAGCGGCCCACGTTGCAGCGGCGGGTGCGCGCTGATCTGCGCTTCCGGCCACCGGCAGCTCACATGATGGCGGAGCAGCGCCCTGACCTTCGGATCCTCCTCCACCAGCAATAGTCGCATGCCCGCTCGCCCGTGCCCTGTTAGCGTGATTAGATCACGGGCGACGCGCGGCGACCATGCATTGCGAGCGCTTGCGGGGCCGGCCTTCAGGGTGCGCCGATCGCTTTGAGACCCGAGCGTGCGAGGCGGCGCCGGTTGCGCGCCTCATCCGAGCGCACGCGCTGCAGGCGATCGAGGTATTCAAAAGTGACATCGCCGGTGACGTACTCACCCGAGAAGCATGAAGTGTCGAACTCCTCGATCTTGGCGTTGTCGTGCTGGCAGGCTGCCACCAGATCCTCGAGCTCCTGGTACACCAGCCAATCGGCGCCGATGAACTGGCCGACCTCATCGGCGCTGCGGCCGGCGGCGACGAGCTCGCTGGTGGCGGGCATATCGATGCCATAGACGTTCGGAAAGCGCACCGGCGGCGCCGCCGAGGCGAAATAGACCTTCTTGGCTCCCGCTTCCCGTGCCAGATCGATGATCTGGGCCGAAGTGGTACCGCGGACGATCGAATCATCCACCAACAGCACGTTCTTGCCGCGGAACTCCAGCTCGATGGCGTTGAGCTTGCGCCTCACCGAGCGCTCGCGCTGCTCCTGGCCCGGCATGATGAAGGTGCGCCCGATATAGCGGTTCTTAGTGAACCCTTCGCGGTACTTGATGCCGAGGATCTGCGCCATCTGCAAAGCACTGGTGCGGCTCGTATCCGGAATTGGAATCACCACGTCGATATCGTGATCGGGATGCTCGCGCAGGATCCTGGCCGCGAGCTTCTCGCCCATGCGCATGCGCGCGCGATACACGGAAATGTTGTCGATGATCGAGTCGGGTCGGGCGAAATAGACATATTCGAAGATACAGGGGGTATGGCGCACGGTCGCGACGCACTGCTGTGAATGCAGCCGGCCCTGCTCGTCGATGAACACTGCCTCGCCCGGGGCGACATCGCGCAGCAGCTCGAACGACAGCATGTCGAGCGCGACGCTCTCCGAGGCCAGCATGTATTCGGTGCCACGCGGCGTGCGCCGCTGACCGAGCACCAGTGGCCGGATGCCGTTCGGATCGCGAAAGCCCAGCACACCGTGGCCTATGACCATGACCACCGCGGCGTAGCCGCCGCGGCATCGTCGATAGACCGCGCTCGCGGCGGCGAATATATCGGCCGGAGTCACCCGCGGCGTACCCACGCGCTGCAGCTCCGAGGCGAACACATTCAGCAACACTTCGGAATCGGACTCGCTGTTCAGATGACGCCGATCCTCACGGATCAGCACTTCGGCGAGCTCGGCGGCATTGGTCAGATTGCCGTTATGCGCCAGGCAAATACCGTAGGGCGCATTGACATAAAAGGGTTGCGCCTCGGAAGGGCTGTCGCAGCCCGCGGTCGGATAACGCACGTGGCCGATGCCCTCGTTACCCTGGAGCGCGAGCATGTGCTGCTGCTCGAACACATCGCGCACCAGCCCCGCGCCCTTGCGCGAGCACAGCCGGCCTTCAGACGCAGTCATGATGCCGGCGGCATCCTGGCCGCGATGTTGCAGGACCGTCAGCGCATCATAGAGACGCTGGTTGACGGGACTCGTGCCGACGATACCGACGATGCCGCACATGATTGCGCTACAGTTCCTTAGATTCGTTGATTCGACGCGGTGGCTGACTGCTCGATGAGTATTTTACGCTCACCGACCATGCCACGCAGCACATTCGCCGCGCGTTCGCCGTAAGGCATCAACGTGGAGCCGCGCCACCAGGGCTCGCCGTTCAAGCGCAGCGCATGACACAACATGACAAGCAGACCGATCATCACCAGTCCTCGCAGAAATCCGAAGATGCCGCCGAAAAAGCGGTCGGTGCCGCTGAATATCGACAGCCGTACAACATGCCCGACGATGGCGCCAATGCAGGTGCCGATCAGCACGATCCCCAGAAAGATGATGGTGCGCGCGGCCCAGGCGCGCACGCCTGCAGACGCGAGCGCCCCGCCCAGGCGCGGCTCGAGCACACCGGCATAATGCCAGGCGATCCAGACCGCAGCGATCCACGTCACCAGCGCTATCACCTCGCGCAGCAGCCCGCGCAGCACACCCACGACGCAGGAAAATGCAATCAGCGCGATCAGCAGATAGTCGAACCAGTTCATAGCCACGGTTACCGGCGCGGAGGCGTCATTCTATCGTGAGCTCCGGCGCCTTAGTGCCGCGCATGTCACGGTGACGCGACAACGGCGGCGGCAAAACCGTGATCCTTGAGCCGCTGCGAGTAGGCTTCCGCCGCAGCCCGGTCGGCCATACCGCCGGCAAATACGCGATACAGTCCCTTGGCATCGGCACTCGAGACGCTGACGGCAAACCCCTGGGTTTGCGCGGCATGCGCGAGCCGCTCGGCATTGTCGCGCTTGGCAAACAGTCCGAGCTGTACGCCCCAGCCGCCCTGGGCGCCGTGCGAAGGCGCCGCGGCCGCGGCCGCGAGCCGGCTTGCAGTGACCGCACCGTCCGCAGCCGTGGTCGTCACCGCGGTTGGCTGCTCTGGCGCCGGCACCGTCGTCGGCTTGTCGTCATTGCTGCCACTGCCGCCACCCGCCGGGGTCGACTGCAGCGGCCCGGCACGTGTCGGGCTGTTGGACAGATCGATGGTGTAGGAGCGCACCGGCGGTCCCTCACCGCTGCTGCCGGCAGTCGTCGCAACGTCGCCGCGTTGCCCATGAAACATCTCCGGCACCAGCATCACGACCAGCGCCACCAGGATGGCCGCGCCGGTCAGTCGCTCTTTGAGGCGGTTTTCCATACCTATCCGCGTTCAGTATAGCCCAAGCCACACGAGCGCCGGCCCGACCACGTAAAACGAGCCGAACACAATGACGCGATCGCGCGGCCGCGCCAGCACGCGTGCACGTGCGCAGGCCGCCGCCACGTCGGTCGCGAGCTCGACCGTACCGCGCAGCGGCGGCAGCCGCGCCTGCAGCGCGCGTGCATCCAGACCGCGCGGTTCATCAACGATGCCGGCAAGTAGCCATTGATCGATCAGGGGATCGAGTGCGCGGGCAATTGCCGCCGCGTCTTTGTCGGCCAGCATGCCGGCGACCGCGAAGCTGCGGCCCCCGCAGTGCCGGGCGGCGAGCGCGCTGGCCAGCACCGCCGCTGCCGCCTCGTTGTGGGCCACGTCCAGGATCCACTCGACTTCGCCCGGGACGATCTGAAAGCGCCCCGGCAGCGCAGTGCGGCTCAGGCCCTGCACGATGCAGGCGCGATCGCAGGCACCCGGCACCGCCAGCAGTTGCAATGCGGTCAGCGCGCTGGACGAATTCCGATATTGAATCGCTCCCGCCAGCGCCGGCGGCGGTAATTCCGCGAGCGTGCACAGGGTGCAGCCATAGTCCCACGGTTCGCCGCCGGATCCGTCGCCGTGAATGCGCCAGCTGAACTCCCGTTCCGCGGTCCAGACCTGACAATCGAGTTCGCGCGCGGCACGCCACACGCTCGCGGGCATCGCCGCGCTACCGAGCACCACTTTTTGAGCGCGGCGAAAGATCCCCGCCTTCTCGGCGCCTATCGCCTCGAGTGTCGGTCCCAGCCATTCGCGATGATCGAAGCCTATCGAACACAGCACCGCGACATCGGCATCGATGATGTTGGCAGCGTCGAGCCTGCCGCCCAAACCGACTTCGAGCACCATCACGGCGACCGCCGCGCGGCGGAACGCCTCCAGCGCTGCCAGCGTGTTGTATTCGAAGAACGTCAGCGTCACGGCACCGCGCGCCGCCTCGATACGCTCGAAAGCGGCCAGCAGCGCGGCATCGTTCACCTGCACGCCGTCGATCTGCACGCGCTCGTTGTAGCGCACCAGGTGCGGCGAGGTGAACAGCCCTGCGCGCTGGCCACAGGACTGAAGCAAAGCCGCTAGCGTGGTCGCGGTCGAGCCCTTGCCGTTGGTGCCGGCAACGATCACCACCGGACAGCGCTTCTCGAGCAGTCCAAGCCGCGCCGCCACCTCGCGCACGCGCTCGAGCGACAGATCGATGCTCAGGTTGTGCGTGCCCTGCTGGTAGGCCAGCCACTGCTCGAGCGACCTGCTCAAGCGGCTGGCAGGGGCGGGCGCTTTTGCAGCAAACGCAGCAGTTGCGCAATGCGGTCGCGCATGTCGCGCCGATCGATGATCAGATCGAGGCCGCCATGCTCGAGCAGGAACTCGCTGCGCTGAAATCCTTCCGGCAGCGTCTCGCGCACGGTCTGCTGGATCACGCGCGGGCCGGCGAATCCGATCAGGGCGCGCGGCTCGGCGATATTAAGATCGCCCAGCATCGCCAGGCTGGCCGACACGCCGCCGGTGGTCGGGTCCGTCATCACCGAGATGAAAGGCAGCCGGGCGCCGGCCAGGCGCGCCAGCGCCGCGCTGGTCTTCGCCATCTGCATCAATGACAGCAGCGCCTCCTGCATGCGCGCGCCGCCGGTGGCAGAGAAGCACACCAGGCCGCAACGCTGCTCCATGCAGAAGTCCACGGAGCGCTTGAAGCGCTCACCGACTACCGAGCCCATCGAGCCGCCGAGGAATTGAAACTCGAACGCGCAGGCCACCACGGGTTCGCCGTGCAGCTGCCCCGCGAGCGCCACCAGCGCATCGCTTTCGCGGGTGGTCTTCTGTGCCTGTGCCAGGCGGTCGCGATAGCGCCTGCTGTCCTTGAACTTCAGCGGGTCGTCCGGCATAACGCCGGCACCGATCTCGCTGATCGGCTCCGGATCGAGCAACGCGCGCAGCCGCTCACGCGCGCCGATGCGCATATGGTGGCTGCACTTGGGGCAGACGTTGAGATTGCGCTCGAGCTCGGCGCGATACAGCACCGCATCGCAGGCCGGGCACTTGATCCACAGGCCTTCAGGCACCGAACGCGAGCGCCGTTCGGTCTTGATGCGCGAGGGCACGATCTTTTCGAACCAGGACATCGCGGCGAATCCTTGCGGCGGGCGTTACGGCCAGCCAAGAATCGGAGCGTCGATGATAGCCGAATCCGCCGGGAGGCCGAACTGCCCCGGGTAGTCGATCCGCCACAGATACAGCCCCTGGGCCGCAGCGGTCGCCTCACCGCTGCTGCGCGTACGCGACTCGAGCTGTTCGCGTGCGCGCTCGGGCGCAGCCCGCTGCTGCCCGATCGCCAGCAGCAGGCCGACGATATTGCGCACCATATGATGCAAGAACGCATCGGCGGTCACGTCAATGGCGATCCAGTCGCCGCTGCGTGCCACGCGCAACCATCGCAATTGCCGTACCGGCGAGCGCGCCTGACACTCCGAGGAGCGAAAAGCGCTGAAGTCGTGTTCGCCGATCAACCACTGTGCGCCCTCCTGCATGGCCGCGACATCGAGCCTGTGGTGCGCCACGAGTGCACGCCCGTCCGCCAGCGCCGAGCGCGTGACGCGGTTGAGAATCAGGTAACGGTAGCTGCGCGCGAGTGCGCTGAAGCGAGCATGAAAATCTTCGGGCACACCGAGCGCCCAGCGTAGGCTGATATCGCGCGGCAGGTGGGTGTTGGCCCCGAGCAGCCAGGCGCGCGGGCTGCGCACCGCCTGGGTGTCGAAGTGCGCCACCTGCTCGCGTGCGTGCACGCCGGCATCGGTACGGCCGGCACATATGATCGAGATGGGCTCGTCGGCGACGCGACTCAAGGCCTGTTCGAGCGCAGCTTGCACGCTGGCCGCGCCACGCTGCTGCTGCCAGCCGCAGTAAGCGCCGCCGTTGTATTCGAGGCCGACCGCCAGTCGGCGGCGCATGGGTCGCGAGGCCGCTCTGAGCCTAGCCCGGCAGGGTATCCATCAGCCGGCGCGCTTCCTGCTTTTGCGACACCGAGCCTTCGCTCAACACCTCTGCCAGGATGCTGCGCGCACCCTCCGGGTCACCCATATCCATGTACGCACGCGCCAGATCGAGCTTGGTGCCGACCTCGCTCATCGTGGCCGGCTCGAGCTCGGGCAGCGCCATTTCCCCGGCTGCGATCTTCTGCGTCTGAACGAAGGTACCCTCGGCGATCGAAGGCGTACCGACGTCCAGATCGATCCCATTGCCGCTTGATTCCTCGGCCATACTGCCGAGATCCAGGTCGAGCGCGCTGCTGTCGAGTGCAGCCAGACTCGAGGTCGCACTCGTGTCCGTCTCCATCGGCGGCTGCGGGGCGATCTGCGTGATCAGCTGGGTCGGCGTGCCGGCCTCGGAGGAGCCTGAAGCCTTGCCGGCTTCGCGCGCCATGCCGTCGGCGAAGTCGCTGTCGGTAAACAACCACGTGCCGCTGTCGCTCGGGCCGTCGCCGGTGGGCGAGCGTTGCGTGGCATCGCTGTCTGCGTGTTCTGCCCGGGCACGTGCCAGCAACTCGCGCGTATCCTCATCCAGATTGGAAAGCATCGTTGGGGCATCGGGCACGCTGGTGATGCTGGTCTCATCGGCGATGCCTTCGAGCGCACCCAGGTCCAGCCCCAGGTCATCGAGCGCCAGCTCGGCGGTCTGTTCCGCAGCGGACGTGCCGGTGCGCGCGGCCGCGTCGATCTTTTCACGGATCGTGGCACCCTCGCCGCTGCGCAGCTGCGGCTGCTCGACGGTCGGGGCCTCGGGGCTAACCCCGGGCGCGCCCACGAGCTGCATAGTCGCGGTGTATTCCTTGGCCACAGCGGTCCCGGCCCCTCCCGCCACGGCTGGCATTTCGCGAGTCGATCCCGGGGCGCCCGGCATTTCGCGCGTCGAACCGGTGGAATCATTGCCGCGCTCCGGATCATCGAGCACAAAGTCCACGCTGGCGTCGCCGACCTTGTTGACCTCGCCGGTGATATCGCCAGGGCCCAGCGCCGCGCCTAGATCCAGATCCAGACCGACTCCGGCCTCGGCGTTGCCGCCGCCGACTGAGGGCTCACCGAGCAGGTCGAAATCGACCCGGTTCTGTCCGCCCTCCAGATTGAGATCGACTCCGCCGCTCGCTGCCCCGGTGAGGGCGCCGGCGTTGGCGAACAACGGGTCCTCGGGCGCGATCTGCCGGCCCATGATCACGATCTTTTCCCACTCGCCCGCCAGCGCCTGAGGACGTGTCCCCGCCAATTCGCGAGCGGTTTGCAGGAAGCGATCCTTGTTGCCCCAGACGAAGAACACCTCGAGCAGCTTGAGCTTCAGCTCGCGGCGATTCGGCTCGCGCGAGATCGCGATCTGCACCAGGTCCGCCGCCTGATCGTACAGACCATAGGCCATGTGGAAATCCGCTTCCGCCAGCGGATCGCCTTGATCGAGCGCCGCCGGCCGCTCTCCCGTGATCGTGTCGTCGATGGCAACGTGCTGGCCGGTGGCCGCTAAATGACCCCCATCAGGCGGCTGCTCGAATGCCGGCTGCTCATGCGCGCCGGATTCCTCGACGTGGTAGGAAGTCTCTGCGCCCGCGGGCGGCAGGGTGCGCACCGGCACCGTGTCGGAAGGACGAAGGGTATCCGTCGCGGGGGTCTCGAACGACGGCTGCAGTCGTCCGAGCGAACGATCGAATTCATCTTCCTGGCGTGCGCGCACAAATCGCAGCACCACCAATATGATCAGCACGGCCAGCAGACCTGCAGGAACGTACCAATATTTTTCGATCAGATCGAGCAACGAATTGCCCGCTTCACCGCCCGCCGCGGCCGGCGCACTGGGCTTGGCCGCCGGGGTTGCGGCTGCTGGCGGCGCGGGCGGCGTGACGTTCTCGCTAGGCACTGGAGTGGCCGCCGGGGCCGGGGCGGTCGGGGCCGGGACCGGGGCCGCCGGCGGCACTGCGGCAGGCACTGGAGCCTTGGCGGCGGTAGTGGGCGCCGTCGGCGTCGGCGCGGCTGCGTTATTGCCAGCGCTCTGGGCCATCCGTGCCTGCAGCGCGGCCAGGTCGGCGTTACGCAGCTGCAGCAGTCGTTGCGATTCGGCCAGCTGGGTCTCGAGCTGCTGCACCCGCTGGGTCAGGGCGGCGGCATTGGCGCCACTGGCAGCAGTGGGAGCAGCGTTGGAACTGGGCGCACCGGGAGCGACGCTCGGCGGGGTCTGCGCCGACTCTTGCGGTGGCACCAGGCGCAATTGCCCGCCGGCCGCTTCGCCGTTACCGGCGTGGGCCTGTGGCGCCCCGGCGCCGTGAGCGCCCGCCCAGGCAGCGTATTGGCGCCGCACCTCAGTAGAGGCCTCGCCAGGACTGATGGCCTCGAGCTCGGAGTCGCCCGGGAACTCCAGTCGGCTGCCCGCGAGCAGCAGGTTCATGTTGCCCTCGAAGGCGGTTGGATTGGCGCGATAAATCGCAACCAGCTCGCGCGCACGCATGCGGCGATCGCCGCCGGGGTAGGCCTGCGATGCCACGGCGGACAGGGTATCCCCGGGCCGTACGGTGTAACGGCTGCCGGCCGGATGCGCAGCGCTCATCTTGCTGGCGGGCGCGGAGGACATGGTCTGCGCCGTCGACGCCGGCGCCGCCGAAGCAGCTGGCGCATTGTCAGCTGCACTGGGCGCGGCGGCGGCGGCGCTGGCCGCGGCGGCGGCGCGCTGTTCCACGGTGCCGCTGCGGGCGGTGCTGCCAGCGCTGGGCGCGGCGACACTGGCCTTTGCCGAAGCCTCAGTGCTGCTGAACACGGGCGGATCGAGCAGGACCGTGTATTCGCGTACCACATGGCCGCGTGCCCAATCCACCTCGACCAGCAGGGTCGCGAACGGTTCGTTCGCGGCGTCGGCCGAGTGCACGTGCAGCACGTTGTGGCCATCCGCAGTCTTCTCAGGCACGAAGCTGAGCGCACCGAGAAATGCCGGATAATCCAGGCCGCCGCGCGTGAACGATTCGCGCGCAGCCAGGCTCGCCTTGAGGCTGGAAAGGTCGTCAGCGCTGGCCCCGACCAGCTCGATGTCGGCATCGAGCGGCACATTCAGGGACGATTTGAGATGGATATCCCCGAGGCCCAGCGCCAGCGTGACCGCCGGAGATAGCAATGCCAGCAGCAGGACCGGGCAAAAATTACGTTTGGACATCGTGTCTCCCGGCGAACCTGGTTGCTGAGTAATCCTTATAAAACATATAGTTAATGCAAAACCTAGGCCCGCACCTATTTGGGTTGCAATATAACTTATAAATACTCGCGAACCAAAATCTCAGCGATCTGCACGCTATTGGTGGCAGCACCCTTACGGATATTGTCCGCCACAATCCACAGGTCAAGACCCCGCTCATGCGACATATCTTCCCGAATACGGCCAACATAAACCGTGTCGTGGTTCGCTGCTTCAGTAACGGCGGTCGGATAGCCGCCGGGCTTGCGCTCATCGATGACGGCCACGCCCGGGGCCTGCTGCAGCAGTGAGCGCGCCTGGGCGGCCGTGATCTTGAGCCGTGTCTCAATATGCACCGCCTCGGAATGGCCATAGAACACCGGCACCCGCACTGCGGTCGCATTCACCCGAATGGAGGGGTCTTCCATGATCTTCCGGGTCTCCCAGAACAGCTTCATCTCCTCTTTCGTGTAGCCGTTGTCCTCGAATCGGTCGATCTGCGGCACACAATTGAATGCGATCTGCTTCGAGATCAGCCGCGGCGCATCGATCGGCCGGCCATTGAGCAGACTCGCAGTCTGCGCTGCCAGTTCCTCGACCGCCTCCTTGCCGGCGCCCGAAACCGATTGATAGGTCGCGACGTTGATGCGCTCGATCCCGACCGCATCGTAAATCGGCTTGAGCGCGACCAGCATTTGAATTGTAGAGCAGTTCGGGTTGGCGATGATGCCGCGCGTGCGATAGCGGCCGATCGCGTGCGCGTTGACCTCCGGCACCACCAGCGGAATGTCGTCCTGATAGCGAAACTGCGAGGTGTTGTCGATCACCGTGCAGCCGGCGGCCGCGGCCTTCGGCGCATATTCGGCCGAGATCTCGCTGCCCGCCGAAAACAATCCGATGTCCGCGCGCGAGAAATCGAAGCTGGCCAGATCCTCCACCGGCAGTTGCTTGCCGGCGAAGCGCACGGTTTTACCGAGCGAGCGATTGCTCGCCAGCGCATACAGCTCGGACACGGGAAATTTGCGCTCCTCGAGCACGCTGATCATGGTGTCACCCACGAGGCCCGTCGCTCCGACCACCGCCACCCTGAAACTCCCGCCCATCGCTTATCTAAGCTCCTATTTGGCCCTGACCCGGCCCAGGCGTGGACCGCGTAATGTCCGGTGTGGCTGACACCACGTCGGCATTCTGCGCGCGGTGCCGCAGGTAATGATCCATGAGCACGATCCCCAGCATCGCCTCGGCGATCGGCGTCGCACGCAGGCCGACGCAGGGATCGTGGCGCCCGGTAGTGACGACCTCGACCGGGTTGCCCCGGACATCGATCGTGCGGCCCGGCACCTGAATGCTCGAGGTCGGCTTGAAACTCAGATGCACCACAATCGGCTGCCCAGAGGATATGCCGCCGAGCGTGCCGCCGGCGTGATTTGATGCAAATCCTGCAGGCGTCAGCTCATCGCGGTGCTCGCTGCCGCGCTGGCCAACCACCGCGACCCCATCACCGATCTCCACCGCCTTCACGGCGTTGATGCCCATCATGGCGGACGCGATGTCGGCATCGAGCTTGTCGAACACCGGCTCGCCGAGCCCCGGCGGCACGCCCTCGGCGCACACCGTCACGCGCGCGCCGATCGAGTCGCCGGCGGCGCGTATGTCCCAGATGAGCTGCTCGAGCTCGGGCAATCGCTGCGGGTCGGGACAGAAGAACGGGTTCTCATAAGCCGCAGTCGGCTGGCGCGGCGACAGCGTCAGCGGGCCGATCTGACTCAGATAGCCGTAGATACGGACCTCGAGGCGTTCGGCCAGATATTTGCGCGCAATCGCACCGGCGGCCACGCGCATCACGGTCTCGCGTGCCGAGGCACGCCCGCCGCCGCGATGATCGCGCAGGCCGTACTTCTGCTGATAGGTATAGTCGGCGTGTCCGGGACGAAAACGATCCTGCAGTCGATCGTAGTCGCGCGAGCGCGCGTCGGTGTTTGCGATCAGTAGCCCGATCGGTGCGCCGGTGGTCCGGCCCTCGAACACCCCCGATAGAATCCGTACCTCGTCCGCTTCGCGCCGCTGGCTCACGAACTGCGAAGTGCCGGTGCGACGCCGATCGACGTCACGCTGCAGATCGGCCGCTTCGAGCGCGAGCCCCGGAGGACAGCCATCGACAATGCAGCCGAGCGCCGGCCCGTGGCTCTCGCCAAAGGAGGTCACCGAAAACAATCGGCCTATGGTATTGCCCGACATTCGTTAGTTCGTCACATCCGCTGCAGTAGCTGCTCGCGCCCGAGCACAAATACGCCGCCGCCGCCGCGCTCAAACGCCAGCCAGGTAAACGCCAGCCGTGGATACGCGCGCCGCAGAGCTTTCTCCGAATTGCCAACCTCGACGATCAGGATTCCGCCGGAATTCAGATGCGATGCTGCATCGCGCAAAATAATCCTCGCCGAGTCCAGGCCGTCCGCGCCCGCCACCAGAGCAAGCCGTGGCTCGTGCCGGTATTCCGCTGGCAAGCCCTCGAACTGGCGCCGCCCCACATAAGGCGGATTGCTGACAATAATATCGTAGCTGGCGCCCCCGAGCCCGGTGAAATGATCCGATCGCACCGCGCGCACGCGTGCCGACAGGCGGTGGCGACGGATGTTGATCTGCGCCACCGCGAGGGCGTCGTCGGAAATATCGGCCGCGTCGACCCTGGAGCGCGGAAATGCCCGGGCGCAGGCAATCGCGATGCAGCCCGAACCGGTGCCGAGATCGAGGATACGGCGCACGCGCGTGCGCTGCGTCCAGGGCTCGAAGCCCCGCTCGATCAGCTCCGCAATCGGCGAGCGTGGAATCAGCACGCGCGGATCGACGTACATCGGCAGGCCCGCGAACCAGCAGCGATGCGTCAGATACACCACCGGTATGCGCTCGCGGATCCGCTGTTGCAGCAGCTCCTCGAGAGCGGCCTGCGCGCGCGCCGACACGCGGCGCCGATACAGCGCGGCCGACGCCGGCAGCGGCAGGCGCAGTACGTGCCAGAGCAGCGCGGCCGCATCGTCGCGCGCACTGTCGGTCCCGTGCCCATAGTGCAGCCGCGCGCGCGCCAGCCGTCGCGTGCTGCGCTCGAGCACAGCTTCGACCGTCGGGTTAGCGTGGCCGCTGTGTGATAATTGCCGCATGACTCGTCGTACCACCGTGCTGTTGGCCATGATCGGCGCCGCCGCTGTGCTCACCGGAGCGTTGCTGGCTCGCATGCTGGGCGCCACCAGCGTGCCGCTCGAGAGCGGTACCTGGCTGCCGCAGCCGCGCGCGCTGGCGCAATTTCGCCTTCAGGATCTGTCGGGTGCTGAATTCGACCTCAAGAGTCTGCGCGGCCAGCCGACGCTCCTGTTCTTCGGATTCACCAATTGCCCCGATCTCTGCCCGACTACCCTCGCCACGCTGACGCAGGTGCAGCGCACGGCGCCGCTGCCGGGCACCCGCGTCGTTTTCGTGACCATTGACCCCGAGCGCGACAGCGCCGCGAATCTGCAAGTCTACCTCGGCGCCTTCAGCAAGACCTTCATTGGCGCACGCGGCGATGCGGCGGCACTGGCGCCGTTGCTCGGCAGCCTGGGCGCAATCGCCGAGCGCCAGGATCTGCCCGACGGCAGCTACACGATGGAACACTCGTCGAGCCTGTATCTGCTCGATACCCGGGGTCGGCTGGTCGCAGTGTTTTCACCGCCGTTCTCGGCTCCGAAGCTCACCGCCGATCTGCGCCGGGTCGCCGCGGCTGCTCGGCTGTAGCCGCGTTAATGAGCTGGCTGTTCGTCAGGCTGCAGTACCTGCTGCCGCATCATCTGCTGTGCCGAATCGCCTACGCCCTGTCGCGCTCGCGCGTACCCTGGCTGAAGAATTTTCTGATCGCGGCCTTCATGCGCGGCTACCAGCCGCGCATGGCCGACGCGCTCGAACCCGAGCCGCTGCGCTACCCCAGCTTCAACGCCTTCTTCACGCGCAGCCTGCGCCTGGAGGCGCGTCCGATCGATCCCGATCCGCTGCGCGTCGTATCCCCCTGTGACGGTACGCTCAGCGTCGCGAGCGCTTTGCAGGCGAATCAACTGCTGCAGGCCAAAGGGCATCGCTACAGTCTGGAGGCGCTGCTCGGCGATGATGCGGTGTGGGCGCCGAGGCTGCGCGGTGGGCTGTACGCGACGTTGTATCTGGCGCCGTTCAATTACCACCGCGTGCATATGCCGCTGGCCGGGCGCCTGCACGCCGCCTGGCGCATTGCCGGCCGCCTGTTCTCCGTCAACAGCGCCACCGTCGCTCGCGTGCCGGACCTGTTCGCGCGCAATGAGCGCATCGTCTGCGCATTCGACGGCGAGTACGGCCCGTTCGTCGTGGTGCTGGTCGGCGCACTGTTCGTCGGCAGCATGAGCACCGTGTGGCACGGCGAGATCACGCCCTGGCGCCAGCCGTCCGGCGCCGGCCAGCTGGTGAGCGCACCCCAGGCGGCGCGCGGCATGCATCGCCTCGAGCCGCTCGACGCCGCCAACCTGTGGCAACCGCGCGGCGCCGAACTCGGTCTCTTCAACATGGGCTCGACGGTGCTGCTGCTGTTGCCGCCCGGCCTCGCCCGCTGGGATCAGGAGCTGCGACCCGGGGCTGCCGTGGCCGTCGGCCAGGGGCTCGGCTCAGTCATCGTCCCCGTCCGCTCATGAGCTGGCGGCCGACTGCCGCGCTGCCGACGCTGCGCCTGCGCGCCGAGCTGCTGGCGGCAGCGCGCCAGTTTTTCGCCGATCGCCGGGTACTGGAGGTCGACACCCCGGCGCTCGTGCGCCACGCGGTCACCGACCTGCACATCCACTCGGCGCAGGTGCAGCTACCTGGCCATCGCTCGCCACTGTTCCTGCATACCTCGCCGGAGTACGCGATGAAGCGCCTGCTGGCGGCCGGCAGCGGCGATATCTATCAGATTGCGCACGTATTTCGCGGCGAGGAGTCCGGCCGGCTCCATAACGCTGAGTTCACGCTGATCGAGTGGTATCGCTGCGGCTATTCGATGCAGCAGCTGATGCAGGAAGTGGCGCAGCTGGCGCGGCTGCTGCTGGGCCTGACCGCGGAGGCGCAGGTCGAGCCCCTAAGCTACGCGGAGGCTTTCCAGCGCACGCTCGGCTGCGCGCCGCTAACGGCCAGTGACACGGTGCTGCGCGCGCTGGCCACGCGTGCGCGGCTCGACCCGCAAGTGGCCGGGCACTGTAGCCGCGATGAGCTGCTCGACTGGCTGATGGGCAGCGCGGTCGGGCCGCGCCTGGGAGCCGACACGCTGTGCTTTGTGCACAGCTATCCGGCCAGCCAGGCGGCGCTGGCGCGCCTGGACGCCGATGATCCGCGACTCGCCCTGCGCTTCGAGCTCTACTACCGCGGCCTCGAGCTCGCCAATGGCTTTGAGGAACTTGCGGACGCGGCCGAGCAGCGCGCACGATTCGAAGCCGATCGGGAGCAGCGCCGGCGCCGCGGTCTGCCGGCCCCGGAAATCGACCAGGCGCTGTTGGATGGACTCGCAGCGGGGCTGCCTCCCGTGTCCGGCGTCGCCATGGGGTTTGATCGCTTGCTGATGCTGCGCGCCGGCGCGCTCGACATCAGCGAAGTGCTGGCCTTCCCGCTCGAGCGCGCTTGAGGCGCAGGCGTCGTGCGCCGGCAGCGCAGCCGCTGGAGTTACTGCTTGGCGCGAGAGATGTAGGCCCCGGTGCGGGTGTCGACCTTGAGCATTTCGCCTTCGTTGATGAACAGCGGCACGCGCACCACCGCCCCGGTCTCGAGCTTGGCCGACTTCTGCCCGCCGGTCGCGGTATCGCCGCGCAGGCCCGGATCCGTCTCGACCACCTTGAGCTCGATGTGCGGCGGCGGCGTCACCACGATCGGCACGTTGTTCCACAGCGTCACGATGCAGACCGTGCCCTCCTTGAGCCATTGCGCGCTGTCGCCGACCACCGCCTTGGTGGCGGCATGCTGCTCGAAATTCTCCGGGATCATGAAATGGAAGAAATCGCCATCGCTGTACAGGTACTGCATGTCGACATCGACCACGTCGGCCGCTTCCACGCTCTCACCGGACTTGAAAGTGCGTTCGATCGTGCGGCCGGTCTTCAGATTGCGAATCCTGACGCGGTTGAAGGCCTGACCCTTGCCAGGCTTGACCATCTCGTTCTCGACGATGGCAAACGGATCGCCGTCGATGAGGATGCGCAGACCCGACTTGAACTCGTTGGTCGTGTAGCTGGCCATTTCTTTTCCGCCGCTTGCGGCCGCACAATGGCGACCGTCAAAAAAGGGCGCGTATGATAACGACATCAACCTTGACCCGCCAGCCACAGCCCGATCAGCGCATCGAGACCTGGCAGCGCGAGTTGGCGCAGGCCGTCACCGATCCGCTCGAGCTGTGCCGGTTGCTCGGCCTGGACCCGCAGCTCGCGCTCGGCGGCCACGCCGCCGCGGCGCAGTTTCGGCTGCGCGTACCGCGCGGCTTCGTGCGCCGCATGCGCCGAGGCGACCCCAACGATCCGTTGCTGCTCCAGGTACTGCCTGGGCTGCAGGAGCTGATCGAGCACACCGGCTTCGGTGCCGATCCGCTCGAGGAACGCGCCGCCATGCGCGCCCCGGGACTGTTGCACAAATATTACGGCCGGGCGCTGCTGCTCACGACCGGCGCCTGCGCCATTCACTGCCGTTACTGCTTCCGTCGCGAATTCCCCTATGACAGCGCCCAGAGCGAGGGCCCGCGCTGGCGCGAGGCACTCGGGCTCATCGCCGCCGACCGCTCGATCGAGGAGCTGATCCTCTCCGGCGGCGACCCGCTGTCCCTGACCACGGCCCGGCTGGCGCGGCTCACGCAGAGCCTGCGTGCCATTCCGCATGTTCGCCGGCTGCGGCTGCATACGCGCACGCCGGTGGTGCTGCCGGAACGCGTCGATGACGAGCTGATCGCCTGGATCGCTGGCCTGCCCTGGCCCTGCGTCATCGTGCTTCACTGCAATCACGCTAATGAAATCAACGCCACGGTTCGCAGCGCCGCCGCGCGGCTGCGCGCCGCCGGCGCCACCTTGCTCAACCAGTCGGTGCTGCTCGCCGGAATCAATGATTCGGTCGCGGCGCTGCAGGAGTTGTCGGCGGCGTTGTGGTCGGCGGGCGTGCTGCCGTATTACCTGCATCTGCTCGATCGCGTTCGCGGCACGGCGCATTTCGAGGTCAGTGAAACACGCGCACGGGAGCTGATGGCGGGGCTGGCCGCACGTTTGCCGGGCTACCTGCTGCCGCGACTGGCGCGCGAGACGCCGGGAGCCGCGGCCAAGACGGTGTTGGCGAATGCCTCGTGGGATGCGCTTCACAGCCACGCGCGACCCGAGTGTTAGACTCCTCTCTTCCGGAGAGAGACTCTTGAGCGATCCCACCGCGGTTCCGCTAATCGTACACAGTGCCACGCGCGATGCCGTCGAGGCCCTCAATGGCTTGCTGCGCCGAACCGGCGTGGCCGCGCACTGCACCTGGATTCCCGCGGCGCAGGATATTCCCGATGCTCTCGCGCAGCTCAATCCCGAGCTGCTGATCTGCTACCTGGGCGCGGGCCAGGATCTGCGAACGCTCGCCAGCATGCGCGATGAGATATCGGGCACGGTGCCGCTGATCGCGGTGCGCGAGCAGGTCGATGAGAGCGTGATCGCCGAGGACATGGCCCAGGGCGCCCGCGATACCGTATCGCTGCAGCAGCCTAGCCGGCTGCAGGCGGTGATCGCGCGCGAGCTGCGCGCCTTTCGGCTCGAGCGCACCCTGAATTCGACCCTGAGGGCCGCGCAGGACTATCGCAGCCAGCTGGAAGCGGTCCTGCAGCGCTCCAATGACGCAATCGCGCATATTCAGGAGGGCATCCTGGTCGACGCCAATGCCGCCTGGCTCGAGCTGTTCGGCTTCGTCGACGCCGCCGGACTGGTCGGCCAGCCGGTGATGGACCTGTTCGAGGAGACGACGCATGCGCCGCTGAAGGCCGCGCTGGCGGCGTGCCTGCAGGGGCGCTGGAGCAATCACACGCTCAGGGCCGGGGCGATTCTCGGCGACGGCTCGGTGGTGCCGCTGGAACTGGCGCTCGCGTTGGCAGAATTCGATGGCGAGCCCGGCGTGCGGCTGATCGTGGCGGCGCATAAGCGCGATGATCGGCAGCTCGCGCGCGAGCTTGAAGCCGCGGTACGCAGCGACCCGGGTACCGGGCTGCTGACGCGGCGCAATCTGCTGTCGGCGCTGCAGGAGCGGCTGGGGCAACCGGTCGCCGGCGGCGTGCGCTATCTGGCCTGCGTGCGCCCGGATAAATTCGGCGCCATCGAGCGCGACATAGGCATTCTCGCCAGCGAGCAGATGCTGATCGTCTTCGCCAACATCGTGCGCACGCTGCTGGGGCCGCATGACATCGCTGGCCACTTCGGGGGTACCAGCCTGCTGCTGCTGCTCGAACGCGGCAATCAGCGCGATGTCGAGGCCTGGTGCGAGAGCCTGATCGATCGCGTCGCCAAGCATCCCTTCCAGGTCGGCAGCCACGCGCTGCACGCGACTTGTACCATCGGCTTAGGGGCGGTGGCGGCCGTCAAGCCCGACATCGACCTGGCTGCGATGGACGCCCTCGATGCGACGCGCCGTGGGCGCGAGCGCGGCGGCAATCAGATGGTCACGGTCGATCGCGCCGACAACGACACCCGCGTGCAGGCCTATGACCAGGTGTGGGTCAAGCACATCAAGGCGGCGCTGATGGAGAACCGCTTTCGACTGGTGCAGCAGCCGATCGCGTCGCTGGCCGGCGGCGATCATAAGATCTTCGACGTCGCGATCCGCATGCTCGATGCCCAGGGCAAGGAAGTCCTGCCCTCCGAGTTCCTGCCGGCCGCCGCGCGCAATGACCTGATGAAGAACATCGACCGCTGGGTCATCGGCGCCTCACTGTCGTTGGTGTCCAAGCGCAAGCCCGATCTGCTGTTCGTACGGCTGTCGCGCGACAGCGCCGTGGATGCGTCGCTACCGCAATGGCTGGAGACGCAGCTCCAGTCGACGCATGCCGAGCCCCAGCGCCTGTGTCTGCAGATCACCGAGGAGGTGGCCACGATGCACCTGCAGCAGACGACGCAATTGGTCAATGCATTGCGCGCACGCGGCCTGAAGTTCGCGCTCGAGCACTATGGCACCAGCCCGCAGTCGCAGAGCCTGATCGGATCGCTGCCGATGGACTTCGTCAAGATCGACGGCTCGCTGATGCAGGGCCTAGCCGGCAGCCCGGATCTGCAGCGGCGCGTACGCGTCATCGCCGATGCGGCGGCCAGGCATCACATCCAGACCATCGCCGAGCGTATCGAGGATGCCAACACCATGGCGGTGGTCTGGCAGCTCGGCGTGCAGTACATCCAGGGCTATTTCGTACACGCGCCCGAAGAGGTGGTGCTCAAGTCGTGACGGCAGCCCGACGTCGAGCGGCGTCCGCGTGCGCGGCCTGCCTCATCGCCGGCTGCGGCAGCGTCGATTCCCCGTCGTCGGCGCCGGAGCCATCGCCGGCATCATCGATCACGGTCGGTACGGCCCTGGCGAGCGTACAATCTCTGTCGCGCGCCCTGGACGACACGCCGCGATCGATCGATCCGCAGCTGGCCACCGATGTGCCGGGCCAGCGCGTCCTCGACGACCTGTTCGAAGGACTCACCACCATTGACGTCGCTGGCAAGGCGTCTGCCGGCGTCGCGTCCTCCTGGGAGAGCAGCGCCGACGGTAAGACCTGGGTATTTCATCTGCGGCCCGACGCGCGCTGGTCCAACGGCGCACCGCTGACGGCAGGCGATTTCGTGTACTCGTGGCGTCGCATGGTCGATCCCGGAACCGGCGCGGAGTATGCGCAGGGACTTGCGGCGATTGATAACGCACTGGAGATCGCCGCTGGCAAGAAACCCACCGACACGCTCGGCGTCGAGGCGCTCGATGATCACACGCTCAGAGTGCGGCTGAACGGTCCGACCCCCTATCTGCTCGATCTGCTGGCGCAGCAATATATGTATCCTGTCTATGAACCGGCTATCACGCAGTATGGCGATAACTGGGTGCGACCGGAGCACCTCGTGTGCAACGGGGCGTTCGTGCTGCGCGAGAACGTGCTCGGCAGCCGCATGACGCTCGAGAAGAGCGATAGATATTGGGACGCCGCTCACGTTCGCCTGCAGCGCGTCGTCTACTACATCCTAACCGACGGCAGCGCGCAGGTGTCCCGCTTCCTGGCCGGCGATGTCGATTGGACGGATTCCTTCCCGGCCAACCAGCGCGCCTGGCTCAAGTCGGCGCTCGGCGAACAGGTCGTCAACTCGCCGTACTTCGGCAATTACATGTTGGGGATGAATTTCGCACAGCCGCCATTCAAGGACAATCTGCCGCTGCGCCGGGCGCTGGTGCTGGCGCTCGATCGCGCACCGCTGGCACGCTATATGCGCGAGGGCGTGTACGAGCCGGCCTACACCTTGATGCCGCCGCTGCCGGACTACCAACTACCGCTGCCGGACTGGACCGGACTGTCCACCGAGGCACGCTACGCGCTCGCGCGCCGCCTGTACGCCCAGGCCGGCTATTCGGACCGACACCCGCTGCGCCTCGACCTCGACGCGACCATGCTGGATACCGGCTCGCGCCACTACCTCGAGGCCGTTGCCGCGAACTGGCGCAGCGTCCTGGGCGCGGAGGTACATATCGACGAGCGCGAATTCAAGGTGCTGCTGCAGGAATTGCAGCTGCACAAGCTGCTGCTGTTTCACGACGCGTGGATCGGCGACTATCCGGATCCCTACACCTTCATGCAGATTTTCTACACCGGCAACGGCAACAACCATGGGGGCTATTCGAATCCACACTTCGATCAGCTGATCGATGCGGCCGGGCAGGAAGCCGACGCGGGCAAGCGCTTCCGGCTGTTCGAGCAGGCCGAACGGCTGCTCAACGACGACGCGGCCTATATTCCGCTGTACTACTACGCCACGCGGCACCTGGTGAAGCCGTACCTGCGCGGCTGGCAATCGAACGTCATGGACCGTAACCTGTCGCGCTACATGTATCTGCTCGAACACGAGGGTCGTTGAGGCAATGAACGCGCAGTACGCCATGACGCCTGCGATTTTACGATTTAAGTGGAGGATCGCCCACCATGCTCAGGGAAATAGTCACCACGACTGCGCGCCTGGATGACGACGCAGAGTTGGCAAGGTTCCTCGCGCCGATTCCAAACGGCGAGCAGCTTGCAGAAGTTCTTGCAGACAGGAAACCCGTATCCACGCGTGCGTATGACGATGAGACCGAGACCGCCCGCTTTGTCGAAAGCGATGGCGACATCGTCAAGTGCTTTATGGTTGCCGACATCACTATAGACCAAGCCGAGATGATTACCGCCGAGTGGGAGGGAGTATGCGCCCTGGACGAATCCGCCTTTCGCGAGGCAATCGAGCGCGCTCTTCATGATTGAATCGACCGCGCAAAATAGTGCGCCAGCGATCTCACCCGCACGCGCGAGGGCCGGAATCGCTTGCGCTAGAGCACGGCCTCAAATCCCTCGAAATGCGGCGGCCCGAGGTAGAGCCCGCGCTGCTGGCCGGCGTTGGCGTGGGCTGCGCGAAACGCCTCCGAGTGCGTCCAGGCCTCGAATGCCGCCGCACTGTCCCAGGTTGAATGTGAAACGAACACCGTCGCCTGCGAATCGCCGGGTCCTTGTAGCAGATCGAATTTTCGAAAGCCCGGCACACCCGCGAGGTGGCTGTCGCGTTGGCGCCAGACCTCGATGAATTCGGCCTCACGGCCTGGTGCAATGCGAAATCGATTCATGGCGATGTACATGGGGCTCTAACTCTAGCCCAGAGCGCGCAGGTAATCCAGATCCGGTCCGATCGGCACGATGCCGCTCGGATTGAGGGCCTCGAACGAGTCTCAGGCGGACAGCGCCTCTCGCGCATAGGGTAGCGCGGTTCGGCGTGTTCTGGGAGCAGATGGTATTCTCCGCACGGTGCGTCCGATCGTTCACGCGGAACTCGTCAACCGGACCTTCGGTGATCCCGGGGTTTTGATCGACCTGAAGTTCGAACGCCGCGCGATCCTTTTCGATATCGGGGATATCAGCGTTCTGCCAACGCGCAAGCTTCTGCGCGTCAGCGACGTGTTCGTTTCGCACACGCACATGGATCACTTCTCCGGTTTTGATCACCTGCTGCG